>JANWJS010000001.1 GCA_025451845.1 Steroidobacteraceae bacterium
ATGCCGATATCATCGTGACGGGGGACGACGACCTGCTGGAGCTCCATCCGTTCCGGGGGATCGAGATCATCACCCCCAGGGAGTACCTCAAACGGTGATCTTCGGAGCGCAGCGACCCAGCGGCTGCTTGGCTCATCCCACCTTGCGTTTCTCTGATCGCTGGCCAATCGCCGCTACCTTGCGATCGCCGCGCTCGGTCTCGAGCAGCAGAGCGGTCCACTGCACGAGCGCCGCACGCCGCTCCTTGAAGTAATCGTGTCGGTCATAGGTTCCCTCGACCCCGCGCAGCTGGTGCCCCAGGCAGCGCTCGGCCACTTCGCGCCGGATACCGAGCGCGGCGAGCTGGGTCCGTGCGGTGCGCCGCAGGTCGTGGAGCGTGAAAGGCCGCAAACCGTGCGGCACGCGCTCCAGAGCTACGTTCAGCGTATCGAGACCAACATGCGGTACGCGCTCGCGAGGGTCGCGCCGGCGCTTCGGGAACAAATATTCGTTGCTGGCCGCAAGCGTCTTGAGCTCCCTGAGCCAACCGACCACCTCGGGCACCAGCGGAATGTCGAGGGCGGCAGCTGTCTTGGTGCGGGACGCGGGAAGATGCCAGACCGCGCCTTGAGGCGTGCTGCCGTCGAGATCAAATTCTTCCGACCGGGCGCCCAGCAGTTCGCCCTTGCGGACGCAGAGTGCGAGCAGGAGTTTGAGGGCAAGTGCATTGGCGACGCCGAAGGTCGGCGTTTCGCGGACCTTCTCGAAAAGCTGCGCCAGCTCATCGAGGCTCAGGGCGCGGCTGCGGGGCCTCTCCGTGCCGCCTCCATCGAGGCGCGGTGAGAAACCGGAGGCCGGGTTGGCAGGGACCATGCGCCGACGCACGCCGAAGGCAAAGATGCGATAGGCGAAGCGCAGCAGGTCGTTTGCCGCCGTCGGTGCTCGTCCCTTGACCTCATCGATCACGCGGGCGATGTCCGCGGCGGTGACCTCCGCCGCCGCCGTGCGGCCGAGCTTGGGCAGCAGGTATTTCTCGAGATGCCGGCGCGGAACGCTTGGGTGCTTGATCCCGCGGCCGATGATCTCGTTCCGGTACCACTCTTCGCACAACTCTCGAAAAGAGCCGCGCTGCCGCTGCGCGGCTTCACTGGCGCGGCGCACGCTCAAGGGGTCCTGCTGCCTGTCGAGCAGCACACGGGCCTCGCGCGCCTCGATGCGGGCCTGTGCAAGCGACATGGCGGGGTAGTGGCCGAGAGTCAGCCAGTGCTCACGGCCGGCGAAGTGATAGCGCAGCGTCCACGAGGCGCCATCGCGAGTCTGCTTGCGCAGATACAGCCCGTCGCCATCACTGAGCAGCATCCGCTCGCCCGATCGGTGTGCCCGCTCAACCGCGAGCGTAGTGAGTTTCGCGCGTCCCATTAGACCCCTCCATCCGCAAGGATTCGATCCGGCGGCTCTCGATCTGGGTGGTTTGCGAAGTTTCGGCGCCTCGCAAGCCGCCCTGATCCTCGAATCGCAGCAACGGACTTAGCTACAAGTCAGCTACCGTACTAGCTACAGGATAGCTGATATAGGGTTGGATGGGAGTGGCCATTTATGGCCAAAATCACTAGAAATGCAGGGTATTCGGGAGGGGTGATGGATCCGTCTCGACGCCCCTAGACGCTATTCCGCGTTCTGCACCTGCTCCCGCATCTGCTCGATGACGACCTTCATGTCCACCGCGCTGCGGGTGGTCTCGAGGTCCTGAGACTTCGATGACAGGGTGTTCGCCTCGCGGTTGAGCTCCTGCATCAGAAAATCGAGGCGCCGGCCGGCAGGCTCATTGGCGGCAAGGACGCGGCGGATTTCCTGGATGTGGCCGGACAGGCGATCGAGCTCCTCATCGACATCCAGCCGCTGCAGCAGCAGCGCGAGCTCCTGTTCCAGGCGGTCCTGATCCACGCTGGCGGTCAGCTCCTTCAGCCGATCGTCGAGCCGCGTCCGCATCCGGGTATGAACCTCGGGCAAGCGGTCCCGCACCTGCCGCACCTGTTCCTCCAGGCTGGCGCAGCGCAGCTCCAGGATCTCCTTGAGCCGCAGCCCCTCCCGTGCCCGCGCCGCCACCAGGTCCTCCAGCGTGCTGCCGAACAGCGCCTTGGCGGCCACCATCAGCTCCTCGCCCGCGGAGCTGTCCTCCTTGAGCACACCGGGCCAGCGCAGCACATCCACCAGATTCACCGTGTTCGCCGGGAAGGAGCGGCTGATGTCCTTCAGGCGCGCGAGCAAGCGCTCGAGTGCCTGGGCGTCGACCTCGAGCCCAGCCTCGGAGGCTTGTGCGCGGCGGTAGCTGAGCACGCAGTCGACCTTGCCGCGGCGCACCTCGCGAGCCAGGTGCTGGCGCAGCTCGCCCTCGGCGGATCGCAGCTCATCCGGCAGGCGAAAGCCGGCTTCGAGAAAGCGATGATTGACGCTGCGCAACTCGCAGACGAGCGTTCCCCAGGAGCCGGAGATCTCCCGCCGCGCAAAGCCCGTCATGCTGGCGATCATTGTTTAAACGCTGCGCCCCCGGCGGCGCCGGGTGATATAAAGGGGAATCCAAAGTCTAACAGATGCAGGGATTTCTTCTTGCGGGTTGAGTACACCGACGTCAGCCTCGTGGGCGGGCGCGAGGAGAACCAGGACCGGGTCGCCGCCGTGGTGACGGATAATGCCGCGTTGCTCCTCATCGCCGACGGCATGGGCGGCCACGCCAACGGCGCGCGTGCCGCGGAGATCACTCGCGAAATCGTGCTCGATGCCTTCGGGCATGCGACGCAGCCGCTCTTCGATCCGCTCGGATTCCTGCACCTGGCCCTCGGCCGCGCGCACGAGGAAGTCGTCAAGCTCGGTGCCCCGCTGCCGCTCGAGCAGCGGCCGCGCGCCACCTGCGCGCTCTGCCTGGTGCAACAGGGCGCCTCCTGGTGGGCGCACGTCGGCGACAGTCGCATCTATCATCTGCGCGGCGGCGCGCTGGTCAGCCGCAGCCGCGACCACAGCCACGTCGAGGTACTGCTGCGCGAAGGGCTGATCACCGCGGAGCAGGCGCATACCCATCCCCATCGCAACTTCGTCGAATGCTGTCTCGGCGGCGATCCCATCCTTCCCGACATGGCGATCGCGCGACGACGCCCGCTGACCTCCGGAGATGTGCTAATGGTGTGCACCGACGGTTTGTGGAGCGGCCTGCAGGACGCGGAAATCGCCGCAGAGCTCTCCGGGCCCGGCGGCTCCAGCGGCAGCGCGGGGGTCCCGCTGCAGGAAAAGCTGCTCGAGCTGGGCCAGAGAGCCGTGACCCGAAACGGCACCGCGAGCGACAACACCTCCGCGGCCGCGCTGCGCTGGCTGTCATGACGCGCCCGAGCGGACGCGCGCCCGATGAGATGCGCCCGGTCGGCTTCACGCGCCGGTTCGCCAAGCACGCCGAGGGCGCGGTGTTGATCGAGGTCGGCGATACCCAGGTGTTGTGCACCGCCAGCATCGAGGATACGGTGCCGTCTTTCCTGCGCGGCAAGGACCAGGGCTGGGTCACGGCCGAATACGGGATGCTGCCTCGCTCGACGCACACGCGCTCGCAGCGCGAAGCCGCACGCGGCAAGCAGAGTGGCCGCACGCAGGAGATCCAACGTCTCATCGGACGGTCGCTGCGCGCCGTCATCGACCTCAGGGCGCTGGGCCCGCGCACGGTCACAATTGACTGCGACGTACTCCAGGCCGACGGCGGCACACGCACCGCCTCGATCACCGGCGGTTACCTGGCGCTCGCGCAGGCCTGCGGTAAGTTGGTCGCCCAGCGCACGATTCCCGCAAGTCCGCTGCACGGACAGGTCGCGGCCATCTCGGTCGGCATCGTCGGCGGGCAGCCGGTGTTGGATCTGGATTACCGCGAGGACTCGCAGGCCGAGACCGACATGAACGTGGTGATGCGCAGCGGCGGCGCATTTATCGAGCTGCAGGGCACCGCGGAAGGACACGCTTTCCGGCGCCATGAGCTCGACGCCATGCTCGCGCTCGCGGCCGGGGGCATAGAAGCCCTGTTCTCCTTGCAGACCCAGGCCATGGAGAGCGCATGACGGCGATCTTCATCGGCGCGCAGCGCCGCTACTCGGCCGGGATTCGCCCGTCCCCGCGAGTCCCGTCGAGACCTGCGCGCAGCGCATGACGACCCAGACGGTCCTCGCGAGCGGCAATCCGGGCAAGCTGCGGGAACTGCAGGCCATCCTGGCGCCGCTCGGCCTCGAGTTGCTCGCGCAGAGCGCGCTCGACATCGATTCGCCGCCGGAAACCGGCAGCACGTTTCTCGACAACGCGCTCATCAAGGCCCGCCACGCGGCGCGACACTCCGGCCTTCCGGCGCTGGCCGACGACTCCGGCATCGAGGCCGACGCGCTCGACGGCCGGCCGGGCGTCCATTCGGCGCGGTTCGCGGGCGAGGGGGCGAGCGATGCCGACAATCTCAACAAGCTCCTCGCCGAGCTGCACCAGGTTCCGATGGAGTTCCGCCAGGCGCGCTATCACTGCGTAATCGCCTTCGTGCGCCGGCACGATGATCCGCAGCCGATCATCGCGCACGGCACCTGGGAGGGCCGCATCGCGCTCGAGCCGCGGGGCAGCGGCGGCTTCGGCTACGACCCGATATTCCTGCCCGCCAATGGGCGTGGCACCGCGGCAGAGCTCGACCCGGCCGTGAAGAACCAAGTCAGTCATCGCGCTCAGGCGTTGCGCGCCTGGGTTGCCGCGGCGCGCGAAGAGCTCGGCCTCGAGACAGCCGGGATGACGCCCAGCACGCGCGGCACGCTCTTCGTACTGGCCGCCCCGTCGGGCGCCGGCAAGACCTCGCTCGTGAAGGCGCTGCTCGAGCGCATGCCCGCGCTGCGAATGTCCGTCTCCCACACCACGCGGCCGCGGCGTCAGACGGAGGAACACGGACGCGAGTACTACTTCGTCAACGTACCGGAGTTCGAGCGGCTCGTCACCGAGGAGCAGTTCCTCGAGCACGCCCGCGTGTTCGACAATCTCTACGGCACGGCGCGCGCGCCCGTTGAAACGCGCCTCGCACAGGGCGGCGACATCGTGCTGGAGATCGACTGGCAGGGCGCCCGGCAGGTGCGCGCGGCCATGCCCGACTGCGTCACGATCTTCATCCTGCCTCCTTCCCGCGAGGCCCTGGAGAAACGCCTGCAGAGCCGCGCGACCGATTCTGCCGAAGTGATCGGCCGCCGCCTGCGCGACGCCGTGAGCGACATGTCGCACTGGCGGGAGTTCGACTACGTCGTCGTGAACGACGAGTTCGAGAGGGCGGTGGCAGACCTTATGGCGATCGTCGCAGCGCATGGCCAGGGCTCCCGCGAGGCCAGGGCCCTGCGGCTGGCCGCCACCCGCCCCGAGCTGGCACCCCTCCTGGATCGCCTCCTGGCCTGAGCACCGCGTAGGCTTGTCTCTGGGCTCAAAATCGCCTGCGGCGCTTTGAGCGGAGCGCGGCCGTGCGATCGCATTCTCCGGCGGCGGGAACGGCCCGGGGCCGCTTATTCACTTGCTTTTGTACTTTGCGATATAGTGTGCAATCTCCCGCGCTCGTCGCGCTCATCCTTTTCCTACCTCTACCATGGCCCGTATTACCGTCGAAGACTGTCTGCAAAACGTCGATAACCTCTTCCAGCTGGTCATTCTGGCCGCCCAGCGCGCCCGCAGGCTCGCCAACGGCGCCGAGCCCACCGTCGGCTGGGAGAATGACAAGCCCACCGTCGTCGCGCTGCGGGAGATCGCAGCGGGCAATGTCACGCTCGACATGCTCCGCGAGCCCGAGCCTCCGGCCGAGCCGGCGATCCCCGAGCTCGAGGCTCAATCCACCTTCCGCGCGCCGCAGTTCGGTCTAGGGGACTAGTTTGAAGCGCTGGATCCGGGCTCCTGCCCGGCCCAGCGCGCCTCGGGCAAAAGGCGTGGTTTTTGCCGGAGGCTCCGCCACCTGCGGCGGCGGGGCACATCCATGTACCTGAGGCGGATCGGCTACGAACTGAGAGCAACCAGCATCCTATGGACTACGCGTCTTCGCTCCTGGGACTGCTCCCCGGCGGAAGGCGCACCCCGGGGCTCAAGGAGCTTCTGGCCGCAGTCGGTCAATACCTGCCGCCGGACCAGGTAGCGCGCATCGAGGAGGCGGCCGAGTTCGGCGCGTCCGCGCACAAGGGGCAGAAGCGGCTCTCCGGCGAGCCTTACATCGCCCATCCGGTAGCGGCGGCGGCCATCCTCGCCGACCTGCACCTCGATGCCGATACGCTGATCGCGGCGATCCTGCACGACGTCATCGAGGACACCCCGACGCCGAAGGACCAGCTCGCCGCGCGCTTCGGCGGTGATGTCGCGGAGCTGGTCGACGGCGTGACGAAGCTCGATGCCATCCAGTTCAAGAGCCGTGAGGAAGCGCAGGCGGAGTCGTTCCGCAAAATGCTCCTTGCGATGGTGCGTGACCTGCGGGTCATCCTGGTCAAGCTCGCTGACCGCACCCACAACATGCGCACCATCGAAGCCATGCCGTTGCCGCGGCGCCGCGCCGTCGCCCGGGAGACGCTGGAGATCTACGCGCCGATCGCGGAGCGCCTCGGCCTCTACAACATGAAGCTCGAGCTCGAGGACCTGGGCTTCGAGGCGCTCTATCCGCACCGCCATGAAGTGCTCGCGCGCGCGCTGCGCAAGGCACGCGGCAACCAGAAGGAGTTTCTGAAGAAGATCGACCAGCAGCTCGGCGGCGCCCTCCTCAAGAGCGAGATTCAAGCGCGGGTGGAGACGCGCGAGAAGCACCTCTACAGCATCTACAAGAAGATGCTGCGCAAGCGTGCCTCGCTGGCGGAAATCGTCGACGTCTACGGCCTGCGCATCATCACCGACAAGCCCGACACCTGCTATCGCGCACTCGGCATCGTGCACTCGGTGTTCAAGCCCATGCCCGGGCGCTTCAAGGACTACATCGCCATCCCGCGCGTCAATGGCTACCAATCGCTCCACACGACACTCTTCGGTCCCAACGGCGTGCCCATCGAGGCGCAGATCCGCACCGAGGACATGCACCGTGTGGCCGAGTCCGGTATCGCGGCGCACTGGAAGTACAAATCCGGCGGCGATGCGGACTCCATGCAGCAGCAGCGCACGCGTGAGTGGCTGTCGAGCCTCGTCGAGCTGCAGGAGGACGGCACCTCGGAGGAGTTCCTTGAGAGCGTCAAGGTCGACCTGTTCCCGGACAAGGTTTACGTCTTCACGCCCAAGGGAACGATCCTGCGCCTGCCGAGCGGCGCGACCGTCGTGGACTTCGCATATGCAGTGCACACCGATATCGGCAACCGCTGCGTCGCCGCCAAAGTGGACCGTCGGTTGACGCCGTTGCGCACGGTGCTGCGCAACGGCCAGACGGCAGAGATCATTACCGCCAAGGGCGCGATGCCGAATCCCTCGTGGGTCAACTTCGTCGTCACCGCCAAGGCGCGCAACGCCATCCGGCATTATCTGAAGAGCCTGCGGCGCACCGAGGCGATTGCGCTCGGCCAGCGGCTGATCAACCAGGCGCTCGGGGAATTCCGCCTCTCGCTCGAGGACGTCAGCCCCGAAGTACAGCAGGCCGTGCTCGGGGAGTTCGGCATGAAGGACCTCGACGATCTCTACGAGAAGATCGGTCTCGGCGAGCGCCTGGCGCCCCTCGTCGCGCGGCGACTGATGCCGGCGCCGCCGGTGAATGGCGGTCCACACGCACCCGCCCCGCTGGCGATCGCAGGTACGGAGGGACTCCTGGTGTCCTACGCACGCTGCTGCTTTCCGTTGCCGCACGACCCGGTGTTCGCATTCCTCTCCGCAGGCCGCGGTGTGGTCATCCACCGTGAGCGCTGTGTCAACGTCGAGGATTATCGCAAGCACCCGGAGAAATGGCTGCCGGTGAGTTGGCGGCCCACGCCCGACCGGCTCTTCAACTCGGAGATCCGTATCTACGTGGTGAACCACACCGGGGTGCTCGCGGCGGTCGCCGCGGCGATAGCCAGCACCGAAATCAACATCCATCACGTCTCGATCGAGGAGCAGGAGGGCGACGCCTCCATTCTCACTTTTGAGCTGAAAGTGCGCGATCGCCAGCACCTGGCGCGCGTGATGCGCGTCACCCGGCGCATGCCGGACGTGACGCGTGTGAGCCGGACGATTGCCGCCCACGCGCGTACCGACTCATCGGATGGGGAGATCGAAGGCGTGGACGAGGGCGATGATCCAGGTCCTAATCCTGAAAGGTTGTGAGGAAGCCAATGAGCCGCAAAGCGATTCATACCGAGCGTGCGCCGCAGGCGATCGGCACCTATTCCCAGGCGGTGCGCGCGGGCGATACCGTCTACCTGTCGGGCCAGATCCCCTTCGATCCGGCCACGAAGGAGCTGATCACGGGCGACATCGAAGCGGAGATCGGCCGCGTGTTCGAGAACCTGAAGGCGGTCGCCGAGGCCGCAGGAGGAACCCTGGCGCAGGCCGTGAAGGTCAACGTCTACCTGACCGACCTCGCGCATTTCGCCAAGGTCAACGAGATCATGGCGCAGTACTTTCCCCAGCCCTATCCGGCACGGGCAGCCGTCGGCGTCGCGCAGCTGCCCCGCGGAGCGCGTGTCGAGGCCGAGTGCGTCCTCTATCTTGGCTGAGACCGCCAAGGCTCGGGCGAGGACTCTGACCGGCGGCGGGAACCTCGATCGGCCCGAGGCCGGTCCGGCCACACGGAGCGCGCCACCTGAGCAGCGGCCGGTAACGGCGCTGCGCGGGGTCGGTGAGGCTGTGGCCGAGCGGCTGCGGCGTCTCGGAGTGACACAGGTGCAGGACCTCCTGTTCGTGCTGCCTCTTCACTATGACGATCGCACTACGCTCAAGAAAATCCGCGAGCTATCGTTGGGCGAGCGTGTGCTTGTCGAAGGCGAGGTGCAGCTGACTCAGGTCGTTTATCGCCGCCGCCGGCAGCTGGAGTGCAGGATTTGGGACGGCTCCGGTTTCCTGACGCTGCGCTTCTTCCACTTCTCCGGCTCGCAAGAAAAGGGGCTCGCCAGAGGAACCAAGGTGCGTTGCTTCGGTGAGGCTCGACGAGGCCCGAGCGGCCTGGAGATGATTCACCCCGAGTATCGCTGGGTCGCTCGCAGCGATGAGCGCATCGACGAGACGCTGACCCCCATCTATCCGCTGACTGAGGGCCTCTCGCAAGGCAAGTTGCGCGCACTGATCACTGAGGCCCTGCGCGAGCTCGACACCGCGGCGGTGCGGGATTGGATTCCGCCGCAGGTGTCAGGAGCGCTCGACCTCCCGCCGTTGCGGGAGGCTCTGCGCTACGTCCATCGACCGCCGCGCGAGGCGCAAGTCGGAGAGCTTGCCGCCCGGCGCCATCCCGCGCAGCGTCGGCTGGCGTTCGAAGAGCTCCTCGCGCATCAGGCGAGTCTGCGATTGCTGAAGCGAGCAGTGAAGACCGACCCGGCTTGGCCGCTCGATGATCCCGAAACGATGGGCGCGCGGCTCGTCGCCGCATTGCCTTTCTCCCTGACACGTGCGCAAGCGCGCGCGTTGGCAGAAGTCGAGGCGGACCTGCGCTCTAGCGTGCCGATGGTACGCCTCATCCAGGGCGACGTCGGCTGCGGCAAGACGGTGGTGGCCGCCGCCGCCGCCGCACGCGCGGCCGGCAGCACTCCACCCGATGCGCCGGCCGAGCGCTTCCAGGCTGCGCTCATGGCGCCCACGGAGCTGTTGGCCGAGCAGCATTGGCGCAATCTCGAACAGTGGTTCAGACCCTTGGGCCTCGACGTCGCGCTCATCACGGGCTCGCAGCCTGCGCGAACGCGTCGCAGTGCGCTGGAAGCGGTCGCGAGGGGTGATATCCGCATCATCGTCGGAACACACGCGCTCTTCCAGGAAGGCATCGAGTTCTCGCGCCTCGCGCTGGTCATCGTCGACGAGCAGCATCGCTTCGGCGTCCAGCAGCGGCTGCGCCTCAAGGAGAAGGGCAGCAAGCTCGGGCGCTTCCCGCATCAGCTCATCATGACCGCGACACCGATCCCGCGCACGCTGGCCATGACGGCCTATGCGGACCTCGACATCTCGGTCATCGACGAATTGCCGCCGGGCCGCACCCCGATACGCACGGTCGTGATGCCGGAAGAGCGGCGCGAGGAAGTCGTGGCCCGCATAGTCCAGATATGCCGCGGCGGCCGTCAGGTCTACTGGGTTTGTCCGCTCATCGACGAGTCGGATGAGTTGCGCTCCCAAGCTGCGGAGGAGACCGCCGCCGCGCTCGCGGAGGCGTTGCCCGAGCTGCAGGTGGGGCTGGTGCACGGGCGAATGCCCCCCACCCAGAAAGACGCGGCAATGCTCGCCTTCAAGGCGGGGCGCATCCAACTGTTGTGCGCCACCACGGTGATCGAGGTCGGCGTCGATGTTCCCAACGCCACGCTGATGGTCATCGAGAACGCGGAACGCATGGGCTTGGCCCAGCTGCACCAGCTGCGGGGCAGGGTTGGCCGCGGCGCCGAGGCCAGCACTTGCGTGCTCCTGTACCGCAGTCCGCTCTCGCCGCTGGCGCGCCAGCGCCTGAAGGTCATCCGCGAGACCAATGACGGCTTCGAGATCGCGCGCCGCGATCTCGAGCTGCGGGGTCCCGGCGAGCTCCTCGGCACCCGGCAGACCGGTCTGGCCCAACTTCGCGTGGCGGACCTGATACGCGATGCGGATCTGCTGCCGCGGGTTCAGGAGGCCGCGGAGCTGCTGATCGCGAGCTACCCGGATAATATAACGGCACTCGCGGCCCGGTGGATTGGCGCCGGGGAGCAATATGGGCGAATCGGATGAGTGCACTGCCGCCAGGACGGCCAGTGGAACGAGCCTCCTAAGCCGAATGTGAATGCAGTTGAATGAATAGCACCGCAACCACCGACTTCGTTCTCGCCGGCACGCCCAGGCAGGCGCCTCTGTACCACCGCCTCGCCAGGCGCCTGCAGGAATACGGACGCTTGGCGCGCTTCGACCGTCCCATCGGCACATGGCTCCTGCTCTGGCCGGCTCTCTGGGCGCTCTGGGTCGCAGGCGGCGGCAGGCCAAACCAAAAAGTGTTGCTCGTCTTCACGCTGGGCGTGGTCGTCATGCGCGCCGCCGGGTGCGTGATCAATGACTTCGCCGACCGCAACATCGATCCGCACGTCAAGCGCACCCGCGAACGGCCGCTGGCCGCACGCCGCGTGTCACCCAGAGAGGCGCTCGCGCTCTTCATCGTGCTGGGTGCAGCCGCACTGTGGCTGGTCACCCGGCTCAACCTCTTCACCGTGAAGCTGGCCATCATCGGCGCCGCGCTCACCGTGTCGTATCCTTTCGTGAAGCGACTGTTTCCGCTGCCGCAGCTCTATCTCGGGATCTCCTTCGGCGGTTGGAGCGTGCCGATGGCCTTTGCCGCGCAGCGCGATTCGCTGCCGCGCATCGCGTGGGTGCTCTACATCGCCGCCGTCGTCTGGGCGGTGGTGTACGACACGATCTACGCCATGGTCGACCGCGAGGATGACATCACGATCGGCATCAAATCGAGCGCTATCCTGTTCGCTGACATGGACCGGCTGTTGATCGGCACGCTGCAGGCGATGATGCTGTTCGCGCTGGTGCTGGCCGGGCGCGACATGAGCTTCGGCCGCTGGTACTACGCGGGATTGGCGGCGGCGGGGGTGCTCTTCCTCTACCAGCAGTGGCTGATCCGCGCGCGCGACCCGGCCGCGTGCCTGCGCGCCTTTCTCAACAACAACTACGTCGGCATGGCCATCTTCATCGGCGTGCTGCTGCAATACGTGTACGCGCATTGAGCTCGCAAAAGAATCATTCGCTCTGGCGCCGCACGGGCTATGCCCTGGCCGGGCTGGTCCACGGCCTGCGCACGGAGGACAGTGTGCGCTTCGAGGTGACCGCGTTCGTGCTCGTGCTCGTGGCGCTGGCGATACTTCGCCCGGCGCCGATCTGGTGGGCGGCTGCCGCGCTGGCCAGCGCCGGCGTGCTCGCCGCCGAGCTGCTCAACACCGCGATCGAGGCGCTCGCCGATCATCTCAGTCCGCAGCTGCATCCGCAGATCCGGGTGGTCAAGGACTGCGCCGCCGCCGCGGTATTCGTCTCAGTGGTCGGCGCCCTGGTGGTGGCCGCCGCGTTCGTCGTGCACTTGCTGCGGCGATAGTACGAAGGGTGGGGGGGCGGATCCCCTGTCGCGCCCGGCACGCCTGCGGCAGCTCGCGCACATCCGCGTGCCTAGATTGTGATCAGATGTCAACTCTCCGGGTCGGTCTACGTTGACAATGGCTCCGGCCCCCGCGAACATCGTGGATGACGCGATCACCGGACCCCTCATGAACCCGACTGCTCTCGGAACCGTTCGCCACGATTGGACGCTGTCGCAGGTCACGAGCCTCTTGAGCCTCCCGCTCATGGACCTGCTCTACCACGCCCAGCGCGTGCACCGGGAGCATCACGAGCCCAACACGGTGCAGATGAGCACGCTGCTGTCCATCAAGACGGGCGCCTGCCCGGAGGACTGCGCCTACTGCCCGCAAAGCGTGCGCTACGATACCGGGCTCGAGCGTGAGGAGTTGATGGACGTCGCCGCCGTCCGCGAGCGCGCGGTGCGCGCCAAGGCGGCAGGCGCGACGCGGTTCTGCATGGGCGCGGCCTACCGATCACCCAAGGCCAAGGAGCTGCGAGTCATCACCCAGATGGTCCGCGAGGTGAGCGCGCTGGGATTGGAGACCTGCGCAACGCTGGGTATGCTGACACCGGCGCAGGCACGTGAGCTGAAGGACGCGGGCCTCGACTATTACAACCATAACCTCGACACCTCGCCGGAGTTCTACGGCCGGATCATCACGACCCGCACCTACCAGGACCGCCTCGACACGCTGGAGGCAGTCCGCGCGGCGGACCTCAAGGTCTGCTGCGGCGGCATTCTCGGCATGGGCGAGTCGACCGAGGACCGTGCGAGGCTCCTCGTGACGCTCGCCAACCTGGCGCAACATCCTGAGAGCGTCCCGATCAACCAGCTCGTGCAGGTGCCGGGCACGCCGCTCGATGGCAGCGCTCCCGTCGATCCGCTCGATTTCGTGCGCACCATCGCGGCGGCGCGTCTCATGATGCCGCGGGCGCACGTGCGCCTGTCGGCCGGGCGGCAGGAAATGAGCGACGAGCTGCAGGCGCTCTGTTTCCTCGCCGGCGCCAACTCGATTTTCTACGGCGAGAAGCTGTTGACCACGGGCAACCCCGACGTCGAGCGGGATCGGAGCCTCATGGCGCGGCTCGGCCTCAAGCCCGAGAGTTTCCCGGGAACCGATCCGGGATCGCTCCCTTCGATCGCAGAGGGCAGTCAGCCGCCTTGCACTCGCAATGAAGAGACAGCCGCTTGAGCCGGTGCTCGAGGAAATCGAGCGGCAGCATCTGCGGCGTCGCCGCGCGACTGTGCAGGATTACCCGCATAAGGGCAGCCACGCGCAGGTGATGGTCGACGGCTGCAGGCTCGTCGACTTCAGCAGCAATGACTATCTTGGCCTCGCGGCGCATCCAGCGCTCGCTGAGGCCATGGCGGCGTGTGCGAGACACTACGGCGCAGGCAGCGGCGCATCGCACCTCATCAGCGGTCACGGGCACGAGCACGCCGCGCTTGAAGAGGAGCTCGCCGCGTTCACCGGCCGTCAGCGGGCCCTTCTCTTCTCGACCGGCTACATGGCCAACCTCGGTGTGGTGACCGCGCTCAGTGGACGCGGCGAGTCCGTGCTGCTCGATCGTCTGAGTCATGCATCGCTGATCGATGCGGGCCTCCTCTCCGGCGCCCGATTCCGGCGCTATCCACATTGTGATGCCGCTGCGGCGCGCCGGCTGCTCGCCGGGAGCACGCCGCAAACAGCCGTGTTGGCGACCGATGGTGTGTTCAGCATGGACGGCGATGTGGCTCCGCTCACGGAGCTGGCAGAGGCGGCTCGCGCACATGGCGCCTGGCTGGTCGTCGATGATGCGCACGGCATCGGAGTATTGGGCGCGAATGGCCGTGGCGCCCTGGAAGGAGCGGGCCTCGGCTGCGAGGAAGTCCCTGCGCTGGTCGGCACCCTTGGCAAGGCGTTCGGCTCCTTTGGCGCCTTCGTTGCCGCCACGGCAGAGCTGATCGAGCTCCTCATTCAGCGCGCACGCTCCTACATCTACACCACGGCTCTGCCGCAGCCCGTCGCCGCGGCCACTCGAGCGGCCCTGCGGATCGCCCGGGAGGAGACCTGGCGGCGGGAGCGTGTGTTGGCTCTGACTGCGCGCTTTCGGGCGGCCGCGCAGCGGGCGGGCGTACCGCTCGCCGACTCCGTGACCCCCATCCAGCCCATCCCGCTCGGCAGTGCGCAGGCCGCGCTCGCCGCCCAGCATGCGCTGCGCGAGGCAGGCTTCTGGGTCATCGCCATCCGCTCGCCGACGGTACCCGCCGGCGCAGAGCGGCTGCGCATCACGCTCACCGCAGGGCACGAGGAGAGTCAGGTCGACGCCTTGGTCGGTGCCCTCGCCGAAGCCCTGAGCCGCATCCGCGCCTCGAGCCCCATCCCGTGAGCAGCCTCTACACCGAGGTCCGCGGCAGCGGGCCCACGCTCGTGCTCCTCCACGGCTGGGGACTCAACGTGCGCGTCTGGGACGGCCTCGCGGCCGCGCTTTGCGACCGCTTGCGGATCATCGCCGTCGACCTCCCCGGCCATGGCCGCAGCCCCTGGCTGTCCGAACGCTCCTCGCTCGGGCAGCAAGCCGTACAGGTGGGCGAGGCCGTCGCCGCGATCGCCGACGAGTATTCGCTCCTCGGCTGGTCGTTCGGTGGACAGATCGCGTTGCAACTCGCCGCCGGGCAAGGGGCCGCGTGCGCTGCGGGCGCGGTGCGCTCGGCGAGCACTCAGCCTTCCTCCGCGGCTGCTTTAGACCGTCTGGTGTTGATTGCCACGACGCCGCGCTTTGTGGCGGGTCCCGACTGGCATCACGGCTCGCCGCCCGAACGGCTCGCGGCGCAGGCGCAGGGTCTGGAGACCGACTACCGGCGAACGGTGAGCGATTTCCTGGAGCTGCAGGTCCGCGGCAGCGCGGGTGGCGCCGAGGTGCTCGAGCAGCTGCGTACAGCGCTGTTTGCCCACGGCTCTCAGGCGGTCCCTGCAAGCCGCGACCGCGTGTCTCACGGGCGGCCCGATGCGCAGTCCACCCGGACCCCGGGCCCGCTCCCGGCAGCGCTCGCCTGCGATCTCGAGCTCCTGCGCGATAACGACCTGCGCCCGTTGCTCCCCGACATCTCCCTTCCCACTCTCGTCATCGCCGGCCAATACGATCGCGTGACCCATCCCGCTGCCTCGCGCGCGCTCGCCGATCGCCTTCCCAATGCTCGCTACGTCGAAGTCCGCCGCGCCGGGCATGCGCCGTTCCTGTCGCATCTGCCGCAGCTCAGCGCCCTGCTCGCCGACTTCCTGCTGCAGTGAACTCCTCCGATCTCTTCCAGCTCGACAAGGCCGACGTGCGCGCTGCCTTCGATCGCGCGAGCGCCACCTACGAGGCCACCGCCGTCCTCCAGTCCCGCGTAGCCGACGAGCTCGGGGGTCGCCTCGAGCCCTTCGGGTTCCGTCCCCTGGTCATCCTCGATCTCGGCGCGGGCACCGGCCGCGCCACTGCGCTGCTCAAACGCCGTTACCGCCGTGCGCTGGTCATCGCTCTCGACCTCGCGCCCGGCATGCTCCGCCAGGCTGCCCGCCATCGAAGCCTCTTTCGCCGTTTCGAGCGTGTATGCGCCGACGCCGCCCGCCTGCCGCTGGAGTCCGCCAGCGTCGACATCGTTTTCAGCAACCTCATGCTGCAATGGTGCGATCCGCTGGATGATGTCTTCTCCGAAGTGCGCCGCGTCCTGAAGCCCCAAGGCTTCTTCACCTTCTCCACCTTCGGTCCCGATACCCTGAAGGAGCTGCGCAGCGCCTGGGCCGAAGCCGATGCGCACAATCACGTCAACCGTTTCCTCGACATGCACGACGTCGGCGATGCGCTCGTGCGCGCTGGCCTGCAAGAGCCCGTGCTCGACGTCGACCGAATGCAAGTCACCTACGGCGACGGTATGGCCCTCATGCGCGATCTGAAATGCATGGGCGCGCACAACGCCACCGCGGGTCGCCCCCGCGCCCTCGTGGGGCGCGCGCGGTTGCAGCGCGTCCTCGCAGCCTACGAGGCTTTCCGCCGAGACGGCAGACTTCCCGCAACCTATGAGGTTGTCTACGGCGCCGCGTGGGGCAGTGCCGGGCGCCCGGCAGCAGCCTCGCACGCCGGCGAAGTTAGAATTTCCCCCTCCGACATTCGACGAAGAAAGTGACATTCCTGACACGACCGGAGTGTCGATCGCAAAGGGACCTGGCGGGGGCTTCCGGACTTTGTAATCGACGCTCCGAGCGCGCAATATGAATACAAAAGGCCTCTTCGTAACCGGAACCGACACCGGTGTTGGCAAGACCCTGGTCTGCGCCGCCCTGACGCGCGCGCTCGTCACCCGCGGCCTGCGAGTCGCCGTCATGAAGCCTGTCGCCTCCGGCTCCGACCCAACGACGGCGGGCCTGCGAAACTCCGACGCCCTCACCCTGATGGCCGCCGCCAACGTGCCGGCCCCCTACGAAGTCGTGAACCCCTACTGCTTCCTGCCCCCGATCTCTCCCCACATAGCCGCGCGCGAAGCCGGGGCCACCATCGATCTCGCACTCGTGCGCTCCCGTTTCGATTCCCTCGCCGCCGCCAGCGATTGCGTCATGGTCGAAGGCGCCGGCGGGTGGCTGGCCCCGATCGGCGATACGGCTTCCATGGCCGACCTCGCCGCAGCGCTCTCCCTTCCCGTGCTCCTGGTCGTCGGCCTGCGCCTCGGCTGCCTCAATCACGCGCTCCTCACCCGCGATTCCCTCGCCACCCGCGGCGTAGCCTTCGCCGGGTGGATCGCCAATGCCATCGATCCGCATTTCGACCGCCCCGAAGAGAATCTCGCCACGCTCATCACTCGCCTCGGTGCACCGCCCCTCGCTCGCGTGCCATTCCTCGACCGCGGCCTGGGCGCGCCCGACCTCAGCGCGGCCGCGGGCAGCCTTTGCGCTTGAAGCGACCGGCGGCCCGCTCTACCATCGATACATCATTCATAGGAGGCGGCTCGAGCGGCCTCGCTTACCGCACGGCCGGCCATTCATGCAGGCCCCGCAGCACACCCGGCAGCCTGTGCGCATCGTCATCTGCCCGAATTGCTCCCTCAGCCTGCGCGGCGCGGCGATATTCTTCGGCGGCCTGTGCCTCTTCTGCTTCACGCTGGCAGGCCTGCTCGCAATCAAAGGGATGTGGCCCGTTCTGCCTTTCGCGGGGCTGGAGATGCTCCTCGTCGGCTGGGCGCTGCATGCGAGTCTTGCGCGGCGATTTCGTTCCGAAATCATTACACTCACGGACTCCGATGTGAGCGTCGAGTCGCGCGATCGCGCACGCAGCCGGCTTACTGTGTTCCAGCGGCACTGGGCTCAGGTTAAACTGCGTCGTCCTGCCTCGCGGCTGCATCCGAGCCGGCTCACCATAGAGTCGCACGGCCGCCAGTGCGAGCTGGGCAGCTTTCTCACGGACGAAGAGCGGTTCGGCCTGGCGCTGAGGCTGCAGCGCCTGATCGGCCGCGTCAACGAGTCGCCCTCCCTGGCTTTGCGGCCAAAGTAGAGGGCGCAACGGGTTTCTGGTTCGGTTAGCGTATCGCGCGGGGGCCTTCACCATAAGGACCGCGCGAGAAAGGCACGACAACGATGTATCGCGCAAGACTCGGAATACGGCCCGGGATATGGCTCGGCATCGCGGCGCTCCTCGCCGCGGCCTGGACGGCATCGCCCGCCATGGCGCTCGATGCCGATAATCCGGGCTCCTCCGGTTGGAGGCTCCTCAACCTTCCGGTGGGGGTCACCAGCATCAGCAGGGACGTATACCGCATCCACATGATCGGTCTCTGGGTCTGCGTCGCGATCGGTATCCTCGTCTTCGGCGTGATGATCTGGTCGATCGTCTTTCACCGCCAATCCAGCGGCGCCGTGGCCGATGTGACCCTGGTCCACAACACCAAGGTCGAGATCATCTGGACCACGATCCCAGTGCTCATCCTGATTGGGATGGCGATCCCGGCCGCGCACGGGCTGGTACTGATCAGCGATGACTCCCATTCGCAGCTCGACATCAAGGTCACCGGCTTCCAGTGGGGCTGGCATTATGAGTACGTCGGCACGGGCGTGAGCCTGGTCTCCAAGCTCGACGCGAAGAGCATGGCGGCAAGCGAGCTCGACTCCGGCATCAGCCCCTACAGCGTGCCGCACTACCTGCGCAACGTCGATCACCCGCTCGTAGTGCCGGTCGGCACCAAGATACGCCTGCTCATCGGCGCGGTCGATGTGATCCATTCCTGGTGGGTGCCGGACTTCGGCATCAAGAAGGACGCGATTCCCGGCTATATCAACCAGTCCTGGTTCGAGGTAGACGCCGACAAGCCCGGCGTCTATCGCGGCCAATGCGCGGAGCTGTGCGGCCGCGGCCACGGCTACATGCCGATCGTGGTCGACGCCGTCTCGAAAGCGGATTTCCAGGCGTGGCTGAAGCGCGAGGCCGCCGCGGAGAAAGCCGCCACCGCCCGCGCATCTTCGAGCTGAGCAGGCGCAATCAATCGCCTTGAGCTTTCAGACCGGACCCAAAGTTTCCG
The DNA here is from genome assembly GCA_025451845.1 of Steroidobacteraceae bacterium. Taxonomy (GTDB): domain Bacteria; phylum Pseudomonadota; class Gammaproteobacteria; order Steroidobacterales; family Steroidobacteraceae; genus 13-2-20CM-66-19. The sequence goes on from JANWJS010000001.1 coordinate 18,746, forward strand.
AGAAGGTAGATCCCATGGCTGAGACGACCCACGCACACGCCGAGCACGACGATCACGATCACAAGCCGCACGGCTGGCGCCGCTGGGTGTTCGCGACGAATCACAAGGACATCGGCACGATGTACCTGGTGTTCTCGTGCATCATGTTCTTCACTGGCGGTCTCTTCGCGATGACGATTCGCGCGGAGCTCTTCAAGCCCGGGCTGCAAATCGTCGACGCCGGCGTGTTCAACTCCCTGACGACCATGCACGGCCTGGTGATGATCTTCGGCGCCATCATGCCGGCCTGGGTAGGCCTCGCCAACTGGATGATCCCGATTCAGATCGGCGCGCCCGACATGGCGCTGCCGCGGCTCAACAATCTCAGCTTCTGGATCCTGCCCTTCGCCTTCGTGCTGCTCCTCTCCTCCTGGCTCGTACCCGGCAGCGCTCCGGCCGGCGGTTGGACCATGTACCCGCCGCTCACCCTGCAGCTCGGCGCCTCCTTCCCGATGCTGATCTTCGCCATTCATATGATGGGCATCTCGTCCATCCTCGGCGCGATCAACGTCGTCGTGACCATCATGAATCTGCGCGCACCGGGGATGACGCTGATGCGCATGCCGCTCTTCGTATGGACCTGGCTCATCACCGCATTCCTGCTGATCGCGGTGATGCCCGTGCTCGCGGGCGCGGTGACCATGATGCTCACCGACCATTTCTTCGGCACCAGCTTCTTCAATGCCGCGGGCGGCGGCGACCCGGTGATGTTCCAGCACATCTTCTGGTTCTTCGGCCATCCCGAGGTCTACATCATGATCCTGCCGGGCTTTGGCGTGATCTCGGAGATCATCCCGGCCTTCTCGCGCAAGCCGCTCTTCGGCTATGAGGCGATGGTATATGCCACCGCCTCGATCGCCTTCCTGTCGTTCATCGTCTGGGCGCATCACATGTTCACCGTGGGGCTGCCGCTCTCGGCGCTCCTCTTCTTCATGTTCGCCACCATGCTGATCGCGGTGCCGACGGGCGTGAAGGTCTTCAACTGGACGGCCACCATGTGGCGCGGCTCGCTCTCCTTCGAGCCGCCGATGCTGTTCTCGCTGGCTTTCCTCTTCCTCTTCACCATCGGCGGCTTCTCCGGCCTCATGCTCGCCCTGGTGCCGGCCGACTTCCAATATCAGGACACGTACTTCGTGGTGGCTCACTTCCATTACGTACTGGTCTCGGGCTCCGCCTTCGCCATCATGGCGGCCGTCTACTACTGGCTGCCCAAATGGGTCGGTCGCATGTACGACATGCGCCTCGCCACATGGCACTTCTGGCTGTCGGCGATCTTCTTCAACGTGCTGTTCTTCCCGCAGCACTTCCTCGGGCTCGCCGGCATGCCGCGCCGCATCCCGGACTATGCCGTGCAGTTCGCCGACTGGAACATGGTCTCCTCGATAGGCGGCTTCGTCTTCGGCCTCTCGCAGCTCCTCTTCCCCTACATCATCTGGAAATGCGTGCGCTCCGGAAAGCGCGTCGAGGGCACTAGGGCCTGGGAGGGCGCGCGCGGCCTCGAGTGGGAGCTGCCTTCGCCGGCGCCGTATCATTCCTGGACGACCCCTCCGACCGAGGCGATGATCGCCCGCGGCGCGGAGCACTGAAACCAACCCGCTGCGATGCAACTAATGACTTCGCCGGAGCAGTCGATCCAGGCGCACCAGGAGGCGCGCCTGGATGACGCCGCGCGACGCAAGCGGGTTCGACGCACGACGTTAGTGGTGACACTCGTCGTGCTCGGCTTCTACTTCGGCTTCATCGCGATGATGCTGTACCGAGCTCTCCGATGAGCGGTCGGCAGCGAACTTGAAAGGTCACGAAGGTCACGACATGGCATCAAACGCACACGCCCCCGACAGCCAGCACTACTACGTGCCGCACGGTAGTCCCTGGCCGATCGTTGCCGCGATCGCGCTCTTCACCCTCATGTGGGGCGCCGTCGCGTACCTCGACAACTGGGGGGGCGCCTGGGTCTTCCTGCCTGGGCCGCTGCTGCTGCTCTTCATGTTCGGCGGCTGGTTCCACACCGTCATCGGCGAAAATCAGCTCGGCATCTACAATACCCAGGTGGACCGCTCCTTCCGCATGGGAATGCTGTGGTTCATCTTCTCCGAGGTGATGTTCTTCGGCGCGTTCTTCGGAGCCCTCTTCTACGCGCGCGTGCTCGCGGTGCCGTGGCTGGGCGGCGCCGGCGCCAGGGGCCTCACCAACCTCATCCTCTGGCCGAAGTACGAGGCCGCCTGGCCGACCAACGGCCCGGGACACGTGGGCGGTGACAGTTTCCAGGCGATGAGCGCCTACGGGATCGCGGCCATCAACACGCTGATCCTGCTGACCAGCGGCCTCACGGTCACCATCGCCCATCATGCGCTGCGCGCCGGCAATCGCGGCCGGCTCAAGCTCTTCCTCGCGCTGACTTTCGTCCTCGGCTTCTGTTTCGTCGCACTTCAAGGCCACGAGTACTACGATGCCTACACCAAGCTCAACCTGCGCCTGACGACGGGCATCTACGGCTCGACGTTCTTCATGCTCACGGGCTTCCACGGCCTGCACGTGACCATCGGCGCCATCATGCTGCTGGTGGTCTGGCTGCGGGTGCTGCGCGGGCACTTCACGCCGCGGCAACACTTCGCCTTCGAGGCCGTCTCCTGGTACTGGCACTTCGTCGACGTGGTGTGGCTGGGCCTGTTCGTGTTCGTCTACTGGCTGTAGTTTCATACGGAGTCCGCCGCGCAGGCGAACCCCGTCAGGACGCGAACAACGATTACTAGTGCCGGGACGGAATCACACCGTGGGGCGTGATCAACCCCGCGTACCACGCGAGCATGATCAGCGCGAAGAGCGCGATGGACAGCACGATACGCACCGTCAGCGCGCGCGCCATCTTGGCGGAATCCTTCTGGGTGCCGCGCGATAAGTGATAAAGCGCCGAGCCCAGGCTCGCCACGATGGCGGCGAGCGCGATCAGCACCACGATGCGAAAGAGCTCTGGCATGACAGCCTGCAGTTTACTCGGAAAGCAACCTCTGTACCCATGCGCCTGAGCTTCGGCCGCCGCCACCTTTCGCCCTCACCGGCGCTGACGATCCTGATGCTCGTGTTGTGCGTCCTCTTCATCGCGCTCGGCCGCTGGCAGTGGCGGCGCGGGCATCTGCACGCGGCGGAGCACGCTCAATTCGAACGTGGCGCCCACGAGGTTCTCGCGCTCGGCTCGAGACCGCTCACGCAGGTGCCGGATGATCAGCGAGTCAGCGTCACGGGCACGTACGATCCGACGCACCAGCTCCTCATCGACAACATGAGCTATCGCGATGTCGACGGCTATCAGGTGCTGACACCGCTCGAGCGGCCCGGCGGGCGGATGGTGCTGGTCAACCGGGGCTGGGTGCCTTTCCTCGGCAGCCGAGCCAACCTGCCGGACCTCGCCATCAAGACCGTGGGACCCGTGACCATCACGGGCCGGGTCGGCAACCTGCCCGCCGCCGGATTGGCCAGCGGCCGCGCACCTCCGCCAGAAGCCGGCCCCTGGCCCAGAGTGACGAGCTTCCCGACGATCGCGCAGCTGAGCTCGGTGCTAGGACAGCCCCTCGAGCCACGCGTCATCCTGCTGGATCCGCAGGTCGCGGATGGGTACGTGCGCGACTGGCATCCGCCAGGAATCCCGGCCATGCAGAACTTCGCTTATGCCTTCGAGTGGTGGTCCTTCGCGGTGGCGGCGCTGGTGATATGGCTGGTCCTCAGCACCCAAAAGCCCAAGGGGGGCGGATGACACATCCGTCTGGAACGGACGGGGACGGCGGCAGCCGGCCCGGCGCCGACGCGCGCGGCCTTCGCTCCCGCAACCTGCGCACGCTGGCTGCGCTGGCAGCGCTTTTCTTTCTCCCGCTTCTCGTCTCCGCGTGGCTGTATTACGGCATGCGTTGGACGCCCGGCGGTCATGTGAATCACGGCGAACTGATCCAGCCGCCGCGGCCACTGCCCCGGGTCGAGCTGCCGCGCATCGCGCTCGCCGGGGAACCGGCCGGGCAGACTGCGAGGGAGCTCACTGCCTCAGATCCGACTCTCCGGAGCAAATGGACGCTGGTCTACGTCGGGGAGGGAGCCTGCGATGCTTCGTGCCGCGGGACGCTCTACGTCATGCGGCAGACGCGGCTCGCGTTGGGCACGGATATGACGCGCCTCGCGCGGGTCTTCCTGGTCACGGCAAACTGCTGCGCAAAGGATTATCTCGCGCGCGAGCACGCCGGACTGACGGTCCTCGATGCATCCGGCGCCGCAGGCACGCAGCTGCTCGGCCGCTTTCCAGCGGGGGACAGGGCGCACACCCTGTTCATCATCGACCCCCTCGGTAATCTGATGATGCGCTACGATGTCCGGCGAGACCCGCGCGGCCTCCTGGTGGATCTGAAGAGACTGCTCGAGCTGTCGCAGATCGGCTGACGCGGCTCCGGATCCGCCATCCTCGCAGGAGATTGCTTGTCCCCAATGCCCACCGACCGCTGGCTGCGCGGCCTCGCGCTCTTCGGCGTGCTGCTGTGCTTCGGCGTCATCGTGCTGGGGGCGTATGTGCGCCTCACGGATGCCGGCCTCGGCTGCCCAGACTGGCCGGGATGCTACGGTCATGTCAGCCCGCTGGGCGCGCAAGAGAGCCCCGCGAGCCAGGCGCAGTTCCCGGGGCGGCCGCTGCAGGCTCCGAAAGCCTGGCACGAGATGATTCACCGCTATGCGGCCGGCACGCTCGGCTGTGACATCATCGTGATCGCGGCGCTTGCGATCACCGCACGCAAGCCCAAGGTCTTAGGGACCGGATTCGGGCTGCTTCTCTTCGCCACCGTGATCGTGCAAGCCATCCTCGGCATGCTGACCGTGACATGGCTGTTGAAACCTCTCATCGTGACACTGCACCTGCTGTTTGGCATGACCACACTCGGCCTGCTCTGGTGGCTGTGGCTCAGATTGCAGCAGCGGCCACGCGGAACGGTGCATCTGCAGACCGTGCCGGAGCGCGGCTCAGGCAGCTGGTCCAGCGGCCTGTCGACAGTGCGGGGCGGATACTGGCTCGCCGTTCTCGGCGTCGTGGTGCTCTCCGTGCAGTTCTTCCTCGGCGGCTGGACCAGCGCCAACTACGCCGCCGTCGCCTGTCCTGACTTTCCGACTTGCCAGGGCGCGTGGTGGCCGCACGCCGATTTTCGCCATGCCTTCGTGCTCTGGCGGGGACTCTGGATCAACTATCAAGGTGGCATTCTCGCCAACCCCGCGCGCGTCGCCATCCACCTGGCTCATCGGATCGGGGCGCTGACGGTGACGCTGACGTTCGTGGCTGCATCGATCTTTGTCATCAGCCGGCCTTCGCTCAAGGCGGCCCGGCCGCGCGCCTATCTCGTCCTCGCTGCGCTGGGCCTGCAGCTTGCGATCGGCATCTCCATGGTCTTGGGGACATTCCCGCTCTGGCTGACCACTGCTCACACTGCTGGTGCGGCGCTGCTCCTCATGGCCATCCTCGCGTTGACAGCCAAGTTGTATGCGCTGCGCGCGGTGCACGCGGCCTGACGGACGAGCGCTCGCAGTGGCCACAACTTCCGACTGCGCCACACTGCGCCCGGCAATGTGGCGACGATATTACGAGCTGACCAAGCCGCGGGTGGTCGCGCTCATCACCTTCACGGCCATCGTCGGCACGCTGCTCGCGAGCCCAGGCTGGCCGCCGCTCAGGGCGCTCATCTGGGGAACACTCGGCATCGCTCTCGCTTCCGGCTGCGCGGCCGCCATCAATCATGTCCTCGATCGGCGGTTCGACGAGCAGATGGCGCGTACCCAGTCGCGCCCGTTGCCGACTCGTCAGCTGACGGAGCGCCGGGCTCTCATTTTCGCGGCCGCGCTCGGCATCGTCGCAATGACGATTCTCGCGTTCCTCGTCAATTTGCTGACGGCGGCGCTGACTTTCGCATCGTTGATCGGTTACGCGGTGGTCTACACCGTGTGGCTGAAGCACGCCACCTCGCAGAACATCGTGATTGGCGGCGCGGCGGGCGCGGCGCCCCCGATCCTCGGCTGGGCCGCCGTCACCAACCACATCGATCCCAACGCGCTGCTTCTCTTCCTCATCATATTCGTATGGACGCCACCGCATTTCTGGGCGCTGGCGATCGCCAGGAAGGATGAATACGCGCGCGCCGGGATCCCGATGCTGCCGGTCACTCACGGCGTGGAGCACACGCGGCTGCAGGTCCTGCTCTACACGGTGCTCCTGTTCGTCGTGACGCTCATGCCGTTTCTGACCGGGATGAGCGGCCTGATCTATCTGGTCTGCGCGCTGTTGCTCAACAGTCGTTTTCTCTACTACGCGCTGGCGCTGAAGCTCACCGCGCGGCAGGAGCTGCCGATGCGCGTCTTCCGCTATTCCGTGACCTACCTGATGTGGCTCTTCGCGGCTCTATTGATCGACCACTACCTGAAGATAGGTTGATTGGCACGGCCGTGCGGCCGCCTTTGAGCGCGCGACTCAGGGAGCGGCTCGGGAGCCGCTTACTGATTTGCTTCCGACGTCAACCAGAAGCTCTTCGGAGCAGTACCTGCCAGGAGGAGAGGCGGCGCTCCTCGAGCAGCAGCATTCCAGTCGATTCGTAGTTGTCGTCGTCGATGCGTCGCAGATGGTCGGCGCCGTGGTAGCCCGCGGACTCGGAACGGTAGACCGAGAGAATCGAGCTGCCGATGATCGAGAACGTGCCGTGAAGCTTGCCCAGGGTCGCGTTCTCCGAATGCCACTTGAGCGCCGCCCCGTTGCGGCCTGGCGGCTCGATGCAGTACGCGTTCACGAATTCCACCGGCGGCGAGCCCAGCACCTTCAGCGTGCCCGCGAGCAGCCAGCATTCGCTGCGATGAGCGACCTCGGTCCGGCACTCCGCCGGCAGCGGCTGGCCATCCTGGCACCAGAATGTCCCGCTGCCGATCCAAATGGCCGGGTGGAAAAGGAAGGTGTGGGACATCGTTGGAGTTCCCGCGCCGTGGACGTGACCGGGCCATTATCCCTCAGCGGAAGCCTGGCCGCATGTTGCGCCAAAGCAACGTATCGCCTCACGGCCTATCCCCTCAGGCGCACCCTCCGGATAGTGGGGTGCCGCAGGAATCGCGCACTACCAGGCGCGGCGGCAAGGTCACGCATGCCGCAGACTCGCCGCCGATGAGATGAATCAAGGTCTGCACCAGAAGATCCCCCGCGCGCTTGGTATCCTGCGACACGGTGGTGAGCGCGGGGCGCGTGAAGGCGCCCATCGGGATACCGTCGAAGCCCACCACCGCAACGTCCTCCGGCACGCGGCGGCCGGCTGAGGCCAATGCCGTCATGGCACCAATGGCGATCAGGTCGCTGGCGCCGAAGACCGCATCGAATGGGGTTTGGCGCTCGAGCAGTGCCTGCATGGCCTCGTAACCGGAGGCTTCCGTGGAAATGGCGCCGACCTGAAGCCGTGGATCGGGGTCGACGGCGGCATCGGCCAGGGCGGCGCGGTAGCCGCGATATCTCTCCATCATCTCCGGTGAAGAGGGGGCGATCTCGCCTAAAAACGCAATACGCTGCCGTCCCTGCGTCAGCAAGTGCTCCGCGGCGAGTCGCCCGCCGAACTCGTTGTCGCAGCCAATGGAGACTCCCGGTTGCTCGGGTTGCACCGGTCCCCACCGGACCAGGTGCGCACCTCTTTCCAGCAGCGGCTGCAGCCGACTGCGATGGACGACATAATCGCCGTAGCCCAGCAGGATGATGCCGTCGGCCTTGTGGCTGTCCTCGTAATCGGCATGCCAGTCGCGCAGCAGGTCCTGGAACGATACCAGGAGGTCATAGCCCTGCTTGGAGCAGGCACGGATGATCGATCCGAGCATCGAGTGGAAGAATGGATTGATCGCCGAATCGTCGGCGGTCGGATCCTCGAAGAAAAGCAGCGCCAGGGTGCCGGAGTGGCGCCGGCGCAGATTGGAGGCATTCTTGTCGACGTGATAGTTGAGCTGGCGCGCCACCTCGAGCACCCGCTCGCGGGTACAGGCGCTGACCATCGGGTCGGCGCGCAAGGCGCGCGACACGGTCGACTGCGAGACACCGGCAAGATGCGCGATGTCCAATGAATTGGGCCTGCGTCGGTTGTCACGCATGACCGGGGCCACCCCCTCGATGTGTGTACTCGTGTGGCGCCCCTAGTCTAAGCCATGGCTCCTGCTTTACCCAAGCTCCGCGCGTTGCTCCTGTGCAACGCGCGCAAAGAAGACGCCATGCGGCGGCAGCTCGAGCTCGCGGCCGACCACCTTGCCGGCGCTCAAGCCGTGATCATGGAGGGCGGTGATGGGCCCGAGCGCCGGCAGAGCAGCCGCCTGCGGCCGATCCGACAGATTGAAGGCGGCCAAGATGGATTGGGAGTCGAGGGTCCGCGTGAACGCCAGCAGCGGCTCGGGCGTCTCGATGAAACCGATGTCGCCCCGGCAGAGGGCCGGCTGAGCACTGCGCCAGCGGAGAAAGCGGCGGAACGCGTGCAGCGGCGAATCCCGGTCGGCCTCCTGCCTCGAAACCGCGAGCGGCAAATGCTCCGGCGGCACGGGCAACCAAGGCCTGCCCGTAGTGAAGCCCGCATCCGGCGTGTCGCGCCACGGCATGGGTGTGCGGCAGCCGTCCCGCCCCTTGAAGTTGGGCCAGAAGGCAATCCCGTAAGGGTCGCGGAGCGCCTCGTAGGGCAGGCCCGCCTCCGGCAGGCCGAGCTCCTCACCCTGGTAGATGCAGACCGAGCCGCGCAGGGAGCAAACCATGGCGTTCAGCATGCTCGACATTTTGGGCGAGCCTGCGGCTCCGCCCCAGCGGGTCATCACCCGAGCCACGTCGTGGTTGGAAATCGTCCAGCACGGCCAGCCGTGCGGCATCTGCCGCTCCAGGCTCTCGACCGTGCTGCGGATATGGGCGGCCCGGTAATCCTCGGTGAGCAGCTCGAAGCTGTAGGCCATGTGCAGGCGCGATTCCCCGATGTACTCCGCCATCGTCGCGAGCGAGTCCTCCGAGGAGATCTCACCGAGGCCGACGGTGCCGGGATACCGGTCGAGGAGCCGGCGCAGCTCCGTCAGGAACCCCAGATTCTCCGGCTGGGTGTTGTTGTACCAGTGGTATTGATACGCGTACGGATTGTCCGCGGTGAATCCGCGGCCGTTGCGCAGGTGCGCGGGCTTCGGCGGATTGTTGCGCAGCAGCCGGTCGTGATAGCAGAAATTAATCGCATCGAGCCGCAGGCCGTCGACGCCGCGCTGCAGCCAGAACTCGAGATTCTGCAGCATCGCGGCCGGCACCCGCGGGTGGTGGAAATTGAGGTCCGGCTGCGCGTCGAGGAAGTTGTGCAGGTAGTACTGGCGCCGGCGCGGCTCCCAACGCCAGGCGGGGCCGCCGAAGATCGACTGCCAGTTGTTGGGCGGGCTGCCGTCGCTCGCCGGGTCCGCCCAGACGTACCAGTCGGCTTTGGGATTGTCGCGGCTGGAGCGGCTCTCCAGGAACCACGGGTGTTGGGTGGAGGTGTGGCTCATCACCTGGTCGATCATGACCTTGAGCCCGCGCGCGTGCGCCTCGGTCACCAGCCGATCGAAGTCAGTCAGGTCGCCGAAGAGCGGATCGACGGCGCGGAAGTCAGCGATGTCATAGCCGAAGTCCGCCATCGGTGACTTGAAGAACGGCGACACCCAGATGGCGTCGACGCCGAGCGCGGCGACATAATCCAGCCGCGCGCCGATCCCCGCGAGGTCGCCGACCCCGTCGCCGTTGCTGTCGAGGAAGCTTCGGGGATAGATCTGGTAAATCACCGCTCCGCGCCACCAGGGAAATGCGCTCATGCTCTGAAGGTTCCTGCCCCGTTCCAACTACTCTGACACAGAGCCGCGCCGCGCCGCGCCGCTTCGCATACGTATGCGGCCCTGAATACGTATGCGATTCCTTGCATTCAGGGCACGCCCCTCGAATGATTCAACCACGTTTCGCCGGGCCGGCGGACGCGTCATCCATACACCATTCGCGGCCGGCCGGTGCAGCGCCGCGGGACGAGAGACCCGCCAGACAGCACCAATTCCAGGGGGAGCCAGACGTGACCAGACGCAAGCGTAATATCATCGAGATGGCGGTCGCCACCGCGATCTTCGGCGCGTGTGCCGCCGGTGCGATGCCCGTCGCGCAGGCCGCGAGCGCCGCGAGCGCCGCGAGCGCCGCGAATGATGCCCAGAGCGATAACAGCAGCCAGGCGACGCCCACGACGACCGCCCAGGACCAGACGAAGAGCAAGGAGCAGGTCGCCAACGAGAACCTGCTGCAACCCGTGGTGATCAGCGGCTTCGTGAGCAGCCTGCAGAATTCGATTGCGATTCAGAAGAACTCGGACACCATCGTAGAGGCCGTGTCGGCGCAGGAGATCGGCCAGTTGCCCGGCACCAGCATCGCCGATGCGCTCGGCCGCATGCCCGGTGTCAGCGCCCAGTATTTCAACGGCCGCCCCCAACAGATCAGCATTCACGGCCTGAGCGCCGATTTCGACGTCACGCAGGTCGCCGGCAACATCCAGCCGAGCACATCAAACAACCGGGACGTCGAGCTCGATCAGTACCCGCAAAGCTGGTTCAGTACCATCACGGTATACCTCACTCCAAGCGCCGATCTGATCAATCAGGGTATCGCCGGCACCATCGACATGCTTCCCATGAAGCCGCTCGATCAAAAGAAGCCCAGCGCCACGCTCAACGCCAACTACCAGACCATCGAGCCACACCAGGTGATGCCGGGACCCGGTGTCAGCGCGAACGGCCACGACATCGACGGCATTCTCGCCGACCAGTTCCTGGACCACACGCTGGGCGTCACGTTCGGCGTCGATCTCGAGTCGAACCCGTACCACATTGTCCATCAGTCGCCCTGGGGCTATGCCACTGATCCCAACGGCAACCTGATCATCGGCGGCTCCAAGAACTACAACGTCTCGGATTTGCTCGACCGCAAGGGCTTCATCGGCGCGATCGAGTACAAACCCTCGAGTGCACTCGATAGCACGCTGGATCTCATGGAGGAAGACTCGAACGAGACGCAGCAGGCCAAGGGCGCAGAGTTTCCGCTCGGCTTCGGCGGCGGCGAGGTTGAGATCCCGGGCAGCACCTCCAACGGCTTCGATACCACGGGCACGTTCGACAATGTCTATCCGGTCATCCGCAACGACTACAACCATTATCAGGCGCGCATCTACAACATCATCTGGAACAACGATTTCAAGCTGAGCGACAACTGGACCGGGAATCTCACGGCGGCCTATGGCCGCGCGGAGCGCGACGACGAGTTCCTGGAAGCATATTCCGGCTACGGCTACAACGGCCCCGGGTCCGAAGGCACTGCCAATGCGTTTCCCGGCACGAACGTCGGCTTCCGCGAGAGCGGCAACGGTGAGCTGCTGCTCTATCCGTCCCAGGGCCTGGGCGGCAGCAACATCGTGCTGACCGATCCGCAGGGCTGGGGCTCCGGCTCGCATCTCGTGCAGGCCGGCTTCATCAACGAGCCGCACACCGAGGATCACATCGGCCGCCTGAAGCTGGGCGCGACCCGCTACTTCGAGAGCGGACCGTTCTCGGGGCTCGAGTTTGGTGCCGACTACGAGCACCGGCACAAGGACTACGATATCAACCAGGACTTCCTGGTGCCGGGCGGTGCCGCGTGCGGGCTCGTCATCACGAGCACGTGCACGCCGACCCAGACCGCGCCGATTCCAGCGAGCGCGCTCGAGGGAGTGGCAGATCCACTCGCCTTCATGGGCGTCGGACCCGAAGTGCTCTACAACGCGTTTGCTCTCATCGCAAACGGCACGCTGGTGAAATACCCGACGGCACTATCCTCGATCGGCGTGCCTCCGAACTGGGAGATGGATGAGAAGGACACCACCGGGTATGTGCAGCTCAACCTTCATAGCGATCTCGGTGCGTACGTCGGCCTGAGCGGCAATGTCGGACTGCAAGTGGCCCACACGAGTCAGAATTCCTCCGGCTCGCGAGTGGCCCCCGGCTCGAGCATCGGCGGCTCCGCCGCCACGCTGCTGTTGCCGGTGTCCGCCGGCACCAGCTATACGCGGTACCTTCCGAGCTTGAACCTCAAGTTCAGCCTGCCGGATGACAACGACGTGCTCGTCAGCGTTGCGAGGACGATGGCCCGGCCGCGCCCGGACTATATGAGCGCGAGCTTCAGCGTCGGCGGTGACATAACCCACTTGACGGACACCAGCCCGCTCCAGTCGTACTTCAGCGGCTCGGGCGGCAACCCGAAGCTGGTGCCGACCATGTCGACCAACTTCAATGCCAGCGTCACGCATTACTTCGCGGGCCCGGCGAACGGCAGCTTCAACTGCGCGGGCAGTCAGTCGAAGACCTCGGCACTGTGCACCTCCGGGGGCGAGGGGTACGTGCAGGTCTCGGGGTATTACCTGAAGCTCACGGACTTCATCAACCCGAGTGCGCTGTCGATTTTCAATTTCGCGCCCTATGAGGCCGGCTACCTGACGACGGCGCAGCAGGCCCAGCTCGGCACACCTTACGGCATTCTCAACATTCCGCAAAACGACGGCGCCGGACACGTCGAGGGCGAGCAGCTGGCGGCCAACCTGCCGCTCGGGGATCTTACCCACTGGCTCAACGGGCTCGGTGTCACGGGAAGTGTCGACCGGACATTGAGCACCGTCAGGTACGCCGGTCAGACATCCCCGGTCTCGGTCCCGGGGCTCTCCAAGTGGGTCGAGAACTTCACCGTGTACTACCAGTACGGGGGCTTCCAGGCGAGCGTGAACGACGACATCCGCTCGAGCTTCCTCGGCGAGGTGTTCGGCATCAGCTCGACCCGCGTCGAGCAGGTGTTCAAGAGCACTGCCACCGTGGACGCGCAGGTGAGTTACCTCATCTCCAGCGGCATGCTGAGCGGACTCACACTGATCGCCACCGGCTCGAACCTCAACAACCATACCATGCAGACCGACCAGAACGGCGACCCGCGGCAGGTGCTCACCTGGGAGCAGTACCCGCGGTTGTATACGATCGGGTTCTCGTACACGTTCCAGTAAGACAACTTGTTCAATTCCCCCTGGCCGCCGGCGAAAGCCGGCGGCTTTTTTATTGTGATTGGCGCAAAGTCGCATGATGGCGCTGTGCGCGCGCCGCCATCTGACCGCTTTCGGCCTCGCGGCCCGAAGCGGCCCGCGTCGCTTACAGGCACGCTTTCGGACGCGCTCGGATTGGGGTGTGATACGGTGTCGCCATGAGCGACTTACGTATCAAGCGTGTGGTGATAGTCGGCGGCGGCACTGCCGGGTGGATGGCCGCGGCCGTTTTTAGCCGCGTCATGGGCGACAGCCTGGACATTCGCGTAGTGGAATCTGACGCCATCGGCACCGTTGGCGTGGGTGAGTCCACCATCCCGCAGATCCGCAATGTCAACCACTTTCTCGGCATCGACGAGGATGCGATGCTTCGAGCCACCAGCGGAACCTTCAAGCTCGCTATTCAATACAACGATTGGGTGCGGCCGGGGCACAGCTACCTGCATGCCTTCGGCGATGTGGGTCTGCCGCTGGGCCCCCTGCCGTTCCAGCACTACTGGCTGCGCCGAAGAGCGGAAGGTGCAGCCGAAGAACTTGCGACGTACTCACTCAACTCGAGCGCCGCGAAGGCATGCCGGATGGCTCGAATCGAGAAGGTCGGCAACAGTCCCATGGCCGGCATCAAGTACGCGTTCCAATTCGACGCCGGCCTGTACGGACGCATGCTGCGCACTTATGCCGAACAGCGGGGTGTGAAGAGAACGGAGGGTAAGGTCGTCGACGTGCGGCTGCATGGTGAGACAGGCTTCATCGAGGGCATCGTTCTCGAGTGCGGCGAGCGCATCGACGGCGATCTCTTCATCGACTGCTCCGGCTTTCGCGGTCTGCTGATTGGAGGTGCGCTGAAAAGCGCTTTCGAGGACTGGCGGGAGTGGCTGGCCTGCGACCGCGCGCTGGCCGTCGGCAGCGCCTCCGCCTCCCCCATGCGGCCCTACACACAGGCCAACGCGCGTCCGGCCGGCTGGCAATGGCGGATACCGTTGCAGCACCGCACCGGCAACGGCCACGTGTATTGCAGCGAGTTCATGACCGACGATGAGGCTGCAGCGGTGCTCCTCGGCTCGCTCGACGGCAAGCCACTCGGCGATCCGCGGCCGATCCGGTTCACCTCAGGGGTGCGGCGGCAGATCTGGTCGCGCAATTGCGTGGCCGTAGGCCTGGCGGCAGGCTTTCTCGAGCCGCTGGAATCTACCGCGATCCATTTGATCCAGTCGGGGATCAGCCGCCTGCTATCGCTCTTTCCGGACCGCGGCTTCGATCAGGCGCTCATCGATGAGTACAACCGCAACACCCGCAAGGAATACGAGCAGGTCCGCGATTTCCTCGTGCTGCACTACCGCACCGTCGAGCGGCGCGACACGCCCTTCTGGCGGCGCTGCGCCGCACTGCCGCCGCCTGACTCACTGCGGCACAAGCTGGAGATCTTCAGTGCGACTGGCCAGATCTTCCGTGAAGGCGAGGAGATCTTCACCGAGCAATCCTGGCTGCAGGTGATGGTGGGTCAGGGAATCCTGCCGCGGCGCCATCACCCGCTGGCCGACAGTCTGTCGCAGGAAAAGCTGGAGGATTTCCTCGGTAGCATCCGCGCGTTGATCAGCGGCGCGGTCGGGCAGATGAGTATTCACGAGCGTTTCGTGGCCGAGCATTGCGCGGCGGAAGGCTTGCGCGTGGGAGCCTGACGGGCTCGGGCCGGGTAGCCGACATCGATGGCGACACGCGGCTCGAGTCAGCCTACGCCGCCAACAGATTGCTTGGAAGGTGGTATTTCGCTGGAATTCGCCGAGAAATTCGACGTTATTGGCAGCGTCGTGCTCATACGCAATACCTCACTTGGCAAAATTCCGACCGCGACTCGACGATGTTGGCCACGTCGGCGCCCGGAGCGGGTTTCTCCCCGTGAATACGTATGCGACCGGTTGCAAAGACCCGCCGCGGCATCGCATTCTTTGATGAAATGATTCCCTCCCCCTGGAAAGCCGGACGCAATCGCGGGCTCACTGCCGCACTCGCCGCGGCACTCTCCTTTCTGGCCATGCCGGCCAGTGCCACGACTTTTCCGCGGCAGCCAGGTTCCGGGGTGTACTACGAGATTTTCGTCCGCTCGTTCGCGGACTCCAACAGAGACGGCATCGGAGATTTGAACGGGATCACCGCCAAGCTCGATTACCTGAAGTGGTTGGGAGTCAGCGGTCTCTGGCTCACTCCGATCTTTCCGTCCCCGAGCTATCACGGCTACGACGTCACCAACTACTTCGCCGTCAACCCGCAATTCGGCACCCTGGCGGACCTTCACCGCCTGCTGCGCCAGGCCCATGCGCGCGGCATCAAGGTGCTGATCGACATGGTGCTCAACCACACCAGCGACCGCAATCCATGGTTCCAGCAGGCGCTCGATGGCAAAAGCCCCTATCACGATTGGTACACATGGGCGGGTAAGGGCACCGACCTATCCGCGCTGAGTGCCCTTGGAACTCCAGCCTGGCACTCGGGGGGCGATGGGTACTACCTGGGTGACTTCTCCGGCGACATGCCGGACCTCAATTACGACAATTCGGCCGTGCGCGAGCAGATGATCAAGATCGGCCGCTTCTGGCTGGCTCAGGGCATCGATGGATTCAGGCTCGATGCCACTACTCAGATCTACATCGACTTCGCCTCGGATGTAGGGAGTGCGCACGCCGTCGGCAAGAACATCGCATGGTGGCAGGAATATCACTCGGCATTGCGCGCGGGCAACCCGACGGTGTTCCTCCTCGGCGAAGTCCCTGCCCGGAGTGAAGCGGAGGCGGCACCCTACTATGCCGGCCTGAATTCCGTGTTTGATTTCCCGCTGGCAAAGGTCCTCGTCGCCACGGCGGCCAGCGAGACCAGCCCAAACCTCGGCGATTACCTGCAAAGGGCGTGGCGCAGCTTCCGGCAGGACGCCCGCGGGCCGATCGTCGATTCTCCCTTCATCGGCAACCACGACCGCGACCGTGCTCTCGACCAGCTCCACGGCGAAGCGAGCCACCTGCGCATGGCCGCCGCGATGCTGCTGACCCTGCCTGGAACTCCCTTCGTGTATTACGGCGAGGAAATCGGCATGCACGGCGTGAAGCCGGACCCTGCCATTCGCGAGCCCATGCGCTGGGACCGCAACCCGCACCAGGCGGGCGAGACCTGGTGGGAGCCCGCGCCCGACAACGCCTCGCCGGGTCTCTCGGTTGCCGCGGAGCGCGCCGACCCGAAGTCGCTGCTGTATTTCTATCGCCGCCTGATCCATTGGCGGATCGAGCTGCCCGCGCTGCGGGACGGCGATATCGCGACGTACGCGGCCGATGGCGGCCCCATCAGCGCCTACACGCGAGCCGATCACGCCCAGCGGCTGCTGGTAGTCCACAATCTCTCCGGCACCACGCTACGCGTCAGGCTCGCGGGTGCGACATTCCGCGCGGTCGTCCGGCGCACTCGCGCCGGCGTCCGCCTCGTCGGCCGGGGTCTGTCGATGCCGGGTTATTCGACGGCGATCCTGCAGTAGTGGCGTCGGGCTCGCGGGTTTGCAGTGAATGCAGGAACGGATATGACAGGAGATCGGGTGCGGTTGGGTATGCTCGGCGTTCTGTTGCTCGTGACCGCATGGCAGGCGCGGACACTCGCGGCAGTGCCGCGGGCAACGACGAATACGCCGGCCGGTGTGCAGGTACTCGATACGGGGGCCGACATCCCCCTGTCGGGCGGCAGGTTGTCCCTGCGCCTGATAAGCGACAACGTCCTGCATATTCACTTCATTCCCGCGGCAGGAGCAACTCCGCCAACGCTGGTGATGGCGCCGGGCGCGACCGGCACCTCGGCGACACCGGTCGCTGCAAGCCGGCACGGCGGTGATCTCCTGCTCAATGGCGGGCGCCTGCGCTTCGGCGTCGATGCAGGCTCCCGGACGCTCACGATCTTCGCCGCCGGCGCGCGAACTCCGCTGTTGAGGATAGGTCGCCTGGGCCGCCTGGGCCGCGGCACGCTCGTCCTGCACTTTCCCGAGGGGGTGCCGCTCTACGGCATCGATGGCAGCGACGCATTCGATCGCAATCCCGTCGGGCCCCTGCGCCGCGGCAAACAAGTGGCCACGGCCGGCGCGCAGGGCAATGCCGGTGCGCCTTTCTTCTGGAGCACAGCCGGATTCGGCGTGCTCTTCGACAGCCAGACCGCCACCTTCGATCTGATGCAGGGAAGCGTTCGCGTCTCCAAGCTCTCGCGGCCCGATCCCGACTTCTATCTGATTGCAGGCGCCCCGGCGGCCATCTTTGCCGCGGTCGCCGATTTGAGCGGCCATGCGCCACTCTTTCCCGAGTGGTCCCTCGGCTTTATCAACAGCCAGTGGGGAATCGATCAGAAGGAGTTGCTGCAGGATGTTAGCACCTACCGTGCAAAGCACATTCCGCTCGATGCTTTCGAGCTCGACTTCGATTGGAAGGCCTGGGGGAAGGATGGCTATGGCGAGTTCCGCTGGAACCCGCAGAAATTTCCCGACGGCCCAAACGGCAAACTGGCGGGGCAGCTCGAGTCCCTGGGGGTGCATCTCATCGGCATCATGAAGCCACGTATCCATGCCGATACGGAGGAGGGCCGCTACGCCACCACTCATCACCTCTGGATCCCCGGCGAGAAACCGAGCCCTGATTACTTCTCGCACTTGCCCGTCGAGGACCTGGACTTCGACAACCCGGCGACCCGCACGTGGTTCTTCAACCCCACGCTCGAGCACAGTTTCAAGACCGGGATCGTGGGCTGGTGGAATGATGAGGCGGATGAAACCGGCGGCAACACCCAGTTCCTCAACATGGAGCGTGCCATCTATCAAGGGCAGCGCGGGATCAGCGATACGCGCGTCTTCTCGCTCAATCGCAACTTCTGGTTGGGCGCCCAGCGCTACGCCTACGGGCTCTGGTCTGGAGACATCCACACAGGCTTTGCCAGCATGGCGGCCCAGCGCCCCAGAATGCTAAGCGCAATCGACGTGGGCGAGATGTGGTGGAGCATGGACGGCGGCGGCTTCCATGGCCACCCCTCGGACCAGAACTACGCCCGCTGGATTGAGTTCGGTGCCTTCACACCCATCTTCCGCGTACACGGGGTGTACCAGGAGAAGCGCCAGCCCTGGCGCTATGGGCCGACCGCCGAACGCGCCGCCACGCATGCCATGCGGCTGCGCTATGAGCTGCTGCCGTACATGTATTCATACGCCTGGCACGATCACGTCGCTGGCGTGGGACTCGTGCGGCCCCTCACCTTCGGCTGGCCGCAAGATCCGCACGTTCGAAATGACTCGAGCGCGTGGCTGTTCGGAGAGTATCTCCTCGTGTCACCAGTGGTGGAGCAGGATCAGACCGAGAAGACCCTCTATCTACCGGCTGGCATCTGGACAGACTGGTCGAGCGGCAAGGTGTACGTCGGCGGCAAGTCGATCAGCCTGGCCGTGGACGGCAAAACCTGGAGTGATATTCCTCTTTTCATCCGCCAAGGGGCAATCATTCCCACACAGCCGATGGAGGACTATGTCGGGGAGCACACCGTCACGACGATCCAGGTCGAAGTCTTTCCCGACTCGGCACTTACGGATTTCAACTACTACGTCGATGACGGCAACACCTACGACTACGAGCATGGGGCCTATTTCCTGCAGCGCTTGAGCGCGCAGGCCAGCCCAGGCGCGGCAAGGCTCACCACCGCCGCCCCGAGCGGCGCGTACCGACCTGCTCTCACCCACTATGTCTTCGCCGTTCATAGGATGGTAGCAATGCAAGTCACGCGTGACGATGCACCGCTCACTCGTGTCGCCGATCTCGGCGCACTACAGCAGTGCAAGGATGCGTGCTGGGCCATCGGCGGCGACCGCTATGGCGGCGTGACTTACATCAAGCTGCCGGCGGGCGTCACTGCAGGCGTGCAACTAACGGGAGAAGCCGGTACGCGCTGACAACAGATGCGCTGGACCCCTTTGCTCATGTGCGCCCTCCTGGGCAGCACGCTGTTGTGCGGCGCCGACCGTGCCCGGGCGTGCACGCACGACAACTCGGTGGAGCAGAACTACCTGTTCTCGGACCAGGGGCCGCTGTTCGACAGTAATCCGCAGCCGACTGCAGTGAGCCCGGTGACGCTGACGTTACGATCCTGCAAGGGAGACATCACGGGCGCCGATATCGAGTACTTCGACACCGCGGACGACTCGTTCCACTCGATCGCGATGCGGTGGGCGTCGAGCGACCCAACCGGGACGTTCGAGTATTGGCGGGGCACGGTTCCCGCGGGCAGCTCGGCGAAGCACTACCGCTTCCGGGTCAACGACGGCTCGGCCACCGCATGGCTCAATGCGGCCGGCATCACCTCAAACGAGCCGTCCTCGGGTGACTTCTTCATCCTTCCCGGATTCAAGACGCCGGAGTGGATGAAGAACGGGGTCGTGTACCAGATTTTTCCCGACCGCTTTTTCGACGGAGACAGCTCCAACGATGTCACGAACGGCGAATATACATACGCCGGCTGCGCGACGGAGCACCACGCTTGGGGCACTAGTGTGTTCCCCAAGGTCAAGGGCTGCAGAAGCGAGGTGTTTTTTGGCGGTGATCTGTCGGGCATCGACGAGAAGTTGAGCTACATCAAGCGCACCCTCGGCGCCGACATCATTTACCTCAATCCCATTTTCAACTCTCCCAGCAACCACAAGTACGACACGCAGAACTACTACGAGATCGATCCCGCCTTCGGCACGGGCCGCGCCCTGCAGCGCCTCATCGCCGACATCCACGGCAGCTCCAACGGTCCGCGGGGCTACATCATCCTCGACGGCGTGTTCAACCACAGCGGGGACAGCAATTGCTGGTTCGGCAAGCAGGCCTATGATTCCATCGCCTGCTCGTCGCCTGGGGCCTATCGCTCGCGCGCGAGCCCCTATTATCGTTTCTACACTTTCCAGTCCTGGCCGAACACTTACTCGTCATTCTTCGGCTTCGGCGGGATGCCGAAGCTCAATTACGGCGCCAGCGGCTCTGCGGTGCGGAACCAGATCTACGGCACGCCGTCGTCGGTCATGCAGACCTACCTGTCGCGTCCCTACGGCATCGATGGCTGGCGGCTCGATGTCGCACAGTCTCTCGATGCAGACGGTAACGCGGGCAGTGACGCTACCAACCACCAGATCATGCGGGAAATGCGCTCAGCGGTGCTCTCCATCAACCCGAACGCCGAGATCCTCGGCGAATACTGGGGCGATCCTGCGCCGTGGCTCGACGACGGCAAGGAATGGGACGGGGCCATGAACTACAACGGCTTCACCCGGCCGGTCTCGGAGTGGCTCTGCGGTGCGGACGAGGCCGGCAGAAGCGCCTCGGTTGACGCGAGCACGCTCGACCGCTGGCTTCACGCCAGTCGCGCCGACTTGCCGATCGCCGTCCAGGAGACCATGACGAACGAGCTCGGGACGCACGACACGGTGCGCTTTGCGACCCGTTGCGGCGGCGATATCCGCAAGACTTATATGGGGCTCATCTTCCAGTTCACGTACCTCGGCACGCCGACCATCTACTACGGAGACGAATACGGCTTGCAGGGCGGACCGGACCCGGATGATCGGCGCACTTTCGACTGGGCGCGTGCAAGCAGCGGCAATCGGGCCGTGGCGCTCACGCACAAGCTGGTTGCGCTCCGCCATGTCTATTCGGCACTGCGCACAGGCTCTTATATGACACTGGTGACTGACGATGCACACGGCATCTACGCATTTGGCCGGTTCGATGCGATTCACCGGATCGCTGTGGTACTCAACTGCGGCAGCAACGCGCGGATGGTGACCCTCCCCGCCTATCAGTTGAGCATGGCCAACGGGTCGCGGGTGACGGATCTGCTGACCGGCGACACCTATCAGGTCACGAACGGCAATCTCACCGCGAGCGTCGCAGGGCACTACGGCGCAGTTCTCGAGCAGTAGCACCGCTACCGACCTGCCGCGGCCTCCTTGGCGGGGGCATCGGAAACGACCGCGTAACGCATTTGACATCCATCGATCCGGTGCGTGCGCTGAATACGTATGCGGACTGTTGTCAAGACGGCGACCTGAGTCGCATCCTGAGCCAAGAGTCCGATGCGCCGTCCGGATGTTCACCGCGCGAGACGATTGCGCCGGCATTGCTTGGGCGCGCACCAACTCAGTCATGCGGCGCCTGCTGAAGGCCGACGGAGAAGCTGTGCGTGTCGGGATTGCGTACACGCGATGGAGACTGTAACCCCGCATAGCCGCAGCCACGAATGAGGCGTTGCATGCGACCGGCCCGGGGGCCCGGGCCGGGCATGCGCGCGCAGGGAGATATCCGGACCGACCGGAGATGAGCCGCCGCTCGAGCGGTCATGTGCCCAACCAGGGTGATGGGGCGGGAGAGCCGATGGAAGGCGAGACGGAGGAAGCAACGATGAACGTTCAACACGAGCATCCAAGCAGCAGCCGGCGGCAGCGCCGAGCTCCCTTTCTCATCCATGCCCTGTTCGCCGCAGCGCTGCTGTGCGGGTGGGGCCGCGCACATGCCTGCTCCAACGACAACAACGTGGAATGGAATTACCTGTTCTCGGACCAGGGACCGATGTTCGACAGCAACCCGGAGCCCACGGCGGGCACTGCGGTGACCGTGACGCTGCGCACTTGCAAGAGCGATATCTCCAGCGCGAACGTCAAGTACTACGACAGCGCGGACAGCAACTATCATTGGGTCTCGATGGTATGGGTGTCCAACGATCCGACGGGCACCTTCGATTACTGGCAAGGGACCATTCCCGCCAGTTCCTCGGAGAAGTACTACCGTTTCCAGATCAACGATGGCACTGCCACCGCATGGCTCAATGCCGCCGGCATCACATCGAGCGAGCCCTCTTCGGGCGACTTCTTCGTCATCCCGGGATTCAAGACGCCGGACTGGATGAAGAACGGCGTCATCTACCAGATCTTCCCCGATCGCTTCTATGATGGAAGCACGTCCAACGACGTTACCACTGGCGAGTACACGTACGGCGGCTGCGCGACCGAGAAGCACGCATGGGGCGCGAGCGTCCTATCCGTCAATGACCCCACCAACTGCAACAGCGAGGTATTCTTCGGCGGTGACCTGGCGGGCATCGACCAGAAGCTGAGCTATATCAAGCAGACGTTGGGCGCGAACATCATCTATCTCAACCCCATCTTCAACTCCCCCACCGTTCACAAGTACGACACACAGAACTACTACGAGATCGATCCCGCCTTCGGCGCCAGCTCGACCCTGGAGACGCTGATCGGCGACATCCATAAGAGCACCAATGGTCCGAAGGGCTATATCATCCTCGACGGCGTGTTCAATCACAGCGGCGACAGCAACTGCTGGTTCCAAAAGCAGCTCTACGACGGCATCACCTGCTCCTACCAGGGCGCGTACCAGTCGCAATCGAGCTCCTACTACGGCTACTACACCTTCCAGGCGTGGCCCGGCTCCTATTCCGACTTCTTCGGCTTCGGCGGGATGCCCAAGCTGGATTACGGCGCGAGCGGCTCGGCGGTGCGCAACCAGATCTACGGCGGCTCCTCTTCCGTCGTGAAGACGTACCTCTCATCTCCCTACGGCATCGACGGCTGGCGTCTGGATTTCCCGCAGGCGCTCGATTCTGCCGGTAACGGAGGCAGCGATGCCACCAACCACCAGATTACGCAGGAGTTGCGCTCGGCGGTGAAATCCGTCAACTCCAGTGCGGACATCCTCGGCGAGTTCTGGGGTGACGCCTCGCCCTGGCTCGATGACGGGACGGAGTGGGACAATGTCATGAACTACAACGGCTTCACCCAGCCGGTGTCGGAGTGGATGTGCGGGGTGGATTATCATGGCAACTCCGCCTCGATCAACGAGAGCTCGCTCGACAGCTGGCTGATCGGCACCCGCGCGGACGTTCCGGTGAACGTGCAGGAGACCTGGACCAACGAGCTAGGCTCGCACGACACGGAGCGGTTTGCGACGCGCTGTGGCGGCAACATATGGGATACCTATATGGGGCTCATCTTCCAGTTCACTTACATTGGCACACCCACCGTTTACTATGGAGACGAATACGGCGAGCAGGGTGGCAACGACCCGGACAACCGCCGCACCTTCGACTGGACGCAGGCGAATACCAGTAATACTGCCGTGGCGCTGACGCAAAAACTGATCTCCATCCGTAACCAGTATCCCGAGCTGCGGACGGGATCAATCAAGACTCTGTTGGTTGACACGACCAACCACATCTACGCGTTCGGACGATGGGACGCCAATCACCGGATCGCCGTGGTGCTCAATAACACCTCGAATACGGAAACCGTGACGATTCCCGCGTGGCAGTTGAGCATGGTCAATGGATCGTGGGTGACGGACCTACTCACCAGCACGACCTATCAGGTCACCAGCGGCAATCTCGTCGTGCCCGTCGAAGGACATTACGGCGTGATTCTCGAGCAATAAGCCGGAGTGAGACCGGTACTCAGCGTAATCACCACAACGGCCGCCCCGGTCCGACGATCGAGGCGGCCGTTCCCTTACGGCACATGTACGCAGCTCTGGCCTACACTACGAATGATGAGTTCCGCATGCAGGGCACGGTATGGGATAGCCGTGCTTTGCGCCCTGCTTGGCGCGGCGACACCGGCGAGGGGTGCGTCCGAGGAGCGGTGGGAGCCGCCGCAACCCGCCGCGGCGAGCTGGCACGACAGTCTGACGTGGCATGGGCGGGCAGCACGGGTGACAGTGCGGCTCGACGGGAGATACGTGCTCCATTCGCCGGTCGGCAGGCGAGTGATCGCGGCCCAGCGCTGGCGCACGCGGACCGCAAGCCCGCTGTTCGACGCGCTCTTCGCGATGGCACAGGAGGACCTGGACAAGGACTCGGTACACGACATCACTGACGCCGCATTCGATCACGGGCGACCCGTTCAGTGTGGCTGCTTCATCGCGGGCGAGAAATGGCCGTTCGTCTGGACTCGGGATGTTTCCTACTCCATCGACCTCGGCTTGTGGCGCCTCGACCCGGCACGCGCACGCGCGTCGTTGCTGTTCAAGATTTCGCCGCCGCGCGCCGGCCCCGCGCCAGCCGGTATGTATGTCATGCAGGACACGGGCTCGGGCGGCAGTTGGCCGATCAGCACTGACCGCATGGTCTGGTTCCTCGCCGCCGGCCATATGCTCGATGATCGTGCTTTCGCGGACACCGTGTATCAGGCGCTGACCGACACCCTCGGCCAGGACCGGCGCTATGTCTTCGATCCACGGGTCGGGCTCTACCGCGGCGAGACATCGTTCCTCGACTGGCGCGAGCAGACCTACCCGGCACGGACAGCGCACAATGTCGTCTTCATCGCGCAATCGTTCGCGCTGTCCACCAACGTGTTGCACTTTCAGGCTCTGCAGCTGGCTGCCGCGATGGCACGACAGCGCGGGCAATCCGCAGTCGCGGCGCGCTACGCGCTGCAGGCGCAGTCCCTGAGCCAAGCGATCAACGGCCGCTTCTGGAGACCGGATCGCGGGCTCTACATGAGCTACATCGGCGGCCCCGTCGATCCCGAGCCTTTCGATGCCTACGACCTTCTCGGGCTGGATCTGGCGATCATCAGCGGCGTCGCGGATGCGCAGCGATCGGCGCAATCACTCGAGCACTATCCCGCGTGGCCCGCGGGAAGCCCGGTGATTTGGCCGGAGCGGCGGGACGAGCCGATCTACCACAACCGCGCCATCTGGCCGTTCGTGAGCGAGTACACTTTGCGTGCGGCGCGGCGGGCAGGCGATCCCTCCCTGATCGCGCTCGAGGTGCGCTCCCTGATGCGCGGGGCGGCGTTCAATGCGTCCAACATGGAGAACTACTCGCTGCTCTTGCAGTCGACGCACGTGGCCGGCAGTCTCGGCGGGCCCGTGGTCGATTCGCCGCGGCAGCTGTGGTCCGTCGCGGGCTACCTGGACATGGTGGTACGCGGCATATTCGGGCTCGAGGACGACGGCCGCGTCGCACCGCAACTCCCGGTGTCGCTGGTGCCCATGCTGTTCGGCTCCGGGCGGCAGATCAGCCTCTACCTGGACGGGCGGCGGATCATGCTCGATCGGCCTGCGAACCTCGGCAGTGCGCTCCTTGTTGCGGGACGTATCCAACGCCACGATGATACGACCGAGGTGCAGCTCGCTGCCGCACCGGCCCGGACGGGTCCGCCGCCCATGAGCGCGCCAATGTATCTGGCCGCGACTCCACCTGCTCCGCGACTTCCCGCCGCTGCCCGCCCGGCGGCCCACCTGGGCGGCGCGTGGCCGCGGCATTGGACGGCAGCGCACCGCGGCGAGTATCTCGCCTGGCTCGACTATTCCAACCCGCACGGCCCGATCAACACCGGCATCACGGCGGCGGTCCGGCGACTCGGGGTTCGCTGCACCCGCCAACCGCCTCAGGTGCTGCCTCTCGTGATGCCCCACAGCGAGGGCTGGCAAGCCTCCACGACGATACGGTTCGAAGCGAGCGCCGGCGCAGTCTGCACCTTCTCGCTGCTGCCAGGCTTCAACATGAGCGACCTCGCGCAGTTTGCCCACTACACCGGCACGCCGCCCGCAACCCCGCCGCCAACCCGCGCCAAGAAGACGCATGCGGGCACGGGCGGGCGGGCAACGCGTCACGCACATTCACGCCCGCTCGCGAATGGAGGCGCCACGGGGCCGCTCAACAGCGCGCGGATCGGCGCACTGCGCATCGCTCCGCTCGGGAGCTCCCGGTGACCCCGAAGCCCGAGCTGTCGTTCCGGCAGGTCTGGAACATGTGCGTCGGCTTCCTCGGCATTCAATTCGCCTTCGCACTGCAGAACGCCGACGTCAGCCGCATTTTTCAGACCCTCGGCGCGAATCTGCGGGAGATCCCCATCCTGTGGGTTGCGGCGCCGCTCTCCGGCCTCATCGTGCAGCCGATCATCGGTTATGCCTCCGACCACACGTGGACCTGGCTCGGACGGCGCCGGCCCTACTTTCTGGGGGGAGCGCTGCTGACCACCCTGGCCTTGGTGTGGATGCCCTATTCGTCGGGACTGTGGGTGGCAGCCGCGATGCTGTGGCTCATGGATGCCTCGATCAACGTCTCGATGGAACCGTTCCGGGCTTTCGTCGGAGACCAGTTGCCCGAATCTCAGCGGCCACTCGGATTCGCGCTGCAGGGCTTCTTCATCGGCATTGGTGCCGTGCTCGCCTCGATCTTGCCGTGGGCGCTGGCGAAGCTGGGCGTTCCGAACGTCGCGCCCGTGGGCCAAATCCCTGCCACGGTGCGCATGGCATTCGAAGTTGGCGCAGCGGTGCTGTTTTGCGCGGTGCTGTGGACAGTCGTGACTACTCGCGAATACGCGCCCCAGCGCCTGTTGAGGTTCGCACGCAAGGGTCTGACGCTCCCAATCACGGACGTCTCCCGAGCGTGGCGCGTCGGGCTTGGCATGGTGGGAGCGGGAGGACTCGGAGTCGCCGCAATCCGGCGGTTCTCGCTCGCGCCGGAGCTCTATCTCCTGTCAGGCGGGCTGATCGTGTTCGGGGCGCTCTTCGCCTGGCTCAGCGCGACCGCAAGCCGCGGCATGGTGCGCCAGGTGATGGGCGACCTCTATGGCATGCCAGGCCCGATGCGCCGTCTGGCCTGGGTGCAGTTCTTCTCCTGGTTCGCTCTCTTCGCCATGTGGATCTACACCACGCCGACCGTGACCTCGGTGCAATTCGGCAGCGCCGATCCGCAATCGCTCGCCTACAACACGGGGGCGAACTGGGTAGGGGTGCTCTTTGCCACCGGCAACTGCTTTCTCATCGCCGGTGCAGTGCTCATTCCGCTCATGGTCCGGCTGCTCGGCCTGCGCTGGAGCCATCTGGTGAATCTCGCGGCCGGCGGGCTGGGTCTCGCCTCGTTCGCGTGGATCCGCAGCCCCGAGTGGCTGTTGCTCTCCATGGCCGGGGTAGGCTTCGCCACGGCATCGATCCAGTCGCTGCCCTACACGCTCCTCTCCGACAACCTGCCGGCCGAGAAAATGGGCGTGTACATGGGTATCTTCAACTTCTTCATCGTCATTCCGCAGATGCTGGCAGCCAGCGTGCTCGGCGGGCTGGTGCATGCGCTCTTTGGCGACCGGCCGGCCTTCGGGCTGGTGCTCGGGGGTGCCAGTATGGTGATCGGGGGGCTCTGCACCCTGCGGGTGGTGGAGCCGCGCGTTGCTGACACAGCGTCCCCGTCCCGGCTGGACACCCGGGAGGCCTGAGCGCAGCCGCGGCGCAGTCGGCGCCGCCCACCTCACAGGGGCTCCGCCCGCCGCTGCGGCTTCCGGTATCCTCTCGGGATGCTCGTCGAGCGTATCTGGTCGGCCAACCCGTACCGCAACTTCCACTATCTCATCGCTTGCCCGGAGAGCGGTGAGGCCTTGGCCGTCGATCCGCTGGAATGGCGGCTGTGCCTGGACGCCGCGCGCGCCAAGGGTTGGCAGATCACCCAGATCCTGAACACTCACGAACATTCGGACCACACGGGCGGCAACGTGGGTCTCGTCGACGCCACGGGAGCCAAGGTTCTCGCGCATGCGGCGGCCGCAAACCGCATCGGCGGCGTCGACCGTGGGCTCGGCAAGGGCGATGTCGTGCGCGTCGGTCGCACCGTGGAGCTCCAATGTCTCGACACGCCGGGGCACACCATGGCGCACATTTGTCTGCTCGCCGGGGGCGACAGGTCTGCGCTATTCTGCGGCGATACGCTTTTCAACGCGGGGGCTGGCAACTGCCACAACGGCGGCCATCCGCAGCAGCTCTATGAGACTTTCGTGACCCAGCTGGCGCAACTGCCGGAGGAAACGCAAGTGTTCCCCGGGCACGAGTACCTGGCGCGCAATCTGGAGTTCACGCTCGATCGGGAACCTGACAACGCTACGGCGCGCGCTTTACTCGCGCCCGTACGCCAGCAATTGCCGTCTGCGATGAAGGTCACGACGCTGGGCGAGGAGAAGCGCATCAACACGTTCTTCCGCCTGCAAAACCCGACGGTCATCGCGCGACTGCGCGAGGCGTTCCCCGAAATTGGCGAGCGGCCCGATGCGCGCACCGTGTTCCTGAAGCTGCGGGAGCTGCGGAACAAGTGGTAACCGAGGCGGCGCAACGTGTCCTCTATGTCGATGACGAGCCGACGCTGGTATTTCTGATCACGCGCGCGCTGGAGAAGCTCGGCATCTCATCCCAGGGGTTCGCCAGCGCGGAGGACGCGCTCGCGGCGTTCAAGCGCGAGCCGCAGGCCTTCACGCTCGTGCTGACGGACTTCACGATGCCCGGAGGCATGAGCGGCGTGGAGCTGGCGCAAGCAGTGCTCGCCATCCGCCCGGACGCCGCCGTGGTCATCGCGACCGGCTGCATCGACTCGGCCGAGGAGCGGCGCGCGCAGTCCGTGGGCGTGCGCAAGGTGATCCGGAAGCCGGCCAAGGTGGCCGAGATGGCCCAGCTGGTCAGCGGGCTGCTGCGGGAATTGGTATGAGCGCTGGATCCGGGCTCCTGCCCGGCCCAGCGCGCCGCGCACAAAAAACGCGGTTTCTGGCTTGCGGCTCCGCCACCTGCGGCGGCGGGGCACATTGCGCCGTGCAATCCTGCTGCGCGCAAGCCCGGGATGTCCCTCCATGGACACCGGCTCGGCGGAGTGAAGCAATGCATCGCTGCAAGGCACCGTCTCGCCCCTGTGCGTACGCTTTATGCTTTGCGGTCGCGCACCGAGCGACGGGAAACTGAGGCATCGGCGGCACCATGGTCTACTCGGGTTTCTATCGCCGCAGCTTTCTCATCGCCACGGCCGCGGTGCTCGCCTATCTCTTGCTCGCCGTGCTGGAGCCGCTCAAGGGCGCGCTCGGCTGGGCGGTGGTGCTGGCCTTCCTGCTGCATCCGCTGCACGAGCGGCTCTCGCGGCGGCTCAAGGGCCGCAGCATGCTCTCCGCGGGAATCATCACCTGCCTGACACCGTTCTTCGTGCTGGCGCCGCTCTCGGTTCTCGGCGTCGTGTTCGCCGGCCAGGTCGCCAATCTGATGGGTTACCTGCACGGCCAGAGTTTTCTCGGCTATCCGCAGCTTCTCGCGCGGCTGGAGAGCTATCCGCTGCTCGGGGATGCGCTGCGTTGGTCCAGCGCCAACTTCCCGGTGAGCGCAGGGCAGATCCGGGGCTGGATCACGGGCGGCATGCAGACCGTGCTGAAGTCCACTGCGGCTGCGGGCGGCAGTCTCGCGCTCGGCATCTTCGGCACGGTCGTCGGCTTCTTCATGATGCTCTTCCTGCTCTTTTTTCTGTTGCGGGACGGGCGTGCCATTCTCGATCACCTGACGCGCCTGATTCCGCTCGAGCCCGCGCGCCGCAAGCGGCTGCTCGAGTACCTGGCGCGGGTGACACGCGCGGTGGTGTTCGGGTCGACCACGACCGCTCTCATCCAGGGCATCTTCGTCGCGGTCGGCTTCGCGCTTGCCGGTCTGCCTTCGCCAGTGGTCTTCGGGGTGCTGGCGACCATCGCAGCCCTGCTGCCCGCCGGAGCGGCCGTGGTACTGGTGCCCGCGGTGCTCTATCTGGCGGTGGGCGGCCACTGGCTCGCGGCAGTCTTCCTGGCCTTCTGGAGCGGTCTTCTCATCGTGGTGGAAAACGTGGCGCGCCCGCTCCTCACCGCGCATCGGGCGCACGTCTCGACCCTGGCGGTGTTCGTGGGGGCCGTGGGCGGCGTTTCGGCGTTCGGCGTGCTGGGACTGGTCATCGGGCCCGTGTTGCTCAGCTTCATCGTCGCGCTGGTCAGGTTCACGACCGAGGTGCGGGGCGCCGCCATACCGTAAAATGCGCCCCTTATGTATCTCGACGCCATCCTCAATCCTCTGAACGAGGCGCAGCGCGCCGCAGTCTCGGCGCAGCTCGTCCCGGTGCTGGTGCTCGCGGGTGCGGGCAGCGGCAAGACCCGGGTGCTGACCCACCGCATCGCCTGGCTCATCCAGGCGGAGCATGCCTCGCCGTACTCGATCCTGGCGGTCACCTTCACCAACAAAGCGGCGGCCGAGATGCGCGGCCGGGTGGAGCAGATTCTCGGCACGCCGCCCGGCGTGCTCTGGATCGGGACATTTCACGGCGTGGCGCACCGGCTGCTGCGCCTGCACTGGCGTGAGGCGGGACTCGCACAGGGTTTCCAGATCCTCGACTCGGACGACCAGCAGCGCCTGGTGAAGCGGATCATCAAGGCCAATGACCTGGACGAGGCCCGTTGGGAGCCGCGCGAAGTGCAATGGTTCATCAACTCGAACAAGGACGAGGGCCGCCGGCCGAAGGACCTGAAGGCCGGCAACGATCCGACCCGCGCGCAGATGATCCGGCTCTACGGTCTCTACGAGGAGGCCTGCGCGCGCGCCGGTGTGGTCGATTTCGCGGAGCTGCTGTTGCGCGCTTACGAGCTCTGGCGCGACCACCCGGAGCTCCTCGCGCATTACCGCCAGCGCTTCCGGCACGTGCTGGTGGATGAGTTCCAGGACACGAATGCGATCCAGTATTCCTGGATCAAGCTGCTCGTGGGCTCGGAGGGCCACCCATTCGTCGTCGGAGACGATGATCAGTGCCTCGCCGCGGGTACGCTGGTTACGATGAGCGACGGGTCGCTGAAGGCAATCGAAGCGGTCGCAGCCGGGGAGCGAATCTTGTCGAGTTACGGTAGCGGCGACTTCAGGGCTGCCCTCGTGACGGAGAAATTCACCGCCCGCCGCCAGGGTAGGATGGTTTGCCTGCATCTTCGATCCGGACAGAAGGTCCGGAGCACGCCTGAGCATACGCACTTCGCCGGCTATCTCCTCGGCGAGACGCCGCAAACTTACTTCATGTACCTCATGCATAAGCGCGGCGTGGGCTACCGCGTGGGCACTTCTCAAGTCTATCCCAAAGGACAGACCCGACCGGTCGTAGGCTTCAAGCAGCGGGCGCTGCAAGAACATGCCGACGCAGCCTGGATCATCCGTACTCATATGAATGAGAACGATGCCCGGCTGGACGAGATGCTCACATCCTTGCGTTACGGCTTGCCGACCCTGCCGTTCGTTCCCCGCAAGGGGAAGACACGTAACGGCTTGGTACACGACCCGGAGTACATCGAGCGAGTGTTTCGCTCAATCGACACCGAGAGTGCCGCGCAGCGCCTGCTCGAGGAGTCCGGCCTCGATTCTCAGCGGCCTCATCATTGCCCACGTAGCCGCAATTCCTGTCGCCGCAACATCGTGATTACGCTGTGTGGTGACCATCGCGGAGCGAATCCGATGCATTGCATCAGCATCATCGGTGTCGATGGCGCTGATCGTGCGGCGCTGGAAGAACTCGGCCTCACCGTGCGCTCTGCCAAGAACGGCAGTCGTAGCTGGCGATTCGAGACCGTCCGGCGCGATTTTGTCGAGCTCATGGCGCTCGCCAGACAGATTCGCGACAAGCTGGGTGCTCGCTACGTGCTGCAGGGCCGCATTCTTGACCGCTCATTGCCTTTTGTTCGGGCCATCGACGTTCGACCCGGCATGGTATTGGCAACACCGTCGGGAAGATTCGACGCCGTCGAGCATGTAGAGCATGAAGACCTCGACATAGAGGTTCATGACTTGAACGTCGCGCAAACGCACAATTACATCGCAAACGGGATCGTTACGCACAACTCGATCTACGGCTGGCGCGGAGCGCGGATCGGGAACGTTCGCGATTTCCAGCGCGATTTTCCGCGCCGCAAGATCTTCCGGCTGGAGCAGAACTACCGCTCCACCGTCGCGATCCTCGCCGCCGCCAACGCTCTGATCGCCAACAACTCCGGCCGTCTCGGCAAGACGCTGTGGACCAACGGCGAGCCGGGTCTGCCCCTCCAACTCTATGCGGCTTTCAACGAGCGCGACGAGGCGGAGTTCGTCGCACGGCGCGTCGCCGACTACGTCGCCAGCGGCAACCGCCGCAGCGACATCGCGGTGCTCTACCGATCCAACTCTCAGTCGCGCGCGTTCGAGGAAGCCTTCATCGCCGGGCGCATTCCCTATAAAGTCTATGGCGGACTCAGGTTCTTCGAGCGCGCGGAAATCAAGGACTCGCTTGCCTATCTGCGGCTGCTGCTGAATCGCGACGACGATGCTGCCTACGAGCGGGTCGTGAATCTTCCCACCCGCGGCATCGGCGATCGGACCATCGAGAGCCTGCGCGACGAAGCGCGGGCCGCCGGCATCTCCCTGTGGAAGGCGGCCGGGGCGCGCAGTGAAGCGCAACAGGGCGGCAGGACCGCCAGCGCGCTGCGCGCTTTCCATGATCTCATCGACCGGCTGGCGCAGGAGACCGCGGGGCTTGCGCTGCATGAGCAGATCGATCACGTGCTCAAGGAGAGCGGGCTCATCGAGCATCACGGCCGGGAAAAGTCAGGTCAGGATTCGGCGCGAGCCGAGGCCCGCGGCGAGCTGGCGCGCAACGAGGCCCGCGTCGAGAACCTGGCGGAGCTGGTGAGCGCCGCCCGCAGCTTCGCCGCCGAGAGCACCGACGGGGAGCTGCCGCCGCTCGAGTCTTTCCTGGCCCACGCAGCGCTCGAATCCGGCGAGCGCGAGAGCGATGCGGGGCAGGACAGCGTGCAGATGATGACGCTGCACATGGCGAAGGGCCTCGAATTCATGTACGTGTTCCTCTGCGGCATGGAGGAGGGCCTCTTCCCCCACAACCGCTGCATGTCGGACCTCGAGGCGCTCGAGGAGGAACGCCGCCTCTGCTACGTGGGCATGACCCGCGCCATGAAGCATCTCTATCTCACCTATGCCGAGCAGCGCCGCCTGCACGGCATGGACACCCATCCCGCGCCCTCGCGTTTCATCAAAGAGGTGCCGCAGGACATCGTCGCGGAGGTCAGGCCGCGCTTGCAGGCCGCCCGCGCCACGGCCACCCGTGCGCGGCGCGAGCAGCCGGCGGCCCCGGTGATCAGGTTCCGGACCGAGGCGCCGCCGCCGCCGGGGATGCGCCTCGGCGCCCGGGTGCGGCACGGCAAGTTCGGCGAAGGCGTGGTGTTGAATGTCGAGGGGAGCGGCCCGCATGCGCGGGTACAGGTCAACTTCGAGCAGCAGGGCACCAAGTGGCTGATGATGCAGTATGCCAACTTGGAGGCTCTTTAATGGCGCTGGATCGGGGCTCCTGCCCCGCCCAGCGCGTCGGCGGGCAAAAGCGCGGTTTTTGCCCACCGCCTCCGCCACCTTCGGCGGCGGGGCACGTCCCTGTGCCTGGAAAGAGCTCGCTCTGATCGAATCATGAAAATTCTCATTCTCGGGGCCGGACAGGTCGGCCGTACCGTTGCCCGGCATCTTTCGCGGGAGGAAGCCAACGAGGTCACCGTCGTCGACTTCAACGAGGACGTGCTGCGCGACCTGCAGGACCGCCTCGACGTCCACACCGTCGTCGGCAATGCCGCCTACCCGCCGGTTCTCGAGGCAGCCGGTGCGGCCGAGGCGGAGATCATCGTCGCCCTGACCAACAGCGACGAAGTTAACATGATGGCGTGCCAGGTGGCGTTCACGCTGTTTCGCACGCCAACCAAGATCGCGCGCATCCGCTCGTCCGAGTACACCCAACGGCCGCAGCTCTTCGGCGAGCAGGCGATTCCGGTCGACGTGTTCATCAGTCCGGAGCAGCTTGTCACGGAATACATCGAGCGGCTCATCCGCCATCCCGGCGCGCTGCAGGTGCTCGATTTTGCCGCGGGCAAGGTGCGCCTCGTGGGCGTGCGCGCCATCAGCGGCGGCCTGCTGGTCGGCCACTGTCTGCGGGAGCTGCCGGAGCACCTGGCCCGGATGGAGGTGCGGGTAGTCGCCATCTACCGCCGCGGCCGCAGCATCCCGCCGGACGGGGCGACGATCATCGAGGAAGGCGACGAGGTGTTCTTCCTGGCCGCGAGCGCTGACATCAAGCGGGTGATCGGGGAGCTGCGCAGGGAGAGCTCACGGGCGCGCCGGATCGTCATCGCGGGCGGCGGCAACATCGGTTATCGCCTGGCCCGGTCGCTGGAGAAGACGAGCCAGGTGAAGCTCATCGAGCGCGATACGCGGCGGGCGCGCAAGGTGTCGGAGCTGCTCGAGAACACCATCGTGCTCGCCGGCGACGCCGCGGACGAGGAGCTGCTGATCGAGGAAAACATCGACAGCACCGACGTGTTCGCCGCGCTCACCAACTCCGAGGAGGCCAACATTCTTTCGGCGATGCTGGCCAAGCGGCTCGGCGCACACAAGGTGATGGCGCTGATCAACAAGCCGTCTTACGCCGACCTCATGGAAAGCGGCAACATCGACGTGGCCATCTCGCCCCAGAGCATCACCATCGGCTCGCTTCTCGCCCACGTGCGCCGCGGCGAAGTGGTGCGCGTGCATTCCCTGCGCCGCGGAGCCGCCGAAGCCATCGAGGCGGTCGTACACGGCGATGAGCGCAGCTCGCGAGTAGTCGGCAGGACCGTGAGCGACATCCCGCTGCCGGAAGGCTCATCCATCGGCGCGGTGGTGCGCGGCGAGCAGGTGATCATGGCGCATCACGACACCTGCGTGCAGTCGGGCGATCACGTCATTCTCTTCCTCTCCGACCGCCGCCACATCGAAGCGGTCGAGCGTCTCTTCACGCGCGCGGCACGCCCGTGAGCGCGGCGCGACATGCTATCGGAGACCTGATGCACCGAACGCGGCCAGGCACAGCCGGCAAAAGTCGCGCCTTTTGCCGGCGGCAACGAAGCCACTGTCCGAAAAAGCGCCGGCAGGCGACTTTTTCCGGTTGAGTAGCGCCGTTGCTCGGCATCGCGCACCTCCTCGGCATCATTCTCGCCGCCTTCGGGCTCGCCTATCTCCTGCCGATAGGATGCTCGCTCGCCACCGGCGATGGACTCTGGGCGCGGTTCCTCCTCGCGGCGGCCATCACGGTCGCGGCCGGCCTGGTGCTCGCGGCGGCCACTTACCGGCACCGGCGGGAGCTCAAGGCGCGCGACGGCTTCCTGCTGATGACGCTCGGATGGATTCTGCTCGCCGCCTCCGCCACGCTGCCGCTTCTTTTTGCGCTGCCCCAACTGACCTTTACCCGCGCGTTCTTCGAGACCATGTCGGGACTCACGACCACCGGCTCGACCGTGCTCGATGGGCTCGACTCGCTCGCACCTTCGATCAACTTCTGGCGTCACTCGCTCATCTGGCTCGGCGGCCTCGCGGTCATCGTCGTCGCAGTCGGGGTGATGCCGCTCCTCGGAGTGGGCGGCATGCAGCTGTCCAAGGCCGAGGCGCCCGGCCCGGTCAAAGACGAGAAGCTCGCGCCGCGCATCACGGAGACCGCCCGATCGCTGTGGGTGGTTTATGCCCTGCTCACGCTGAGCGGCGTTCTGGCGCTGCGCCTATGCGGCATGACTTGGTTCGATGCGATCTGCCACGCTTTCTCCGCAGTCGCGCTCGGCGGGTTCTCCACTCACGACGCCAGCATCGGCTACTTCCACTCGGCGGCCATCGAGCTCGTGCTGATCGTCCTCATGCTGATCTCGGCACTCAACTTCGCGCGTCATTTCGCGGCGCTGCGGCGGCTGTCGCTGAAGCCGTACCGCCTCGATCCGGAGCTCAAAACGTCCGCCATTCTCCTTGCCGCCAGCGTAGTGTTCATCGCGGGGCTGCTGACGTGGCATGAAGTATTTCCAACCTTCGGCACCGCGCTGCGCTACGCGGCCTTCAACGTGGTGTCGCTTGCGACCACGACCGGCTGGGTCACGGTCGGTCCCACGGGGTTCACCACCTGGCCGGTGTTTGCGCCGATCTGGATGCTTTTCTTGTCCGGCATCGTCTGCAACACGGGATCGCCCGGCAGCGGGGTCAAGATGTTCCGTACGCTGGTCCTGGCGCGCCAGGCGGGGCGGGAGCTCAAGCTCCTCGTGCATCCCAGCGCCATGGCCCCGGTGCGCGTCGGCGGCCGGCCCGTACCGGAGCGCGCGGCCGATGCGGTGCTGGCGTTCATTTTCCTCTACTTCATGACGGTCTCGCTGCTCACCTTCGCGATGTTGCTCACGGGAATGAGCTTCGATTGGGCCTTCCGCGTAGTGGTCGCCTCCATCAACAACACCGCGTTCGGCCTGCCCGGTCAGGGCGCCTGGAACCTGCATGGGCTCACGCAGCAGCAGACTTGGATCTGCACGGCGGCGATGCTTCTCGGGCGCCTGGAGATCTTCAGCGTGATCGTGTTGTTTACGCGGACGTACTGGCGGAAGTAGCCCGGCGGCGGCGCGCGACGGCGCGTAGTGTCGCTTGGGCGCCGCAGAACAGGCCGTGCCGGGCCCAATACAGCGCCTGCGCCGCAGAGAGCTCGGACGTCAACTATGAATGTAGCTCTGCAGTTGCTCGATCGTCTGCTGCTGATCCTCGATGACCGCCTTCACGAGGTCGCCGATCGAGATCATGCCGACTATGCGCCCGCCCTCGATCACTGGCAGATGGCGGATGTGGTGCTCGGTCATGAGGCGCATGCAGTCCTGCACCGAGTTGTCGGGTGAGACCGTGATGACCGAGGAGGTCATGATCTGCCGGACCGGCGTCTCGGCGGAAGAGCGGCCGAGCAGTACGACTTTGCGCGCGTAGTCGCGCTCGGAGACGATGCCGGAGAGTTCGGTGCCGCGCATCACGAGGAGCGCGCCGACGTGGCGGTCCGCCATCATGCGGATTGCCTCGAGCACCGCGCACTCGGGCTCGACGCTGAAGAGGGCCCGACCTTTGCGATCGAGCAGGTGACGCACGAGTGTCATGCTCTACCTCCGACATTGCGGCACGCGCCGCTTCCGGTCGGAGACAGACTAGCGCTTAGCGGGGGAGACTTCCACCATCAAGGTAACGGTGGCGTTGATATCCATCGTGCCGCCCTCGACGGGGGTCGCGGGCGCTGCGGCCGCCATTTCAACGGCGGCAGGCCTGAACTGTCGGTAGATCGGGAATACCGCCGGGCTCTGCTCACTCACCGATAGCACCCGGACAATCTTGAGGCCGAGAGCGCCGGCGAGCGCATCGGCATCCTGTCGGGCGCGCAGAGCCGCCTCCCGCAGCGCCTCGGCTCGCGCAGCATCCTCGTTGCGCAGGGTGAAGCGGATATCCTGAACGTTGTTCGAGCCTGCCTGCGTCGCGGCGTCGATCACTCGGCCGACGCTGCCCAGGTCATCCAGCCTGACCTCGACCACGTTGCTTGCGGTGTACCCCACGATCGAGGGCGTACGGCCATTCCTGGGATAGTTGTAGTTGGGGCTGATGGAGTATTCCGTGGTCGTGAGCTGCGTGCCCGAGGCCGCTGCCTTCTTCACGGCCGCGAGCACCGCCGAGAGGCGAGCGGCATTCTGCTGTGCGGCAGCTTCCGACCTCTGCGCCTGGGTCGTCACACCGATGTCGATGTAAACTCGGTCGGGGGTTTTGGACACCTTTGCCTGGCCAGTCACCTCGATGGTGGCCGGCCGTGCCGGCGGCGATCCCGGAAAAGGCTGGGCAATTGCCCACGAGGAAGCGGCAGTCAGCGCGACGGCGGCGAGCAGTCTCATGCAGACATTCTACCCGGCTGGATCGTGAAAATTGGACGCAGCGTAACCCTCCCGGGTTCCCTTCGCGCGGCGCTCGCGGCCGCGTTGGGCGAGCCCGTTTGCCACGTCCGCATCATCGAGTATTCACTGTATGCCCGGCTGCACCACCGGGCCATCGCCACTACCCGGCGGCGGCACATTTACCTGCGCGGCTCCGCCGAGGAGTTCTTCGACGATCCGCGGCTCATGTTGCACGAGTACTATCATGTGCTGAAGCAGTGGGAGCCGGGCAATCTGACCCTCGCGCGTTACTGCCTGGAGTGGCTGCGCCACGGCTACCGGAACAACCGTTTCGAAGTCGAGGCGCGCGCTTTTGCCGACACGCATTCTGCTGCGCTGCGCGCAGGACTGACGTGGGCTGACTAGCCGAGGATGACCCTCGGGGGCGGAGGCGGGCACCGGCCGGACAGCGGCAATCCCCGGGATGAGGCATCGCCGGGACCGCCGATCCAGCCCTTGTTCGCGCGCCCGCGGCCTCTACAATATTCAGGATGCGCTTTTCTCAAGGTTTTGACGTGATCGTCATCGGCGGTGGCCACGCCGGCACGGAAGCCGCGCTGGCGGCAGCGCGCATGGGTGCGCGCACGTTGCTTCTTACCCAGAGCATCGAGACGCTGGGTCAGATGAGCTGCAATCCCGCGGTGGGCGGCATCGGCAAGGGCCACCTCGTGCGCGAGATCGACGCGCTGGGCGGGGCCATGGCGCGGGCGACCGATCGCGCGGGTATTCAATTTCGCACGCTGAACAGCAGCAAGGGTCCGGCGGTACGGGCGACCCGCGCCCAGGCCGATCGCCAGCTCTACAGGAAGGCGATTCGCTCGCTGCTCGAGACCGAGCCACGGCTGTCGCTCTTCCAGCAGGAAGCCGCGGACCTTCTGGTCGCGGGCGAGACGGTGACGGGAGTCGTCACGGTGAGCGGCATGACCTTCGAAGCACCTGCGGTGGTGCTCACGGTGGGCACTTTCCTCGGCGGCCGGATCCACGTGGGGCTCGATAACTACCAGGGCGGTCGTGCCGGCGATCCGCCCTCGAACCGGCTCGCGAGCCGGCTGCGGGAGCTGCCGCTGCGCGTCGGACGGCTCAAGACCGGCACGCCGCCACGGCTGGACGGGCGCACGCTCGACTTCTCGGCGATGACTCGGCAGGCCAGCGATGCCCCATTGCCGGTGTTTTCGTTTCTTGGGCGGTCCGAAGACCACCCAAAGCAGATTGATTGTTTCATTACTCATACGAATGAGCGGACTCACGAGATCATCCGGGCTGCACTGGATCGATCCCCTATGTTTACCGGCGTCATCGAGGGTGTGGGCCCGAGGTACTGTCCGTCCATCGAGGACAAGATTTTCCGCTTTGCCGACAAGCCTTCGCATCAGATCTTCGTCGAGCCGGAAGGCCTCGACACGCACGAGATCTATCCCAACGGGATCTCCACCAGCCTGCCGTTCGACGTCCAGTACGAGCTCGTGCACAGCATCCCTGGATGCGAGCGGGCGCACCTGACGCGGCCGGGCTATGCGATCGAGTACGACTACTTCGATCCGCGGGACCTGCATCCCTCGCTCGAGACCCGCCTCATCCACGGACTTTTCTTCGCCGGGCAGATCAATGGCACGACGGGGTACGAAGAAGCTGCAGCGCAGGGCGTCGTCGCCGGCATCAACGCGGCGCTGACCTTCCGGCAGTGCGAAGCCTGGGTCCCGAAGCGCAGCGAGGCTTATCTGGGCGTACTCATCGATGACCTCGTGACGCGGGGGACCCGGGAGCCCTACCGCATGTTCACCAGCCGCGCCGAGCATCGGCTGCTGCTGCGAGAGGACAACGCCGACCTGCGCCTGACGCCGCTGGGCCGCGAGCTCGGCCTGGTGGACGAGGAGCGCTGGCGCCTCTTCGAGGCGAAGCAGCGCCTGTCGGAGGACGAGACGGCGCGGCTGCAGCGCGTGCGCGTGCGCCCCGACGGGGCATCCGCGGACTGGTCTCAGCGAGTCCTCTCCGGACCCCTGACCCGGGACTATTCGGCATTCGAGCTGCTGCGGCGCCCGGAAGTCAGCTACGAGGCGCTGCTCGAGGTCGCGGGTATCCCGGACTGGCTCGCCGCGCCCTCCGATGACCGCATTCCCCCGCAGGTAAGGGCCCAGGTCGAGGCTTGCGCGAAGTACGCGGGTTACATCGAGCGCCAGCGCGAGGAGATCGACCGTCAGCGCCGCAACGAGGAGACGAAGCTGCCGGACGGCATCGACTACGACCAGGTGGCGGGACTCTCACACGAGGCACGTGGCCGCCTGGCAGAGTATCGCCCCGCCACGGTCGGGCAGGCCGGCCGGGTGCCGGGCGTGACGCCCGCTGCCGTCACGCTGCTGCTGGTCCATCTGAAGAAGCTCAGTCTCGCGGCGGAGCACGCGCGGGTAGCATGACCACGGAACCTCGCAGCACCTTCCTCGATCAGCTCGCTGCGAGCTGGGAGCGCAGTGACTCGCTGGTCTGTGTGGGCCTCGATCCGGAGATCGAGCGCTTCCCCCAGCAAGTCGCCGAGCGCCCCTCGCCGGTCTTCCATTTCAACAAAGCCATCATCGACGCCACGGCAGACCTGGTCTGCGCCTACAAGCCGCAGTTCGCCCACTACGCCGCCTACGAGGCGGAGGACCAGCTCGAGCGTACTGTCGAATACATCCATCGCACCTACCCCGGCGTGCCTGTCATCCTCGATTCCAAGCGGGGCGACATCGGCAACACGGCGGAGCGCTATGCGATCGAGGCCTTCGAGCGCTACGGAGCCGACGCCGTCACCGTGAATCCCTACCTCGGAGGCGATTCGCTCGAGCCCTTCCTGCGGCGCGAGGACCGCGGCGTCGTGGTGCTCTGCCGCACCTCCAACCCAGGGGCGCGCGACCTGCAGGACCTGGCGGTCGGCGACGGCGGACGGCGGCTCTATCACGTGGTGGCGGAGCTGGCGGCGACTCGGTGGAACAGGCGCGGCAACTGCATGTTGGTGGTCGGAGCCACCTATCCCCAGGAGTTGGCCGAGATCCGGCGGATCGTCGGTGAGATGTCGCTGTTGGTGCCCGGCGTCGGCGCCCAGGGTGGCGATGTCGCCCAGGTGGTGCGCAACGGGCAAACTGCCGCCGGGACGGGCCTCATGGTCAGCTCCTCGCGAAGCATTCTCTATGCTTCCTCCGGAGACGATTTCGCCTCCGCGGCAAGGGCCGCAGCGCTCTCGCTGCGGGATCAGATCAATGCCCACCGCCTGCGGCGCGCGTAGCCCGTGGTGACGCGGAGCGCTGCCCGCGCCTTCGTAATCCCGTTGCTGGCGCTCGCGGCGCTCGGCGGCTGCTCGCATTCTCCCAACGGCGCAACCGGCAGCGTCGCCCATGAGTCGGCGGTCCTCCTGCGTGGACTGGGCCCGGAGCCCGACTCCCTCGACCCGCAGAAGGCGCGCTCGGACGAAGGACAGCGGGTGCTGCGGGACATTTGCGAAGGCCTGACCACGCTCGACAAGTCAGGCGGCGTGGCTCCCGGTATCGCGGAGAAATGGCAAGTCAGCCCCGACGGCAAGACATACACCTTCTCATTGCGCCATGACGCTCGATGGTCGAACGGCCAACCCGTGGTGGCCGCGGATTTCGTCGCCGGCCTGCGCCGCCTCGTCGACCCCAATACTGCATCGCAGTACGCGCAAGTCATAGAGGTCATCGCCAACGCCGGCGATATCGTCGCCGGGCGCAAGCCCCCGGAGAGCCTGGGCGTATCCGCTCCAGATCCCCACACCGTGATCGTGCGGCTCAGCGAGCCCGCCCCCTATCTGCCGGCACTGCTCGCACATCCCAGCACGTGCCCAGTGGATCCTGTCGTGCTCGTCAACGAGAGAGACGCCTACGCGCGCCCTGGCATTATGCCCTCGGACGGTGCCTTCATCCTGTCGCAGTGGGTTCACGGCTCGTACATCTATCTGACGCGCAATCCGTACTACTGGAACAATGCCGCCACCCACCTCAACGGGGTGAAGTATCTGGTCACCGCTGATGAGAACGGAGAGCTGACCCTCTATCGTGCGGATCAACTCGACATCACGGAGGTGATCCCCAAGAGTCAGTATGGCTGGATTCACTCACATCTGCGGGGACAGCTGCACATCGCGCCGGAGCTGGCCGTCTACTTCTATGGCTTCAATCTGCGACGCGCACCATTCGCGGGTGACGCCAGGGTGCGGCGTGCGCTCTCCATGGTGATCGATCGCGAGAAGCTCGCGAAGCTCGTGCTACGCTCGGGCGAGCTGCCCGCTTACGGCTGGGTACCGCCCGGTGTCGCCGGCTACTCGCCTCAGTCACCCGACTATCGCTCGCTCAACATGCCGCAACGCCTCGCCGAAGCTCGCAGCCTGTACGCGCAAGCCGGGTACTCCGCGGCGAGACCGCTGCGCTTCGAGCTGCGCTACAACAACCAGGAGATTCATGCGGAGCTTGCCGTCGCCATTGCCTCCATGTGGCAGCATGCGCTCGGCGCGCAAGTGGCCCTGCGGGCCGAGGAGTTCGGGTCACTGATGCAGGATATCGATCGCGGCGACGTGCAGATGTTCCGTTCCAGCTGGATCGGCGACTACAACGATGCCTACACCTTCGCCCAATATTTCAAGAGCGACTTCGGCGTCAACCTGACGCACTATGACAATCCCGCCTATGACGACTTGGTCGACCGTGCCGCGGCGCAGGCCGATCCGGCCAAGCGGCGCGCGCTGCTGGAGCAGGCGGAACGGGTGATGCTGAGCGATCAGCCGATCGTCCCGATCTACTTCTATGTCAGCAAGCACCTCGTCAAGCCGCGCGTCACGGGGTGGTACAGCAACATCATGAATGTCACCTACAGCAGGGATCTTGCGCTGCGAGGCATGGCGCCGTAGCGCCTATCTACGCGCTCGCCTGCGTCCGCCGTGCTTCCTGCCTCCGGGGACGCCTCCCGCGAGTTCCGCGCGCTCGGAACGCCGCCGCATCTGCCGCTGGACGTGCTCCTTCCACGCCGCCGTGCGGTCGCGAACGAAGTCGCTGAGATCAGACGAAGATGCGAACGTCGGAACGGGCGTGTCCTCGGGGTAGTAGCCTTGCTGATTGCGCAGCGGGAGCGCAGCCACCAGCGCGGCGTGGATTCGTTCCAGCTTTGTCGGCTTGGACGGGTTGGGATGCGCTGCGGATGAGACCGGTGGCAGCACACCGTTCAAGGGATCGTCTGTGCGCGGGCTGGCGAGGGTGAGGACATCTCCGAGTGACGCCGCGGCGCGGTCCCGCGCAGTCAGGGGCTGCGTGCCCCAACGCTCCGCGATCGTCGCCAGCACTGAAGTATGGTCGACGGGCCCGGAGCCCCTGAAGACAGTGCCGGCCGCGATCAGCGGCGACACCAATACGGCCGGAACCCGCAGCCCGAAGCGCGTGAAATCGAAACCGTACTCACCCACTGTACCGTCGCCTGGCGGCGTCGCGTTCGCAGGCGGCGGGACATGATCGTAGTTCCCGCCGTGCTCGTCGTAACTGATGATGAGGAGAGTGGAGCTCCACGCCTTGCCATTGCGCAGCGCGACGTAGATGTCGTGCAGGAATTGCTCCCCCTTCGAGACATCGTAATTGGGATGCTGGCTGTTGCCCGCGGCGGCCCAGCTCGGCTCCAGGAAGGTGTACGCCGGCAGGGTTCCCGCCGCGGCGCGCTGCTGGAAGTCGCGGAAGTGGCCGAAATGGCCATCCGCCGCGGCTTGGGTGTCGGGAAAATCCTGCCGAGTGAGGGGATCGCTGTTGTACCCGTAGATCGCCCAGTCGAGTCCCTTGTCGGAGAGTCTGCCGAAGATGCTCGGGCACGTATACACCTTGGGAGTGTCGTCCAAATGCCCCTGTGAGGTTGCGGCGGCCGCGAAGGCGCGGTTGGGCATGGTCATCGTGGGAACGGAGGCGAACCACCGGTCACAGACGGCAAAACCGCGAGCCAACGCGCTGATCACCGGCAACAGCTGCGGCGTGTACATGCCCATGATCTGGGAAGGCAGCGTACCGGCAAGGGTGTCGCTGTAGTGTTTCGCCAGATCGGACGCAATTGCGGATTTGAAATTGACGACGAATCCCATGTTGCCGGGAACGGCTCCGGCGGCAGGATCGTCAGTCGCGAAGAGCTGGTAGTTGGTATTGAGAAATCCCTCGCCCGGATCCGCCCCCGGCATGAGGTAGGGATGCGGGTCCGTCGGCTGTATGGCGTACACGCCGACCCGGCGGCCGGTGTCATCCGGATTCCACTCCTTGCCGGTCAAGCCGTCGAACCGCTGGCCGGCGCCCGAGACATTGCCGCTAGCCGAGTAGAGATACCCCAGCATGTGGTCGAAGGACCGGTTCTCCAGCATCACCTGCACGATGTGCTCGATCATTCCAAGCTTGTTCGACACGATGCCTCTCCTCACATCTCCGCCACCGTCGAATGCTCCCCGCTCGGAGCGGGAGATCGCCCCCCGAACACCACCAGCAGCGGGATCACTGCCAGCGTGGCGATCATCAGAAACTTGTAGTCATCCATGTAAGCGATGACTTGCGCCTGCTGGGTGATCAAGGCGTCGAGCGCCGCGCGCCCGGAAGACGTGAGCGGGCTCAACGCCTGCGCAATGACCGGATTGCCGAACTGGCGGTTCACGGCAGTGGCGTACTGCGCGATATCCGCATGGTTGGCCTGCGTGGTGCGCGCGAGAAGCGCGCCGACGATGGAGATACCTATGCTGGAGCCGACGTTGCGCGCCAGATTGTAGAAGCCGGCGCCTTCGGGCCGCACTCCCGGTGGCAGCGTCTGCAGCGACACGACACTGAGCGGCGTGAACAGGAATCCCAGCCCCGCCCCCTGGATGACCCCCACCCAGATGATCGTCCAGCTCGATACGTCGGGCGTCCATCCCGTCATCAGATAGAAAGTCCACGCCGACAGGCCGAGCCCGAAGCCGAGCAGCAGGCGCGTGTCGGTCCGCCCCATCAGCTTACCGACGATCATCATCGCGACCATGGTGCCAATGCCGCGCGGCCCCATGACGAATCCCGCCGTGATGACGGGGTAGTTCATCAGCTCCTGCAGATAAGGCGGCTG
Source organism: Steroidobacteraceae bacterium (assembly GCA_025451845.1). Lineage (GTDB taxonomy): Bacteria > Pseudomonadota > Gammaproteobacteria > Steroidobacterales > Steroidobacteraceae > 13-2-20CM-66-19. The sequence continues at coordinate 63,596 of JANWJS010000001.1, forward strand.
CAAGGCGAGCGAGGCGTAGAACGTCAGACCGACGATGGCGACGAAGATCACGCCGGCGGTGAAGTTGCGGTCGCGAAAGAGCGCTGGCCGCAGAAACGGCTCGCGCGCGGTGAAGATGTGGACCAGGAAAATGTAGAACGCCGAGCCCGCGACGATTGCCTCGGCGACGATCTCGTTCGAGCTGAGCCAATCGAGCTCCTGGCCCCGGTCGAGCATCACCTGCAGGGCCGCGATGGCGATGCTCAGGCTCACGAAACCGGTCCAGTCGAGCCGCGCCTCGCGGCGCGGCGCCGACGGCAGGAATATCAACATGCCGACCAGGGCCAATATCCCGATCGGCAGGTTGATGTAAAACACAAAGCGCCAGCTGTAGTCCTCCGTTAGCCAGCCACCGAGCACGGGCCCGAGTATGGGCGCCGCCATGACCGCCATGCCCCAGGCCGCCATGGCCGACCCGTGACGCTGCGGCGGATTGATGTTGAGCAGCACGGTCTGCGAGAGGGGCACCAGCGCGGCGCCGAAGAGGCCCTGCAACCAGCGGAAGAGCACGATCTCGGTCACCGACTCAGCCATGCCGCAGAGCATCGAGGCGATGGTGAAGCCGACCACGGAGATGATGAAGAGGCGCTTGAGGCCGAACCGCGCCGTCAGGAAGCCGGTGAGCGGCGTCGCGATCGCCGCGGCGACGATGTAGGAGGTCAGCACCCAGTTGATCTCGTCCTGGCTCGCCGCGAGGCTCCCTTGCATGTGGGGCAGCGCCACATTGGCGATGGTCGTATCCAGCGACTGCATGAGGGTCGCCAGCATCACGCAGAGGGTGATGCCGCCGCGATTAGGGGTGCTGGGGCTCAGCTCCTCGGCCACTGCCGCTCCTTAGTCCATGGGCAAAACCGGCCTGCGGCCGTTTTGCGGACCGTGCCTTGGTTGCCGGCGGCCAGAGACGCGACTCTGGCCACCTGTGCAGAAATAACCTGCAATCCGATAGCCTCCTTTCTCAAAGATCAGTCCATGGGCAAAACCGGCCTGCGGCCGTTTTGCGGACCGTGCCTTGGTTGCCGGCGGCCAGAGACGCGACTCTGGCCACCTGTGCAGAGATAGCGTGCAAGTCCCATAGCCTCCTTCGTCAGAGTATGGACCAGCCGCGCGCGTGGCCGGTGTGGATGCTGACCTCCACGCTCATCCCGGCGCGCAGCGGCGGCATGTTGCGGTCGCTCGTATCGACAGCGATGCGCAGCGGGATGCGCTGCACGACCTTGACCCAGTTGCCGCTCGTGTTCTGCGCGGGCAGCAGCGAGAACTGTTGCGCTGCCGCCGGACTGATGCTTGCGACGGTGCCGTGCCAGGTCTCGCCGGGATAGGTGTCGACTTTGACGCTGACCGACTGTCCCGACCGCACATAAGTCAGCTCCGTCTCCTTCGGGTCCGCGTGCACCCAGACGTGCTCCGTGTCCACCAGGTAGAAAGCGGTGATGGATGCCGCCAGATAACGGCCCGGCTGAATGGAAGGAACGCTGGTCACGATGCCATCGAACGGCGCTCGCACGACCGTATGGGCCAACTCGCGCGCCGCCTCATTGCGGGCGGCCAGCGCACTGAGGTATTGCGGGTACTGGTCCACGGCGCCGGACGGGTGGCCGTTCAGGTTGGCCGCGATGCCCGCGAGCTGCTCGTTGAGGGATGCCAGCGCCTGCCGGGAGCTCTCGAAGTCGCGGTGCGCCGTGTCGTAGCCGGTGCTCGAGACGATGTGCACGCGGGCGAGATTTTGTGCGCGCCGAAACTGCACCTGACTGTATCCGAGGTCGTACTTCGCCTGCGCAATTCTCGCCTGCATGTCCCGATAGCTCGCCTGCAGGGCGAGCAAGTCGTCGCGCACGGCGTCGACCTGGGCGTTTGCCTTGTCGAGGGCGTAACGGTATTGCCGATCGCCCAGGGTGTAGAGGATCTGACCGCGCCGCACGTACTGATTTTCGCTGGCGTATACCTGTGACACGATGCCTGACACGTCGGCTGAGACGCCGACCGTGTTGGCCTCCACGTACGCGTCATCGGTCGAGATCGTTCCTCCGCCCAGGGCGTAGATCACGAAGGCGATGATCAGCGCCAGCGGCAACAGCAGAAATAACACGCCGCGCAGGCGACGCTGCGCCGCCGAGGGTGTCGGATGCGCCGGCGCCGGCGTGGGAGATGGCGCGTGCACCACCGGGCTGGGACGGGCGTTCGCGGCGCGATCCACGCCCGGCTGGCCCTGCCCGGCCCGAGCTGCGGCCGCTGCCGGCCCCAACTCGTTTTGCGCGAGCAACGCCGCGAACTGCTCGTCGTCGATGATGTTCTTGCAAACCAACAGGCTGCAGGGGATGTGATCGCTCAGATAGGCGCCGCTCGGCCCGGACCACCAGCGCCCGATCGCGCTCTGACGCCGATGTCCAACCACGACCAGATCCGCCTTGAGCTGCTCGGCATAGGCGGCGATCTCCCGCGCCGGCTCCCCGATGACGAGCTTGCCGGCGGCCTGGAAACCGAGCGCCGCGAGCCGCGCCATACCTTCCTCCAGGACGCGCTCGTACTCCACCCGCTGCTGCGCGATGCCGCCGCCGCCGACTCCCTCACCAAGCTTGGTGCCCGCCGCCTCCCGGATGACGGAGAGGACGAAGACCTGCGCCCCGTACCGCCGCGCCAACAGCGCCCCCTCGCGCAGCGCGGTGCGCCCCTCGATGGAGCCGTCGTAGGCGAGGACAATTCGCTGGTACACCGTTATTGCCTTTCTTGAGTGCGCTGGCGCGGGCCACGGTAGCGCTCCGAGACCTGATCCGGCAGAGGGGCCCCAGGAGACGATCCGCAGGAGGACGAGCGCTAGGAAACCAGCAGCGAGTATGCCTGCGTCACTTCCCGATGCAGAAGCTGCCGAAGATCCTGCCCAGCAGATCCTCGCTGGTGAACTCGCCGGTGATCTCGTTGAGTGCCTGCTGCGCACCGCGCAGCTCCTCGGCGACCAGCTCCCCGGCGCGGCTGTCCCGCAGCCGGCGCTCAGCCTCCGTGACCTGGCGCCGGGCGCGGTCGAGCGCATCGAGATGCCGCTGCCGGGCCGAGACGGTCCCGGCGTCCACGGTCTGGTATCCCATGCAGGCCTTCAGGTGCGCACGCAGCACGTCCAGCCCCTCGCCCGTAGCGGCGGACAGCGCGACCCGAGGCGGGCCCGTCATGGTGTCGGCGATCGGAATGCCCGTCGTCAGGTCGCATTTGTTCAGCACGAGGGTCACGGGTACGTCGACCGGCAACCGCCCCTTTTCCTCGCCATAGGCAGCTGCTCCGGGGTCGTCGGCGGCATCGATGACGAAGAGCACGCGGTCGGCGCGCCGCATCTCGACATGCGCCCGCCGGATCCCCTCCGCCTCGACGACATCCGCGTGCTCACGGAGGCCCGCCGTATCGAGGATATGCAAAGGCATGCCGTCAATGTCGATGCGCTCGCGGACGATATCGCGGGTTGTCCCCGGGATGGGCGTCACGATTGCCGCGTCATATCCGGCCAGCCGGTTGAGCAGGCTCGATTTGCCTGCATTGGGTCGGCCCGCGATCACGACCGTCATGCCCTCGCGCAGGAGCCGCCCCTGGCGCGCGCTCTGCTCGACCGCTTTGAAGTGGTCGTGCACGGCTTGGAAGCGCTCCTCGAGCTCCCGGTCGGCCAGGAAGTCGATTTCCTCCTCGGGGAAGTCGATAGCGGCCTCGACGTAGGTCCGCAGGTCAATCACTGCGTCGGTGAGCCCACGCACGATCGCTGAGAGCTCCCCCTGGAGCGAGCGCATGGCCGCGCGCGCCGCCTCGCGGGAGCCGGCATCTATCAGGTCGGCGATCGCCTCGGCCTGGGCCAGATCCAGCTTGTTGTTCAGGAAGGCGCGCTGGGTGAACTCTCCCGGAAGCGCGCGGCGCGCGCCGAGCTCCGCCACCCGACTCACCAACGCCTCGAGGATTAGCGGACCGCCATGACCGTGCAGCTCGAGGACGTGCTCGCCCGTATAGGAGTGGGGCCCGGGGAAAAAGAGCGCGAGGCCGGCATCGATCGGCTCCTGCGCGGCGTCGAGGAAGCGGGCGAAGCCTGCGCGGCGCGGCAACGGCAGCTCGCCGAGCAGCACGGCGGCGATCTCGGGTACCCGCGGTCCCGAGACCCTTACGATCCCTATCCCGCCTCGTCCCGGCGGGGTGGCCGCCGCCACGATGGTATCGCTGCGGCTCATGCTGACGAGGCTACCGCCGCTCTCGCGCCGGTTGAAGAGCGACTCGTCGCGAAGACCAGCAACTCTACCGCAAGCCGCGCAACCGTTCCGCCGATGGAGCAGATTGTTGCGGCGGGGCACATCCCGTGCCTGTCTCCGCGCAGCTCGTCAGGCTTTCTGGGGCGCGGTATGGACGCCCAGCCGGCGATTGATGTTCCACTGCTGGGCGACGCCGAGGATGGTGTTCGTGACGTAGTAGAGCACCAGGCCGGCGGGGAAGAACGCGAACATCGCCGACATGGCGATGGGCATGACCATCATGACCTTCGCCTGCGTGGGATCGGGCGAGGTGGGATTGAGCTTGTACTGCACGAACATGGCAACCGCCATGATGGCGGGCAGGATGAAGTACGGATCGCGCGCCGACAGGTCCTGGATCCAGAACGCGAACGGCGCCTGCCGCATCTCCGCGCTGTAGAGCAGCACCCAATAGAAAGCGAGGAACACCGGAATCTGCACGATCATCGGCAGGCAGCCCGAGACCGGATTCACCTTCTCGCGCTTGTAGATGTCCATCATGGCGCGCCCAAGCTTCTCCTTATCCTCCTTGTAGGTTTCCTGGATGTTCTTGATCCGCGGGCCGAGCGCTTTCATCTTGGCCATCGAGCGGCCGCTCGCCTCCGACAGCGGGTAGAGGACCAGCTTGAGGAGGAACGTCACCAGGATGATGGCAACGCCCCAATTGCCGGTAATCGCGTACACCTTGCTCAGCAGCGAGAAGAGCGGGCCGGCCAGCAGGGTCAGGTATCCGTAGCCGACCACGTACTTGAGACTCGGCTCGATCTTCTCGAGCTGGGCGTGCAGCATCGGACCGACGAAGATCGTCTGACTGATTCTTGCCGTCGTGCCGGGAGCAACGGTCTGCGGGGCGCCCAGCGCTGCCAGGAGGTATTCGGGCCCCGACACCTCGGCGGTGAATCGGTACGGAGCGCCCTTCGGCAGGACGACGGCGCTGACGAAGTCGTTCTGCGTAGCAGCGATCCAACCGTCGGTCACCGCCTGCGAGAAATGCTGGTAGTCGGGCTTCGAAGGATCAAGCCGCTCGTATTTGGTGCCGGTCCAGATGGCGGGCCCGTGATAGGCGTAGCTGTTGGGATTGAAGTAGCTGCTCTTGGTACGCGGATCGTCGCGGTAGATCTGCGCGTAAGGTTGCCCCTGCCATGGCGCAGCGCCGTGATTCTGGATGGCGTACTCGAGACCGATGCCGTAGGAGCCTCTACTGAAGACGTACGTCTTCGTCACCGTGACACCGCCGCTGCTCCAGGTGAGCGGCACACGAAGCTGTGAGCCGCTCATCTCGTAGCTCTGCCGCGGTGTTGTGAAGAGCGCGGTGTGATTCGGAGTATCTCCCGGCCCGGCGAGCCCGCTCTGCAACAGATACACCGTCTGCGGGCTGGCGTCGTTTTCGAGCTGCACGCGAGCTGCTTGCCCTTTGATCTGCGCGTACTTGAGCAGGGTCACCTGCTCCAGAGTCCCGCCCCGCGTGCTGATGTCGATGTCGTAAACGTCAGTGTGTACGTGAATGAGCGGTGCGTCTGCAGACGCCGCAGGTTTTACGGCAGGAATACCCGCTGCGGCGGAAGTAGGCGGCGGCGGTGGCGGTGGGGCAACCGCCGGGGCGGCATTGGGTGCACCCGATTCTTGCGTCTGTGGAATGCTGTTGGCGAGCGCGCTCGGCTGTTGGGACGGCGCGTTCTGACTCGTTGCCGCCGTCAAAGCGGCGGGCGCGGGCGGGTAGTCACGCTGCCAGGTCGTGTAGTTGAGCCAAAGGACCAGTGCGAGCGCCAGCCAGAGGTAGAAGCGCGGGTTGTTATTCATGCGAATGATGAGATGAGGTCGGGCCAGCGGGCACGGGATCGAACCCGCCGGGATGCCACGGATGGCAGCGCCCAATGCGCCTCACACCGAGCCAGCCGCCGCGCAGCAGGCCGAAGCGATTGATGGCCTCGAGGGTGTATTGGGAGCATGAGGGATGGAACCGGCAGCAGGGGCCGAGGAGAGGACTGATCGTCCACTGGTAACAGCGGATCAGCCAGGTTGCGAGGAGGCGCATCGGTCGATTACCTGCTTCCAAAGGGCCGCCAGGCTGGCGTGCAGCTGCGCGCCCCGGGCTCCGCGCGCGCTCGGTCGCGCGCTCACGACGAGATCAACGGCCGGAAGGGCATGCTGATGCAGCCGGAACGAGTCCCGGATGATGCGGCGTATGCGGTTACGCTCCACGGCATCGCCGGCAGTGCGCACGGCAACTGCCATGCCGAGGCGCGCGCCGAACTTGTCGTTGCTGCTTGCTGTCACCGCGAAGAATCCATTGCCAAAGCGCCGGCCGCGCGCATACACCGCGTCGAACTCCGACTTGCGCCGCAGACGCTTGTGCGGCGGGAAAGTGAGCCGGTGCATAGTGTATTGGCTGGAACCGCCCCTGGGGCCATTCCAGCGGATTTCTGCCGGCCTTCGCGGGTCCTGAGGGACCCTCTATCGAGCCCTTAAGGGATCAGCTTCCGCCGGCCTTTGGCGCGGCGGCGGGCGAGTACCCTACGGCCGTTCTGGGTCGCCATGCGTGCCCGGAACCCGTGCGTGCGCTTGCGACGCACTTTGCTAGGCTGATAGGTACGCTTCATCGAGACTCCAGAGGATCCGTGGGTTCCAAAAAGGGGCGGCAAGGCTAAGCCGTTGAGCGCCAAGGTGTCAATATATTCCTCTGCGCAAAACCTTCAGCGGTGGCGCTCAAGGGTATAGACTCCGCAGCCCTTTCCCCCGAGAGCCAGGCTGACCGATGATGCGCCTACTGCAGGCGCCGCACAGCGGCATCTTTCTGCGATCGCCCCCCTTTCATAGTCACCACTATGCGCGGGAAGCGATCGCAAAAATCTGCTCGCCGTGCGGCACCCTCGCTACGGCGATCATCGATCAGCCTGGATCTTGAAGTGGTTGCGGAGGCAACGCGCGTGGAAGCGTCGCTTTGGGCTCGGTGCAAATGTGCGTTGGAGGGCGAACTCCCGGAGCAGCAGTTCAATACCTGGGTGCGGCCGCTGCAGGCGCTGGAGGGCGCGGGCGCGCTCAAGCTGCTTGCGCCTAACCGCTTCGCGGTCGAGTGGATCAACGAGCATCTCCTGCCGCGCATCGGCGAGCTGCTGCGCGACCAGAGCACCGGGGATGCACCCATCGTCACCGTCGAAGTCGGCTCGCGCAGCACGCCCATGCGCGCCGCAGTGGCGCCGGCAACGCTACCGGGACCCGCGTCGGCTGCGCAGCGCGCGCGGCGCGCCGAGGGTCTCGTCGTCGGTGCGCGCATCAATGCGGACTTCACCTTCGGTACTTTTGTCGAAGGCAAGAGCAACCAGCTCGCCAAGGCGGCCTCCTTGCAGGTGGCCGAGAATCCCGGGCGCGCCTATAACCCGCTTTTCCTCTATGGCGGTGTCGGGCTGGGCAAGACTCACCTCATGCACGCGGTCGCCCACCTCATCAAGGAGCGTGACGGCGAAGCGCGCATTGCTTATGTTCACTCCGAGCGCTTCGTCGGTGACATGGTGCGCGCGCTGCAGCACAACAGCATGAACGAGTTCAAGACGGCGTACCGCTCGCTCGATGCGCTGCTGATCGACGACATCCAGTTCTTCGCCAACAAGGACCGCTCGCAGGAAGAGTTCTTTCACACCTTCAACGAGCTGCTCGAGGGCCAGCATCAGGTCATCCTGAGCTGCGACCGTTACCCGAAGGAGGTTGCCGGGTTGGAGGAACGGCTGAAATCGCGCTTCGGGTGGGGGTTGACCGTCGCCATCGAGCCGCCGGAGCTCGAGACCTGCGTGGCCATTCTCATGGCGAAGGCACACCACGCCGGCACGCAACTTCCGGAGGAGGTCGCATTTTTCATCGCCAAGCGCATCCGCTCGAACGTTCGGGAGCTCGAAGGTGCGCTGCGGCGAGTCATCGCCAACTCGCGCTTCACTGGCCATGCGATCACGCTGGATTTCACCCGCGAGGCACTGAAGGACCTGCTGTCCCTGCAGGCGAAGCTCGTCACCATCGAGAACATCCAGAAAACCGTCGCCGACTACTACAAGGTCCGCATGGCGGATCTTCTGTCCAAGCGCCGCAGCCGCTCGGTGGCGCGCCCGCGGCAGGTCGCAATGGCGCTCGCGAAGGAGCTCACCAGCCACAGCCTGCCGGAGATCGGCGATGCCTTTGGCGGCCGCGACCACACCACGGTGCTGCACGCCTGCAAGCGCATCAAGGAGTTGCGCACCTCAGAGGTCCGGATGACCGAGGACTACTCGAACCTGTTGAGAACCCTGACGGGTTAATGGGGGCAGGCCTGTGGATTTTCTGTGGGCAGCCCTGGGGATAAAGTTACGCACAGACGGCCCACAGTCACCGCGCAGGTCGTACCACCAGTTGCGATGCATCGGAGACCGGCCAAGCTGTTGATCCTGCGGGACGGAAAGCGTTGTTCCCGTTATCCCCAGGGCCAACTACTACTACAATCTGGATTTAAGATTCTAAAGAAAGAATAGATTATGAAGCTGACAGCGACGCGCGCGGATCTCCTCGCTCCCCTGCAAAGCGTAATCGGCGTAGTCGAGCGGCGGCAGACGATGCCCGTGCTCGCGAACGTGCTGCTGTCGGCACGAGACAACCGGCTCGCGATCACCGGGACGGATCTCGAGGTCGAGCTCGTTGCCGCCACCAAAGTGGGCCTGGAGCAGCCAGGCGATATCACGGTGCCCGGGCGCAAGCTCGTCGATATCCTTCGCGCGCTGCCGGATGGCGTGAATGTCACGCTGAGCACGGAAGGGGAGCGTGTGATCGTGCGTGCGGGCCGCAGCCGCTTCTCGCTACAGACGCTGCCGGCGGCGGAGTTTCCGGTCGTTGAGGAGATCAACGCCTCACAGACGCTCTCTTTGCCGCAGGGAGAGTTCCGGCGGCTCATCGACAAGACCCATTTCTCGATGGCGCAGCAGGACGTGCGCTACTACCTCAATGGGCTGCTGCTGGAGACTCAGGAGAACGCGTTGCGCGCCGTAGCGACGGACGGGCATCGCCTCGCGCTGTGTGAGATGGCGCTGCCTTCACCGGCGAAGGGCGGCCAAGTCATCGTCCCGCGCAAGGGTGTGTTGGAGCTACAGCGGATTCTGGGGACCGAAGGGAATGTGGAGCTGGCGATCGGGTCGAATCACGTTCGCGCCCAGATCGGCGACATTCGGTTCACTTCGAAGCTGATCGATGGCAGATTTCCGGAATATGGACGGGTGATCCCGGCCAGTCCGGGGAGGATCGTGCTGGCGGATCGGGAGCTTTTACGGCAGGCGCTGCAGCGGACGGCGATTCTCTCGAACGAGAAATATCGGGGGATTCGCCTGGCCGTGCGGACGGATCTGCTGACCATCCAGGCGCACAACCCTGAGCAGGAGGAGGCGGAGGATCAGGTGGAGGTGGTGTATGCCGGCGATGAGGTGGAAATTGGCTTCAACGTCAACTACTTACTGGATGCGTTGAGTGCGATTGAGGGAGACAAAGTTGAGATTGGGCTTACGGATGGCAACAGCAGCTGTCTCATCCACGCGCCGGGGCTCACTCAGACCCGGTACGTGGTGATGCCCATGAGACTTTGATTTACAGGCGTTTGTCCCGAGCTGCCGGCGATTCGGGCGATCGGGGGATTTGGCTACGATTGTTGCGGGAGCGAGCCACGCAATAGGACTTTGCGGGGGACGGCCGTGAATACGGTCACGCGAGCTGCCGCCCGCTCGACTGATCCCTGTAGGCTCCCTTCCGCCATCCATGGCTCCACAGGCCCCCGCAAAGTCCTATTGCGCCTCGCTCCCCTGGTCTTTCGGAGCTGTAGCGAGCCGCTTCGGGCTCCGGAGTCAAGCCGGTCGATAGTTTTAAGCGGGCCGAGTGCGAGGCTAGGTGGCCCCTTTGCGAGTGAGACCCCGCGCTCCGAATGTCACAATCCCCACCGCACGCACGCATTAGCCGCACCGCGCTGATCCCATGATTCTCAGCGAGCTCACCGTTCGCGACCTCCGCTGCATCGAGCATGCCGAGCTCTCCCTACACCCCGGTTGCAACCTCATTTGGGGTGGGAACGGGTCGGGAAAGACCTCTTTGCTCGAGGCCATGTTCCTGCTGGGTCGGGGACGATCGTTTCGGACGCGAAATTCTGAGCGGCTCGTGCGGCATGGCCAGGAGGGTCTGGTGGCGTTCGGCAGGACGGAGAGCTCGGGACTGGAAGGAGGATCGTGGGTCCATGCGGTAGGAGTGGAGGTGCATGGCAGGGAGGGGACCAGGGCTCGCATCGATGCCAGTGCCGTAGGCTCGCTGGCCGATCTCTCGCGTGTCTTCCCCGTGCAAGTCATCGACCCGGAGATTCATAAGCTGATCGAGGAGGGCGGGCGCCGCAGGAGACGCTGGCTGGATTGGGCAGTGTTCCACGTGGAACCTCAGTTCGCGGATGGGTGGCTACGATTTGTCCGCTCCGTGCGGCAGAGGAACGCGGCGTTACGAAAGCGGGGTGGGACTACGAAACCCTGGGATCTGGAAGTCGCTGCGTCGGGGGAGAGGATCGCGGAGGCCCGGCGGCAGGTGGTCGAGCAGATGCAGCCCTATTGGCGGCAAGCCGTGGCGGGGCTCGACTGTCCGGCAGGGGAGCTGCAGTACTTCCGCGGCTGGGGTGCGCAATACTCGCTTGCGGAGGCACTGGAAGCTTCGCGGCCGCGGGACGAGCTCCGAGGCCTCACCCATGCGGGGCCCCATCGGGCGGACGTGCTGATCCGGGTGGGGGGGAAGCCGGCGCGCGAGGTGCTCTCGCGCGGGCAGCAGAAACTCATGGCGGTGGCGCTCACTGTGGCGCAGTTACGGCTTCTCAAGGACGTTTCGGGGACGACACCGACACTGCTTTTGGACGATCCGGCCGCGGAGCTGGATTCGGCGCACTTGAAGCATTTTTCCCGCCAGATCGAGCCTCTGGGGTGTCAGTTGGTGATCACCTCGCTGCAGCCGGAAACAGCCGCATTGGGGGCTCCGGACCGGGTGTTTCACGTGGAACAGGGGAGGGTGGGCCGGTATAATGTCCCATCCTGAGATCGGACTTTTTAATGACTGCCGACGACGTCTACGACTCCAGCAAAATCAAAGTTCTAAAGGGCCTCGACGCGGTGCGGAAACGCCCCGGGATGTACATCGGCGATACGGACGATGGCACCGGCTTGCACCACATGGTTTTCGAGGTCGTGGACAACGCGATTGACGAGGCGCTGGCCGGATACTGCGACAACGTCGTAGTCACGATCCATGCCGACGAGTCGGTGACCGTCTCGGATAATGGGCGCGGCATTCCGGTCGATATTCACCCGGAAGAGGGGCGTTCGGCGGCGGAAGTCATCATGACCGTCCTGCACGCAGGCGGGAAGTTCGACGACAGCTCCTACAAGGTCTCCGGCGGCCTCCACGGGGTGGGTGTATCCGTGGTGAATGCCCTATCGGACTATCTGCTCCTTATCGTGTCCCGTGACGGCAGGGTGCACCGCCAGGAATATCACCTGGGTGATCCCGCCGCGCCGCTTGCGATCGTGGGAGAAACCTCCGAGCGCGGCACGGTCGTGCGCTTCAAGCCGAGCTCACAGATCTTCACCCACATCCAGTTCAACTACGAGATCCTGGCCAAACGGCTGCGGGAGCTTTCTTTCCTCAACTCGGGTGTGCGCGTCCAGCTCGTGGACGAGCGCGAGAACAAGTCCGATGTCTTCCAACACGAAGGTGGCCTCAAGGCCTTCGTGAAGTATTTGAACCGGACACGCGTACCCATTCATGACTCGGTGTTCTGGTTCAAGAGCCAGGACGGGCCCGTCTCGGTCGAAGTCGCCATGCAGTGGAACGACTCCTACCAGGAGAGCATGTTCTGTTATACCAACAACATCCCACAGAAGGACGGCGGCACGCATCTCGCAGGATTCCGCAGCGCGCTCACGCGCACGCTCAACGACTACATCGAGAAAGAGTTGTCCGCAAAGAAGGACAAGTTCCCGACCACCGGCGATGACTCCCGTGAGGGACTCACGGCGATTCTCTCGGTGAAGCTGCCCGACCCCAAGTTTTCCTCGCAGACCAAGGACAAGCTGGTCTCCTCCGAGGTGAAGGGTGTCGTGGAGGCAGTGGTCGCCGGAAAACTGCAGGAGTTTCTGCTCGAGCACCCGCAGGAAGCCAAAGGCATCGTCGCCAAGATCCTCGAGGCGGCACGTGCCCGCGAGGCCGCCCGCCGCGCGCGCGAGATGACGCGCCGCAAAGGCGCGTTGGATGTCGCGGGCCTGCCTGGCAAGCTGGCCGACTGTCAGGAGAAGGACCCGGCGCTCTCGGAAATCTTCATCGTCGAGGGCGATTCTGCTGGCGGTTCGGCCAAGCAGGGCCGTGATCGGCGAACGCAGGCGATTCTGCCGCTCAAAGGCAAGATCCTGAACGTGGAGAAGGCGCGCTTCGACAAGATGCTGTCGTCCGTGGAAGTGGGCACGCTGATCACCGCGTTGGGATGCGGTATCGGCAAGGACGACTTCGACATTACGAAGTTGCGTTACCATCGCGTGGTCCTGCTGACCGACGCCGATGTTGACGGTAGCCACATCCGCACGCTGCTTCTAACGTTTTTCTACCGTCAGCTTCCCGACCTCATAGCGCACGGGCACATCTACATTGCGCAACCGCCGCTCTTCAAGGTAAAGCGCGGCAAGCAGGAGTTGTACGTCAGGGATGAGCCGCAGCTCGATGCCGCTCTGCTCAATACGGCGCTGGAGAATGCCGCGTTGCACGTCAACGGCTCGGCGCCGCCGCTGCAGGGGCCGGGCCTCGAGGCGCTGTCCCGCAAATACATGGAAGTGCAGGCCATCATCAAGCGCTGGTCGCGGCGCTATGACGACCGGCTGCTCGAGCAGCTGATTTACATGCCGGAAGTGAAGTCGGCCGATTTCGACCGGCTCGAGTGGCTGCGCAGCTGGGCGCTGGAGCTCCACCAGCGGCTCAACTTCCTCGACGATGCGACTCGCGCCTACCGTGTAGAGCTGCACAACGCGACCGGTGAGCATGCGGCGCGCATCATGGTCCACAAGACCGAGCACGGCACTGCGAGCCACAAGTACCTCCCGCGGGAGTTCTTCGAGTCCGCCGAATACCAGCGGATCGCCGATCTGGCTCGTACCCTGGCGGGCCTCATCGGCGACGGTGCCTTCGTCAGCCGCAGCGATGACCGCCAGGACGTGGGGTCTTTCAAGGAAGCCATGAAGTGGCTCTTCGACCAGGCGCGCAAGGGTCAGACCATCCAGCGCTACAAGGGTCTGGGAGAGATGAATCCCGAGCAGCTCTGGGAAACCACGATCAATCCCCAGACCCGCCGCCTGCTGCAGGTGAAAATCGAGGACGCCGTAGCGGCCGACGTTATCTTCACCACCCTGATGGGCGATCAGGTCGAGCCGCGCCGCGAATTCATCGAGAAAAACGCCCTTTCCGTGACAAACCTGGATGTATGAAGTCTGATTGTCTCGTGGATGAGACAATCGTGCAATGGTCTGCTAAGGACGCCGCTCAAACCCCTAGACCGCGTACGCCGATGTAGACCGCATAAAGCGAAGTGCTGGCACAGATGTAGAGCCGGCTGCGATTGTGCTGGTAGCCGCCGAAGCAAAGATTGGCGGCCACTTCCGGAAGAATGATCCGGCCCATCGGGGTGCCATCGGGCGCGAACACGCTGACGCCGTTGAAATTCTTGTCGCGCGACCAGCCGCCCGCGCACCAAAGGTTGCCGTCCTCGTCGACGCGGATGTCGTCCCCTATGCCACCGTGCGTATCCGCAAAGTCATGGAAAACGTGCCTGTTGGCGAGTTTCCCACCATCGCGCACGTCATACTGACAGATGTACGACGGCGGCCCGGCCGTTTCGGAAACGTATAGCTTCCTCTCATCCGGAGAGAAGCAGATGGCGTTCGGCTGCTCGTAATCGTCGGCTACCACCGTCAGCTTGTCGCTTCGCGGGTCGTAGCGATAGACGCTGGCCGGGAGCTCGGAAGCGGCGCGCCAGCCCTCATGGTCGCCCTCGATTCCGTAGGTGGGATCGGTGAACCACACCGTGCCGTCGGATTTCACCACGACCCCGTTCGGAGAGTTCAGCCGCTTGCCCCGGTAGCGATCCGCGAGCACCGTGATGCTGCCATCGTATTCGGTGCGGGTGATGCGCCGGGTACGCTGCTCGCACGTCACGAGCCTTCCCTGCCGGTCGCGCGTGTTGCCGTTGGCCTCGTTGGAAGGATAGCGGAACAGGGTGGTCTCTCCGGTCACCTCGTCGTAGCGCATCATGCGGTTGTTCGGCACATCGCTGAAGGTCACGCAGTGCATGTCGCCGAAGTAGACGGGCCCCTCGGTCCACTCCGCACCGCTCCAGAGCCGGCGAATTTCCGTCGTCCCGATGATGTATTTCTTGAAACGCGCATCGAACGATTCGATGGCGGGATCCGGGTAGACGACCGAGCTCGGGTCGTTCCAATCTCGCGGCGGCGGTGAGTTTCCCGCCGGATCGGATTGCGGCCGCGCCAATGCGGACCCGGACGCAAAAGAGCCGATCGCGGTCGCGGCGGCGGTCTGTAAAAACGAGCGTCTGCGCATGAGCGGTACCCCCCGAGTCGATCATACGCGAGTCGAATCAACTCGCGCTCTCGATCGATGCAGGCACGGACGGCCTCGGCATTCGGGCAGTGCTGCCGGCGAATCAGGTGACCAGTTTGTCGGGCGTGATCGGCAGGTTGCGGATACGCGTGCCGGTTGCGTGATAAACGGCGTTCGCGATCGCTGCTGCAGCGCCGACGATGCCTATTTCCCCGATCCCGCGGGACCCCATCGGCGTGGAGCGGTCATCGACCTCGTCCAACCAGACAGCATCCATGTCAGTCACGTCGGCGTTCGCGGCGATGTGGTAACCCGCGAAGTCGTGATTGATCACGTGGCCGAAGCGCTCATCCACCACGCTCTCCTCGTGCAGCGCCATGGACAACCCCATCGTCATGCCGCCAATGAGTTGCGAGCGCGCGAGGCGGGGATTGATGATCCGTCCGGCGGAGAATACCCCGAGCATCCGCGACAGCCGCACCTCGCCGGTCAGCGTATTGACCCGCACCTCCGCGAACTGTGCCCCGAAAGAATGCTGTGCGAACGTCTCATCGTCCGCGCCCTTCGGGGTCTGCGCCGAGGCCTCCGCCCCGGCTGCAGGCCGCGCGCCGTGCAGGCGCCTCAGCTCTTGGGCCGCTGCCACGATGGCCCATCCCCAGGACGAGATCCCTGAGGATCCGCCGGCGACCGTCGCGTTCGGTTGCTCCGTATCACCGATCTCGAGGTGCACGGCCTCGACCGGGCACTGTAGGGCATCGGCGGCGATCTGCGTGAGCGTCGTCCAGGTCCCGGTGCCCAGATCGGCGGCGCCGATACGGACGGTGTACTGGCCGCGCTCGCCGCAACGGATGGTGGCTCGCGACCCTAACAGGACATAGCGCGGATAAGTCGAGCTGGCGACGCCTGAGCCGATGAGCCAGCCCCGATCGCTGCGTTGACGGGGCCTCGGGTCGCGCTCGCTCCAGGCGAAGCGGCGCGCACCCTCCCGCAGGCACTCGAGCAGGTGGCGGTTGCCCCAGGGATTATCGGACTCGGGGTTGCGCTCGGGCTCGTTCCTCACGCGCAGCTCGACAGGATCGAGTCCGCACGCCACCGCCAACTCGTCCATCGCAACTTCGCCGGCGAACATGCCGGGTGTTTCGCCCGGAGCCCGCATCCAGGACGGCTTCGGCAGATCGAGGGCCGCCAG
The DNA here is from genome assembly GCA_025451845.1 of Steroidobacteraceae bacterium. Classification (GTDB taxonomy): domain Bacteria; phylum Pseudomonadota; class Gammaproteobacteria; order Steroidobacterales; family Steroidobacteraceae; genus 13-2-20CM-66-19. The sequence goes on from JANWJS010000001.1 coordinate 79,697, forward strand.
GCGGTGACGGGTGCGCCTGTTGGGGGATGCGTACATCAATCTCGTCGGCACCGCGGTCTGCTCGGCGAACTCCTTGAAACGGGAAGTCAGCTCCACGACATCGTGAATGATCGACGTGAGCCGCCCGTCCCGGGTGGCGCCCAGACGAAAGCGCTGGATCGTCGGCGTCCGGTAGCCGGCGAGGCAGAACATCTGCTGCCGCGTCAGCGCAAACTTCACCGGCCGCCCAGGCACTCGCAATGCGGCGAGAGCGGCCAGGATATTGTGGGCATGGGGCTCGCCTTTCGAGCCGAAGCCGCCGCCGACATACGGAGAGACGACGCGGACCTGATCCACTTTGAGCCCGAGACTCTTGGCCACGGTAGTCCGTACCGAGTGAACGCTCTGCGTCGAGTCGTACAACGTCAGCTTCGGCGACTCCCAGATTGCGATCGTGGTATGCGGCTCCATGGGGCTGTTGTGCTCCATGGGCGTGGTGTAAGTCGAATCCACCTTTACCTCGGCACGCTCGAACGCCGTCTCTGCGTCACCTTGGTTCGTGTCAGTCGGGTAGCCCGCATTGACTGTTTTTGGCGCGTAGAGATCTTTGCGCCCCCCGCTGAAGCTGACGTCGTGACGCGCCGCTTCGTACTCCACCGCGATCCGATCGGCCCCAGCGCGAGCCGACTCCGGCGTCTGCGCGATGACGGCGGCGATGAACTGCCCGCGAAAATGCACCTTGGCGGACTGCAGTACCCAGAGCTCCTTGTTCTCATCAGACGCGAGGCGAGCGGCCGTCTCATGCGTGATCACGGCGATGACTCCCTCGAGCGACTCAGCGGCGCGGGTGTCGATCTTCAGGATCCGACCCCGTGCGATCGTGGACTGCACGGGATGCAGATAGGTCGGCCGCTCCAATCGGTGCTCGAAGGCGTAAGGCGCCGTGCCCATGATCTTTGCTGCACCGTCGATGCGCTGCAGTGGGGTTCCCATCGCGCGGGGCTCTATCATTTGCATCATCGCCCTCCTTGGGCCAGCTGGCGCAGCACCATCCGCAGGGTGTTGCGCGCCAGCGGAATCTTGAACGCGTTGTGCTTCAGCACTTTTGCGTCGGCGAGCTCCGCATCCGCCGCGCGGCCATAGACTTCCTCGGTCGCGGGAGCGCCCCGCAGGGCTGCCTCAGCACGCCGGGCCCGCCAGGGCTTGTGAGCAACGCCTCCGAAAGCAATACGCACGTCGTGGACACGCCCGCTCCTCACCTCCAGCGCCGCCGCAACGGAAACCAGCGCGAAGGCATACGACGCCCGATCCCTGACCTTGTAGTAGACGGAATGCGCGGCGACCGGCAGCGCGGGCAGCTCAACCGCCACGATGAGCTCGCCGTGCTCCAGCATGGAATCGCGCTGCGCTGCATCGCCCGGCAACCGGTGGAAATCGACGGCGGAAATCCGGCGCTCGCCCTGCCGGCCGAGCACCACGACCGTCGCGTCGAGCGCCGCCAGCGCCACGGCCATGTCGGACGGGTGAACGGCTACGCACTGATCCGATGCGCCGAGGATCGCATGGTCGCGATTATGGCCATCGATTGCGGAGCACCCGCTGCCCGGCGTGCGCTTGTTGCACGGAACGGTCACATCCTGGAAATAAGCGCAGCGTGTGCGCTGCAGCAGGTTCCCGGCAGTGGTCGCCAGATTGCGCAACTGGCCGGAAGCGCCGCCCAGCAATGCTTGCGACAGGACGGGGTAGCGCTCTCGCACCGTCCTATCGGCGGCGAGGTCGCTGTTGCGGACTCCGGCCCCGACCCGAATCCCGCCGTCAGGCAACGATTCGATTTTCGAGAACGGCAGGCGCGTCACGTCCACCAGCAACTGCGGATGCGCTATCCCGAGTTTCATGTGGTCGACGAGATTCGTGCCGCCGCCGAGGAAGACCGCGTTGGGATGCGCGGCCACCCGCGCCACCGCGGAGCTCGCGTCCGTGGCGCGCTCGTAGGCGAAGGGCGTCACGGCGTCGCCCTTTCGGCGATGGCCTGGCGGATTGCGGCGACGATGTTTACGTAAGCGCCGCAGCGACACAGGTTACCGCTCATACGCTCGCGGATCTCCTCGTCGCTCAGTTCGGCCGGCGCGGCCAGGCCCTCGGTGACGAAGCTCGGGTGGCCAGCTTGGGCTTCGTCGAGCATTCCCAGGGCGGAGCAGATCTGCCCGGGTGTGCAGTAGCCGCACTGCAGCGCATCCTGCTCCAGAAATGCCTGCTGCAGCGGGTGCAGCGTCCCGCCGGGAGCGAGTCCCTCTGCGGTCGTCACGGATGTCCCGTCACAAGCGACGGCCAGAGAGAGGCAAGTCGTCACACGCCTGCCATCGAGCAGCACGGTGCAGGCCCCGCATTGGCCATGGTCGCAACCTTTCTTGGCCGCAGTCACGCCCAAATGCTCACGCAGCGCATCGAGCAACGTGGTGCGCGTGTCGAGGGTCAACGAGCGCTGTTCGCCGTCGACGCGCAGAGTGATGCTGGCCTTCACGGAAGCGCCCTCCCCGGCTCGCCGCAATCCAGCGAAACGCCCGGGTCCCTGCCCAGTTCCCAGCCTCACATTCGTGCGGCTGCTCCTTCCGGGCTATTTTCGCGGATCGAAGAAGAGCAACTCGAGGGAGTCATGGACGAACGGCGACGGCCCGCGCCTTCCCGCCTGCCGGGCTGCCCGAAACGCGGCCATCGCTTGCGAGTTCGTATGTGCCGCCACGAGGAAGACTCGGCCCGTGACGGGATTGACGGTCATCGTTCGCGCCGAGAGAGCGGTCTTGATCGTGCCTACCGGCACGAAGGTGTTGTCATCGACCTCCCGGATGACTGACAGCGTCCCATCCATGCCGTTGGAGCTGAAGACCAGCTTGCGTGTCGGGTCGAAAGCCGCGGCGTCGGTGCCTTGCCCGATCGGCAGAGTCGCCACTACCGCGCCGGTATCGGCATTGACGACCACGAGCCGGCCATTCTCGCAGCTCGAAAAAAGCCGGTGCGTCGCCGTGTCGACCGCGAGCCCGTGCGGCGCTTCACATTGCGGGATCGGCCAAGTGGCGTCCACCTGGTTCGTCGCCGTATCGACGCGGAAGATGTCCCGCTTCTCCACCCCATTCACATAGATCTTGCCGTTGTTGCCCGGGACGATGAATTCCAGCTTGCTGCCCACATGCACCGTCGCGGCCACTCGATCAGTCGCCGGATCGATCACGGTGAGCAGACCCGGGTCGCCGTCGACGACGAAAACGTGTCCGCTCGTCGGATCGAGGGTTACGGCATCGGAGTCCGGCGCTGCCTTCAGGTGCTTCACTACCCGCAGCGTCTTCAGGCTGAAGGCCACGGCTTCGCCCGCTTCCCCGTCATCGGTGTAGCCAAGGCCAGCGGCATGGGAGATGGCGATGCCGTGCGTGCCTCCCGGCATGCCCTGCACCTGGCCAACCACCCTGCCATTGCGGGCATCCACGACGGTCAGGTGATCGCCGTGCGCGATATACACCCGGTGCGCCGGGCTGTCATAAACGACATAGTCCCAGCGGTCGGGAGCGCCCAGCGGCACGCTGCGTGTCAGGTGGTAAGCAACCGGAGATGCCATGGCGCATCCGGCACATCCCCGGCCGAGCATTGCCAATGCGATCGGCACGAGCCCAACCACGACAGCCGTCGCAAACGTGGCCAGCCAATATCGCCGCAGCATACGCTGCTCCTGTTGATCCGGGCGGATTGCGCGCCGGCACCATAGCACGCGCTTGCTTTACCGTCACGGCCGCCAGCCCTTACACTGCGGCGCCGGCACAAGGCGACCCACGTCGATATGATACAAACGCTCGAAGCATCGCCATCCGCGGCGGACTCAGCCGCCACCGCGGCCGCGGACGAAATAGATCTCGACCGTTATTTCGCGCGGATCGGCTACACTGGGTCGCCGCGGCCGGATCTAGCAACGCTGCGAGCCCTGACCGAGCTGCACCCGGCCGTGATTCCTTTCGAGGCTGTCGATGTCTTCCTCGGGCGGCCAGTCGATCTCAGCCTGCCGGCCCTCCAGGCGAAGCTGATCCGTGGCGGCTGCGGCGGCTACTGCTTCGAGCAGAACGGACTTCTGCAGCGGGTGCTCGGCGCGCTGGGATTCACGGTGGAGGGGCTGATCGGGCGAGTGCTCTGGATGCGTCCGCAGGACGCGCCGCTCATGCCGCTCACACACATGGCCCTGCGTGTCACGATCGAGGGTGAGCGGTGGCTGGCCGACGTGGGTTTCGGAAGTTGCATTGCCGGCGCTCCGCTGCGCTTCGACGCTGCCGGCACTGAGCAGCCCACGGGGCACGAAACCTTCCGCCTGATGCGCCGCGGCTCGTGGACCCTGCTCGAGGCGCAACTCCCCGACGGCTGGTTTCCGCTCTATATGCTTTCACCGGAGCCGGCGCTCGACAGCGACTACCTCGTCGCCAACTGGTACACGTCGACGCACCCGGAATCGGCATTTCGCCGCGAGCTGCGTGTGGCGCGGACGACGCCCGATCGCCGCACGACTCTGATGAACAACCGCCTGACCGTCCGTTACGCAAGAGGCGGGATGGAGCGCCGATTCCTCGGCGAGCACGAAATCGCCGACGCGTTGGTTTCGACGTTCGGGCTGCGGCTCCACGCGGAATCGGCGCAACAGGCGGCTGCGCTCGCGACGGCAGCCGCTGCTGCGCCTCAGACAGCGGCTTGACCACCGAGGGCATCCGACGCGTTCCCCGGCTTCGCTGGCGGATCGCCGGGCTGATCGGCACCGGGGTGCTGATCAATTATTTCGACCGCATCAGCCTGTCCGTCGCGGGCCCGCAGCTCGAGCGCTCCTTCCACCTGACACCGATCGACCTCGGCCTGCTGTTCAGCGCTTTCTTCTGGAGCTACGCCCTTCTGCAGATTCCCGTAGGCCTCGTCGTCGACCGTGTCGGCGTTACACGTGTCGGCCGCTGGAGCGCATTTCTGTGGAGCGTGGCGCAGGTCTTCACTGCGCTCGCGGGCGGGTTCGCGGGTGTCTTTGCCGCGCGGCTGCTCCTCGGCATCGCCGAGGCCCCGAGCTTTCCGGCGAGCTCCAAGGCAACCGGCTACTGGTTCCCGCGCACTGAGCGAGCCCTCTCGACAGCGCTGTACGACGTGGGCGCCAAGTTCTCGAATGTGATCGGCGTACCGCTCGTCGCGCTTGCCGTAGTGGGGCTGGGTTGGCGCTGGGGTTTCGGCGTGGCGGCGGCGCTCAGCTTCGTCTATTTCGTCGTCTTCTGGGGAATGTATCGCGACCCCAGTCAGCACCCCAACCTGACACGCGAGGAACGCGAGTACCTTCTCACCGGCGGTGCCGAGCCCGAAGGGCAGCCGTCCGAGAGCAGCACGGGCATGCTTGCCTACCTTTTGGGTGCGCGCAAGGTCTGGGGCCTGGTCATCGGATTCGGGGCGTACGGCTACAGCTTCAATCTCTTCCTGACCTGGCTGCCCGACTATCTCGTGCGGACCATGCACCGCAGCATCCTGACGTCCGCGAGCTACGCGGCCATTCCGTGGGCTTGTGCGTCGGCCGCCGACCTTTTGGTGGGCGGTTGGCTGATCGACTTCCTGGTCAGCAGGGGGCGTGACGAGACACGCGTTCGCAAGGCGGTGTTGGTGATTGGCATGTGTACCGGCCTCGCGGTCCTCGGCGCAACCGCCACCGCCCGGCCCGGCGTCGCGCTGGTCTGGATTTCCATCGCATTGACCGGGCTCTCGGCCGCCGCTCCGGTTGCCTGGTCACTCCCGTCGTTGATCGCCCCGAAGGGGGGAGTCGGCGCGGTGGGTGGGGTGATGAATTTCTCGAACAACATGATGGGTGTCGTGGCGCCGATCGTCACCGGGGTCATCGTCGGCCGCACCCATTCCTTCATCGACGTGTTCCTGGTCGCCGGCCTCGTCCTTCTGGCCGGCGTCGCCTCCTTCGTGTTCCTACTCGGCCGCATCGCGCCGCTGCCCGCGCGGGCGGCCCAATAATTGGATCCGTAGCGGCTCCGCGGTCCAGCAGGTCAGGCAGCGAATGGCATGCCGCGCCGCTCGGGTCCCACCAACGCGAGCAGCACCAGTGCCGCCGCGACAACTCCGCAGACCACCGTCAAAGCGAACGCATAATCCGGGCGTCCAGCGCTGACGTGCCCAGCAGCAATGCTCGCCTGCAGCGTCGCATTGTAGGAAGCCAGGAGGTTGCCGAGCTGGTAGACCACCCCTGGGAAGGTTGCGCGCATTCCCTCGGGGGAGAGCTCGTTGAGGTGCACGGGCACGACGCCCCACGCTCCCTGGACCATGAACTGCATCGCGAATGCGGCGATCGCCAGCGTCATCGGCGTGGTCGAGTACGACCAGAAGGGCAGCGCGATCAGCGACAGTGCCGCCGCGAGCGCGATCGCGCGGCGCCGCCCCAGCCGGCCGGACAGCGTGCCGAAGCAAATGCCGCCGAGGATCGCGCCGACGTTGTAGACGACCGCGATCCAGGAAATCGTGCCCGTCGAGAAGCCACGCTGCGCGCCGAGAAGAGTCGGATACAGATCCTGCGTCCCGTGGCTGAAAAAATTGAAGCAGGTCATCAGCACGATCGCGTAGACCGCCAAGCCCCAATGACCTCTCAGGCCGTCCAGCAGACTGCGCCGCTTGGGCTGCGCGCGGCCGGCCGCCCAGCTCCGGGATTCCGGTACCTTGCTGAATATGAACAGCACGAGCAGCGCCGGGGCGGCGCCAATCACGAACATTCCGCGCCAGCCGATATGCTGGAATAACAGTCCGAACACCACGGCGGCCAGGAGGTATCCGCAGGGATAGCCGGCCTGCAGGATGCCGGAGACCAGGCCGCGGGAGCGGACCGGCACGCTCTCGAAGGCGAGTGAGGCGCCGATGCCCCATTCACCGCCCATGGCGATGCCATAGAGCGCGCGCAATAGGATGAAGACCTGTAGCGACTGCGAGAAAGCGGTGGCGAGCTCCATTGCCGAATACAGCAGGATGCTGGCCATGAGCGCCGGCCTGCGGCCGTAGCGGTCACCGAAGCGTCCGAACAGAAAAGCCCCGATCGGCCGCATCGCCAGCGTCAGCGTGATCCCGAGCGTCACCCCCGTGATGTCGGTCTTGAAATCACTCGCAAGGTGGCCGAGGACGAACACGACGAGAAAGAAATCGAATGCATCGAACATCCATCCGAGAAAGCTCGCAATGACGACGCTACGATGCTCAGCGTTCCAGACTTCATCAGATGTCACGACGGTCGGCCCCCTTCATTTCGCGATGCCGGACGGATACGATCTGTGGTCTACGGTTCGAGCCGGCCCAGCGTAAGCCATCGGCCCTGCTCCCCGTATAGCAAAAGATATCTAGGCGAACGAAGGCCTTGCTCTGGCACCAGTCTTGCGCTGGCGCAAGCGCAGCACGGCAACTACGATGGCTGGCCTACATGCGCCATGGCGGCGCACTGGCGGTAATGCGGTGGAGGAAGTCGATTGCGTCGTCATCGGCGCGGGCGTAGTCGGGCTCGCGGTAGCGCGAGCCCTGGCCCTGCGCGGGCGGGAGACCCTCATTCTCGAGGCCGAGGGTGCCATCGGCACGGGAATGAGCTCGCGCAACAGCGAGGTGATTCACGCCGGCATCTATTACCCGCCCGGCTCGGCCAAGGCTACGCTCTGCGTGGCCGGCCGGCAGCGCCTGTATGCCTATTGCGAGGCGCGCGGCGTCGAGCACCGGCGCTGCGGCAAGCTGATCGTAGCGGCCGATCGCGAGCAGATTCAGGCGCTCGACCAGATCGAGGCGACGGCCCGCGCCAACGGTGTCGATGATTTGCGCCGGCTGACGGGCGCCGAAGCCGCGGCGATGGAGCCGGCCGTAAGGGGTGTGGCGGCGCTCTTCTCGCCCTCCACGGGCATCGTCGACAGTCACGGACTCATGCTCGCCCTGCGGGGCGATCTCGAGCACGCCGGCGGCGTCATCGCATGCAACTCGCCGGTGCGGCGGGGACGCTGTGATCGCGGCGCCATTGAGCTCGAAGTCGGTGCCGAAGAGACGATCGAGCTGGCGGCGCGCGTCGTGATCAACAGCGCCGGACTGCAGGCGCAAGCGCTGTCGCGGCGCATCGCGGGCATTCCGGAGCGGAGCGTTCCGCCCACCCTCTACGCCAAGGGCAACTACTATGTTCTGCAAGGGAAGGCACCGTTCAAACACCTCGTCTATCCGGTACCGGAGCCGGGCGGCCTGGGCGTGCACCTCACGCTGGACCTTGCCGGCCAGGCGAAATTCGGGCCTGACGTCGAGTGGGTCGAGAAGTTGGATTACACCGTTGATCCGGCCCGTTCGGAGCGCTTCTATCGGGCGATCCGCCGCTACTGGCCGGCATTGCCCGACGGGGCGCTGCGCCCCGGCTATGCCGGGATCCGGCCCAAGCTGAGCGGCCCGGGCGCGCCCGCCGCCGACTTCCTCATTCAGGGGGCGGAAGCGCATGGTGTGCGCGGGCTCATCAATCTTTATGGAATCGAGTCTCCGGGCATGACGGCGGCTCTCGCGATCGCCGAGCGCGTCGCCGATGGGGTTGCCGCAGGCCGGTAGCCGGCGCAAAGCAGTCGTCTGCCCGAGACAGGTCTGGCCGCGCTTCGCGGCCGGCGGTAAGGTATCGGAGGACATTGCACCCGCAAACGAGGAGGAAGCGTCATGGCCACACGTCCACTCAGGGGAAGCGAGCGCAGGCCGCTGCCGAATACCCGCGCACTGGGGCCCGCGGATCCCGCGGAACGGCTGGAAGTCACCGTGGTCGTGCGGCCGAGCAACCGGCAAGGCCTGAAAGATCGCCTGCAGAAGCTTGCGCACGGCGAGCGCTCCGTCGGGCCTCTGTCCCGCGCCGAGTTTGCACGGCAATACGGCGCCAGCCGCGCGGATTTGGACGCAGTGCGGGAATTCGCCGAAGCGCATGGCCTCGCCGTCGTGCAGGAACACGCCGGGCGCTGCACGGTGGTGTTGAGCGGCACGGTCGCGCAATTCAACGATGCCTTCGGGATCCAGCTGCAACATTGCTCGTGTCCCGGCGGAACCTATCGCGGGAGGGCCGGCCCCGTGTATATCCCGGCCGAGCTCGACGGGATCATCGAGGCGGTGATCGGTCTCGACAACCGTCCGCAGGCGCGGGCGCACTTCCGGGTGAAGGTATCCGAGGCCCGGCGCCGCTTGCGGCCCGCGCAGGCAGCGGCGGCATCATTCACGCCCGTGCAGCTCGCCACCCTCTATGATTTTCCTCAAGGCGACGGCAAGGGCGAATGCATCGCGCTCATCGAGCTCGGCGGCGGCTACCAGCCACAGGACATCCAGACGTACTTCAGCGGGCTCGGCCTCACGGCTCCCGCGGTTACGGCAGTGTCCGTCGATCAGGCCTCGAATCAGCCTACCGGCGATCCGAGCGGACCGGATGGCGAGGTCATGTTGGATATCGAAGTGGCGGGCGCAATCGCTCCTGCCGCAGCCATCGCCGTATACTTCGCACCCAACACCGACGCGGGCTTCCTTGACGCAGTGACCACGGCCATTCACGACAGCGTGCGCAAGCCCTCGGTGGTCTCGGTCAGCTGGGGTGGTCCCGAGTCCACCTGGACCCAACAGTCGATGTCGGCCATGGACCAGGCCTTTCAGGCGGCAGCGGCGATGGGTGTCACTGTCTGTATAGCTGCAGGCGACAGCGGGTCGAGCGACGGTGTGAGTGATGGCGGCAATCACGTGGATTTCCCGGCATCCAGCCCCAATGTCCTCGCGTGCGGCGGCACCAGTCTTCAGGCCAACGGTACGACCATCGCGAGCGAAGTCGTCTGGAACGGCGGCAACCCCGCAAGCGGCGCCGGCGGCGGTGGCGTGAGCACGTTCTTTGCGTTGCCGAGCTGGCAGAAAGGCCTCGACACGACCGATGCAGAGGGCAGCCGCAGCCCGCTTGCGAATCGAGGTGTTCCCGACGTATCCGCAGATGCCGACCCTCAGACCGGTTATGAAGTGTTGGTAGACGGGACGAGCGCGGTGTATGGCGGCACCAGCGCAGTCGCTCCGCTGTGGGCGGGCCTGATCGCTCGCATCAATGGCCTGACCGGACGTGCCGCCGGATTCGTGAATGCCGCGCTCTACGGTCAGCCCTCCGCCTTGCACGATATTACGCAAGGCAACAACGGGGCCTTCGCCGCCTCGCCCGGCTGGGATGCCTGTACCGGCCTTGGCAGCCCTGACGGTACCAAGGTGGCGGCCATCGCCGGCCTGTGATGTTGAGCGAGAGCACCCCCTACGTCCGGGTTGCTCGCATCGCCGACGTTCCCAGAGGGCGGATGCTCGAGGTCAGCGTGGGGCCCCGAAGCATCGTGCTCTGCCACACCCGCGAGGGCTGGTTCGCAACGGACAACGTCTGTACGCACGCCTATGCAAAACTGAGCGAAGGGCGGCTGCGCAGGACCAAGCTCATCTGTCCCCTGCACGGCGGATCGTTTGATTGCCGCAGCGGTGCGGCGATCGGATCGCCTGCGTCAGCGCCGCTGGGCACGTATCCGGTCCGGCTGAGCGGCGAGCACGTGGAAATCGCCGTGCAAATCGCCCTGGAACAGCAGGCCATCGGTTCATGATCGGTTCAACGGCGGCTGCGTAGCATCCGTACCCGTGTCTTCTCCATGCAACGACCGCGCAATGGCTTCGGCTGCCCTGAGGGATCTTCAGGATTCTTCACACAGCGGCGCGGCGCAGGTCAGTTGCCTTCGCGTAAAATCCAGGACTTCTGTCGCCGCTTGCGTCATCGATCGATCGGTAGCGGCGTTGAGAGTCCAAAGATCTCATTCCCGTATTTCGCTTCCCCGTTGCCCGGAAGCGACGGGCAGCGTCTGCGGGTGACGGCAGTGAGCACAGTGCCTTTGGAAGAGTGATGGAAAAACCCTTCATGCGAGCATTCCAGAACCAACAGAGGATCACGGGGTCCGCGGCCGGTGCCTTGGCCGTCGTCCCGCCCGCCAGGATGACGGCGGGCGCCCGGGAGCCGGGCGAGCTCTGGACGTACGCGGTCTACGCCCTGATCGCAATTGGCTGCGTCATCGTAGGTTATTATCAGTTCCACATCATCGTCGTGCGCATCCTTGCGCTCGCGGCGAAGCAGCACGCAATCCGCCCCGTCGCTTACCTCGCCCTTTTCTGGCTCGGCCTCGGCTTCCTGCTCATCGTGATCCGGACTGCTTTCTGGATCGTCTACCGGCCTGCGGCCGCGGCCACGCGGGAGAGTGCGCCGCGCCTGACGGTGATCATTCCCGCCTACAACGAAGGCGCCATGGTCCTGCAGTCCATCGAGTCGGTGGCCAAAGCCGACTTCCCACACGATCGGCTGGAGATCCTGGTGGTCGATGACGGCAGCAAGGACGACACCTGGAGTTATATCTCCCAGGCCGCCGAGCGCTACCCGGGGCTGGTCACTGCCCTGCGCCAGGACAGGAATCGCGGCAAGCGCGAGGCGCTCGCGCTCGGCTTCAGCCGTGCTCGCGGGGACGTCCTGGTGACGATCGACTCTGACAGCGTCATTGAGCGCGGGGCGCTGCTCGCTCTGGCGGGGCCTTTCCGCGATCCCAAGGTCGGTGCGGTGGCGGGCAGGGTGGAGGTGTACAACCGTGCCCACGGCATCATCCCGCAGATGCTGCATGTCCGATACATGCTCTCCTTCGACATGCTGCGCGCCACGGAATCCGTGTATCGCAATGTCTACTGCTGTCCGGGTGCGCTCACCGGCTTGCGCGCGGCGGGCGTGCGCAAAGTGCTCGATCGCTGGAAGAACCAGCAGTTCCTCGGCTCCCGCTGCACTTTCGGCGAGGACCGGGCGATGACCAACTATCTCCTCGACAGCGGCTACGACACGGTATATCAGCGCACGGCGGTCGTGCGCACCCTGGTGCCGATCTCCTACGTGAAGCTCTGCAAGATGCTGCTGCGCTGGGACCGCTCCTATGTCCGCGAGGAGATCCGCTTCACGCGCATCGTATGGAAGCGGCCGTGGCCCACGCGCCTCATGGCGATGTTCGATCGCGCGGTGACCAACTTCCGTTACCCCGCTTCCTATTCCAGTCTCGGACTGTTGCCGCTTCTGGTGATGCGGGACCCGGGCATCACCATGCCGATGGTGGCCATGATAGGGGCCATGTCGCTCTTCAGCGTGCTCTATTTCCTTCGGACCGAGCGCTCGATGAGCTTTCTGTACGGCGTGTTGTACACCTACTACTCGGCCATCGCGCTCTTCTGGATCATGCCGTACGCGGTTGCCACGGTCCGTTCGCGCAAGTGGATGACGCGCTGAGCTGAGCTCGCTCAGCCGGATGGGCTGGCCGATTGCTGCACGATTGCGCGGTGCAGCCCGCCGCGCCTCCACTCAGGTGGTCCACATCGATTCCAAGGCGGGACCGCAGCTCCCGCCGTCCGTAGGGCAATACCTCCACGATACGGGTGTGCCGGCCGCGCCGCAGCCAGCCGGAAGCGCAGAGCGCGCTCATGACGAGCGGGCCTGCGACGTGGTGCTGCCGCTCCGTCCAGTCCAGGCACTGGCGAGCGAGCCGGCCGCGGGACGGCTTGATGCGACGAACGTCTAGGCCGAGACTCGCGAGCCAATCCGTCCCTGTCCCACCATGCCCGTACCGTTTCCATGGCCATCGAAACGTCGCGGCTCTTGCGAGCGTACGCTGGCTCCCGGGCTGAAAGGAGGCGCACTCTTGGATACCCGCGTGCATCGAAACGGCCCCCACCGGGTCGCGCTGAGCCATTTTCCGGCACTGCTCACGCTGTGCCTGGCCGTGCTCGTGGCGCAGCTCGATACGGCGGTCGTCAATCTGGGGACCCATCGCATCGGCGCCTATTTCCACGCCAGCGTAGGCGCTTTGCAGTGGGTGGTCGACGGCTACAACCTTACCTACGCCGTATTGCTTCTGACCGGCGGCTTGCTGGCCGACCTCATCGGCCGTCGCAGGATTTTCATCCTGGGAGCGGCAATATTCACGGGGGCCTCGGTCATCGCCGCCTTTTCGCCGTCGATCGGAGTGTTGATCGGGGCGAGGGCGGTGGCGGGTGTCGGCGCCGCGCTCCTGATCCCCGCGTCCCTCGCGATCATTCGCGTCATCTGGCGTGACCCGCGCGAGCGCGGCCGAGCGCTCGGTATCTGGGCGGCCTGCAACGGCGTGGCGCTGGCCCTCGGGCCGACGCTCGGCGGAGTGCTCATCGAGCGATTCGGCTGGCGGAGCATTTTCCTGGTTGTCGTTCCCGTCAGTCTCACGGCGGTCGCGCTTGCGCCCCCCACCCTGCCGGAATCGGCCGATCCTCGCGGGCGCAGCTTCGACGCGCGTGGACAGATCCTCGGCGCGGTGGGGTTGGGCGCGGTGGCCTTCGCGGCCATCGAGGCGCACACGAGCGTCTGGCCCGCGTTGATCGCGTGTGTCGTCGCGATCGCGTGCATCGTGTTCTTCATTCTCACCGAGAGGGGCATCGGATCGGCAGCGCTCGTACCGCTCGAGTTGTTTTCGTCAAAGCCGTTCACCGCGGCCTCGGTGGCCACGACAGCGATGACCTTCGGCATGTACGGTGTAATCTTCCTGCTGCCGCTGATGTGGCAGAGCTCGAGGGGGTTGAGCGCGACGCTCGCGGGCATTGCGCTGATCCCCATGGCGCTCGCCTTCGTCGTCGTCTCTCCGTTCTCGGGGAAGCTCAGCGAGAAGCTCGGCGCGCGCTTCATGACCGCCGGTGGCGTGGCCATCGTGGGCATCGGCCTGCTGTTGATCGCTATGACAGCCGGTCAGACATCCCTGGTATTCGCGGAGATCGGTCTCGCGCTCACGGGAGTCGGAATGGGATTGGCGACCGGGCCCTTGATGGGTGAGGCGGTCGGCGCGGTGGCCGCGGCCCGCTCGGGCACCGCTTCCGCCATCATCAATGTCGCGCGGATGGTGGGCGCGACTGTCGGCGTAGCAGCGCTCGGCGCGGTGTACGCCGTCTTCCAGGGTGGGCCCGAAGGCCTGCGGTTCGCCATGCTCCTCGGCGGCCTTGCCCAGCTCGCAGGCGCGGCCTACTCCTGGAATACGACGGCGCGAGGGGTCGCGGCGCCCTGATCCTATGCCTGGAGGGCGGCCACCGTGGCCTCGATCCACTCCTGGATTTCGCGGTTGACTTCGCGGATGTCGCGGCCGCGCGGAGCGACGGGCTCCCCGATCACGACGCGGATGGTTCCCGGCTTTTTGAGCAGGCCACGCCGCGGCCAGTAACGGCCGGCGTTGTGCGCCACAGGAACGATCAGCCTGCCCGTGTCCGCCGCGAGCAGCGAGCCGCTGACTCCGTAGCGGCGCGTCTCTCCCGGCGGCATGCGCGTGCCCTCCGGAAAGACGATCACCCAGTCCCCTTCCGCAACCCGCTCGCGCCCCTGGGCGATCACCTGGGACACCGCCGAGTGCCCGGACTTGCGGTCGATGGCAATCGCATGAAGCTGGCGAATGGCCCACCCGACCATCGGAATCCACAACAGCTCCCGCTTCAGCACCCAAACCTGACGCGGGAAAACGACGCACATCGCCATCGTCTCCCAGGAGGACGAATGCTTCCACAGCGCGATGTGATTGCCTGCCGGCAGCCGCTCCGACCCCTCGACTCGAAAATCCAGCCTGCAGGTCCACTTGAGCGCGGTGAGCAGGACCCACGCCCAGACTCGTGCCAGCACGAACCGGTGCCGGAACGGCAATAGCGAGCAGGCGATCACGAAAAAGATGGCGTAACAGAAGGTCCAGACGAAAAAGAACGCCGTGAATAGGATGGAGCCGATGAGCTGCATGGCCGCGATGCCGCTCAGCCGGGCAGGCGCGACAGATCCGCGATGCCTGCGAACAGCGCACGCATCTGCGCGAGCAGCGCCAGCCGGTTGGCGCGCAGTTTCGGGTTCTCGTCCATGACCATCACCTGTTCGAAGAAGGCGTCCACCGTCGGCCGAAGTTGCGCCAGCAACGTAAGGGAGGTGGCGTAGTCCTTGCGAGCGGTCGCGGCCGACACGCCGTCGCCCCGCTCGCGCAGCGCCTCGAACAGCTGCCGTTCGGCCATGGCGTCCAACGCGCCTCGGTCGACTTGGGACGGAGCGCTCTCGCCTGCCTTGCGCAGAATGTTGGCAACGCGTTTGTTGGCGGCAGTCAGGCTCGCGGCCTCGGGCATGGTGAGGAAGGTACTGAGCGCTCTGAGTCGCGCATCGAAGTCTAGCGGTGATGCCGGGCGGGTCGCCAGCACCGCGTCGAACATCTCGGTGGTGATCGACGCCGCAGGCGCCTCCGAGCCGCTCGCCCCGGCGCTGACATCGGGGCGCTCGAGATAGTAGGCTCGCAGCCGTTCGAGAACATAGTCGTAGATTTCCGCGGCGATGCCTTCGCTCGCGAGCGCCGGGGTAGGTTTGCCGGCGGCAGCCGCCGACCTTTCGATATCTGCGCGCACCAACGCCACGGCGCGGTCCAGGAGCCGCGGCAGATCGAGATCGAGCCGCTTCTCGACCAGGATCCGCACGGTGCCGATCGCCGCTCGGCGCAAGCCGAACGGGTCCTTCGTTCCCGTGGGCTTCTCGCCGATCGCGAATATTCCGGCCAGCGTGTCCAGCTTGTCGGCGATGGCAAGCGTGGTGCCCGTCTCGGTCGTGGGCAGCTCATCGCCGGCGCCACGCGGTTGGTAGTGCTCCCGGATCGCCGTGGCGACCTCCGCGTCCTCGCCGTCAGCCAGGGCGTAGTAGGTGCCCATGATGCCCTGCAGCTCCGGGAACTCCCCGACCACCGCGGTCAGGAGGTCGCATTTGCAGAGCTCCGCCGCGCGCCGCGCGCGCGTGACCAGGTTGGGATGGCGAGCGTCCGCTTGTCCGCGGGCCGCGGCGATATCCACGGCCAGTCCTGCGACGCGCCGCGCCTTGTCGCCGAGGGATCCGAGCTTCGCCTGGAACGTGACTTTTGTCAGCTCCTCGGCGCGGGCGGCAAGAGGGGATTTGCGGTCCTGTTCCCAGAAGAACGCCGCGTCCGCAAGCCGCGGGCGTACGACACGCTGATTACCCTCGACCACCTTCGCAGGATCGCGGCTCTCGATATTGGCTACCGCGACGAAGCACGGGAGGAGTCTGCCGGCCGCGTCCTCGACCGGAAAGTAACGCTGGTGATCCTCCAGGGTCGAGATCAGTACTTCGCGCGGCAGCGACAGGAAGCGCTCCTCGAAGCGGCCGGCGAGCGGGACCGGCCATTCCACCAGCGCCGTGACCTCGTCGAGCAGCGCGTCGGCCATCAGCGGCCGGCCGCCAAGGCTTTCCGCGATAGCTGTAACGCGCTCGCGGATCAGTGCCCGCCGCGCCTCGAAGTTCGCGACGACATGGCCGCGCTCGCGCAGCGTCCGCTCGTATGCGGACGGGCTCGACAGGCGCAGCGCTTTGGGCGCGTGGAAGCGATGGCCACGGGTCAGGTTGCCCGCAGCGATGTCGAGAATGCTGGCCGGCACGATGTCCTTGCCATACAACATCACGATCCAATGAACGGGGCGGACGAACTGCGCGTCTCCCGCGCCCCAGCGCATCCGTCGCGGGACTGGCAGGGCATCGAGCGCAGCTTGCACCAGTCCTGGCAACAGCTCGGCGGCGGCCGCACCGGGTTTGATGCCGACGTAATAGAGAAACGTTCCCTTGCCTTCCTCGCGGCGCTGCAATGCCTCCACAGCTGCTTTGTTGCTGGCCGCGAAGGCCTGCGCGGCTCGCGTCGGCAGACCCTCGGCATCGAACGCCGTGTTCAACGGCGGCCCGCGCCGCTCGATCTTCTGGTCCGGCTGGCGTGTTGCCAGGCGGCTGACGAGGACCGCCAGCCGTCGGGGTGTCGCGAAGGACTGCACCTCGCCGTGCTGGAGGCCGGCCTTGACCAGGCCGGAAACAAGGCCGCCCGTGAATGCCTGTTGCAGCAGGCGCAGCGCCTTGGGCGGCAGCTCCTCGGTACCGATCTCGACGAGGAAGTCGCGTTTCTGCGAGTGGCGAGGCTGCGTCCCCGCACTCTCTAAGCCGGCTTTTCGCGGGTCGAGGCTCACCGGGAAATCCCTTTGGGCCGGCTGTTGCGTTTCCCAAAATCCGCCGGAGCAAGCTTCGCACGCCTGGCGTCGCCGGGCGGACCCCCAGGGCCGAGTAAAATCGTTCCAGACGATTTTTTCATGCGCGCTCCCCGGCCGCCGGCTCCGCGGGGGTGTCGCTCGGCGCCGATCCTGCGCGGCTGAGCAGCGGAAATCCCAACACCTGCCGGCTCTGATAGTAGGCGCGCGCCACGCCGCCGGCGAGTGCGCGCATGCGCAGGATGTAACGCTGCCGTTCCGTCACCGAGATCGCGCGCCGCGCGTCCAGCAGGTTGAAGGTGTGGGACGCTTTCAGCACCTGCTCATAGGCGGGCAGCGCCAGCCCGCCTTCCAGCAGCTCCTTGCAGGCGCGCTCGTGATCATCGAAGTGGCGAAACAGCGTCGCGACATCGGCCAGCTCGAAGTTGTAGCGCGATTGCTCGACCTCGTTCTGGTGAAATACATCGCCATAGGTCACTCTGCCCAGCGGCCCCTCCGTCCACACGATGTCATAGATGCTCTCCACCCCCTGCAGATACATGGCGAGCCGCTCGAGACCGTAGGTGATCTCACCCGTCACCGGCCGGCAGTCGAGGCCACCGACCTGTTGGAAGTAGGTGAACTGGGTGATCTCCATGCCGTTGAGCCACACTTCCCAGCCAAGTCCCCACGCCCCGAGGGTCGGGGATTCCCAGTTGTCCTCGACGAAGCGCACGTCGTGCACCAGCGGGTCGAAGCCGAGCGCGCGCAGGCTCCCGAGATAGAGATCCAGGATATCCAGCGGCGAGGGCTTGATGATGACCTGGAACTGGTAGTAATGCTGCAGCCGGAACGGGTTGTCGCCGTAGCGGCCGTCTGCGGGGCGGCGCGAGGGCTGCACGTAGGCGGCGCTCCACGGCTCGGGTCCGATGGACCTGAGGAACGTCGCCGTATGGAAGGTGCCGGCGCCCACTTCCATGTCATAGGGCTGCAGGACGACACAGCCGCGCTCTGACCAGTAGCGCTGCAACGCGAAGATCAGCTCCTGGAAGGTGCGGGGCGGCGTGCCGATTCTCATGGGTCGGGGGTGGGATGCAAAAGAGCCGGCGAGTATAGCCCGGCAAAAACCGCGCTTTTGCCGGGTAAGCAGGAAAACGCCGCAGGCCCGCTGCTGCGGAGGACCGCCGCGACGGGCCGAGCGGAGGGGGCGGCATGCACTAAAACAAGGCGCTCTCAGGCCATCGGCGCCTCCAGGTTAGCCTTTGCACCAAATCGGTGCGAAAATGCAGTCTAGTGCTCTGATATGGTGCATTACCGGGGTTCTCCGTGCGGCTAAGTCCTTGATCCGTCGTGCGGCGGAAGCTGGCATAGCGCCTGCACTACCACAGCGCTCCGCCACTTGCCCCGGGTGACTGCCCCCGGTTCTCGAGATCGCACGGCGCGAGTCACCACTCACCTTTCGTTCGGAGGAGATATGACACCGGCCGATGTGCTTAAGCTGATCAAAGAAAAAGAACTCAAGTTCGCGGACCTGCGATTCACCGACACGCGCGGCAAGGAACAGCACGTGACCATTCCGGCGCGGCTCGTCGACGAGGATCTGTTCCGCGACGGCAAGATGTTCGACGGTTCCTCCATCGCCGGATGGAAGGGCATCAATGAGTCGGACATGATCCTCATGCCGGAGGCCAACACGGCGGTCATCGATCCGTTCTTCGAGGACGCTACGATCAATATCCGGTGCGACGTCATCGAGCCGGCGACGATGCAGGGCTATGAGCGCGACCCGCGCTCCCTCGCGAAGCGCGCCGAGGCGTACCTCAAGTCGACGGGCATCGCCGATTACGCGCTCTTCGGGCCGGAGAACGAGTTTTTCATCTTCGACAGCGTGCGCTACGGCAATGACATGCGCGGCTGTTTCTACGCCATCGACTCCGTCCAGGGCGCGTGGAACTCGGGCACGGAGTACACCGAGGGCAATCGCGGCCACCGCCCCGGCATCAAGGGAGGCTATTTCCCGGTCCCGCCGGTCGATGCCTTTCAGGACGTCCGCTCGGCGATGTGTCTCGCCTTGGAGGAAATGGGTCTGAAGGTCGAGGTGCATCACCACGAGGTGGCGACCGGCGGACAGAGTGAGATCGGCGTCGGTGCCGGCACGCTCGTGCAAAAAGCCGACCAGGTGCAGATCCTCAAGTATGCGGTGCTCAACGTGGCGAATCGCTACGGCAAGACCGCGACCTTCATGCCGAAGCCGCTCGTCGGCGACAACGGCAGCGGCATGCACGTGCACCAGTCGCTGCAGAAAGAAGGCAAGGCGCTCTTCGCGGGCGACCGATACGGCGGGCTTTCGGACATCGCCCTCTATTACATCGGCGGCATCATCAAGCACGCGCGAGCGCTCAACGCGTTCACCAACGCCGGTACCAACAGCTACAAGCGGCTGGTGCCCGGCTTCGAGGCGCCCGTGATGCTCGCGTACTCCGCGCGCAATCGATCGGCCTCCATCCGCATTCCGTGGGTGTCGAACCCCAAGGCCCGGCGCATCGAGGTGCGCTTCCCGGATTCGAGCGCCAACCCCTACTTCGCGTTCGCGGCCATGATGATGGCCGGCCTCGACGGCATCCAGAACAAGATCCATCCCGGCGAGCCTGCCGACAAGGATCTCTACGACCTGGAGCCGGAGGAAGCCAAGCACATCCCGACGGTGTGCCATTCGCTCGACATGGCGATCGACTATCTCGACAAGGACCGCGAGTTCCTGACCCGCGGCGGGGTGTTTACCAACGACGTGATCGACGCTTACATCGGCCTGAAGATGCAGGAGATGACGCGCTTCCGCATGGCGACCCACCCGGTGGAGATGGAGCTCTACTACAGCTGCTGATGGGGAAGTCGTGACCCAAGACGCCCTCTCACCCGGTTCCGGAGGCTTCCTGCGTGCCGGGGAGCGCTCCGGCGGGGGTGAGCGGGGTGCTTTATCGAGGACACTTCACGTGTCCTCGATCCCCGCGAACGCCCGGCCCCGGATGGGCCGGGCCGGGGGCCCTGCCGCCATGGATGGCCAGTACGACAACCACTGCGACGCCCGTCCTTTGTCCGCGACGCCGCATCGGGCTATGCTCGAGCCCTATGCGCCACATCCGATTTACCTTAATCCAGCGGCCCGCCGCACGATCTGCGGTGGCAGCTCTTGCAGCCTTGGGCTTGTTCTGCGCGACCGCGCTGGCGGGCAACGGTGGGCGCACGATCGTCTACAGATGGGTCGACGCCCAGGGGATCGTGCACTACAGCGATCAACCGCACCCCAACGCGCAGAAGCTGGAGATCAGCGGCGCCCAGACTTTTTCAGCCCTCCCGTCGGCGACGACCCCTTCCCCGTCCACGCCGGCAGACAACCAGTCCTCCAGCCCGGCGTACGACAGTTGTGCCATCGCGCAGCCGGGCGACCAGCAGATGCTGATGAACGTCTATCAGGCCACCGCGGTCGTGCAGACCTCACCCGGGCTGCGCGCCGGCGACCAGGTCCATCTCTTCGTCGACGGCAAGCAGATCATGGGCTCCGGCACCTCCTTCACATTCCCGGTCGTTCGCGGTCAGCACTCCGTGCAGGCCGTGGTCGAGGACAACGCGGGCCAGATCGTCTGCGAGACGAGCTCCGTCACGTTCTTCGTGCACCAGCCCTCGGTCCAGAATCCGCACAACCCGGTCCATCCGCACTAGTTCCCGGCAGTCCTATCGCACCGAGGATCCCGGCGGGGGCTCGGTCAAAAGGCATTTTTCGGGGAGCTCACCAACAGGAATGTGTTTGCGCCCGCGACCATGGACGGAGTCACGGCGTTCCCGGAAAACGCCTATTGCGCGAGGCCGCACCGAGTGCGAAAGCGCAAGGAGGCCCGGGCCTTGGCAACTGAATACAACATCCCCTCGGCGCTCTCCCACTTCGACCCCGCCGACCTTCTCGACACGCTCTCCACCGGCATCATCGTTCTGGACGCCCAACTCTGCGCCATCTACGCGAATGTCGCGGCGCAAGACCTTCTGGCCTTCAGCCTGAAGAAAGCACGCGGCCGTCCGTTCTCCGACTTCCTGCTCGAGAGCAACGCACTGGTCGGCATCCTGCGCCGCGCGCTCGAAGCCGGCGAGGGCATCGCCGATCGCGAGCTCACCGTCCGTCCTGCGGGGACACCCCGCGAGGCCCGCACACTGGACGTCACCATCACCCCGCTCGAGGGCCAGGTCACCGGCACCCATCTGCTCCTCGAGCTCGCCGACACCACCCAACGACAACGCATCTCGCGCGAGAACGACATGATCGCGCGCCTCGACGGCAGCCGCCTGATGATCCGCCAGCTCGCCCACGAGATCAAAAACCCGTTAGGCGGCCTGCGCGGTGCGGCCCAGCTCCTCGAGCGCGAGCTGCAGGGCGCCGCGTTGAAGGAATACACCCGAGTCATCATCGGTGAGGCCGACCGCCTGGCGGCACTGGTCGACTCCATGACGGGCCCCAAGCGCGTGCCGCAGAAATCCCGGCTCAACGTCCACGAGGTCTGTGAGCACGTATATCACCTGCTGCGCGCGGAGGCGGGGCCGGCGATCCACATCGAGCGCGACTACGACCCCAGCCTGCCGAACGCCATGCTCGATCGCAATCAGATCATTCAGGCACTTCTCAACGTGGCCCGTAATGCCATGCAGGCGTTGGGTACCCGCGGCCGCATCGTGCTGCGCACCCGCGCGCTCTCCAACGTCAGCATCGGCTCCGCCCGCCATCGGCTCGTGGCCAGCATGCAGGTCGAGGACGACGGCCCCGGTGTTGCCGAGGAATTGCGCTCGAGCATCTTCTATCCCCTGGTCACGGGGCGCCCCGACGGCACCGGCCTCGGCCTCGCGGTGGCGCAGGAGCTCGTATCCCGCAACGGCGGCCTGATCGAGTTCGAGAGTGAGTCAGGACGCACCGTATTCACACTGTTATTGCCGTTGGGAGAGACAGCATGACAAAATCGTCTGGAACGATTTTGGACGGCGATAGGCGGCCCCGAAGGGGCGAGGCCCAGGAAGGGCCGAGCACAAAATCGTCTGGAACGATTTTGGACGGCGATAGCCGGCCCGAAGGAGTCTCGCGGTGAACTTCGACTCGCGAAGAGGGGGCTCGGAGGACGCAGGGACGGAGCCTCGCAGCGCGGGTGCTCTGCGTGTCTGGCTAGTCGACGACGACGCGTCCATCCGGTGGGTGTTGGAGCGCGCGCTGCGCAACGGTGGTATGACGCCGCGCGTGTTCGAGGCTGCGGAGCCCGCCCTCGAGGCCTTGCGGCGTGAAGCGCCGGACGTGTTGATCACCGATATTCGCATGCCGGGCCAATCGGGCCTGGCCCTGCTGCGCAGGATTCGCGACACCCGCCCCGCGCTGCCGGTCATCGTCATGACCGCGCACTCGGACCTTGGCAGCGCGGTCTCGGCCTACGAAGGCGGCGCCTTCGAGTATCTGCCGAAACCGTTCGACATCGATCAGGCCGTCGCGCTGGTCCGGCGTGCGGCGAGCGCCGCGGGGCAGGCTGGCCCCGAGACGGGCGCCACGCCGCGCATCCCGGAGCTCCTGGGCACGGCGCCGGCCATGCAGCAGGTGTTCCGTGGCATCGGGCGCCTCTCGCGCTCCAGCGTCACCGTGCTGATCACCGGCGAGTCCGGCACCGGCAAGGAGCTGGTGGCCCGCGCGCTGCACGATCACAGCCCACGCGCCGGCAAGCCCTTCATCGCCCTCAACACCTCCGCCATTCCTGCCGATCTCCTCGAGTCGGAGCTCTTCGGCCACGAAAAAGGCTCGTTCACGGGTGCCGACGCTCAGCGCCGTGGGCGGTTCGAGCAGGCCGACGGTGGCACGCTGTTCCTCGACGAGATCGGCGACATGTCGACCCCTCTGCAGACACGCCTCTTGCGCGTGTTGGCGGAAGGAGAGTTCTATCGAGTGGGCGGACAGACGCCGATCCGCGTCGATGTCCGCGTCATCGCCGCGACGCACCAGAATTTGCAGGACCGCGTGGCGCGCAGCCTTTTCCGCGAGGATCTCTACCACCGACTCAACGTCATCCGACTGGAGCTGCCGCCGCTTCGCGCCCGCTCGGAGGACATCCCGGAGCTGCTCGTCCATTACCTCAGACTGGCCGCTCACGACCTGGGCGTGGAGCGCAAAGCGCTGGCCAAAGAGGCGGTGGCGAAGCTGTCGGCATACGATTGGCCGGGGAATGTCCGCGAGCTCGTTAACCTCTGCCGGCGACTTTCGGTTCTCGCGCCGGGCAGCGAAATCCACGTCGAGGATCTGCCGCCCGAAGTACTCTGCGCCGGCGACGCAACGGCCGGCGATGCCGACTGGGAGAAGGCCCTCGCGGGATGGGCCGAACGGCAGGCCCTGGTCGGCAAGCGTCCCCTGTTGGCGCTCGCGCTGCCCGCACTCGAGCGCATCCTGATCCGTGCCGCCCTCAGGCGCACCCAAGGTCACCGGCAGGAGGCGGCAAAACTCCTGGGCTGGGGCCGCAACACCCTCACCCGCAAGCTGAAGGAGCTCGGGATGGCGGAAGAAGAGATCGATGGGCCACCGGAGGAGACCGCAGCCGACAGTTAGTCCCGGCACGACCCGAAGATCAGTGTAAGCTCCGGCGGCGTCGAGAATGGACGCTCGCAGCTCTCAACCCGACACCGGCGCATTCTGAACCTCGTTCCCCGTGCGTAGCGTGCCGACGAGCTCAGCGACGCTCTCGAACCCGTTCTCCCGCAGATACTCGGCGATCCCCTCGTTCACTTTCTTGCAGACGAAGGGATCGTAGAACAGCGCTGTCCCGATGCCGACCGCCGTGGCGCCGGCGAGCAAGAACTCCACCGCATCCGTGGCGGTCGTGATACCGCCCTGACCGATGATGGGGATACCGTGCCGGTGAGCGACTTCATAGACCTGGTGGACCTTGAGCAGAGCGATCGGCTTGATCGCAGGCCCCGACAATCCGCCCTGGATGTTGCCGATGACGGGACGGCGCGTGCGGGCGTCGATCGCCATGCCCATCACGGTATTGATGACCGACAGAGCATCGCTTCCTGCTTCGATGCACCGCCGCGCATTCTCCCGAATGTCCGTCTGATTGGGTGAGAGCTTGGTGATCAGCGGCTTCTTCGTGACGCGGCGGCACGCCGCCACCACCTGCGCCGACATGTCCGGATAGTTGCCGAACGCGACCCCACCTTCCTTCACGTTGGGGCAGGAGATGTTGATCTCGATGGCGTCGATGGGCGACTGATCGAACAGGCGGGTGACCTCGGCATATTCCTCCACTGTGGAGCCGGATACATTGGCGATGAAGCGCGTCTCGCTGAAGTCGAGCTCCGGCAGGATGCGGCGCACGACGTGCTCCGCGCCTGGATTCTGCAGGCCAATGGCATTCAGCATGCCGGCCGGCGTCTCATACAGCCGGTGCGGCGGGTTGCCGAGCCGCGGTGCGAGGGTCGTGCCCTTCAGCGCCACCGCGCCTGCCTCGCGGTTGGAGAATCCCTCGATCCGCGTGTATTCCTCACCGAAGCCGACGCAGCCGGAGAGCAGCACGATCGGAGAGGCGAAGTCGAGTCCGCAGAACGTCAGGCGCAGCGCATTGGGCGGGCCGTTCGTGGCAGAGGTCATCTGCACACCTTAAAGCCTGCGCACAGGGACGTCTATCTTGCCACTCGGCCCGATCAGCCAGGAGCCCAGCCAGCCGGTGACCCATACGATGAGCGCCGTTTGGAAGGCCGACGAGAAGCCGCCGTCGATGCGAAAGCCCGGCAGCATGAGGGCCACGAGCGCGACCATCGCCGTATTGACGATCAGCAGGAAGCAACCGAGGCTGAGAATGGTGATCGGCAAAGTCAGGAGGATGGCAATCGGCCGCACCACGGCATTGACGACGCCGAGCAGGATGCCCGCGAGCACTAGCGTTCCGGCATTGTCGATCCGGATCTCCGCCACCCATCGAGTTGCGATCCAGAGGCCGACCGCGCTGATCAGTGCACGGAGGACGAAGCCCGTCACGTGCCTTCCCGCCGGGCGGCCCCCTCGATCAGGGCCTTCAATCGGCTCATCGCAGCCTGCCAGCCGGTCCGCAGCCGCAGGTACTGTGCATCCCACTCCGGCGACCCCGGCACTCCCGACCCCAGCAGCCGCAGGATGGTGCCCCCCCGGGCCGGCTCCAGGATGAAGTCGTCGATGAGCGCGCTGTCCGCAGGCGGCAGCGCCGAGCTCGGGAGGTAAATGAGCCGCAGCCGCCGCTCCGGCTCGCAAACGTCGATGTGCGCCTCGAGCTCTGTGACCCGATCGACGCACGCGCGAAAAAGGCCGCCCGCGCGAGCCCGAATCTCGGCCTTCGGCGAGCACCACGTGGCGAGCAGTGTCGGCTCGGTCAGCGCCCGCCACACTGCCTGCACATCCGCAGCGAGGTCGATCCGAACGGCATAGCCCCGAGTCTTGTCCTTCATGGGGCACAATTGTGCCATCAGAACCGCTTCGGGTCCGATCGACCCGCGCAGGGTTTACCCTAAAGCCCACGCTTACGGAGCTCTCATGGTCCTCATCAACCTCATCGTGGCTCTCGCCCTCCTGCAGTTCTTGGCCTTTGCGACCGCGGTCGGGGTAGCGAGGGAGAAATACAACGTCGCCGCTCCGGCCACCACCGGCAACGAGGTGTTCGAGCGCTATTTCCGCGTTCAGATGAACACGATGGAGCTGCTCATCATGTTCGTGCCAGGGATCTGGATGTTCGGCATCTACGTCAGCGCCAATGTGGCGGCAGGGCTCGGCGCGATCTACATCCTCGGCCGCTGCATCTATTTCTTTTCTTATGTCAAAAGCCCGAAGAAGCGCTCGCTGGGCTTTGGGCTATCGGCCGGTCCCGTCGCGGTGCTGGTGATCGGCGCGCTGATCGGTGCCGCCGCCGGATTGCTGCACCGCCCTCTATAAAGGGGCGCCGATCATTCCGTTTCTGATTTGATCGGCCGCCTCATCAGCGCCTGAACCGCGTCGGCTGCCGGCAAGCCTTCATATAGCACCTGGTACACGCCCTCGCAGAGCGGCATCTCGACCACCGCGCGAGCCGCGACGTCATGCAGCGCCTTGGCTGCCGGATATCCCTCCACCACCTGCCCGATGGCCGTCAGCGCCTGGCTTGCCGTTTTTCCGGCGGCAAGCTCGAGGCCGAACCGCCGATTGCGCGACTGGTCGTCGGTGCAGGTGAGCACCAGATCCCCGAGACCCGCGAGTCCCATGAACGTGTCGCGTTGTGCCCCGAGCGCCACTCCGAGCCGCATCATCTCGGCCAGACCGCGCGTGATCAGCGCCACCCGCGTGTTGGCACCGAACCCGAGGCCATCCGACAGCCCGGCTCCCACGGCCAGCACGTTCTTCACGGCCCCGCCGACTTCGACGCCGGCGATGTCTGTTGACGTGTAGGCGCGGAACTGCGACGAAGAAATATCCTGCGCCAGGGTCTTTGCGAACGCCGCGTCAGACGACGCGATGGTCATTGCGGTGGGCAGCCCTGCGCCAACCTCGCGCGCGAACGTCGGGCCCGACAGGACCGCCACAGCCCGCGTAGGACCCAACACTTCGCGCGCAACCTGGTGGGGGAGCAGCCCCGAGGGAAGCTCGAAGCCCTTGGTCGCCCAGGCGAGCCGCATTTCGGGGGCGAGGAGCGGCGCGATGGCGCCGAGCAATGTCCGGAACGCGTGGCTCGGCACCGCGATGAGCACGTCGTATGCACCGCGTAACGCCTGCGCCAGCTCGGACTCGAGCGTCAGGGGCTCGGGGAAGCCGCTTCCGGCGAGGTAACGGTCATTGCGCCGATCCCGCGCCATCGCCGCCAGGCGCGAGCGGTCGCGCCCCCAGAGGCGCGTGGGTCGGCCGCTGCGCGCGAACTGAATGGCGAGCGCCGTGCCCCACGAGCCGGCGCCCAGCACGGCGACCGGCGAGTTGCTAACGTCACTCATGACATGGCGTTGCCGATTAGTTGCCCGTCGACTCATGTCGAGCCTGCATCATGACGCGGCGCGTGGACGCGTTCCAGGCACAGGAGTGTGCCCCGCCGCCGCAGGTGCCGGCCTCGAGAAAAAACCACGCTTTTGGCTCGAGGCTCGCTGGGCCGGGCAGGAGCCCGGATCCAGCGCTCAACACTAGTTGGTCTGTTCGGGGGGCCGGTTCTGGTTCGCTGCGTACAGCGCGTCGAAGTTGACGGGCGGCAGCAGGAACTGCGGGAATCCGCCCTGCGTCACGAGGTGCGACACGGCTGCGCGCGCATACGGGAAAAGAACCCCGGGGCAGACGCTGCCGACGGCCCGCTTGGTGTCCTCGTCCGACAGGCTGCGCATCACGAAGATACCGGCCTGCTTCACCTCAACCAGAAAGATGGTGGCGTCGTTCTGCTTCGCGGAGACGGTCACCGTCAGCACGATCTCGCGCACATCGGCGGCGAGATTCGCCGCGGCGGTGTGCAGGTCCAGGTTGATCTGCGGATTCCAGGTGCCATCCACGCGCGGGCCATTCGGCGCCTCATACGAGCAGTCTTTGAGGTACACGCTCTGCAGGGCGAGAACCGGGCCGTTCGAGGCCTCAGGCGCCGGCGCAATGCCGGCAGCTTCATTCGTCATCTGTCACTCCAGTTTGCAATAACTTGTCGAGACCCCCGCGGGCGTCGAGATCGAGAAGATCGTCGCACCCGCCGACATGCGTCTCACCGATGAAGATCTGCGGCACCGAGCTCCGCCCGCTGCGGGACATCATTTCCGCCCGCGCTGCGGGTGTCGCGTCGACGTCGATCTCCTCCAACTCGATACCTCTTTCCTCGAGCAGTTGCCGTGCGCGAGCGCAATAGGGACACCAGCTCGTCGTGTACATCACCACTTTCGTTCCAGACGATGGCGTCATCCGCCTGCCTTCGAGCCCTTTTCGAGCGGCAGGCTGTCGGCGCGCCAGGCCGCAAGTCCACCGCGCAGGTTGAAGGCCTGCTCGAACCCCAGCGCCTTCAACTGCCGGGCAGCCGACCCGCCGCCCGAGCCGGACTCGTCATAGACGATGAGGGGCTTCTGCTTATACTTTTTCAGCGTATCGCCGGCCTTCGGGATCTGCTCGCCGTCCATTCGGCGCGCTCCCGACAGGTGGCCCGCGGCATACTGTTCCGCGGGACGCAGGTCGATGACCACCGCGCCGCGATTCATCAGTCGGATGGCATCCTGCGGCGAGAGAGCCGAGAGGCTCTGCGTGCGTGCGCGTAGCTCGAGGACGATGGCTGCCACGAGCACCACCACCGTCACGGCGACGAGCCAGTGATTGACCTGGATGTATTGAACGAGACGGTCCATGCGGGAATTGCCGAACTTGCGGCAGCCGTAAAAAAGGGCGCGCATTATAGCGCTCATCGGATGCGCACAGACTGCGGTGAGGGGAGGACGTCACATGCGACTCGGCCTGCTGGCCCCATTACTGCTGTACGCCCTCGCAACCGTCCCCGTGGCTGCCGCGGGCAGGCACGCCGCCCAGAGCGGCTCTCACGCCGATGCCGGCCAGGCCCGGGCGCGCCTCGAGGCAGTCCGTGACCAGATCGCGCGCATCACCCGTCAGGTGAGTCGCGGACAGGCGGAGCGGGACCGCCTCACCCGCCAGTTGCGCACCACGGAGGAGTCGGTCGGCAAGGCTCAGGCCGCGCTCGATGACCTGCGTGAGCAGCGGCAGGCCGGCGCCTCCCGGCGGGCGGAGCTTCAGGCCGAGGAGCATCAGCGCGCAGCCGACCTGGCGAGCAACCGCGCCGCGCTCGCCGGACAGCTACGCGCGGCGTATCTGACCGGCCGCGAGGAGCCACTGAAGCTGCTGCTCAATCAGCGCGATCCGGCCCAGGCAGGCCGAATGTTCGTCTACTACAGCTATTTCGGGCGCGCGCGGGCCACCCAGATCCAAGCCATCGAGGCGGATCTACAGCGGATCGGGCAGCTCGACGGCCAGCTTCAGGCCCAGGACGCAAAACTCGCCACTCTGCAGGAGGCGCAGCAGGCCCAGGTCTTCGCCCTTGAGCAGGCGCGCTCGCATCGCGTGCTGGTGCTGGCGGGCATCTCTGCGCAAACGCAGACGCGCGCCGCCCGGCTGGCCCGCTTGCGACAGCAGCAGAGCGATCTCGAGTCGCTGCTGGCGCAGCTGCGCCGGGCGGCCGCCAGCCTCTCCCCGGAGGATCTGGGTCACTCGCCGTTCGCGCGACTTCGCGGCAGGCTCAGCCGGCCTGTGGCCGGCAGGGTCATCGCAAGCTACGGGCAGGTGCGCGCAGGCGGCCTCAAATGGGACGGGGATCTCTACGCGACGCGGCGGAATGCGCCCGTCCATGCGGTGTCGCAGGGCCGCGTGGTGTATGCCGACTGGCTGGCGGGGCTGGGGCTGCTCATCATCATCGACCATGGCGGCGGCTATATGAGCCTCTACGGTCACAACGAGCGGCTGTACGAGTCGGTCGGGCAGCGCGTGGCTGTCGGGCAGACCATCGCACAGTCCGGCGACAGCGGCGGCAGCGCGCGGCCGGAGCTGTACTTCGAGATCCGCAAGGACGGCAAGCCCGTCGATCCCCGCCTGTGGGTGGGGCGCTGACATTCGGGCTCTTGCGTGCGAAAGCAAGCGAGTGAGTGGCCCAGGGCCGCTCCCTGGGCCGCGGGGTGAAACCCGTTAAATGGCCGCGCTCGCCCCAAGCGCCGCAGGCGACTTTGGGCCAAATAGACAATGTGAAAGAGTTCAAGCTTTAGGGCGCGGCGAGGGAATTAATCCCCGAACCGCCAACTCGCGCAAGGCTCAGCGCGTCCCTTAAGCGCGACAGTGGCGGCCATTTTCAGCATTTGAACTACGGTGGCCTGGGCATGAGCCGGCCTGCGGACGACAAAAAGCCAGCCGCGGAGCCCTGGAAAGGCTTCGAGACGTACGCGCAGCTCTGCAGGGCGCTCCTGCCGCGCGCCCACGTGATCTCGATTTTCGACGCCCGCGGGGTGCTGCGCTGGTCGACCGATTCGGCTACCGCGGCTGACATCACGCCCATCGTCGCCGGCGCTCTCGCCACGGCCGACTCTGCTTTCGAGAGCGCCGGCGCCTGTCACATGCTGTCCGGCAACAAGCCGGTGTATGTCTGTTGGATTCGCGACAACTCGCGGCACCTGCTCGCGCTCGCCGCCATCGCCTGCCCGCCAGCGGGCGAGCGGGAGGAGCCTCAAAGCTTCCAACTCGTGCACACGCTGCTCGCGCCCGTCCTCGAGTGTCTGCGCCGCGACCTGCTCGCGCGCGTGGCGCTGGGCAAGCTGAAGCGGACCGTGGCGGAGCTGAACAAGATGCGCCGCGGCGCGGCGGTCGGCAGCTTCGACACACTGACCGGTCTTTACACCCGGCCGGCGTTCGAGAGCCGCGTGCGCCTCGCGGTGACGAGCGGCGAGGGCTCGACGGGTTGGATCTCGCTCTACATCAACGTCGATCAGCTGCACGTCATCAACGACAACTTCGGCATGCGGGTGGGGGACAGCGTGCTCGGGCAGCTCGGCGAGCTGCTGCGGGGCCGGCTGGCCCCGGGGGCGTTCGCGGCGAGGATCTCGGGGGACCGCTTCGCGGCGCTGCTACCCGGCAACCTTGATGATGCGGAGCACTTCGGCGAGACGCTGCGCGAGGCGGCCGAGCAGTTGGGCAACATGCAGGGCAACTCACGGCTGCGTGTCTCGATCAGCATCGGCGTAGCGGCCCTCGATTCCAGCGGGGGTGAGCTCATGCACTCGCTCGCTGCGGCCGAAACGGCCTGCAAGGCCGCCAAGGACCGCGGCCGTAATCGCGTGGAGGTCTACCGGGCCAACGATGAAAGCCTCGTGCGCAGGTTTGCCGACATCAACATCGCCGGCCAGCTGCACGATGCCATCAGCTCCGGGCGGCTGCGGCTCGATGCGCAGCTCATCCTGCCCTTCGGCAATGCCGCGCATTTGAAGCGCCACTACGAGCTCCTGGTGCGCATGATCGATGAGGACGGCACCGCCGCGGGGCCTGCCAGGTTCATGTCGGCGGCAATTCGCTACCAGCTGATGCAGAGCATCGATCGCTGGGTGATCGAGACCGCCGTCGAGCGCGTCAAGGCCTGCGCCGGCTCGTTCTCCGGGGTGCCGCTGTCTTTCGCCATCAACTTCTCCGGTCAGTCGCTGAGCGACGAGAGCTTCGGCGACTTCCTGATCGACCGGATCCGCTCGTGCGGCCTGCCGCCCGACATCTTCTGCTTCGAGCTCACGGAGAACTCGGCCGTCGCCAGCGTCGCGCGCGCGACTGATTTGATGCGCAGACTGCGCGCGCTCGGCTGCGGAATTGCGCTCGATGACTTCGGCACCGGGCTGTCCTCGCTGTCCTATCTGCGCCATCTGCCGGTGACGATGCTGAAGATCGACGGCAGCTTCGTGCGGGATGTGGTGCGCGATCCACGTGCCGAATCCATGGTGCGCGCGTTTGCGCAGCTCGCGCGCACCATGTCGCTGACTACGGTCGCCGAGTACGTCGAGACCGAGGAGATCCGCGCGCGCGTCGCCACCCTCGGAGTCGATTACGGGCAAGGCTTTGCCATCGCGAAGCCTGTGCCGCTCGACAACCTGCTGACGGAGCTCACAGCAGACCCTCTCGTCGGCGCCCAGCGACGTTTCGCAACGGGGTTCGGGTAGGCTGCCGCGACTCCGGCGCACAACGCCTGCGGCATCATTGGTCGGGCCCTGCGTGCCGGCGGTCGGGCGGCCATTGAC
The DNA here is from genome assembly GCA_025451845.1 of Steroidobacteraceae bacterium. Taxonomy (GTDB): domain Bacteria; phylum Pseudomonadota; class Gammaproteobacteria; order Steroidobacterales; family Steroidobacteraceae; genus 13-2-20CM-66-19. The sequence goes on from JANWJS010000001.1 coordinate 111,560, forward strand.
CCGCAGGGCACGCCGTAGCATCGTTTCATCCTTTGATCCCACGGGGGGATTCATCACATGTCGATGCGGTCGCGCACGCTGATCGCTCTCGTCACGGGAGCGATTTTCGGCTTTTCCGCTGCTCTTGCGAGCGGCGTGCTGGCGCAGGGCCCGCGCGCCCACGCCAGTCAGGCCGACAACACGATGCCAACGGTCGCGCAGACCGTACACTCAGGGCAGGTCCCCGCCGGCGATGCCAGCGCGGGCGACTCCAGCGATCCTGCCGTCCTTCCCTGGCAGGAGGCCCGCCTCTTCGCGGAGGTCTACGAGCACATCAAGCGCGATTACGTCGACCGGATCAGCGACCGCAAGCTGATGGACGCTGCCATCCGCGGCATGGTCTCCTCGCTCGATCCGCACTCCGCCTATCTCGATAGCGAGGAGTTCGAGGAAACCCGCCTGAGCACCATGGGCTCTTATCCCGGAGTTGGCATCGAGGTGGCCGCAGAGGGCTCCGCCGTCAAGATCCTCCATTCGATCCAGGGCTCCCCGGCCGAGCAGGCCGGCCTGCGTGCCGGCGATGAGATCGTGGCCATCGACGGCAAGCAGGTCGGGTCCGACGTCTCCGGCGCGATCGAGCACATGCGCGGAGTCTCGGGAAGCAGCGTGACCCTCACCATCCGCCGCGCCGGGACCACAGGCCTACGCAACTTCGCCATGCGCCGCGCCAATGTCGCGGTGCGCAGCGTTTCCCATCAGACTCTGGCGCCCGGGTATGGTTACGTGCGCATCGAGGACTTCAGCGACACCACGCCTGATGAGGTGAACGCTGCGATATTGAATCTCCAGAGAGACAATCCGTCGGGATTGCGCGGTCTAGTGCTCGACCTACGCGACAATCCAGGTGGCGTGCTCGAGTCCGGCGTCGCGGTGGCCGATGATTTCCTCAACAGCGGCGTCATCCTCACCGCTGAGGGCCGTACGGCCGACGCCCGCTTCGAGATGGATGCCACACCGGGTGATCTGATGAGCGGCGCACCCGTCGTGGTGCTGGTGAACAGCGGCACGGCTTCCGCGGCCGAGATCGTTTCGGCGGCCCTCAAGGATCACGGCCGCGCGCTGCTGATCGGGCACAAGACCTACGGCAAGGGCACCGTACAGACCGTCATGCCACTGCAGTACGGCGGGGCCGTGAAGCTGACCACTTCCCGGTATTTCACGCCGTCCGGCGGCTCCGTGCAGGGCAAAGGGCTCGTCCCGGACATCATCGAAGGGGGCCGGGAGCAGCAGCCCGCCGATGTGATGACTGCGAAGGACGCACCCTCCCTCCAGTCGCGCGACGCCGAGGTGCAACTGGCCCTGAGCACCCTGGAGACCGAGGCGCATGGCGGCAGCGGGTCGGGACACCTCGTGAAAGCGGTAGCGCGCAGTCTCGCGCCGGCGCTCGCCACGGATGACCAGGTGCCGTAGGCTCTGGGCCCCTCGCGGCGCCGGGAGCGTACTAGAACGTGCTGTCATGGCTGCTCGATCTCGCGCTGCACCTCGACCGGCATCTGGTCGAGCTGCTGGCGCGCGTTGATCTCTGGATCTATCCGATCCTCTTCGCCGTCATCTTCGCGGAGACCGGCCTCGTCGTGACGCCGTTTCTGCCAGGGGACTCGTTGCTCTTCGGCGTCGGCGCCCTGGCTGCTGTCGACACCAGCGGCACTCTCAACGCGCCGCTCCTGTTCGGCGTGCTCGGCCTCGCCGCCGTCCTCGGCAACACCGTCAACTACTCGGTCGGCCGCCTCATCGGCCCTCCGGCGTTCAGCGGCCGCTATCGGCTGCTCAAGGTGGCGTACCTGCGTCGCACGGAAGAATTCTTCGTGCGCCACGGTGGCCGCGCGATCGCGCTGTCGCGCTTCGTTCCCATCGTCCGCACCTGCATGCCGTTCGTCGCCGGCGTGGGCCGCATGCCGTACGGCCGCTTCCAGGCCTACAACGTGTTCGGCGGCTTCACATGGGTGCTGCTCTTCCTCGGGGGCGGCTATCTCTTCGGCAACGTCCCGGTGGTGAAGCGGAATTTCGGAGGGGTGACCCTCTTCATCATCGTCGTGTCGCTGATCCCCGTGGCAGTGGCCATGCTGAGGCGGCGCCGAGTGACGCCGGATACGGCAGGCTGAGGAGACAAGCGTGAAACCATGGTTGACGACCGAGTCGCGGCTGCGGGAGCTACAGCAGGAGCTGAGCAGCCGCGAGCCCATATTTAATCGCCCGGAGCGCGGCAACACCCCGACGGACATCGAGGCAATGACCGAGGACGGGGTCTGGGGAGTGG
>JANWJS010000002.1 GCA_025451845.1 Steroidobacteraceae bacterium
CAAGCTGCTCGCATTTCTCAATAGCCTCTGACCGTACGGGCTATGTCCCGCTCGCAGGCCCGTTTCGCCCTTGCGAAGCGGCGCCGCTACGGGTCGGGACATAGTCCGGCGCGGGAGATAGTCGAGCTTGGTATGCCCGAGCAGTAGTTGCACAGCACGGAGGTTCTTGGTGCGACGGTAGATCAGGGATGCTTTGGTACGTCGCAGTGTATGGGTTCCGTAAGCTCCCGCATCGAGTCCGATTTCCCGGATCCACCCGCGGACGATCCGCGCGTATTGCCGTGTCGAGATGTGGGGTGATGCGTGCACCCTGCTCGGGAACAGAAAGTCCTCGGACCTCAGATGCGCGTGCTGGATCCATCCCGCAACGGCCTCCCGGGTCTGCTCGGTAATCTCGAACTGCACCGGTCGTTGGGTCTTTTGCTGCATGATGATGCCCCGAGCCGCCACGCGGTCCCCAAGCGTGGCGTCTCGAACGCGCAGCTTCACCAAGTCGCAGGACCTGAGCTTACTGTCGACGGCAAGGTTAAACATGGCGAGCTCTCGGATGCGCTCCCCGAGCTGGAGGCGAATACGGGATCGCCCAGATCTCCTTGAGCCGCAGCGGTGCGTTCTGGCCGACCAGCTTGCCCTTGTTCCAGGGCTCCCGTCGGCGGGGGACAACGATCGATTCTGCATTCACGACACTTCTCCCGGTTGAGATACCGAGAGAAGTGTGCTGCCTTCGCTCCATTGGTCACCAATGCCGCCGATCGTACCGCAACCCGACACTCATCATCGACGCCGCGACCAGCGATCCCGACCCTGAGGGGGCGGTCGGGTGGCTCCGAAGCGGACGTTCGAGCTGCACGAAACGGCCACTGGCAACACGGCATAAAAAGCGCGACACTGGCCCCCGATTTTGCCCGAAAAGCCGCACACTTCCCCAACGATGCAACCGGTCGCAAGGGCCGACGCTACCAGGACACCAACAGCAATGGCCGCCCCGGCGTGTTCCGAATCCTCGGAGACTCCTCCTGCCGACCGCATGGTCCGACCTGGAGAGCGATTGCGAAAAGCGTCGATCCCGCCTGGAGGCATGCCGGCGCAGTGCTCTGACCGGGGCACGTCATGAATCGCCCGCAAACGCCGATACGCGAATCCGGCGCGCGCTCTACGGAAAGCGAGGACCTCATCCGTGGCCTCGGACCTTGGCAAGCGACGGCCGTAGTGATCAGTACGGTCATCGGCACGGGGGTCTTTCTGGTCGCCGCGCCCATGGCTCGCCTGGCCGGATCTATCGATCTCATCTTCGTCGCTTGGCTGGCGGGCACCGTCATTGCGCTCAGCGGGATGCTCTGCTTCGCCGAGCTTGGCGCAGCGCTTCCCCATGCGGGCGGTCTGTTTGCATATCTCAATCGCGGCCTAGGTCCGCTCTGGGGATTCCTATTTGGCTGGGCGGATTCGCTTCTGATGGGCCCTGCCGCGTTCGCGACTCTGGCGGCCGGCTTCATGATGTTCGCCGGCTTTCTCTTTCCCCGACTGAATGCGCCCTGGCTCACACTGCATGCTGGCCACCATGTGTTCATGCTCACCGTGGCCCAGCCGTTGGCCGCAGTGATCATTTTGAGTCTGATGGCGCTGAACTGTGTCAGCATCAACGTGGGCGGTCGTATTCAACTCGTCCTGAGTTCGCTCAAGGTTGCGGCGATCGTGATCATCATTCTGATCGGCGCTCTCCTGGCCAAGCCGATGGGCGCCGCGGTGAACCACGGGCTGAGACCGCCAGACGGCAGCGGTTTCGCATCGACGCTTTCCGCGGTTGTGCCGGTGATGTGGGCTTACAACGGCTTTCAGTTTCTGGGAAACCTTGGCGCTGAGATACGACAACCCGCGAAAAACATTCCGCGTGCCCTCTTTTCCGGAATGCTCACCATCGGCGTACTTTACGTACTGGTCAACATCATCTATTTCCACGTGTTGACCTTCGGCCAAGTGGCGCTCTCCAAGGACGTGGCTTCCGATGTGGTCAAGTCTCTCCTCGGTCCGAGCGGCGCGACTTGGCTCACCATCGCTATGGGGATATCGGCTCTGTCCTCGCTCCACGCGGTACTCATGGAAGACTCTCGTGTCCCCTACGCCATGGCGCGTGCTGGGCTGTTCTTCGATTGGGTGGGCAGGGTTCATCCGCGTTTCCGCAGTCCGATCGGCGCCCTGATCCTCCAGGGAACGCTGGGGGCGCTCGTCGCGCTCACCGGCACCTTCGAGCAGCTGCTCTCCCTATACGTATTCGTGATGTGGATATTCACAGCTCTCGGAGCCTTCACGGTGATCCGCTTGCGCCTGACAGACCCCGAGCTTCTGCGCCCGTATAACGCATGGGGCTATCCGTGGACCCCGCTCGTGTTCATCATCGCGAGTGTGGCTCTCACGGTGAATCTCTGGATCGAGCAGCCGGCACGTTCCTCACTCGGCGTCCTGGTGATCCTGGTGGGTGTCCCATTCTATTTCTACAAGTCAGCCCAGCATCCTTTTGCCGCTGCGCAGTAAATGGGATTCGCAGCTATCCGCATGAACCAGAACGCCTCCCCGATCCCAGATGATTGTAGTCGGTCGGATCGTCGCCGAATTGAGTGACCGCTATACGGAAAATCGTGGCCTCTTCCAGGATGGCCGCGAACGACCGCCTCTGGCAGCGGCCGGCCGCTTAGCCGCTAAGGGCCCCATGATCGAGCGAAGCGGGCAGATCGAGGTCGTCGTAAGCGGAATGTGAAATCGGCCCATTGGCCTTGGGAGGCCGCCGGAGCAAGCTCATCTGGGAATAGACAGGAAGTGCCGAATAAGATGATGCTGCGATCGATCACCTGGCACATGCCGAGTAAACAAGGTAGATGGCACCATGTCACCAGCATCGCCATGTTAGACGCGCGCCAACGGTGCCATTTTCGCGATGGCCGGCGGCGCTGTCGGGACCGGTCGGGCGTCCTGCGATTCTCACATGGCTTGCACGCCTTGCGCTGGGCAACCCAGGTGATGCGAAGCTCATCGGCGCGGGGTGTCTGAATGAGAATCGATGTGGGGCAGCGTGGGTAAACACTGAAAAGCTTCGAAAAGGGCTTCGAACGTCAAGGGAATATCGCGTAAGTTCATGAAGGGTGCTCCGGCGGAGCCGTCCCGACCGGCGTGAAGCGCGGGCATAACCCTCGCGCCAGCATCCGAGGCCCAGCGAAAGCGGAGTGCATTTGCACCGCGCTGCGCGGGCGTCACGACCAGACGAGTCGAATGAGGATTGCAAGGCGTGTCCGCCCTTCGGCGGATCAGCCGCCGATTGTGGCTTCTGGGGTATAACGAAGGGGAAAAGTTACCCTGATCGTAGTACCGTGCCCGGGCGCCGTCTCGAGCTCCAGAGTGGCGCCCAGCACTTCACAGAGACGCTTGATGATCGACAAGCCGATGCCCTCGCCGGAAGGCAGCGTCGCCGAGCCGGGGCCTGAGCCTGCCGCGGGAGGAGAGGTGCGTTGCGGCTCAGGAGTATCGGCGTCTTGAGCGGACGCTTCGGCTGCGATGCGGTGCGCTTCGTCTGTAGCGCGCTTCAATGCGTGTCGCAGCGGAGCGGTAGCCTGAAGCGTGAAACCCGGTCCCGTGTCTTCGACGGACAATATCCAGTGTGGCGCGCCTTCCCCGGTGCCCATCCACCACCGGACATCGACACCACCCCGTTGGGTCGCTTTCAGAGCGTTCAGCAGCAGGTTCTGGAGGATACGCTGGATCTTGAGTACGTCGCTCTCGATGGGAAGCGACTCAGGCCCTGAGCATCGAAGAAAGAGACTCCGCTCCGCGGCGAGAGGGCGCAGCAACTCACAGTAGTCGCGCAAGCGCTGAGCCGCGTCGAATGCCTCGACCTTCAGCGGGCTTTGGCCAGCCTCCAAGCGGGTGAGCTCCACGAGATCGGTGAGCAAAGCACTCATCGAGCGGATTCGCTTCTGCAAAAGATCGTAGAACTGGCCGTGCTGCGGCTCTTTCACATCGGATCTGGCGAGGAGGGCGCTCGTGTTGGCGATAACCCCGACGCTGCCTCTGAGATCATGAGCCGTTTCTCGCAACAATGATGCGCGTTCGCTCTCAAGTACTTGCACCGCATTCAAGGATGCTTCGAGATCACGCAACCGGCTTGCTGCCTCGGCTTGCTCCAGCCGGACGTGGCGGGACGCGCTCTCGCAGTTGCCCTCCATGGCAAGCTCGGCGAGCATCGCTCGTGCCGCGCGCATGACTTCTCGTTCGAGCTCCGGATGGCCTGCCTCATAGCCCTCGAGTTCCTCCAGCACGACAGACTGCAGATGACCCCACTCGCGCAGGGTTTCGCGGATGTCATAACCCTGTTGCCAGCGGTGCCTGCCGTGCTCCGCCGCATCCCGGCGCTGCTCGAGATCGATCTGGGCCGCTTGGAGTGCATGCTCGGCCCGCAGTCGGCGCTCGAAATCGTCGAGGATTCTCGGAATGTGGTCATCGAGAGCATTGCGAGAAAGCTTCGAGTGCGTGGTGAGCTCCGGGTCACGGTGAATCGCCTCCCGCCACGTGGCAAGCAGATCGTTTCGCCTCCGCCGCAGGTAAACCGCGAGCGCATCCAATTGCTTTTGGGCTGTGGGCCTCATGGGGTATTGATCTCTTCAGGATGGATCGGAAAAGGGCAAGCGCCCACGAGTGGGCGGATGCGCATCGGTCGATCGGGTCGACGACGAAAAATGCGACCTCGCTGCAGGAGAGCTATGTGTAGTCTGGTCGTGGCCGTGCTCGCGTGGCCCCGATCAGCGGTTCGCGGACGACTGGACGGCGACCGACCTGCCCGGAGCCGAAGAAACGCCCGGCATGCGCGCCTGCGGAGCCGGAGAAGCGCCGCAATGAACGCATGAGCGTTGCGGGAACACAAGGGCTAACGAAAGCGTTGCATTGGCGATGATGTTTCGAGCCTGCGTTTGATAGCACAGAGCTCGCCAAAGCGCAGGGATATCCAGTGGCCGGGGGCCGCAGGCACTGGCACACGCTCCGAGAAAATTGTCGCTCAGGTTACGCGCGAGCCTACCGGCGCTCATCCTCACGATGCCAGTAATGGATGCCTGGCAGTCTTTCGACGCGGGCCAAAAAGATGCCGCACTCGCCTGCTCTCCTTCCTTCGGGTGCCGCGCGAACCAACGCCTACGGTTCGCGCCCCGACGGGGCGCGCCGGTCATCGTAGAGACCTTGAGGACGAGCGGGGCCGCTCGCTTCAGCGTTGTCGTTGCAGAGTTACCTAAGATTAAGAGCGAGCTCTAGCACCGTCGACACGAACCGACGGTGTGGGGCCACCGGGTACGCCCTCGCATGACACTTGGCCTGAAACAATACCATCGCTCCAACTGTTGCGTTTACGCATCCTACGCGGCGCCCACCTGTCGTGCGTTGGAGAATGTTGTGGAACCTCGGCTCTCTTCAGGTCGTTTTCGCATGGTAGCCGCTTAGCGACGGGGCGTACCCCATTCGCAACATCTCCTGCCAGGCTGGGAGCAGCGATGGAAGGCGCGATAGCGGGACCCTGAGCTACACGGACTGCACCGGCTTGCGCCACATAGGGCAAGGGTAAGGCGCCGCGCTGATGGCCTTTGCGTACCGAAGTCCGGTTCACCCACAACTCTCGATTCCCAGGCTTCCCGCACGGCACGTGCGGGTCCAAGGAGGCAACAGTATGAGAAGTTCCTATCCGGCTCCCGTCAATCTAACTGCGGTCTTGCTGTCCGGTTGTACCAGTGGTCCGCCGCGACAAACCGCCTCCGATTTAACCCGTGCCCGCACTCCCGTAACCGCCGCGGAGCAGGGCGGAGCACAACCATATGCTGCGGCTGACTTGCAAATGGCGCGCGACAAGGTTCAGCAGGCCGATCAGCTCGCAGGCCACGAGGCGAATGAGGCCGACGAACTCGCTAACGACCGACCAGGTCCAGACGTCGGCCGCGGCGAGGACTACCTGGTCGCAAGTAACGCAACGCCAGCCGGCCGACAGCAAAATCGTCGGGTGATCATCATCCTCGCCAATATGTCTGAGCGCTTCGCTCAGCGATCGAGCCAGGCGTCGTCCCGGCAATGACGCGGTGCTCCTCGGCACCCACCCAACCCGTAAGGAGAAGCCCCCGTGCATAAATTCATGGCGATCCTCTGCATTCTGCTGCTCGCACCGGTCGCAGCGCTCCACGCCCAGGAACCAAGGCAACCCGGCACCAATGTGGCCGAGGCTAGCGCAGGTAACAGCGTGCTGCAGTTGCGCTATCTCACCCCCTCGCCCCTGACAGAAACGCGGAGCGACCTCGATTATGGACTTCTCCTTTCGGAAGGCCGCGATATCATTGCTTCCGCTGCGCTGATGTTCCACACGGATCTGCAACCGATACCGCGGCTCACTCTGGAGATTGGACCACAAGGGTATCTCGCGCTGCTGTCGGCCCAGCAGAAGACAGATGTGACGGCGGTCGCGCTCGGCGCCAATGCTCGGTACGAAATTATTCGCCGCTGGGGCGTCGCAGCATTCGGGAGCGGCTTTTACTCCCCCGGTGTGCTCACGTTTGGCTCTGCACACAACCTCTACGATTTCACCGCAGGCGGGGAAATCCGCTTTACGCCGCGACTGACGGGACAGGCGGGCTACCGCTGGCTAAAATTCACGACCGTAGGTGAGCCTGACGTGCGAGTTCAGAATGAAGTGTTTGCGGGATTGAGTTGGAAACTTCCGCCTCGTCGGTGAGGTGGCGATCCGGCACTTAGGGCGAGTGATCGCGTCGGGGAACGCGATCACTCGTCCTGAGTCCTAGTCCCTTATCAAGCGGTACCGTCGATCAGGGCCGGCATAGGGCATGGTGAGCGGCGAGCCGGCCTCGCAGCGCAGCCCCGAACGCGTAAAGCCAGCCACCGGCTGCCTCGCGAAGGGGGCGGCATGCAATCTGCATGGTCTGAACCGTATCCACGTAGAGGGCAGGTATGAAGCCCAAAACTGCGACCTGACTTAGATTCGGGGTCAGTTAACTTTGACCCGATGGCATCTGGATGCTGCTGCAAATTCCGCGGCCGATGCGGTACGTCATCGATTGCAAAGGCGCGTGACGTCTACGAGAGGACGATGACCTCTTGTTACGGGTGGATCTGAACGAGGAGCAGCGGGAGTCGGTCGAGCGCGAGCTGGCGGCAGTACGCCTGCAGCTATAAACAGGCGGAGACTGAGTGTACCCGATGGCGCGTCGCTACAACTCCACTCTCAGTTCCGGTTCACTTCAGTGCTCCGGGTATTCCCGTTACAGGTCGGCTTTGAATCGTGGCTCTTATGGGCCCGGATGAGAGGAACAATCGATAATGACAGACATTTCGGACGAGTACGCTGACCACAGGATCGGAGGGCCCAATGCTGTATCGTTCCATCATTCGTCGTTCACTCTGTCAACGAGTCGACTCAGCGTGGATCTGAGGGCAGGCGGGCTGGTGCCTGCCGGTCTCGGCGGGTGCCGCAATGCTCGCGCTGCAGCTGGGTGGCTCCTCCTGTTGCTCGCTGCCGTCCTTTCCTTATTCGGGCCCAGGGTGGCGGTCGGCCAGACGCCGTCCCCGCTCCAAGAGTGGCAGTACCCCGGCGGCATCATTCTCGAGCATCTCTTCGAACCGGAAACACCCAAGTGGCAAAGCATTGTCGGGGTCGCCGCTTCAGTGGAACCCGTGTACGACGGCTCACATGCTTACCGCGTCGCTGGCGGTCCGGTCATCAATATTCGCTACCGCGATCTGGCCTTCATTTCAGTCGGCGAGGGCATTGGCGTCAACCTCATTCACGCTCGACACTTTCGCGCCGGCATCGCCGTTGGCTACGACATAGGACGGCGCGTGTCGAGCGACTATGCACACCTGCACGGCCTCGGCAACATCAATCCGGCAGCGGTGCCCAAAGCGTTCGCAGAATGGGCGATATCGCGGCACTTTCCCCTCATTCTCCGGGCTGATATTCGCCGCGCTGTTCGGGCTGGCGATGGATACGTCGGCGATGTCGAGGCGTACATGCCGCTACCCGGCAGCTCGAGACGCTTCGTTATGTTTGCCGGTCCAACGTACACGTTTGCCGATAGACGCCATATGCAGACTCTATACGGCGTCGCGCCGGCAAAAGCGCTGAGTTCCGGGTATCCCGTCTTTACGGCGCATGGCGGCTCGGCTGCAAAGGGCTTGGGCTTTAGCGCGACTCTGTTCATCACGCCGCACTGGCTGATGAATGTCGATGCTGCGCAGAGTCGATTGCTCGGCAGTGCCAGCGAGAGCCCGATCACGCAGCGTCGCACCCAGCGGTCGCTCGACCTGGCCACGGCTTATCAATGGTGAGTGTCGCCGAAAGACGGAGATTCAAGGATGGGATGATCAGCGCAGAGCATCCCGCTGCCCGCGGAGGCCTCCCTCTCCATTCGGGTCGTTCAAAGGCCGTTAGCTGCCGTTCGGCGCTCATGCTGGTGGTCGAACGTGAACCTGCATTCGTTATCGGGCCTACGCATGCACCTTGCGACCATCGGACCATCGTCAGCTGTAGGTCGAGCTCCTGCAATCTACTTTCGTTCGCGGCCCGCCAGCGCCGCATGGGCTGTTTGGCCCGGCGTAATATGATGCCGTTTGGGGGGGGCGGGTCATCCTGCTTGTAGTCTGTGCCCGTCATCGCTACGATAGCCAGAAGAATTAGATGTTAGCGGTCGCCCAGAATCGGCCGGCGAGAGTCGGCAGGGGAGCGAATGGACGGTTGGCGAGCGCTGTCCGCTGCAAACCACGGGTATAGCCAAAAATCAGTGTCCACCCGCAGCAAAGTTGGGCGCTTAGATGTTGACATTTGATTCAGTTAGGCGCATCGCCTGCACGTTGTCAGACGTGTCTGAGAGCAAGATTCACGGCAAACCGGCTCTCAAAGTGCGCGGGAAGCTATTGGCTTGCGTTCCGGTGCATTCGTCCGCCGAGTCAGGCTGCGCCGCCGTGAGAATCGACTTTGTTCAGCGTGCCGGCTTACTGCGCGGGTCGCCGCAGACGTACTACGTGACCGATCACTACATCCCGTACCCGATCGTTTTGGTTCGGCTTGCTCGGATCGAGGAAAATGAACTTGAGGATCTGCTGCGGCGCTCGTGGGGGTTCGTCACGGGCAAGGCTGCGGGTTCTCGTTCCAAAGAGCGCGCCAGACCGCTGACGCTTCGCATCCCCAAGACGCACCGACGTCCGCGGAAATCATAACCGTTCGTCGTACCTCGTTTATTGGCCGATCTCACACGATATGAACCGTGGTGCGGACCCGGGGTTTTAGCCCGGGCCGCCGCACGCGCCACATGGGACGGATCCCGCGTATCGAGGGAGGCGTCCGGCCGGCCGCTCATTGCAAAGGCTTCGGCGTGAACCTTTCCCGTAGCCAGGTTTGCATGGCCCACGCCCCAGACCTGACGCGTGTTGACCCAGGCATAAGCGACTGCGGCAGTGCTGAGACGTATGTTTACGGCCAGGTCGACGACCGGCTCATTTTCACGTGGTGTTGCGACACCGCTGGCGGAGAAAGCGATCCGGTGCCCGTCCTCGGTCTCCAGGGTTCCATGAAGCCCGAGGTCCATTCGGCGGTCGGCGCGGACGTTCAGGTAGTCGACTCCGCGCATCGATCCCGAGAGCCGGCCCTTTACGAGTCCCGCAAACGCGAGGTCGTATCGGGCTCCCTGTGGGGGTACCGCTTGCCGGCCGGCAAGCACATCGTCCAGGGTCAGGCCGTAGTCAGTCACGCCGGTAATGTCGACGTCGGACTCGTAGAGTTTCTCACCTAGTATGGTCATTGCCGTGCTCCTCATTGGTCAATCGACGATCAGTCCGCCCGTCAGATTCGCGACGGTACCCGTCATGCCGCTTGCCTTGTCGGAGGCAAGAAACGCAGCGACTGCCGCGACTTCGGCCACTGTCGAGGGGCGCTTGCGGTGTGACAGACTGTCGATGAAGCCTTGGAATTGCTGTCGCGTAATGCCCATTGCCTTTGCATGAAGGCCGAACACGATATCGATCGTCTGCGTTTCAGGCAGGCCGGACGAGCGCAAACAGAGCGCCCGAATGCCGTGCTGCGCAAATTCTGCCGACAGACTGCGGTTGAGTGCTTCCATCGCCGCCCAGGCGGGCGCCATACCGCCGGTCAGCGGGGCTCCCAGGCGCGCGGGCTCCGGCGTATGCATCAACAGTACACCTGAACCTTTCTTCACCATTCGTCGGGCCGCCGCCCGCGCCGTCAGGAAGTGCGAGCGCATGTAGCCGGCGATCGGCGCCATGAAATTCTCGACGGGCAGCTCGGCGAGCGGAACGCCCTGGATGCCGGGCTGCGGTACGGCAGTGATTGCATTGAGCGAGACGTCGATGCGGCCAGCCTCGTCGACGACGGAAGCGATATGCGTCTCAACGGCCTGTTCATCAAGCGCATCGACCACGGCCGCTTCGGCTTGGCCGCCGTGCTTCACAATGTCGTTCGCGACGGCTCTGACGGAGTCGAGATGGCGGCCAGTCAGGTAGACCTTGGCGCCTTCGTGGGCGAAAGTGCGCGCGACCGCGCTTCCGATGGCACCTCCGGCGCCGTAAATTACAGCGACTTTGTTCTCGAGCAACATCTGCATTCTCCTCGGATGGGTTGATGTGGCACTGCAGCTGCGGCGGTGCCGCGGTACTGCGTCATTGGCTGAGACGGGCGGCGGGGAACAGATTCATCGGTCCCGCTCCGAGGGGTTGCATCTCGAAAAATATTTTCCGGGAGCGATGAATATTGGGCTGGACGCCCGTCTCAACCAGCAGAGGCTCGAAACCACCGATTCAGAGGAATCCCATGAGCAAATTGGCTGGAAAGAATGTCGTCATCCTGGGCGCCACCGGCGGCGTCGGCGCCACGATCGTCCGGCGGGTCGTCGCCGAAGAAGCCCGGGCACTGGCCGTCGCCAGGGGGCGAACCGCACTTGATCGGCTCAGGAGCGAGGTGGCCGGCCTGGACGTCCTGGCCCTCGATGCCTCGACTGAGGACGCTCCGGCGGCCGTGTTCGATGCAATGAGACCCGACGTGCTCGTAGTCTGCGGCGGCGCCCGCCCGCCCGCGGCCCCTATAAACGAGATGACCTGGTCGCAGTTTTCCGCGAATTGGGAAACCGACGTCAAGATGTCGTTCAACTTCTGCAAGGCCGCTCTGGAGGTGCCGTTGCGGCGAGGATCGACCGTGATTCTCATCTCGAGCGGAGCCGGGCTGGGCGGCTCACCCATCTCCGGTGGCTATGCCGGCGCCAAGCGGACGCAAATGTTCATCGCCAACTACAGCCAGAAGGAATCCGTTCGGCTGCAACTCGGCATTCGGTTCGTTGCCTTGGTGCCGTCAATGATCATGCCAGACACCAACCTCGGCAGGTTCGCCGTGGAAGGTTACGCCAAATATCTGGGGATTCCCGTCGCCGATTTCGTCAGCAGCATGAAATTCCCGCAAACCCCGGATGATGTCGCCACTGCCATCATCGAGCTGATCTCGTCTCCGACGGTGCGCCCGGGTAATATATTCACGGTTTCCCGCGAAGGGATTGCGACGGTGCCGTAACATGACCAGTAGTCAGTCTGACCGGACTGCTTCGCCGGATGGCGGTGCCAAATTTCCGCCGTCGGGAGGACGGGGCTTTGCGGATGCGGCCGAGCCTTTCCGTCGTCAGATCAAGGCCTATTGCTACCGCATGATGGGCTCTCTGCACGAGGCGGAAGACCTCACGCAAGAGACTTTCTTGAAGGCATGGCGCGCGTTCAACAGCTTTCAGGGCCGTGGCTCGCTCAAGGCATGGCTCTACCAGATCGCCACTCGCGTATGCCTCGACGCGCTCAGGCAACGCAAGCACGTTCGCAGGATGCTACCCGAGGCGCAGTCGCCCCCCGCCGCAGCGTTGCCCAGCGGCCAACCGAGCCTCGATGAGATGTGGTTGGAGCCCTATCCCGACTCCGAGCTGGATGACGTCTCTGAAGAGGCGGCGGGCCCCGAAATACGTTATGAGCGACATGAATCCGTCCGCTTGGCCTTCATCGCCGCGATCCAATACCTGCCACCACGCCAACGCGCCATACTCCTGCTGATTGACGTCCTGGGGTGGTCTCCCGGCGAAACCGCGACACTCATCGGCGGCTCCGTCGCGTCGATCAACAGCGCGCTGCAGCGGGCGCGCGCCACGCTGACACGGCATTATCCCGAGGGCGGTCCCGACCGCCACCACGACTTTGCGGTCGATCAGAGCGCCTTGCTCGACCGTTATGTTCAGGCTTGGGAGGCGAAGGACCTTGATGGTTTCGTGGCGCTCCTGAAGGAGGATGCCTCGTATGCCATGCCGCCGTATAAGCAGTGGTACCAGGGACGTATTGCGATCCGGCGGTTTCTAGCGGCGGTGTGGGGACAGTACGGCCGCTTCCGGCTGCTACGGACGGCTGCCAACGGCCAGCCCGCGTTTGTGCTCTACACACAGAACGGGACGGACGGCACGTGGGCGCCTCATTCCATCCACTTACTGACCCTGAGCGCCGGTGGAATCGCCAAGCTCACCTTGTTCATGAAGCCGATGGGCCCCAGATTGGCGCGGGCATTCGGATTTGCCGCGACCCCGGCGCTTTGATTCCCACGGGCGGGTTCAATCCAGTAAGCTATTGGTTTCATTGCATATTATGGAAGGCGTGACCCGGGCCCCTAGGCGCTCCCGGGCTGCAATTCGCCTGCCATATCTTCGGCGTCCACACTTCACAAAGCGGGCAGAACACGATTGAATTTCTGATGCGATCTCTATAGGATGCCGGCCCCTTCTGCCCTCGAGTCCCGGATTTACCAGCACCAGGCACGGGATCGAGGAGGGCGCTGCTCTCTTCAGCGCAGATCATTTTGGATACATGAGCCGGGCCGGCACGCCCGCCCGGCTGCCCGAAGTGTAAACCGAAGATTCGAAACGGAAACTTGTCATGGCCCGCACAACCGCTCTTTCTGATATCCGTAACATCGGCATCATCGCCCATGTCGATGCCGGCAAAACGACGACGACGGAGCGCATCCTGTATTACACCGGGCGCAAGCACACGATCATCGACATCCACGATACCAAGGATCTGAAGACGTCGACGACGACGGACTACCTCGAGCAGGAACAGAAGCGTGGGATTACGATTCAGAGCGCAGCGGTCTCCTGTTTCTGGCGTGGGAAAAAGATCAACCTGATCGACACTCCCGGGCACGTCGACTTCACCATCGAGGTGAATCGCTCGCTGCGCGTGCTGGACGGCGCCGTGGTGGTGTTCGACGGCGTTGCTGGTGTAGAGCCACAGTCTGAGACCAATTGGCGTCTTGCGGACAACTATGGCGTGCCGCGCGTTTGCTACGTCAACAAAATGGATCGCAGCGGCGCCAGCTTCACGCGCTGTGTGGACATGATCAGGAAGCGCCTCGGCGCGCGCCCGCTGCCGGTGCAGATCCCGATCGGCTCTGAAGACAACTTCAAGGGCATGATCGATCTCGTCGAGATGAAGGCACTGGTGTGGGCGTCGGACGACAAGGATGCCGAGTGGCAAACGCTCGACGTGACGCCGGACCTTGCGGACAAGCTCGAGATCCACGTGCCTACGGATCGCAAGATCCTCGATGATGTGGAGAAGTACCGTACGGAGCTCGTCGACACGTGTCTCGAGATGGACGACGACGCCATGCACAAGTACCTGGAGGAGGGTCACGCGCCTTCGGCGGACGTGCTGCGCACGTGTCTGCGTAAAGGCACTGTGACGGGCGCGTTCAACCCCGTGCTGTGCGGGTCTTCCTACAAGAACAAGGGCGTGCAGCAGGTACTGGATGCCGTTATCGACTACATGCCGGCGCCCACCGACGTCGCGGCCATCAAGACGTTGGACGAAGATGGCAACATCGTCGGCGAACGGAAGTGCTCGGATGACGAGCCGTTCAGCGGCCTGGCATTCAAGGTAATCAACGATGCGTACGGCGCTCTGACGTTCGTGCGCGTGTATTCAGGCGTGCTCACCAAGGGCGCCTCCATCCAGAACACCACGCGTGGCAAGCGCGAAAAGATCGGCCGCATGGTCGAGATGTTCGCCAAGGAAGCGAATGCGATCGAAGAGGCGCGGGCCGGCGACATCATCGCGCTCGTCTCCATGCAGGAAACGGAAACCGGCGACACACTCTGCGATTCCGCCAATCCGGTGATCCTCGAGCGCATGCGCTTCCCGGACCCGGTGATCAGCGTGTCCGTGAAACCCAAGGTCAAGGGCGATCAGGAGAAATTCGGAGCCGCGCTCGCGAAGATGGTTCGCGCCGACCCCTCGCTCCACTTGGAGACGGATCGCGAAACAGGTCAGACCATTCTGCGCGGCATGGGCGAGCTGCACCTCGAAGTGACGCTCGATCGCATGCGCACGGAATTCAACGTCGAGGGCATCATGGGCGAGCCGCAGGTCGCCTATCGCGAGACCATTACGCGCAGGATCGACGAGAAGTACGTGCACAAGAAGCAGACTGGCGGCTCCGGCCAGTTCGCCGAGGTGTGGATCACGTTCGAGCCGCTCGAGCGCAGCAAGGGTTTCGAGTTCGTCGATGCGACCTCGGGCGGTTCCGTGCCGCGCGAGTACGTGCCGTCGGTAGAGAAGGGGCTCAAGCTGCAGAAGGAAGATGGCGTGCTGGCGCACTTCCCGACCGTGGACTTTCGCGCCACCTTGACGGACGGGAGCTACCATGACGTCGACTCGAACGCGCTGACGTTCGAAATCGCGGCAAAGGCATGCTTCCGCGAAGCCATGCGCAAGGCGGCCCCCATCCTGCTCGAGCCAGTGATGAAGGTCGAGACTGTGACGCCGGCCGATTATCTGGGTGATGTCATCGGCGATCTGAACCGCCGGCGCGGCACGATTCAGGATCAGCTCGAGCGTGGCACCAACGTCGCAGTCGTGGCCACCGTGCCGCTGTCGGAAATGTTCGGATACATCGGCCAGCTACGCTCGATGACCAGCGGCCGCGCCTCGTACACCATGGAGTTCTCGCACTACGAGCCGGTGCCCAAGAGCGTGGCGGACGACGTGATCGCCGCAGTCACTGAGATGAAGGCGGCCGCGAACGCCTGAAGACCTCGGCTCCGCCTGCGTGAGCTCCGGTGCGATGGCTTCGCGGCAGCGATCGGACCTCTCGCTTCACGGGCTTTGACTGCTGATCCTCAACGATTCTCCCCGAGAGCTTCTGGGCGAGATCGGCTCGAGATCGGCGGGTCAGTCCATTGCCGGAGGAACGCGGCACCGAGTTGGCCCCGGCGACGTCGTCGTGGTTCCAGCTGGAACTCCGCACGGTTCGTTGAGATAACAGCGGCGCGCATTGTCTACGCAATCATTCGCATTGATCCGCTGCGGGTATGGGACCGGACAGAAGCGCGATCTCCCTCCAGATGACCGCTTCCGGCAGATACGACTCCCCGCGCGTGTGCGCGCCCAGATAGGTGTCGTTCGAGAAGATCGCGCCCCCGCTCACCTTGACACCCTCGTAGGGCCCGATGGATTCGCGCTGTCCGTCGGAGGTTGTCACGCGTAAATATATGGCCTCGCGACACTCCAGCATCCGATGCTGCCTTCGCCCGAGCTGCCAGAGTCCGTCGATGTAGCTGGCCGTGACGGCGTTGTCGGGCCCGCGCAGCGTTCCATCGGCGCAAATCCTGAAATACGTCCCGCGGACGAGGATCACCGACTCGCCGCTCAACGGTCGAAAGGTGAGCGTGATCACTCGTCGAGCTCGATTAGCAGGCCCAGCTCCATTTCCATGACCTTGCTCAGCGAGCTACTGGAGCAGAACCCCTGCTGCGCGTCAAGCCAGAGCTGGGCCTCACCGCAGCGAAGTCAGCTTGCCGCTCCCGGCCGTGGCGGCCGGGAGCGGTGCCGATTATTGGAGCGTCAGTAACGGCGCGAGCCACCGTGGCGGTTGCCGCCGCCGCCGCCGCCACCGGACCGTTCGCGGTCCTGCGCCTCGTTCACCTTGAGAGCACGGCCGTCGAAGTCGACGCCGTTCAGCGCCTGCATCGCCCGAGAAGCATCGGCATTCGACATCTCCACGAAACCGAAGCCGCGCGGGCGACCGGTCTCGCGGTCGGTGATCAAAGAGACCTTCTCGACCGTCCCATGCTTGGAAAACAGGGCGCGCACAGCCTCTTCGGTGGCCGTGAAGGGGAGATTTCCAACGTATAATTTGGTCACTGCAGAATACTCGTGAAAGAGAGCGGTATGGGGCGGCAGGTACATCCTGCCTCCTGGTTCGCGGAGCTTTGCGAGGGTGGCAAACATTGGCCGGAAGGCACGCCCGGAGGCGTGCGCTAGGCGCCAAGGCAGACAAGCCGAAAAGGTGCGAGCCACTTCCTAGGCTACAGGATTTGGTGGCAGCCTGCCCGAGCTTTTTTTGCTCCGGGCCGGCGGACCCGGCCCCCGTCACTTGCGCTGGCGTTATGGGGCGCGCATGCTGGTCCGGCGCGTTGAGCGCGTGATGCCGAGTCCGGCGAAGCGGGCCAACATGAACAGTACTGCGGCAACGCTCGTCATTCGCGAGCGCCTGCGACAGCGCCTCCTGCCGCATCGTGAGCCCTGGCGTTGTCAGGGGGAGTACGCTGGCGGTTGTTTGTGTGACGGTTGCGGCGAGCGGATCACTTCCGCGCAGGCCTCGTACGAGGTTGACTTCGCGCCGGGCGTTGCGCCGCAGGCGGTCAAACTGCATCGCGCATGCTTCGAGATCTGGCTGTGCGAGTGCGGGAGCCGGACGTTCTCCTAACGCGCCTGAACGGAGGACCCCAAAAGCTTATGAATCTTACTCTGATCGATGCTTTCAGCCGGTTCGGCGCGAAACCAGCCAGTCGACTCGGCAGCCTTTCCGCCATGGCGGCGGACGGCGCGCTGGTGCTCAACTGTTTGCCCGCGCATTTCGGCCACCCGGCCCGTGGAGTTTTGCGTTACGAGAGCAGGATTTCCGCCGCGCAAGCCGAGTCCAACGTCGCCACGTCACTGAGTGAGCACTTGACGCAAGCACATGATGGCGGCCTTCCGGTTCGGATGGTCGTCACTTTCCCGGAGCGCGGGAAGACGGGCAGCAGCAGCGGCCACCATGTCCGGCCCGATCTGATAGGCAAGGTCGTGGCGTTTGACGGAGACCATTTCGTCGTCGATTTCACGCGGCCGCAAGCAGCGCGTCCGGAGCACACCGCAGGCCGTCGCAAGTAGCGCCGGTCAGTGCGCCGGCAGGCAAACCGCAGTGAGCGTGAAGTGGAGGCGCAACTGACAGGGTGGTTTCGACGCGAAGTCGCTCGCACGCGATCCAGCACATTCGAGCACGCCTTCAATCCGGTGTGACGGGTCCTCCACTGCCGCGTGTACTGCCGCAGCCAGCTCGAACCGCCCGTCGCAGTCGGCGTACGGACAGGGGAAGGAAAAGTACGCGCGGGCCGGAGGGTGCAGGACGTGCGACTGGGGCACAGGCGTGCTCACCGTGCCACCCTTGAAAGTGAGCTCGAAGCGCAGCTGCTCGACAGCCGGGAACATCGCACGCAGCTTGGGCGCAGCCTCTTGGTCGCGACGCAGCTGGGAGGATCGGTCCTGGCGCGTGGGGGCGCCGCGGGCATGGCCGAGTCTCATGTCCCGCCGCTCACCGTCGGATCGGTCGCGCGAGCGGGCGGATCCTGCAAGGGCGCCGCGGCCTCTCCCAAGCCGTTCGGGCGAGTTGTCCGGCGCTGCTGCTTTTCGAGCTGGCGCGCCTTCCTGCTCAGTTCCTTCTGCTTCTTGGCCTGGCGGTAGTTCGGTTTGGGCACGAGGTTTCCTCTGTCAGCGCTGGTGGAGAAGATGCGATCCGGAGCAGTCAGAGCGCTGGTCCGTGAGTGCAGCCTGTCCGAGACCTCCACTACGGCCAGTAGCACTTTACTCTGAATCGGGCAGTCTGGAGCAAATTCCTCACCGCCAGCGGTACGTGAGGATGAGAAACGCCGAGGTCATCACGACATCGCCCGGGAGCCTTCCAGCTCGCGCAGATCGCGGCCGCGGGTCTCATGCCCGTACAGCGAGAGCAGCGCCAGACCCAGCGCTACCGGCACGGCCGTCTCCAGCGCAGCCGTGCCGATCGCGGGCACGAGGGCGAGGCTGCCCAAGCCCTGACACACCAGGCCGCCGCTCTTGCTGACACCTGCTACCCAGCCGGTAGCGCGGCCACGGATGCGAATGGGATAACTCTCGGCGGTGTAGGGAAGGATGATGGAGATGACGCCGGTCGAGCCGACGATGAGCAGTGTGAGTGCGATGACCGGATCGGCCGCCGCGTGCACGCCGCTTTCGCGCAGGACCAGGGCGAGGAGCCCGGCCGCAGAGATGCCGATCATGACCAGCAGCGCGCCCTTGGTGCTCCAGCGCGAGTACAGCAGCGCCGCTACGGCGATAACCGGCACGGAAATGAAGGTCGAGCGGGCGATGATCGCCGCCGCCACGCCCATGTCATGACCTTCGGCGATGAGCTGGCCCGGCAGCCAGAGGAGCACCCCGTAGCTGAGCAGTCCCCAGGCGAGCGCTACCAGACTCAGCGCGACCGTGGTACCGAGATATCGCGTGTCGGTTGGCGGCAGATGGGAATGATCCAGCTTGGCTTCATCGTCCCAGTCGTCGGTTTCACTCACGACGACCGAGCCGAAGCGCGCAAGCGTGGCGCGCGCCTCCTGCGGCCTTCCAATGTGGAGCAGGAAGCGCGCCGACTCCGGGATGAGGGGGCTGAGCGCGATCAGGAGCAATCCCGAGGGCAGGTTCAGGAACCACATGATGCGCCAGCCGAATACCGGCTGCAGCAGCGCTGACATCCCGGATGCGATCAGATAGCCGCCCAAGGTGCCCGCGCCGCCGATGACGACCAGACTCCAGCCCCGATGGCGTGTCGGCATGATCTCCGCGAGGAGTGCGTAGGCCACGGGCAGCATACCGCCCGCCGAGCCGCCCATGAGGAAGCACATGACGAGATTCCAATGGAAGGATGGCATGGCGCCGCATATGGAGGTGCCGATGAACATCACGCCCGAGAGCAGGATGGTGGCGCGGCGGCCATAGTGGTCCGCCAGCGCTCCCCAAACATACGAGCCGACAGTGGCTCCCGTCAGCGCTGAGAGGGGCAGGAGCGCAACGCCTGCGGCGGTGATCCCGTACTCAACCCGCATCCCCGGGATCACGAATCCCAGGCTGCTGATCTTCATCGTGTCGACCACGAGCGCCATGACGAGCGCGGCGCCGGCCGTCCAATGCCAAACGGTCAAAGGCGCGTCCTCCGGGGCGACGATTCGCTCGTGGAAGTTGGCTGCGTCGGTGCTGGCCTCTTTGGGCCGCAGCCCATATAGCGTTGCGGCGATGCCGCCGACGATGAGCCCCATTCCGAACAGCATGCCCGTTCCCATCGGCATACCGGCCATATGGTAGTGCATCGACCGGGCCATCACGAACATCGGTATGTGCAGCAGCACGCCGATCACCGCGAGCAGAGCGCCGAGCCAGAATGCGGCGGGACTGCGCCGGTCGGCAAACATGAACAAACTTCCGGCCCGATGGAGCGTTGAAGGCATGCGTGCGGATCCCCTACACGCATGCAAGCCGGCGCTTGCGGAGCGTGCTGCGCTGCGGCGCATCGACGATATCGCAAAGTGGGAACTCCGCACGGCCCTCGAGCGCGTGCAGCCCCATAAGTATTACGTTATTGTGGTGATCGAGGCAAGCGCATGAATGACAGCAGAACCAAGACCATCCCGCCGCACAGGGACTTCATCGCAAGCGCTGCGAGCTGATGCCCCCCGCGCAGAAAGGCTCAGAGCAAGACCGGGCGAAAGGCTCAGCGGAAACTCCGGACGGCAGCACACGGGAGAGACTTCGCGAGCGGGCGAAACGTCGGCTCCTCGGCGCTCAATCCAGGCGGCTCTTTCTGCAGGTGGGCCTGCCCTGGGGCGCCGCCCTTCTCGTGGGGCTGGTCTCGGTCTTGTATGCGGACCTGAGCACGTACGCTTCCAATACCTTTCTTCGCCTGATCGCCGGCCGCTCCTGGCTCGCCTTCGTGATCACGCCGGCGCTTACCGTCCTCGCGCTGTTTCTCACTCGACGCTGGTTCACAGGCAGCGAGGGCAGCGGCATTCCGCAGGTGATTGCGGCGCTCCATGCGCCTCGCACGGAGGAGGAGGACACGCTAATGCGTCGCCTCTTCGGAGTGCGTGTGATAGTAGGGAAGGTAGTCGTTTCCCTCATTGGCCTGCTGGGGGGGCTCACCATCGGCCGTGAGGGGCCGACGGTGCACATCGGCGCTGCCATCATGGCGGAGATCCGCGGCTTCTATCCGCATCGCAATGCGCAGCTCGAACGGCGGCTCCTGCTGGCCGGCGCGGCGGCCGGGTTGTCGGCCGCGTTCAACACGCCACTGGCCGGCATCATCTTTGCCATCGAGGAGCTGGCGCGCGACTTCGAGAGCCGAACAAACGGCATCATGATTACCGCGGTCGTGTTCTCCGGCCTGACTTCGCTCGCGCTCGCGGGCAACTATCTATACTTCGGCCAGATCGATGTGCCGGAGAACCTCGGCGGCGCGTTCGTCCTGCCAGTCATCCTTTCCGCAGCGCTCTGTGGCCTTTTCGGGGCAGCGTTCAACCTGGCGGTGCTGCGCTGGCGGAGCTGGATGCCGAACTGGCTCATTGCGCTGCGGGCGCGCCGGCCGTTGCTCTATGCGGCGATCATCGGGATCCTCGTGGCCGCGCTTGGTGTCGGTACGCACGGCGAAACATGGGGCAGTGGCTATGACCAGGCGCGCCACCTCCTGACGGGCGCGGCGCCGCTTTCCGCAGGGTATGGAATCACCAAGTGGGGCGCCATGGTGGTGACCTACA
Source organism: Steroidobacteraceae bacterium (assembly GCA_025451845.1). Taxonomy (GTDB): domain Bacteria; phylum Pseudomonadota; class Gammaproteobacteria; order Steroidobacterales; family Steroidobacteraceae; genus 13-2-20CM-66-19. Next base: position 20,937 of record JANWJS010000002.1, read on the forward strand.
TGGCCGGAATTCCCGGCGGGCTTTTCTCGCCGACTCTCTCGATCGGGGCCGGACTGGCACAGTGGGTGCACGCGGCGTTCTCCTGGGCACCGATGGCTGCGGTGATCGCGCTGTGCATGACAGGATATCTCGCGGCCGTCACGCAATCGCCGATCACATCCTTCGTCATCGTGATGGAGATGACCAACGGGACCGGAATGGTCATTCCGATGATGGCGACCGCGCTCGTTGCCTCCCGCATCTCGGCGTTCTTCACGCCGCCGCTCTACGAGGCCTTGGCGCAGAGCAACTACTTCCACGTGGCCGCCCTGCCTGTTGGGACCTTCCTGCAAAAGAAGCCGGTGCCGCCTCCGGGCGCGTAGCCAGCGTAGCCGTGGGCGAAATCGGCCACACGGAATCGATCAGAGAGGCATGAAATCGAACGGGGGAAGCCGCAATACATCGGCGGCCATAAACAAACGCGCGGTGCGCGGCCTCGATCGCGTAACCCTGTCGCTAAGGCGGCCGGACTAAGCGGATTTCTGCGCGCCAGCGGCCGGCAGCAGACTGCGGATCTCCCTCGCGAGGAGATCGAGCTCGGCGGGCTTCAAGAGGACGCGGTCGAAGAGGTCCGGGTGCTCCCCACGGAGCTCTACGCCGCTATGTAAAATGATCGGAATATCACGGCTTGCAACCTGCCCCCGCAGCGCGCGGCAGAGGTCGAGACCGCTCATGGCAGGCATCGCGTAGTCCGTGATGATGAGATCCGGGCGACGGCTCTCGACGAGGCACAGGGCTTCCGCCGCGCTCGAGGCCACGGTGATCTCAAAACCGTGCGCGGACAGGAACAAGCGGAGGATCGTCAGGGAGTCCGGCTCGTCGTCGACGCAGAGAATCAGCACTGGGAGCGCCTAGTCGGGCGCACCTCGCACCCGCCCCGACCGCTGGCGGGCCATCGCCTGGTTCCGTCGAGTCTCGTCTCGAGTGCCATCTCGCCCTCCCTGCGAATCCGCGGCGCGCCCACTCTGGCGCGAAGCGCCGCGCTTTCGCTCGCCCCTTGGGATGACGCAAGAAGTGTTCCCGCTTGCCCGGTAATCGCAATGCGCCAAAGGCTAGCGCAGGGCTGCCGCCGTTGCGTCGAACAGGGCGCGCAATCCGAAGGACACGTCGACGATGAGCCCGTTGACGAAGAACCCTGGAGTGCTTTTCAAGTGGCTGCTGTAGCCGCCGTCAATGTGTTCCCGAATGCGCTGCAGATATACCTCATCGTCCATTTCGGCGTCATAGCGGGCCATATCGAGGTCCAACTGCTCGGCGTATCGGCGCAGGTGTTTCGCCTGCAGGTGATCCTGATTGGCGAACAGTAGGTCATGCATCGGCCAGAACCGACCCTGCCCGGCAGCGCACTCTGCCGCCTCGGCGGCGCGTAGCGCATGCGGGTGCAGCGTCTCCTGCGGAAAATGCCGATAAACGAACCGGACCCGTTCCGCGAAGCGCTCGAGCAGCAGCTTGACTGCGGGCGCGGCTTGTTTGCAATTCGGACACTCGAAGTCACCGTACTCGACGACGGTCACGCGGGCATGATCGGGCCCGACGATGTGATCAATGGTCGTTACCGGGGCTGCCAGATCGATGGGGGAAGGACTCTGCATCCCATCGACTATACGCCCGCTGTCAAGAAAGCGGTCCGGTGAACTGCTGCAACCGTGCACACACAGAATCCTGGCTGACGCTCGCGTGCTCGGCGGATTCGCCCTCGACGACCGAGTAGCCCTCTGCCAGCAGGCCTGCCCCCGACAGAAGCGCCAGCCAGTCACGGAGCGAGCCCATGCCGAACCGGTCCAGCAAGGCATCCGTGACAACGAACGTTCCATGCCTGCCATGCGCGGCGCAAGCGTCCGTCCCGGGCTCGGGGATATGAACAAACTTCCTGTAGTGCGCCAGGGTCGAGAGCGGTAGATGGTTTCCGGAGGGATCTGTCAGGAGCCGCACTCCTCTCCAGACACTCGGGTCGGGGACGCAAGCCGCAAGGGTGCGAAAGCGAATTCCCAGGAATTTTCTCTGTGCGTCCGTCAGGTGTCGAGCGGTCGCGAGCTCACGAATGACCAGAGCTTCGATCACCTTGCGTATCCCGGACCAGATCGGGCAGTCCGATTCTGCGGCATTCCGGGCGAAATTCAGCTCCAGAGGCTTCTTGGAGATCACCACGCCGCCGATGCCTAACTGCCATGTGTCGAAGTGTCGGACGAAGACGTCCTGGCTGTACACCTCCAGCGCATCTGCCTTGAGGATGCGATAGCAGGCGAGAGGGTCCTCGAAGGTCCAGAAATCAGGAGCCGCCGCATGTGTCATCAGAATTCCTTCCTGAATCCGATCTCGAAGCCGTGCGGCAGGACGCTCAGGATGATCGGCGTGCCGGGCCGGTGCAGGAGGTAGCCGGCGGCCGTGCCGAGGGCAAAGCCGGCGATAACATCCGTCTGCCAGTGTCCCCACGTCTTCACCCGCGCGATGCTGTCGTAGATCGGTAGTAACTCGAGCGCGTAGATCGCCGGATGATCCCTGCCGTACTCGAGCACGAACGGTGTGACGAGCGCACTCGTCGTGGTGACCTCGCCGCTGGGGAAGCTCTGCCCGTGACCCGTGAACCATCGGTTGGGGTCGGAAGTTTGCGAGGGACGCTCGCGGGATAAAACGTATTTGAGACCGATTGCGGCCACCCCGCTGAAGACGCCGGCGTCGACCGACTGCCAGAAGGTCTTCCCGAGGCGATCTTCGCCCCCTTCCAAGACAGCCCCAACTCCTACGACCGCCATCATGCTGTCGATGAGCGCGTTCTGGTTGCTGCGCGCCCAGATACCGGAGTCATCGTAAGTCACCCGGTGATCGATGCCGATGGGCCCGCCGCCCGCGAGCGCGAGCGGCGGGTGCGCAGCGAGAGCAGACGTCAGCAGCAACGCGACGAGCGATTCGCGGCGTGCCGCGGCGGCGGACAAGACGCAAAGTGGACCCATGCGCACGATTCGCTCCCACGGCCGAAGCCGAGGCAATGCCGACTTTGCAGTGCAAAGTATCACTTTACGATGCAAAGTATCCGGGACGCAAGACCTGGCGCCTGGGCTTCGCCGGTCGGCAGCCGGGCAGGGCCCGGGGAGTCAGCGACCTTGCAGGTGGGGGAGGCCGGGCGCGCGGCCGTCGTCGGTCTCGGCCGGCGCCGCCGCATCGAGCAGCACCTGCTCAAGGACCGAGAGATAGCCGAGAAATCGCTTGCGCCCGGTGGGTGTGATGCGGCAAAGCGACTGCGGGCGCGCATCCGCTGCCGTCTTCATGATCTCGATGAGCTTGGCCGTCTCGAGGACGTCCAGGTGACGGCTGAGATTGCCGTCCGTCAGCCCGCATAGCTTCCGGAGCATGGCGAACGACAGGCCCTTGGGGTGGGCGAGCAATGAGGTCAGCACACCCAGGCGCGCACGCTCGTGCATGACCCGATCGAGGCCTGCGTACGCGAAGGGATGGGCGCGCTCACCCTTGGGCTTGGCTCTCTTCATTGCTCCGTCGATATCCGAATTGCAGCACCCCGGCGACCAGCAGGTGGCCGACCCCGAACGATATGCCCATCTCCCACGCGGATGCGGGGAAGTTGGGCCCGACTGCGAGGCACGCCATGCCCGTCGCCAGGTACCACAGGCCGACCCAGAACGTCCCGTGCGGCAAAAAGCGGCACGAGGCGAATACGCCTAGGCTGAAAAGTATCTGCCACAGCCCGGGCAGCATCCAGAGGCTCTGGGGTGCGGCGTGTGCCAGGACGGCGGTCAGCAGGATGCCTGCCACGATCGACGGCATGAACTGCTCCACGGCGGAGTGCATCATCTGCGTCGCCAGAACCGAGTGAATGCGGCGAGTGCGAGCGACGGTCTCGATGCCGATGAATGTGAGCGAGACGGCGGCAGCGCCGATCCACATTGCCAGGAAGCGCGCGGGCTGGTGCTCGAGGTCGATGGCCCACAGCTTCTGCATCGCGGCGATGCCGATGGCCAGCAAGCCCGTGCTTGCGAGCGTGATGGGGCCATACCCGCGAAATTCGATGGAGCGGGCCATGTGCCCGCGGATCGACCGGATCTCCGACAGAGCTTCGCGCACGTCCGGCATGTTGCTTTGTAGGCCCGCTCGTAAGGGAGGTCCTTACTATGCCGCCGCGACAGCCGGGGCGGCAAGCGTTTTGAGGTCATCAGGCGGCCGCTGGCCGGCTTTGTCGCAACCTCCAGTACGGCGGGTGGTCCCGCCGCGCGGCTGCGCCAGCGAAGGGTCCCAGAATGCGGCAAGGCTTTGAAAAACCCGGAATTGTCATCAACCCGTCATGCAAGCATGGTCTACTCCGCTCTGTTTCAATGAGCGAGCCACCCCACGGTGTCGGCCGCAGACGACCACTACCAGTTCCGAGCGATCTGGATCTCCGACATCCATTTGGGCACTCCCGGGTGCCAGGCCTACTTTCTCCTCGATTTCCTGCGTACGCACGAGGCCGACACGCTCTATCTGGTCGGCGACATCCTGGACGGCTGGCAGTTGAAGAAAAGCTGGTACTGGCCGCAGGCGCACAACGACGTCGTGCAGAAAATTCTGCGCAATGCGCGCAAGGGCACGAAGGTCGTCTACGTTCCCGGCAACCATGACGAGCTGGTGCGCCAATTCATCGGGCTGCATCTGGGCGGCATCGCCATCGTCGAAGAGGCGATCCATATGACCGCGGATGGCAAACGGCTCCTGGTAGTGCACGGCGATTTGTTCGACAGCGTGATGCTGCATGCGCGCTGGCTCGCGCATCTCGGCGATAGGATGTACACGATTCTCTTGCAGTCCAATCGGTGGCTCAATGCGATCCGTCAGCGCCTGGGGCTGCCGTACTGGTCCATGTCCCAGTACTTGAAGCACAAGGTGAAGAACGCGGTCAACTTCATCTCGGACTTCGAGCACGTGATGACCGAAGAAGCGCGCCGGCGCGGCTGCGATGGTGTCGTTTGCGGGCACATCCACAAGGCCGAGATGCGCGAGATCAACGGTATCCTTTACTGCAATGACGGCGACTGGGTGGAGAGTCTGAGCGCGCTTGCCGAGGATTTCGATGGCAAGCTTCGTCTGATCCACTGGCGCAGCCGCATGGCGGAGCCGCTGAACCTGGGCCGCATCGTGGATGAGCTGCCCACGGACAATTCGGTACCGGCGTGATCCCATGGCGAGTGGCCTACCGTCATGGTCGGAAGTGCCAAGCTGCCGTCACCAGCGGACGTGAGCCGGGCTTGATGAGCGAAACCAAGACTGAATACTCCAGCGAGAGCAACCCACACAAGGGCAACCGCGGACTCACCCGTGCCTGGTTGGCAGCCAAGAACTCCTGGAGCGGGCTGGTTTTCGCCGTGCGCGAGGAAAGCGCGTTCCGCCAGGAACTGACTCTGACCGCGTGCCTGATCCCCCTTGCACTGTTGCTGCCCTTCGGCGCCGTCGAGCGCCTGATGCTGGTCGGATCGGTTGTACTGGTCCTGATCGTCGAGCTTCTGAACTCCAGTATCGAAGCGGCGATCGACCGGATCTCGTTCGAGCACCATGGGTTGTCGAAGCGCGCCAAGGACTATGGCAGCGCAGCCGTCATGCTGGCGCTGCTCACCTGCGCCTCGGTGTGGATCACGCTCACCTGCCGGCTGTTAGCCGGCTGAGCTTTCAGCCAGCCCCCTGTCAGCGCAGGAGTTTCAGGTCGCCGGTCAGTGACTTGACCCACTTTGCCGGTCCGGCCATTCCGAGACCCTCGATGGCCTCGCCCCGTAAATCACGCCGCGGAAACTCGGCCAGATAGTCGGCGAACAGGCGGATGTTGCGGGCGAATCTCGGGAACGGCACCAGTAGCCCGCCCTCCGGCGCCGGCAACGCCCTCAGGAGGAGAGCGCCGATCGTCGCGGAAGAAGCCTGCAGGATCGGGACTGGACGGTTTGCGCTCGTCAGTACATTGCGGCCGGTCGCATCCGTCAGCGGCGTGTTGCCGAAAGCCACTTCGGCCGCGCCGATACCGATGCCGATCGTGGCTACCGTGTTGGCGATCAGGCCGAGTGGCAGAGAAGGATCCACGATGACGGCAATTCTCTTGTCGAGGCTGCTCATTCGACGGGCGCTCCAATCTAAGCCGGACTGGCGCGACGAGCGCCGCGCTTCCTGGCTGCTCGTTGGCGCAGGCGGAAAGCGCGCGCCTTCATCACGTTGCCGCACTCGCTCGAGTCGCACCACCGTCGCGAGCGATTGCGGCTGCCGTCATAGAATGTCCACCGGCAATGCCTGTTGTCGCAGGACTTGATTCGCTGTCCGCCGTCGGCCGCAACCAACTCGGCAAAGGCTGTCGCAATGCGCTCGATGGCGCATTCTCTCTCCTCGGCCAAGTGAGCCACCCGGAATCGGCCGCCGTCGAGGCGCTCGAGCACGACCCGGGTTGCCTTTGTGGGCAGGAATCGCGCAAGCGCCTTCAGGCTCTCCGGTTTGAGGTCATGTGTCGCGGAGAGCTCGTCGATGAGTGCCCGTAGCAGCTCGCGAAGCTCCCGGAGGCCGCTTGCGCGGCTCTCAAAATCGAGGGTAGGCAGCGACCATCTGCGCCCGAAAGCGGCGAGCCATTGCGGGTCGTCGAGACGATCCTCCGTCACATCAGCTGCACGAACGTGAAGGCTGTTTACGAGATCGAGAGCGGGATGGCGCATCAAGTAACCAGTGTACTACGTATTGATGGTTATGCAACCGTCTCGAACGCGTGCGGCACCATTCGCATTACGTTATTGTGGTGCTCGAGGTAAGCACGTGAACGACAGACGAATCCGCAGTCTCGCGATCATCGGAGGGGGTACCGCCGGCTGGATGGCCGCCGCCGCGCTGTCGAAATCGTTGCAAGGGATGGGCGTACAGATTCGTCTGATCGAGTCCGCGCAGATCGAGCCGATCGGCGTCGGCGAAGCCACCATTCCACCGATCATGGACTTCATCCGTCAGCTCGGTATTGACGAGGGCGAGCTGGTCCGTGAGATCAAGGCGACCTACAAGCTCGGCATCGGCTATCGCGAATGGACCCGGGCCGGTCATTTCTACTTCCATCCCTTTGGCCCTGCCAGCCCCGGCATCGGCAACATTCCGTTTCAGGCCTACTGGCTGAAAATGTTCCTCGAGGGCAAGGCCGAGCGGCTGGAGGAATACTCGATCCAGACAATTGCCGCGCTGCGCGGACGATTTGCGCGGCCCGTGCATGCCCCCAACACGCCTCTCAACAAGATCAGCTACGCGCTGCACTTTGATGCAGGGCGCTTCGCGCACTATCTGCGTGGCTACGCCCAGGCACGCGGCGTGCAGCGCACCGAAGGCCACGTACGCCACGTGTCGGTCCGCGGCGGGGACGGTTTCATCGAGTCGGTGGGCCTGGAAACCGGCGAGAGCGTCAGCGCAGACCTTTTCCTCGACTGCAGCGGCCTGCAAGGCCTGCTCATCGAAGGAGCCCTCCGGACGGGGTATGAGGACTGGAGTCGCTGGTTACCCTGTGATCGCGCGGTGGTGGTCCACAGCGAGCGCGCCGCGCCGCCCAACCCATACACCCTCGTGACCGCACGCGATGCGGGGTGGCAGTGGCAGATTCCCCTCCAACATCGCGACGGTAACGGCTACATCTATAGCAGCGAATTCAGCGGCGACGACGCCGCGAGAGCGTTGCTGCTGCGCAATCTTTCCGGCGGCGCCCTGAGCGAGCCGGTGGCGCTGCGCTTCCGGCCCGGGCGGCGCAGGGCCGCCTGGAACAGGAACGTAGTAGCACTAGGGATGGCTGCGGGGTTCCTCGAACCGCTCGAGGCCACATCGATCCACCTCATCCAGCGTGGCATCGCCATGTTGCTCAAATTCTTTCCGGACCGGGACTTTGCGGCCGCCGATATCGATCGCTACAACAGGACCCTCGAATCGGAGTTTGCGCGCGTCCGCGACTTTCTGCTGATGCACTACAGCCAGACGGAGCGCGCCGGCCCATTCTGGCAGTACTGCCGCGAAATCCCCCTGATCGACAGCGTGCGCGAGAAGATCGACCTCTTTCGCAGCCATGGCAGAATCCTCCGTGAGGAAAGCGATCTCTTCCCCGTGGCCAGCTGGCTGGCCGTCATGGTGGGGCAAAACATCATCCCGCGCCGCTATGATCCGTTGGTTGACGGGCTCGATTCGCAGAGGATCCAAACACGGCTCGAGGAGCTCCGGTCGGCGGTGAGGGCCTGTGTCGAGACCATGCCGTCGCATTGGGATTTCATACAAAACGACCGAGTCTGCCCTCTGCCCTAGAGGACTGAGGCACTTCCATGCGCGGCCTGTGCCGCATGTTCCTGCAGGAGGATGCGGCGCAAGACGATGAGCGCGATGCTCACGAGGAACACGGTGCCCGGAATCCAGATGATGAGCCCGCCGATCTGTTGATCAGTCAGTGCCGATACCGACGCGAAGCGCCCGCAAATCCCGTACACGGGATATAAGTCGTGACGTGAAAGGCCGAGAACCGCACCCGCCAACATCATCGGCACCATCACGAATGTCAGCATGAGAATGCGGTAGCCCTGTTTGACGCGGGCGAGCGGGTAGGGTCTCGGATCGAGGACGAGCCACCAGAACGGCAGATCCCCCAGGTCGCGATGTACATCCCGGTCGCCGTCCACGGATCGAAGATCATGCGCGCCGCCGGGCGCAGCCGGATGGCCACCTGCGGCACACGCTGACTGAGCCATTGGGGTAATCCCCTCCCAAGCTCGGCCGCGGATGCCGAGGCGGCCAGCATCGCTGGACCGACGTCGTGAAGGATCAAGTGCTGCAGCCTATGGACGAAGAACATGTGGCCGGCGTAGCAGTCCCACTTGGTCTGCAAGGTGCAATAGATGAGCGACACCCCGAGATAGAACGCCGTGCGTCGTCGGAGAGGAACGGGAGACCCGGCACGCGCGCAGCCGACCGAGTAGAGCGTGACGCCAAGCACGATCGTCACCCAAACCGTTGGTGAGAACTCCCACGGAAGAAGCAATGTGGCTGCGAA
>JANWJS010000003.1 GCA_025451845.1 Steroidobacteraceae bacterium
AGCGAGATCTCGTTGTAGCTCGCGTAGGCGCCGCCGATCTTGCCGTCGGAGTTGTCGAACACGAGCTCCACGGAGGCGGTGCCCACCGGCTTCCTGGCCGAGGAGCCGTTGAAGATGACATCCGCCATGTTGTCGCCGCGCAGGTGCTTGGCCGACAGCTCACCCATCACCCAGCGCACCGCATCGATGACGTTGGATTTGCCGCAGCCGTTCGGGCCGACGACACCGGTGAGATTGCTGGGAAAGCTGACTTGCGTGGGATCGACGAAGGATTTGAAGCCGGCGAGCTTGATCTTGGTCAGCCGCATCTATGCTGTCTTCCGCACCTGATGATTATCCCGAACTAACACGCCCCCCCACGCCCCCGGCACAGGGACGTGCCCCGCCGCCGCAGGTGGCGGAGGTCGCGGGCAAAAACCGCGCTTTTGCTCGCGACCGCGCTGGGCCGGGCAGGATGCCCGGATCCAGCGCTTATATAGTAGAGTAAATCGCCATGCCCTCACAGCCCACGCACGATCTCGAGACGTTCGCCAATCCGCGGCCCGAGCACGATTACACGATCCGGATGCGGATTCCGGAGTTCACCTGCCTCTGTCCGAAAACCGGGCAGCCGGACTTCGCGACGCTCGAGCTCGAGTACGTGCCCGACCGCGCGTGCGTGGAGCTCAAATCGCTGAAGCTCTACGTCTGGTCGTTTCGCGATCGCGGAGCGTTCCACGAGGCGGTGACCAACGAGATTGCCGACCACCTCACCCGGACGCTCGCGCCGCGGTTCCTGCGCCTGCAGGCGCGCTTCAAGGTGCGCGGCGGTATCCACACCCGCGTGATCGTGGAGCGGCGGCAGGAGGGGTGGGTGCCGGCGCCCCCCATAGCCCTTTCCTAAGAAACCCATTAGCCCCCCCACCTGCCACTGTACAGACCCCGGCACGCCGGTATAATCGCGCGTCCTTCACAAGGCCCATGCTTTTGAGGAGCGACGAATGCCGGCCAAGAAGCCCGCGCCAAAGTCCGCGAAGGGTAAGAAGGCGGCGATTGTAAGACCTGCGGCCAAGAAGGCCGCAACCACTCGCAGGCCGCAGGCCGAGCAGCGAGGCAGGGACGCTGAGCGCGCCAAAGTGGCGGCTGCTCACGTCCACAAGACGGCGGCTGCGCCGGTTCGGGCATCGACCCCGACCGCAGACGCGCCCATCACCCCACCGACTAAGGAAGCAACCACAGAGATGCGCAAGGCCGCACATTCCACATCTTCCACATCCCAGGCGACTCCCCCGGCGGGGAAGGCTCCGGTTTCCAGTTCCCGCGACGACACTCATGTGCCGCAGGCCGTGACGGGCGCCACCGTCGATCCGGACGAGGTCGAAAGCGCCGAGCCCGGCAGCCTCCTCGCAGGTCCGCGCAACGTCCAGCCCTACATCGCCAAGCGCGGCGAGCAGTACATGAGCAAGGAGCAGCTCGATCACTTCCGCCTCATCCTCAACAGCTGGAAGCGCGACTTGATGGTCGAGGTCGATCGCACCGTCACGCACATGAAGGACGAGGCAGCCAACTTCCCCGATCCCAACGACCGCGCCACGCAGGAAGAGGAATTCAGCCTGGAGCTGCGCACGCGCGATCGTGAGCGCAAGCTCATTCGCAAGATCGATGAGGCGCTGAAGCGGATCGAGGACGGCAGCTACGGCTACTGCCTGGAGACCGGCGAGGAGATCGGCATCAAGCGCCTGGAGGCACGGCCGGTCGCAACCTTGACGCTCGAGGCCCAGGAGCGGCGCGAGCGGCGCGAGCGGCAGTACGGCGACCGCGACGACCGTTACCGATAAGGGGCGTCAACAGCAAATCACTGAGCGGCCCAGGGCCGCTCCCTGGGCCGCGAGGTCGACATGGCCACAGGGCCGCGCTCGCCCGAGAAAATCGCCGGGAGCGATTTTCGGCAACCGAAGGCTGGCCCGGAGGGCTCGGCGCAGGATCGCCCCGAGCCGCCGCCGCCAGGCGACTTCGGGCCAATCTACATCGGTCGGTTTGCTCCTTCTCCCACGGGGTCGTTGCACCTCGGCTCACTGTTGGCTGCGGTCGGCAGCTTCCTCGACGCACGCAGCCGTGGCGGGCGCTGGCTCGTGCGCATCGAAGACCTCGACCCCGCGCGGGTGGTAGCCGGCTGCGCCGATGAGATGTTGCGGACTCTCGAGGCGTTCGGCCTGTTGTGGGACGGCGAGGTCAAATACCAAAGCCGCCGTACGCATCTTTACGGCGAGGCGCTCGAGTCGTTGCGCGTGGCGGGGCACACGTTCGAATGCAGCTGTTCGCGCCGGGAGCTGAGCGGGGAGGATTCAGGCTACCCAGGCACCTGCCGCGGCGGACCCCGAAGATCCGGCGATTCGGCCATCCGCTTCCGCGTCGATGAGACCGAGACGGTCGCCTTCGAGGACCGCTTCCAGGGGGAGATCGCGCTGGCCATGGGCAAGTTGGGAGATGTCATCGTGCGGCGCCGGGACGGGGTGTTCGCCTACCAGCTCGCGGTGGTCGTGGATGATGCCTTGCAGGGCATCACCGACGTCGTGCGTGGGGCGGATCTCCTCGAGAGCACCGGCTGGCAGATCGCCCTACAGCGCGCTCTGCGCCTGCAGACCCCTCGCTATGCGCATTTGCCGCTGCTGCTCGAGCGCGCCGGCGACAAGCTCTCGAAGTCGCGCCGCTCACCGGCGCTCGAACCCGGCCGAGCCGGCGTTGCGCTGCTGAGTATTCTGCGGCTGCTGGGACTCTCTGCGCCCGCGCAGCTCGAGGGCGCGACTGCGGGGACCCTGCTCGAATGGGCGACAGCTTCCTGGCGAGAGCGGCCGCTGCCGCTCGCGCGCGAATGGATATTGCCGTAAGAGAGATCGTCCACCGGCAAAGCCCGGAGGCCGTGCCGGCGGACTGATACGGCCGCGGATTTACGCCGCGTCGACGTCGCGCATCGACAGGCGGATGCGGCCCTGACGGTCGACTTCCAGCACCTTCACGCGGATGACATCGCCTTCCTTGAGCTTGTCGCTCACACGCTCGACACGCTCGTTGGAGATCTGCGAGATGTGCACGAGGCCATCGCGGCCCGGCAGGATGGTGACGAAGGCGCCGAAGTCCATCAGACGCGCCACCTTACCCTCGTACACCTGTCCGACCTCCACGTCGGCCGTAATCAGCTCGATGCGCCGCTGCGCCTCGCGACCCGCGGTTCCGTTCACCGAAGCGATTTTCACCGTGCCGTCGCTCTCGATGTCGATGGTAGTGCCGGTCTCCTCGGTGATCTGGCGGATCACCGCCCCACCCTTGCCGATCACGTCGCGAATCTTCTCCGGATCGATCTTCAGGGTGATGATGGACGGAGCCCACTCCGACATGCGGTCGCGCGGCTCGCGAATGACCTTGTTCATCTCGCCGAGGATGTGCAGCCGCCCGTCACGCGCCTGCTCCAGCGCCACCTTCATGATCTCGGGCGTGACACCCTCGACCTTGATGTCCATCTGCAGCGCGGTCACGCCGTCCTTCGTCCCGGCGACCTTGAAGTCCATGTCGCCCAGATGATCCTCATCGCCCAGGATGTCGGTGAGCACTTTGTAGCGGTTGCCCTCGAGCACGAGGCCCATCGCGACACCCGCCACCGGCGCCTTGATCGGTACGCCCGCATCCATGAGCGACAGGCAGCTGCCGCAGACGCTCGCCATGGAGCTCGAGCCGTTGGATTCCAGGATCTCCGACACGATGCGGATGACATAAGGGAATGTCGCCATGTCGGGCATCACCGCCTTGACACCGCGGCGCGCGAGATTGCCATGGCCGATCTCGCGGCGCTTGGGGGAGCCCATCATGCCGGTCTCACCCACCGAGAACGGCGGGAAGTTGTAATGCAGCATGAAAGGCTCGCGTCGCTCGCCCTCCAGCCCGTCGATGATCTGCGCATCGCGGGTGGTGCCGAGCGTCGTCACGACGATTGCCTGTGTCTCTCCGCGAGTGAAGAGCGCGGAGCCGTGGGTGCGCGGCAGCACGCCCACCTTGACGGTGATGGGCCGGACGGTCTTGGTGTCGCGGCCGTCGATGCGCGCCTCGCCGTTCAGGATCCGCTGGCGCACGATGTTGCTCTCGAGCTTGAAGAGGGCGCCGTCGATCTGCTCCGACGTCCACTTGGGCGCTTCGCCACCCGTCAGGGTGCTGAGGGTCTGCGCCTTGACCTCGGAGATGCGCGCATGGCGCTGCTGCTTCTCCGTGATGGTGTACGCCTGCGCAAGAGCGGCCTGGGCGTGCAGCGCGACTGCGCTGGTCAGCTCCGCATTCTCCGCCGGGCCCTGCCAGTTCCAGCGCGGCTTGCCGGCTTCGGCCGCCAGCTCGCGAATGGCGCCGATGGCGATCTGCATCTGCTGATGGCCGAAGACCACCGCGCCCAACATCACATCCTCCGCCAATCCCTTCGCCTCCGACTCCACCATGAGAACACCGTGCTCCGTGGCGGCCACGACGAGGTGCAGCTGCGACTCGGTGAGCTGCGTGGCGGTGGGATTGAGGAGATATTGGCCGTCCTTCCAGCCGACGCGGGCGGCGCCGATCGGGCCATTGAAAGGTACGCCGGAAAGGGTGAGCGCCGCGGAAGCGCCGAGCAGTGCGGGGATGTCGGGATCGATCTCCGGGTCGACCGAGAGCACCGTGGCGACTACCTGCACTTCGTTGTAGAAGCCGTCAGGAAAGAGCGGACGGATCGGCCGGTCGATGAGGCGCGACGTGAGCGTCTCCTTCTCGGTGGGACGACCCTCACGCTTGAAGAAGCCGCCCGGTATGCGTCCGGCGGCATACGTCTTCTCCACGTAGTTGACGGTGAGAGGCAGGAAATCGCGGCCGGCGGCGGCCGTCTGTCGGGCGCACGCGGTGACCAACACCACGGTATCGCCCATCGAAACCCGCACGGCGCCTTCGGCCTGGCGGGCCATCTCGCCCGTCTCGATGATGACCGTGTGGGGACCGTACTGAAATGATTTGCTGACAACGCTCAAGCTCGAGCCCTCGGAAAAGAAAGGAAGTGGCTCCCAAACACAAAGGCCGCGCGATGCGGCGGCCTTGTGCTGGGCGGGATCACATGGACGTTAGCGCCGCAGTCCCAGGCGCTCGACGAGCTCCTGGTACTTTGCAGGGTGCGTGGCCTTGAGATAGTCGAGGAGCTTGCGGCGTTGATTCACGAGTTTGACCAGTCCCCGGCGGGAGGAGTGATCGCGCTTGTGTGCCGTGAAATGCTCGCCGAGCCCGTTGATGCGCTCCGAAAGGAGCGCCACCTGGACCTCGGGGGAGCCGGTATCGGCGGGATCGCGCCTGTATTGCGCCAAGATGCCGCCTTTTTTCTCGCTGGTAAGAGCCATTGCGCCAAAATCCTAAGTGACTGTCTTAAGTAGCCTTTTGGGAAGCGCGGAATTTTAACCGGTGTAGTGCCTATAGTCCATTGGCCTCTACGCCCGCGACACCAATTAAGCGCTATACTCTTTAGGCCATGACTCGAACACTCATCATCGGCATTCTGAGCGCTGCGGCCCTCGCGGCCTGCTCCACGACTCCGTCGCATCCCGCCGTCCACACTGCCTCGACCATTCCTTTTGGCTGGTGCGCCCAAGCGAACGGCACGGCGCTGCGGCCCGGGGCACCCGGCTGCAACTCCCTGACGAAGACGTATTCCGGAGAGCAGCTGCGGCAGACCGGGTTTACGGACGTGGGCCACGCGCTTCAGATGCTGGACCCCGACGTCACGGTCCACGGCGGTCGTTAGCCCGGGTTCGTGAAAAGTCGTCGCGGCCGGACTTTGCCGCGGCCGTCGGATTCGCCTAGCCCGAGAAAGCGCTTGGCGGCGTCGTACAGCCTGACTCGCCCGGGAGGGGGACTGCGCAGCAGTACGACCTCCTGGCCGTGCCCGATGCGGTCCGCCTGCCAGCTCTCGAGCGTCACTGCCGACAGATGCTCGAGCGGCCTGTCGGCCGGCAGCAGTTCTGGTCCGGCACCCTCTTCGCACGCCCGCGTTACCGCCTCGAGCGTTTGCATCCCGTCTACCTCGAACGGTTCCACCCAGGTACGGCGCAGCGCCGTGACATGCCCGCAAGTTCCCAACGCCCGCGCGATGTCCTCTGCCAAGGTGCGCACGTACGTGCCCTTGGAGCACAGAACGTCCAGCTCTAGGGCCGCCGCAACCTGCGACAGCGGCACGAGCTCGAAAATCTCGATCTCCCGGGGCGCGCGCTCGACCGTCACGCCCGCTCGCGCCAGTCGGTAGAGCGGCTGCCCATCGCGCTTCAGCGCCGAGTACATCGGCGGGATCTGCAGCCCGGGGCCCAGGAATCCACGCAGCGCCGCCTCCAGTCCTTCCTGCCACCGCTCGGGCACCGGTGCCTCTTCGACCACGGGCCCCTCGCGATCGCCGGTCGCGGTGCGCGCGCCGAGCCCGACCGTGAAGCGGTAGCGCTTGCGGTTGGAAAGGATCTCGCCCGCGATCTTCGTCGCTTCGCCGAGGCAGAGGGGCAGCATGCCGGTCGCGAGCGGATCGAGGCTGCCGGCATGTCCGGCCTTGCAGCCACCGAGGAGCCGGCGAACACGCTGCAGCGCCGCGTTGGATGACATTCCCGCCGGCTTGTCGAGGAGCAGTATGCCGTGGGGCATGTCTATGGGCGCACAAGGCGCCTACGGCGCGTTGCCCGGCCCATCCTGGGCCTTACCCCTTGGGGGCCGACGTTCGCCGTCCAAAATCGCTCCCGGCGATTTTGCGCGCGGCCAGCCCGATGAGGGCATTTGACCTCGCGGCCCGAGGCCGGCTTCGCGCTGCTCAATTGTTGGCTTGCGCACGTCAGTCGCGGCCGCTGTCGTCGGCCACCGCACGGTCGATGAGCCCGGTCAGGCGCGCGGCCTTCTCGGCGGTATCATCGAACACGAAGTCGAGCCGCGGGGCGTGGCGCAATCCCAGCCGCCGCCCGGCCTCGCCGCGCAGGAATCCGGCGGCGCGCGTGAGGCCGCTCTGCACTTCCTCCTGCGCGTGCGTCGAGGCGAAGGGCGCGTAGAAGACCCGCACCACACCCATATCCGCCGCGAGGCGGACACCCGTGATGGTCACGCTGCCGACGCGCGGATCCTTGACCTCGCGCGCGATCAGCTCCGCGAGCACACGCTGCAGCTCCGACTCGATCTTGCGCAGCCGGCCGCCGCCCCCCACTGAGCCCCGCCCGCGCGAGGGCGAGCTCGCCAGGAAACGGCTCTTCTTCACTGCAACGTCCGGGCGACCTCGAGACGCGAGAAGCACTCGATCTGATCGCCGACGCGTACGTCCTGGTAGTTCTTCACCCCGATGCCGCACTCCGTCCCGGCGCGCACCTCGCCGACATCGTCCTTGAAGCGGCGCAGCGACTCCAACGCGCCCTCGAAGATGACTACGTTGTCGCGCAGCACGCGGATCGGATTGTTGCGCCTGACATAACCCTCGGTCACCAGGCACCCGGCGACCACGCCGAACTTGCTGGAACGGAATACATCGCGCACCTGCGCCGTGCCCACGATCTGCTCCTTGATCTCCGGTCGCAGCATGCCGGTCATCATTTGCCTCACGTCATCGATGGCTTCGTAGATGATGCTGTAGTAGCGCACCTCGACGCCGGTCTCCTTCATCGCATCGCGCGCGCCGGAGTCGGCACGGACATTGAAGCCGATGACGAGCGCCTTGGATGCGGCCGCGAGCTGCACGTCGGACACCGTGATCCCGCCCAAGCCGCTGGCGATGAGCTTCACCTGCACCTCTTCAGTCGAGAGCTTGGTCAGCGCCTCGCACAGCGCCTCGACGCTGCCCTGCACGTCACCCTTGATGAGCACGGCCACGACGCCGGCCTTCTCCTCGCCGAGTTGCGAGAACACGTCCTCGGCGCGCGTCGCCTGACGGGCGAGCTTCACGTCACGGAACTTGCCCTGGCGGTAGAGCGCCACCTCGCGCGCCTTGCGCTCGCTCTCGAGGACGAGCATCTCCTCGCCGGCATTCGGTGCACCGGAGAGACCGAGCACTACGACCGGCGTGGAGGGCGAGGCCTCCTCGACCGGGCGGCTGTTCTCATCGAAGAGTGCCCGCACACGGCCGAATTCGGAGCCGGCGATGATGGGATCGCCGAGGCGCAGCGTGCCCTTCTTGACGAGCACGGTCGCCACGACGCCGCGGCCTTTCTCGATGCTCGATTCGATCACGACACCGGAGGCCAGCCCGCTGCGCGGCGCGCGCAGCTCCAGCACTTCCGCCTGCAGCAGCACCGCCTCGAGCAGCCGGTCGACACCCGCGCCCGTACGGGCCGAGACATTGACGAACATGTTCTCGCCGCCCCAGTCCTCGGGAATGACTTGCTGCTTGGCAAGCTCGGTGCGTACCCGGTCCGGGTCCGCATCGCCCTTGTCGATCTTGTTGACGGCGACGACGATCGGGACTCCCGCGGCTTTGGCGTGTTGGACCGCCTCCACGGTCTGCGGCATGACGCCGTCGTCCGCGGCAACCACCAGAATGACGACGTCCGTCGCCTTCGCGCCGCGCGCGCGCATGGCCGTGAAGGCGGCATGGCCCGGGGTGTCGAGGAAGGTGATGACGCCCTTGGGCGTCTCCACGTGATAGGCGCCGATGTGTTGGGTGATGCCGCCGGCTTCGCCCGCCGCCACCTTGGTGCGCCGGATGTAATCGAGCAGCGAGGTCTTGCCGTGATCGACGTGGCCCATGACCGTGACGACCGGCGGACGCGGTTGCGCCTCCTGCGCCTGCGGCTCGGTGCCTTGCAGGTCCACTTCGATCTGGTTCTCCTTGAGAACCTTCGCCGTGTGGCCCAATTCCTCGACCACGAGTACCGCCGTGTCCTGATCGATCGGCTGATTGATGGTTGCCATCACGCCCATGTTCATGAGGACCTTGATGACCTCGGTTGCCTTGATGGCCATCTTCTGCGCCAGCTCCGCGACGCTGACCGTCTCGCCGATGCCGACCTCGCGCACGACGGGCGCCGTGGGCATTTCGAACCCATGCCGACCGTCGGTCGAGCTCGGGTGAGCACGCGATTTGACGCGCCGCTTTTTCTTGTAACGCGAGCTGACATCGGTTGCGACATGCAGCTCCTGTCTGCCGTAACGCGTATGGCGATCATCCGCGGCGGGGCGGTCCCGGGAGGGGGCCGAAGTTGCCGGCGGGCGCTCGCGCGCGGCCGGTGCCGCAGGCGCAGGGGCCGCGGGGGCACGCGTCGGCTCGGCCGGTGCGGGCGTAATAGCCTCGTCACCTGTGTGGCGCTCCTGCTGCACCTGATGCTCGTGCGCCTGGCGCTGCTGCTCCTCGCGCTCGCGGCGCTCTTCCTCGTGCCGCGCCCGCTGCTCGGCGAGGCTCCGCGCCTCATCCTGGGCACGGCGGCGGGCCGCGTCCTCTTCCTCGATGCGGCGGCGGTTCTCCGTCTCCAGCCGCTCGCGCTCGCGCCGCTCGGCCTCGATGCGCTCGCTCTCGCGGCGCGCGACGTCCTCGGCTTCGCGCCGTTTCTGGTCGAGCTCGTCCTGCTGGTGGCGCGCCTGCTCCTCGAGCACATCGCGCTTGATGTACGTGCGCTTCTGGCGAACCTCGACGCTGACCATGCGCGCGCGGCCCTGAGCGCTTGCGAGCTTCAGCTCGCTTTGCGTCTTGCGCTTCAGCGTGATGCGGCGCGGCGCGGCGTCGCGCTCGTTCTCCGCGCCACCGTGGCTGCGGCGAAGGTGCGTCAACAGCTCGAGCTTGGCGTCGTCGCTGATGCGGTCATCGGGGCCGTTGACCTTGATGCCGGCCTGATCGAGCTGCACGAGCAGCCGATCCACCGGCACCTTCAGGACCTCGGCAAATTGGGAAACCGTCACTTCCGCCATACTTTTCGTACCCTCAGGCCTGACCCGCCTCGAACCAGTGGGCCCGGGCAGTCATGATGAGCTTGCCGGCTTCCTCGGCCGGTAGTCCCTCGATGTCCTTCAAATCCTCCACCGACTGCTCGGCGAGATCCTCGCGCGTGCGCACCCCGCGCCGCGCGAGCGCGAGCGCGAGATCGGGGCTCATTCCCTCGAGCAACAGCAGGTCATCCGCCGGCATCGACTGATCCAGTGTCTCCTCGCTCGCGATCGCCTGAGTCAGCAGGACATCCCGAGCACGATTGCGCAGCTCCTTGACGATCTCCGCGTCGAACTCCTCGATGGAGGCGAGCTCTCCCTGCGGCACGTAGGCGATCTCCTCGACAGTCGAGAATCCCTCCTGCGCGAGAATGGTGGCCACGTCCTCATCGACATCGAGCTGCTTCATGAACAGCTGCACCAACGACTTCGCCTCCGACTCGCTCTTGGCCTCCGCATCGGATTCGGTCATCACGTTGAGCTCCCAGCCGCTGAGCTGGCTCGCGAGGCGGATGTTCTGCCCGCCGCGGCCGATCGCCTGCGAGAGCTTCTCCTCCGCGACCGCGATGTCCATGCTGTGTGAGTCCTCATCCACTACGATCGACATCACTTCCGCCGGCGACATCGCGTTGATGACGAACTGCGCGGGATTCTCATTGTGAGGGATGATGTCGACCCGCTCGCCGGCGATCTCGTTGGATACCGCCTGCACGCGCGAGCCGCGCATCCCGACGCAGGCGCCCACAGGATCGATGCGCGGATCATTGCTGCGTACGGCGATCTTCGCGCGCACGCCCGGATCGCGGGCGGCGCCCAGGATCTGGATGAGTCCCTGGCCGACCTCCGGCACCTCGAGTTTGAAAAGCTCGACCAGAAACTCCGGTGCGGTCCGCGTCAGGAAGAGCTGCGGTCCGCGCAATTCCGCGCGGACTTCCTTGAGGAACGCCTTGATGCGGTCCTGCGCCTTCACCTGCTCGCGCGGAATCATGTCAGTCCGGGGCACGAAGCCCTCGGCGTTGGAGCCGAGGTCGACGAAGATGCCGTTGCGGTCGACGCGCTTGACGACGCCGCTCACAAGCGTGCCGACGCGATCCTGATACGCGTCCACGACCTGCTGGCGCTCCGCTTCGCGCACTTTCTGCACGATGACCTGTTTGGCCTGCTGCGCGGCGATGCGCCCGAACGATACCGACTCCATCGGCTGCTCGACGAAGCCGGCGGCTTCGGCCTTGGGGTCGAGCTCGCGCGCGTCCTCCAGGCGCAGCTCGCGCTCCGGTGCCTCGAGCTCCGTCGAGTCGTCGGCAAACACCTTCCAGCGGCGGAAGGTTTCGTAGTCCCCGCTCTTGCGGTCGATGGCGACGCGCGCATCCCACTCCTCGCCGTATTTCTTGCGGGTAGCCGAAGCGAGAGCCGCCTCGAGCGCCTCGAAAATCACTTCCTTGTCGACGCCTTTCTCGTTGGAGACCGCATCGACGACCATCAGGATTTCCTTGTTCACTACTGTCACCTCTCGCCAGCTAGCCTGTCAGCCTGGCCTTGCCAATCTCTGCAAAAGACATCGGAACGCGCTGCCCGTCGACCTCGAGCGCGATGCCAGCATCGTCCGCCGACAGGAGCGTGCCGGTATAGCGACGTCGCCCCTCGCGCGGCGCGGCGAGCTCCACATGGACCCGCGAGCCGAGAAAGCGCGCGAAATGCGCCTGCGTGCGCAGCACCCGGTCGAATCCCGGCGAGGAAACCTCGAGCGAATACGCGGTGGGTATCGGGTCCTCGACATCGAGCAGCGCCGACACTTCCCGGCTCACCTGCTCGCAGTCCGTGAGCCCCACTCCCTCGGGGCGGTCGATGAAGAGTCGCACCAGGGCACTGCCGTGGCCTGACGTTTGCTCGAGCTCCACCAGCTCATAGCCCAGCCGCCCGAGGAGGGGCTCAATGAGGGCGATGAGCCTCTCTCGCAAGGTTGCGGGCATGGTAGGGCCGTTACAAAACAAAAAGGGCCGTGAGGCCCATTCCAATGCGCAAAAAAACAAAAAGCCCCTCGGGGGGCTTTTCTCGCTCTCTCCACGGTCGAGGCCCGTGGGGGCGCGCATTGTACCCAAATGGCGTCGGTTGTGAAACAGAGATTCCGCTGCGGAGCGATAATGGTTCGATGGCTGAAGCTTTGCACCTCTGGCGAAACGCCCGCATCGCCGCCTGCGATGCCTCCATGACCCGCTTTGCGCCGGGGGCCCTCCTGACACGCGGCCCGCGTATCGAGTGGATCGGCGCCGAGCGGCATCTGCCCGGGGAATACCGGCCGAATGAGACGCACGACGTACGGGGCAACTGGCTGACTCCCGGCCTCATCGACTGTCATACCCACTTGGTATTCGCCGGCACCCGGGCGGGAGAGTACGCCGAGCGGCTGCAGGGCCGCTCCTACCAGGACATTGCCCGCGCCGGGGGCGGGATCCTGGCGAGCATGCGCGCGGTGCGGGCGGCGTCCGAGCAGCAGCTTTTCGATCAAAGCCTGCCGCGTCTCGAGGCGCTGCTGGCCGAGGGCGTCACCACGGTGGAGGTGAAGTCGGGATACGGCCTCACCCTGGAGGACGAGGCCAAGATGCTGCGGGTCGCCAGGGCGCTGGCGCGCGCCGCACCGGTCACCATCAGTACCACGCTGCTCGCCGCGCATGCGCTGCCGCCCGAGTATGCAGGTCGCAGTGACGCCTACATCGATGACATCGCGGCCAAGTGGCTGCCCAAGCTGCAGGCGGAAGGCTTGCTCGATGCCGTGGATATTTTCTGTGAAAACGTCGGCTTCAGCGTCGAACAAGCAGAGATACTGTTCGATGCAGCCACCCGTCTGGGCGTCGCGGTGAAAATGCACGCGGAGCAACTCTCGAATTTGGGCGGGAGCCTGCTCGCGGCGCGCCGGGGTGCGCTGTCCTGCGATCATCTGGAATATGCGACCGCACGGGAGGCGCAGGCCCTGGCCGCCGCGGGCACGGTGGCCGTGCTACTGCCGGTGGCGTTCTTTTGCCTGGCAGAGCAGCGTAAGCCGCCTGTGGCAGCGCTGCGGGCGGCGGGCGCGGCTATGGCCATCGCCACCGACTGCAACCCGGGCTCGGCACCCGGCAGCTCCCTCCTGCTGGCGATGAGCATGGCCACACGGCTCTTCGGGCTGACCTGCGAGGAAGCGCTGGCCGGGGTGACCCGGCACGCCGCCCGGGCGCTGGGGATGCAGGAAGAGCGTGGCACGCTCGCTGTGGGGAAGGCCGCGGACTTCATCGTCTGGAGCATCGGAGAGCTGGAAGAGCTCGGCTACTGGACCGGCTTCAACCCGTGCCGCGCGGTCATCAAGGGCGGACGCCTGGTCTCCCGAGCCCCATGAACCGCAGGAATGGGTTCCACGATTCCGGCGCTTGCGACGAGAGTGGCCCGGGGACCGCCCGCATCGACCGCTGGCTCTTCAATGTGCGCCTCTTCAAATCACGATCGCTGGCTGCGCAGGCGGTCAACGGCGGCAAGGTGCACGTCAACGACGCCCGCGTCCGCCCCTCACACAGCGTGCGGCCCGGGGATTTCGTCAGCTTCAATCGCGGCGCCACCGATTTCGACTGCCACGTGGCGGCAATTCCGCTGCGCCGCGGGCCGGCGAAAGAGGCCGCGGCCTGCTACACGGAAAGCGACGCGAGTCGTGAACGGCGTGAGCAGCATGCGCAGAGGATGCGTCTGGCCGCCGCGCTGACGCCTCGCCCGGAAGAGCGCCCGGACAAGCACCAGAGACGGGAGCTGCGGCGCTTGCGGGGTCGGTAGATGAGGGCGGCCGCGGCCGGCGGCGTGATTGAGCGGCGGACGGTCGCACCCAGACAGGTCGCCCCCTCACGTTTGCCCGATAATCGCCCCCATAGAGAGGGCTTACGGCCGGCACTGCCGGCGCGAGGTTTCTGCCAATGTCGCTGAGTGTCTTCGACATCTTCAAGATCGGTATCGGGCCGTCGAGCTCGCACACCATGGGGCCGATGCGCGCCGCGCGCGAATTCGCCCTGGGCCTGGAGCGCGACGGGCTGCTGTCTGCGACAGGTCAGGTGGCAGCGCGTCTGTACGGATCGCTCGCCCTCACGGGCCTCGGTCATGGCACCGACCGGGCCGTACTGGCGGGGCTCGAGGGGGCAGATCCCGAGACCGTCGATCCCGACAGCATCGACCCGACGCTGCAGCGCATTCGCACCAGTCATCGCATCCGCCTCCTCGGCAAGCACGAGATCGACTTCAATGAGAAGGCGCAGCTGCTGCTGCTGCGTACCGAGCGTCTACCGGGACATCCGAACGGTATGCGGTTCGCCGCGGCAGCAACCGACGGCAAGCCGTTACGCGAGGAAGAGTATTACTCCATCGGCGGCGGCTTCATCGTCCGCGGCGGAGAGAGTCAGGCGCGTGAGGCAACAGAGAGGGCGAGGCCGCCCTACCCGTTCAACTCCGCCGCGGAGCTTCTCCTGTTATGCCGCGACAACGGGCTGGAGCTCTTCGAGCTCGTGCTCGCGAACGAGCGCACCTGGACAAGCGAGGCGCAGGTGCGCGCGGGAGTGCTGCGCCTCTGGGAGGTGATGCAGGGCTGCGTCGAGCGCGGCTTCCATCAAAGCGGCGTGCTGCCGGGACCCCTGAAGGTGCGCCGGCGCGCGCCGAAGCTCTACCGCGTTCTGACCGAAGGCGGCCCGTCCCGACCGCTCGACGCGATGGACTGGGTGAACGCCTTTGCTCTTGCCGTCAACGAGGAGAACGCCGCGGGCGGCCGCGTGGTGACGGCCCCGACCAACGGCGCGGCGGGCATCGTGCCGGCCGTGCTGCACTTCTACCGGCGTTTCGAGCCAGGCGCGAGCGATGAGGGCGTCATCCGGTTCCTGCTCACCGCGGCCGCTATCGGCATGCTCTACAAGCGCAACGCCTCGATCTCGGGCGCGGAGATGGGGTGTCAGGGTGAGGTCGGCGTCGCCTGCTCCATGGCCGCCGCCGGCCTGGTCGCGGCGCTGCAGGGCAGCAATGAGCAGATCGAGAATGCGGCCGAGATCGGGATGGAGCACAACCTCGGGCTGACCTGTGACCCGGTGGGCGGCCTGGTGCAAATTCCCTGCATCGAGCGCAACGCCATGGGAGCCGTGAAGGCAATCAATGCGGCACGGCTCGCAATGCGCGGCGACGGCTCGCACAAGGTTTCACTCGATCACGTCATCGCGACCATGCGCCAGACCGGCGCCGACATGTCGACGATCTACAAGGAGACCTCACAAGGCGGCCTGGCGGTGAACGTGACTGAGTGTTGAGCGCTGGATCCCTGTTAGGAAGCGGCTGAGCTGTCGGCGGCGTTCGCTGGCGCGAGCGCGATGCGGTTGCGGCCGGCATCCTTGGCATCGTAGAGCGCTTCGTCGGCGCGGTGGCGCAGGGACTCCAAAGTGTCGCCCGGCTCGCCGATGGCAACACCGATCGAAAGCGTCACGGCACCAACGTACTGCATTCCGTCGGGACGCGTGATGACGGTGCGGGTAGCGCTGGTACGGATTTTGTCGGCCAGCTGGGCGGCAGCATCCAGGGATTTACCCGGCAGGAACATCGCGAACTCATCACCGCCCAGGCGGGCCGCCATGTCTTCGCCCGTAAGGTGCTCGCGCAGGATCTCCGCAACCTTGGCCAGCACCTTGTCGCCGATGACGTGGC
Source organism: Steroidobacteraceae bacterium (assembly GCA_025451845.1). Classification (GTDB taxonomy): domain Bacteria; phylum Pseudomonadota; class Gammaproteobacteria; order Steroidobacterales; family Steroidobacteraceae; genus 13-2-20CM-66-19. Next base: position 15,595 of record JANWJS010000003.1, read on the forward strand.
CGTGCGTGTCATTGACGCGCTTGAAGTAATCGACGTCGACGGCGAGGAAAGCGACGCCGACGAGCTCGAAGCCCTCGCGCGCCTCGAGGGCGCGGCGCAGGCCGTGGAGGTTCTTCAGGCCGGTCAGCGGATCGCGCAGCGGCTCGGTCTGGGCGCGCTCCAGACGTTCCATGACGTGGTCGACTTCCTGACGTTGCCGGGTGAGCTGCTGGTGCAGTACACCCAGCACGGCCTGCAGCTGCGAGGCCTCCGCCAGTACCCGGCTCACCTTCTCGACCAGCGCAACGGCGGTCTCCTCCTGCTGCCGCGCTTCCTGGATGGCATCGTCCAGCCTCACGGTGAAGCGCTTGACGGTTCTCTCCGCGTGCGCCGCTTGCTTCTCCGATTCGCCGAGCACCTCACGAAGCTGACTCTGCGCGAGCTCGAACGCCTGTACGTCCCGGCCGGCGATGTGCAGGGCGTGCAGCCGGCAGATCTCGGTATCCGATAGCAGGGTCTCGCAGGCGAGGAGCTTGTCGAGCTCCTGGGTCAGGCCCGGGTTGAGGTCAGCGGCATGCTCGTACCATACCGCGTAGCTCACGGGGTGGTAGCCGGCCCGGTGCGGAGACATGAGCTGCAGCGCCCGGCGCAGGATTTCGGCGCTTTCTTCCCTCGAATGCTGGTAGCGCATTGTTATTCGTATCGCCTCTCACGCGGCGGGTTTTACATCATGGTAACACCCTGGATTGCGCGCGGCGAGATGAGAACCGCGACCCCCCTGGAACGTCGCGGCTGTGGGAGCCCCACGAGGCGGGGCTCCCCTTACAACCCCGTCAGGCGGGCGGAGGCGATGCGAAGCCGGATTTTTGTTTGTCGGCGGCCTCGGCGGCGTGCTCTCTCTTGATGCGCTCGTAGATCTCCTCACGATGCACCGCGATGCTCTTCGGCGCATTGATACCGACCCGCACCTGATTGCCCTTGACCCCGAGAACGGTGATCGTCACGTCGTCGCCGATCATGACGGTCTCACCGACACGCCGCGTAAGAATCAACATACTGGTTATCCTCTGTAGTTAGTGATGATCCAAAGCCCCTTGCGGAACTGGCAACTCAGCGATCTCCCGCCCCATTCGGCCGCGGGCCGGCAGCTACCGGCCTGTAGCCCAGGATGACTTCGCCCTGCTGGTGCGCGACGGTGACAGGTGCGATCCGGCCAAGACGATCGAGCGTATCGTCGATGTTGTGGATGCTGAATGCGCCACCCACCTTCTGCGTCGCGGCGCGCGGGTCCGCAATCACGATGCGCTCCGTCGTGTAGCGGCTGAGGTCGCTGATGAAGTCCTTCAGCGGCTCGCCCTGAGTTTCCAGCATGCCCTGACGCCAGCGAATGACCTTCGACGCCACGATGGTGTGCACGTCGGCCACGAGGCCGACCGGCGAGTACTCGATTTGTTGGCCGGAGGTGAGGCGCCGGCTCCAGGAAGGCGCGCCCAAACCGTTGTCCAACGCCTCAACGGCTACCGTACCGCTCATGACGCTGACGCGGACATCACCGTCCGCCATCTGATAGACGTCAAAACGGGTGCCGAGGACCTGCACCTGGCTATGCGCGAGCAGAATGCGAAAAGGGCGAGCGGGGTCGTGTACGACTTGGAAGTAGGCCTCGCCGCGGATCAGGCGCACGCGGCGATCATGTGGGCTGCCCACCCACTCCAGCTCCGTCTGGGTATTCAAACCGACGATGCTGCCGTCCGGCAGCATCACGTTGCGAACTTGTCCGGTATCAGTCCGATAGGTCTGCGCCACGTAGCCCTCGCTGCGCAGGACCGACCAGCCGAGCGCCACCGCCAGGGCAATGCTGGCGGTTGCCGCGCCCGAAGCCCATACCGCTCCGGAGCCGAGCCATTGGCGCAGCGTTACTATCCACGAGCGGCCGGGCTTTGCCTCGGCGATGCTGCTCAGGACTTCTGCGCATGGGCGCCCCTTGAGCTCCATCACCACATCGAGCAAAGCGCGCAGAGCGTGGAATTCCCGGGCGCTCGCCGGATCGGCGATCCACGTTTCGAATGCCCGGCGCTGCGTGAGCGACAGGCCACCCCGGCCGAGGCGAGTGTGCCAGTGCGCCGCGTGCTCGCGGACCCGACCCTGGCGCCACTTGGAATTGCGCCAGAGGCTCAATCGACCTCCGCCAGATCGATGCCGCGGGACGAGAGGCGGTCGCGGCAGGTCTTGAGCGCCTTGGTCATGCGCTTGTCGACCCGCTTCTCGGAGATGCCGAGTGCGGCGGCGATCTCTTTGCGCGGTTTGCCTTGCACGTGTGCCATCACGAAAACCTTGCGAAGATTTGGGCGCAACTCTTTGATGACATTGGACAAATGTTGTCCGATCTGATCCGCCATCGCTTGCCGGTCCGGACCCATGCGGTGGTCGGGCACCTCTTCCATCCCCACCGAGCCCATCATCATGGCGTTCTCGAGACGCCGGCGCCGCAGGTGCATGAGCGCGAAATTCGTGGCCACCTTGAAGAGCATGGCCCGCGGAAACAGCACCTGCTCCGGCTTGTACATCCTGTGTAGCTGCTCGAAGGTGTCCTGCGCCAGCTCGCGCGCCACCTCCGGCCTGCCCAGCATCTGGGTGAGATAGGCCAGCAATTGTGCCTCGTGCGTACGGCACAACCGCTCTACGAACTCGTCGGCCCGCCCCGGCAGGGTGAAGCGCTTGACCTCGCCCATGTCACTCTTTTCCAATCCCTATCCCTCTACCCACTCAAAATGCGCCGCGGACCTGAAGCCCCCCTCCCGCGCAGGGGAAGGCGTTTTAGCCAATTCGGCCTCGCGCCGCAATGGCGTAGTGGCGTCTGTGGATTATATCCTACACCTGGATGACCGGCCAGGCGCAGCCCGAGGCGCGTGTTGGTCACCCACTCCCGGTGCTGCCCAGGCTCACGACACGGCCCAGGGCCTGCTCGCGCTGGCGGGGTTGCGGCACTCTCCGGTGCGATGCACGAGGCTCCCGAGACCTAACGTCCCGCGAGACGCCGGTCGCAGTTCCTAGGCGACCGCCTGGCGGGCCCTCGTGCTCCAGCACCGCAGCCACGCTTCGATGCCCGCATACTCCAGGATCTCGCCGGAGCCGGCCGCGATGGGTGTGGCTTTGCCGGAGAGCACTTCGGCCAACCGCCCGCGGTCGACGACCCCTTCCCGCACCAGCGCGCCATCCAACAGCAGCTCCCGCAGGAACCCGCGGTTGTGCTCCAGGGTGATACGCAGGTGCTCTTCGATACCCCCCTTGTGGCGGCGGTTACGGACCTCCGACGGCAGGTCATGGTAGAACGCCCGGCGCGCGACAGCGCGGTCCCAGCCGCCGTGAGTCAGTACGTAGGTTGGGATACGCAGGCAGAGCTCCATGATCGGCTGCGAGAAAAGCGGTGAGAGACGCTCGGCATCAGCGTCGCACTCCAGTGGATCGTAGAAATCGAATGGCTGGCTGATCTGGTGCGCGTGCCAGAGCTTACCGCTCGGAGCACCTCGCGGATGACGCAGCAGCGGGTGCAGGAATCCGGCGGCACGCCTCGCCTCTGCGATCACCGCAGGCACGAGCAACGGGCGCTTTCGTCCGGCCTCCTGAAGAACACTCCAGCGCTGGTGGACGAGGTAGCCCGAAGCCGCCTCCCGCAGCACCCGCCAGACCGAGATCTGATCCATCTGCGCGGCATCGAGCGCCACCCGCAGCACGCCGGGCCGCGGCCCACGACGGTGCAGGAAATCTCCCGGCGCCCATTCCGCCCGCTCCTGGTAGAAGAGCTGATCGCCCCCATACCCGATGACCACGGCCCCGGCGCCCGACTCCGTGGCGAGCTGCGCATCGAGGCGGCTGTGCTCGAGAAAATACGGATAGTTGGTCGGCTCCGGTGAGCGATGGATGGTGAGCAGAGGCTGCAGGCTGAAGGAGGAGTCGCGTGGACGCTCGAGCAGCTCCAGTCCGGCTTTCGCGGCTGCAGCGCGGGCGAACACGCGCTCATCCAGGTCAGCGCCCAGGGGATAGTAGTGAAAGCACGAGACCCGCGGGCGCGACGGCGCGTCCTGCAGGCACGCGAGCACGATCGAGGAGTCCAGGCCGCCGGAGAGCGACAGCAGCACGTGCTCGTGACAGGATGCCCACGCATGGACGACGTCGCGCACGCACTGGCGCATCGCGGCCACGGCCGCGCTGAGGTCTTCGATCACCTCGGTGTTGGCAACGGCCAAGGGGTCCCAGTAGAAGAAGCGCTTCGAGACCCCCGCGCGCGTCTCCACGCACTCTCCCGCCAGCACCTGGGTGACCTCGCGCAGGGCGGTCCCCTGGGAATGCTCCCGGAGGAAGCAGACGGCCGCGATCAGGTAGGGCCAGTTGACCTCGAGCGGCGCGTCGAGGAGAGGGACGATGTCATCGATCCAGGAGAAGTAGACGTCGACCGCGCGGCAGCGCACGAGATAGCACGGCAGCCCGCCCGACGGGTCGCGCACCACCCAGGTCGCGCGAGCCGGCGCGTCGTGGAGGAATGCGACGTAGCGGCCCCAGAAACTCTCGATGAGATGGCGGCCGTTGGTGTCCAGCATCGCGCGGCTGTCGGCCGCCTCGAGGGCCGCCGGCGCGACCGTCGAGACACCCTCCTGCGAGCGCGCGAAGAGATTTCCCAACACGACACCGCCGCCCTCGGCAAGGACGTGGGCGGTGCAGGAGCCGGCGCCCGTCTTCGCATAACGGACCTCGGCGCCGCTGCCGCGCAGGGCGACTTGCCACTGCGGCCCCGCCGCGCCATGGCGCTGCAATAGGGCGCGCGCGGACTCCCGTGCGGCGGCATCCTGATCGTTCCATACGAAAGCCACGTAGCGGAACATGAAATCCTATACGACCAGGATGGGCGAGTACTGCCGCACTCGATCCGGCACATCGTTGAGCACGGCCTCGCCCTGCTGCACCCAACAATGGGCATCGAAAGGCTCGGTCTTGACGCCAAACACCCACTCGGGATGGATGCCCTCGGCGCCGAGGAAATGCAGCAGCGTCAGGGAGTCGAGCAGGCAGGCGGACCGCAGCGTGTAGAAGAGCGGCCGCAGCCGGGTGAATGCGGTCACCAGTGCGCGCAGCCGAGCCGGATCGGCTTCCTGCGAGCCACGTCCGGCCCGCCGTGCCTTGCGGTCGCGCACGGACTCGACGATGGACTGGATGGGGCGCAGCTTCAGGGAGAGCTTCGCCTGCAGGAAGCTCGTGCCGAATCGCCACAGCTGCGCAGCGCCCGCCCGGGTACGCGTCTCGAGATCAAACTCGACCAGGCTGCGCACCGCCCGCGCGGCTGCCATGGGAACTGCCAGCTTGCCGACATGAGGATCGGTCACCAGCATTCCATGGGCGAGCATCTGCGCGACGAGCGCGTCCGCCACGCCGCCCGCGTTGTGAGGATCTGTAGTCTGGACGGCGCCGACAGGCCAACCGCGCACCCAGGAGGCGAGGCGATGCGCCGGGGCGACGGCGACGTACTTGTCGCGCTCGAGGTCCATCAGGACCACGTGTTGCCCACTGACGCACGGATACACGTGCGGAGCCAGAAGATACGGCTGCATCCCAGTCCCCCCGGCCTTCCCACGACGCCGAGCCTAGGCATTATAGGCACAGGCCGTTCCGGGTACCACTGTTGCTACTGCCACACGGTGTGACCATCGCATGTCCCGATTGCGGAACCCTGGAGGAGATTCCGCGCCTGCTGCGGCGCGACACGGCCGTCTGCATCCGCTGCCGGAGTGATCTCGAAAAGACCAACGGCCGCAGCATCGGCGCGGCGCTCGCCTGCTCGCTCGCTACATTGCTGCTGCTCGTGCCGGTCAACGTGCTGCCGCTGCTGCGGGTGGACATCTTCGGCATGCACTCGCAGAACATCACCGGCGCGGGGGTGGCGCAGCTGTGGGGACGGGGTTGGGTCTGGCTCGCCGGCCTCAGCGCGCTTTTCGTCATCGTGCTCCCCTTCCTGCGCTTTGGCCTCCTGTCAGCGGTGCTTGCGGCCCTGCGGTTCAACCGCCGTCCCTCCTGGCTCGGCGCCGTGTTCCGCTGGTCGCTGTGGCTGGATCCCTGGGCGATGTTGGATGTCTATCTCGTCGCCGGCTGCGTCGGCTACTTCCGCCTGATCCATATCGACCAGGCCCACATCACCATCGAGCTGGGGGGCGCCTGCTTCATCGCGGCCGCCCTTCTCACCATGCTCTCGCGCGCGACTCTCGATCCACGCGCCGTCTGGCGGGCGATCGGCGGTGAGACGCGCGCGAAGCGCGGCGAGCCGATGCTGGGTTGTACGACCTGCGATCTCGTGCAGCCGCTCTCTTGCGAAGGCCGGCGCTGTCCGCGCTGCCGCGCGCGCCTGCGGACACGCAAGCTCGATGCGGCGGCCTGGACCGCGGCCCTGCTCATCGCGGCGTTGTTGCTCATCTTTCCGGCCAACCTCTACCCGATGAACATCTCCAACCACCTCGGCCAGCAGGCGCGCTACACCATCATGACGGGGGTGGACGACCTCTTCCAAGCGGGCCTGTATCCGCTCGGCGTGCTCATCTTCTGCACCAGCATCCTGACGCCGGCGGCGAAGATCCTGGCGCTTGGCTGGTGTGTGTTGTCGGTCTGGCGCGGCTCCCGGCGGCACCTCGTCGTGAAGACCAAGGTGCTGCGCTTCATAGCAGAGATGGGACGCTGGTCGAAGACCGATCCCTTCGCCATCGTGTTCTTCGTGCCGCTCGTGCATTTCGGCGCGTTCGGCTCGGAGGATGCCGGCTGGGGCGCGACCGCCTTCATGATGATGAGCTTCCTCACCATGGTCGCCTCGGTGACCTTCGACCCGCGCCTGATGTGGGATGTCGCGGGCGCTACAGCGGGATGAGCGAGCGGCCCGAGAATGGCGGTCACGGCGGTTCCGGCAGCCCGGAGCGGGCTGAGGCCGGTGTGCGCCACAGCTGGTGGCCGGGTTGGATCTGGGCGATTCCGATAGCGGCGCTGCTCGTCGTCCTCTGGTTGGGGGCCCGGGCGCTGCTTGCCGGCGGCACGGACATCACCATCCGCTTTCCCGACGTTCATGACATGAAGAAGGAGAACACGGACGTCGAGATGCGCGGCGCCCAGGTCGGGCACGTGACGGGGATAAAGCTGACCCCCGACGGCACGGCCGTCATCGTGACGGCATCGATCGACCAGGAGGCAGCGAATTTTCTCACGACGGGAACGCGCTTCTGGCTGCGCGGCGCCCACCCTTCGCTGAGCGACCCGTCATCGCTCGGCTCACTCCTCTCGGGTCCGACCCTCGTCATGGACCCCGGACCCGGCAGCAAGTCGCGTTACTTCATCGGCCTCGAGCGCGACCCCATCGCCCCGACCGCCGCCGGGCATCCGCTCCTCTATGAGGTCGCCCTCGACAGCGAGGCGGGCGCGCTCGCGGGCGGCGATCCGGTGACGCTCCGCGGATTCACCGTCGGGGAGGTGCGCGATGTCGGGTTCAACTACGACCCGGGGACGGGAGAGCTCTCGACTCCCGCGACTTTGGCCCTCTATCCGTCGCTCTTTCATGCCAAGGGCGCACAGGCCACGCCCACCCGTGCCGATGTCGCCGCCGAGATCCAGCGCCTCATCCGCAAGGGCATGCGCGCCCGGCTGGCGCGCAATCCGCCGCTGGTCGGCACCTATCAGGTGAGCCTGCAGATCGTGCCGGACGCGCCGGCCGGACCTCTCACGGCGCCGGATGGGATGCCTCAGATTCCTACCGCCCCGGACGGCGGCATCGCCAGCATCATCAGCCGGATCAACCGTGTGCCGATCGAGCGCATCGCACAAAATGCCCTCCAGACGACGCATAATCTCGAAGTGCTCACCTCCTCACCGAAGTTGAAGGATGCCATCGTGCAGCTCGATGACGCGCTACGGCAGATCCACGGCATCACCGCGAAGGCCGAACCTCAGGTCGGTCCGCTCATCAAGAGCCTGCGCCGGGCGGCCGCCGACCTCGAGGGCACCGCGAAATCCGCGCGCAGCCTGCTGAGCGGTACGGCCACCCAGAACGGACTCGGCAACACCGTGCAGGAGATCACCGAGGCCGCGCGCGCCGTGCGCTCGCTCGCCGACTATCTCGACCGGCACCCGGAAGCTCTGGTCCGGGGAAGAGGAGGTGCGCAATGATTCGCCGTGTGCTCCCCGTGCTGCTCACCCTGACACTGGCCGCCTGCGCCTCGAGCCCGCCAACGCGCTTTTTTGCCTTGGACCCGGTCTCGGCCGCCGCGGACCACGCCGGCACGGCGCGCGCGCCGGTGAAAGTCGATGCGGTACACATTCCGCCGGCGCTCGATCGCGACTCGATCGTGCGCGGCGAGAGCGCCAACCAGCTGCAGATCTCCTCGCAGGACCGCTGGGCCGGAGATCTCGGCGAGATGATCCGCCGGGTGTTGACTCAGGACCTCGCGCAGCGCCTGCCGTCCGCCATGGTGATCGCCCCGGACTCGCCCGCGCCGCCGAGCGCCCGCGGCATCGTCGTCGACATCCTGACTTTCCAGCCGCAGGCGGGCGAAGTCGTGCTCGATGCCGACTGGACGCTGCTTCAGGGCACGCAAACCAACGCCGTGCTGCGCCGCTCGGCGCACCTCACCGCCCCCGCCGCATCCTCGGCGCAGAGTCAGGCCGCCGCCATGAGCACGCTCCTCGGCCAGCTCGCCGACGACATGGCGTCGCAGATGGGCCGCTGAAGGCCGGCGCGCCGCACCGGCAGCACCGATGCCGGTAGAATGCCGGGATGCCCCCGCTCCGCGAGCTCAGGGCCGCGATTGCGCGGCCCTCCATGCAGATTGCGCTCATCGTCGCCTGCGCGCAGTTCATGCAGAACCTCGACGGCACCATCATCGTGACGGCGTTACCCGCCATGGCGCACAGCTTCGCGACCACGGCCAGCCGGATGAGCGAGGGCATCACTACCTATGCGCTCGCCGCTGCGGTGTGCATCCCCGCAAGCGGCTGGCTGGCCGACCGCATGGGCACGCGCAATCTCTTGTGTGCCGCCATCGGCCTCTTCACCCTCTCGTCGATGACCTGTGGCATCGCGGGGAGCTTCGGCGCCTTCATAGGCTGGCGCCTGGTACAGGGTGGCTCGGCGGCGATGATGTCGCCGGTCGGGCGAATGATCGTGCTGCGCAACAGCGAGAAGCGCGAGCTCATGCAGACGCTGTCGACGCTCGTCTGGCCGGGACTGATCGCGCCGGTGATCGGACCGCCGCTCGGCGGCTTCATCACCACCGCCTCCTCCTGGCGCTGGATCTTCTATATCAACCTGCCGTTCGGCATCGTAGCCATCGCGCTGGCCCTCGCGGTAATTCCCAACCATCGCAGCGGCGAGCACGGCTCGTTCGACATTCTGGGGTTCCTGCTCCTCGCGCTCGCGGTCGGCTGCCTCACGTACGGCTTCGATGTCGCCGGCGGACAGCAGATCGAGGTGAAGACGGCACTCGCGCTTCTCGGCGCGGCCGCCGTGGCGGGATTCCTGGCGCTGCGGCACCTGGAGTCGGCGCGCGACCCCGCGGTGCGCCTCGATGCGCTGCGTGGGCGCGCATTCTTCGTCGCCTGCCTCTCCGGCGGCGGCATCTCGCGCGCAGCGATCAGCGCCACGCCCTTCCTGCTGCCGCTCATGCTGCAAGTCGGCTTCGGCCTGTCGCCGCTCGACTCGGGGCTGCTGCTCCTCGTCTACATGCTGGCCAACTTCCTGATGAAGGCGGCGACCAACCCGATCGTGCGGCGCTTCGGCATGCGCAAGGTGCTCCTGGTGAACGGCGCGATCACGGCCGCCGGCATCGCCGCCTGCGCCCTGGTCTCGCCTGGCCTGCCCGCCCTCCTCACCGGCGCCATCCTCCTCCTCTCGGGCGCGAGCCGCTCCATGCAGTTCTCGGCTCTGACCTACACGACGTTCGCCGAGATCCGTCCCGAGGAGCGCTCCTCGGCGAGTATCCTCTCCTCACTCGCGATGCAGATCGCCAACGGTGTGGGTGTCGCGCTGGCGGCGCTTCTGCTCAACTTCAGCCGTCTGCTGCGCCATGCAACGAGCCTCGCGCCGTTCGATTTCCGCCTGGCATTCCTGCTGATGGGCGTCTTCGGCGCGCTGGCCGTCTTCTCCTACGCACGGCTCCCGGAGGGCACCGGCGCAGACATCAGCGGCCACGCATCTGCTTGAGCGCCCGCTGCAGCGGCGCAGCACGTCCGTGGCATGATCATTTTCAGTCGCGGGCGAGGCGGCCGATCCAACGGTACAGCCACCACACGATGACGGCGAACGTCACGCCGCCGATCAGGATGGAGGGCGTCGCGAAGCCGGCGCCGACGAGGCCGATGGGTGCCTGGTTGCCCGAAAAGCCGATCACGAAGGCAAAGATGACGCCGAGGAGGCCCTCGCCGACGATGAGCCCGGAGGCGAGCAGCGTGCCGAGCTGTTGCGTCGCCTCCGGCTTCGGCCCCTTGGCGGCGCGCCTGTTGAAGATCCAGCCGGCGATCGAGCCGACGACGATCATCAGCGTCACCGACGTCGGAAGATAGATACCGAGCCCCACGGATAGCGGTGGGAGGCGCGCTCCCTTCACGACGCGCAGCAGCACCTCGTCGAAGAGGATGCAAACGGCGCCGATGAGGCCGCCCACCCCCAGCGGCACGAATGGAATGTTGTTTTGGATGACGCCCTGCGCGAGGGCGGAGATGAGGCCCGCCTGCGGCGCCGGCAGCGCGTGCGCCGGATTGACGCCCGGTGCGCCGAGAAAGCCGAAGGCGTGATTGACGACGTTGAGCACCGGCGGAATGATGAGGGCGCCCGCGATGACGCCCACCACGAGAGCCCATTGTTGCTTCTCCGGGGTCGCATCGACCAACTGACCGGTCTTCAGATCCTGCAGGTTGTTGTTGGCGATCGAGGCGACGGCGAACACCACCGCCGTCACGAAGAGCGCAAAGGCCACGAGCGCCTTGCCTGCGGCCGCCGGCAGCGACGCCTTCACCTGGAAGAGGAGGAACAGCGCGAAGATCACCACCGACAGGATGCCGATCCCCGAGAGTGGGCTGTTGGATGCGCCGATGAGGCCGGCCATGTAGCCGCAGACCGTGGAAATGAGGAACCCTACGACCACGACGAAGATCACGCCCGCGGCCGTGAGCATCCAGACGTGCGCGCCCAGGCCGCTGATCAGCGCGAAGTGCCAGAAGAGCCACGCCACCGGGACGAGGCACACGAGCGACACCAGGGTCACCATGCCGATCGGAATGTCCTGCTCGATCCGCGGCAGCGTATGGGCCTGGCCTGACTTGCGCACACGCGCAGCGGCCATTGCGCCCGAGAGTCCCGCCAGCACCGGCTTGACCAGCGTGCCCAGGGTCCAGACCGCGGAAACGCCGATGGCACCGGCTCCAATATAGCGGGCGTAGTGATTCCACGCGGCCTGCGCGACCTGCGCAGCAGGACCCGCGGCGGGGTGGAGCATCGTGAAGTGCGGGATTGCCCATCCCCAGGCAATCCCGGCGCCGACCAGCATGGCGATACCCACCGCCGGTCCGACGAGATGGCCGATGGCGAGGAGCGCAAACGACAGGGAGAAGTCGAAGCCCGTGGCGCTGCTACCGTGGCCGACGCGAAAATAGTGGGTCACATCGCTGGCGAAAATGCGCGTCTGCACGACTACGTAGAACGCCGCTGACACGATCGAGCCCCACACCACGGCCTTGAGGCCCGCGCCGCCCGCTTCGACTTGCTCCGTGTCCACGCACCTCCCGGCGCTACCGCCGCATTTGAGCACCTCGGCGCAGGCTACGCCCTCCGGATAAGGCAGATCGGACTGCGTCACGAGCGCTCGCCGCAGCGGGATGGTGTACATGACACCGAGGATGCCGCCGGTGGCGCACACCGTGAACGATATCCAGAACGGGAAGCCGGTCCACCAGCCGACAATCACGAGCCCCGGCAGCACAAAGATGATGCTGGAGAGGGTGCCGGCGGCCGAGGCCACCGTCTGCACGATGTTGTTTTCCTGGATGGTGGCACCGCGCAGGCTGCGCAGCATGGCCATGGAGATGACGGCTGCCGGAATCGAGGTGGAGAAGGTGATGCCGGCCTTGAGGCCGAAATAGACGTTTGCGGCCGTGAAGACCACGGTGATGACGACCCCGATGACGATGCCGCGCAGGGTGAACTCGCCGCGCGTGGAGGCGCGGTCCAGTGCTGCGGTATTCAAGATGTAATCTTCCTGGTGACCCCCAATGCGGCGGCACCTTAACCGATTGGCGACAGAATCTCACCCTGCGCCGCAGCTGCAGCGTGGCGGCACGTCGAGGCCCTCCCCAGGGCCTCGCGCGTCAGGCGCCCCGCCGCTCGGGATAGAGGCCGAGCAGGCCCTCGCGGCTGGCCGGGCAGACGCCGCGCTCCGTGATGATGCCCGTGACCAAGCGTGCAGGGGTTACGTCGAACGCCAGGTTCAGCGCCGCGCTGCCCGCGGGCACGACCCTGACGCTCGTGATGTCGCCGGCGCCGGTGCGGCCGGTCACCTCAGTGACTTCCGCGGCTGAGCGCTGCTCGATCTCGATGTCCCGGCCGTGCTCGAGATTCCAGTCGAGGGTGCTGACGGGCAGCGCGGCATAGAACGGCACGTTGTTGTCCTTCGCCGCCAGCGCCTTCAGGTAGGTCCCGATCTTGTTGCAGACATCGCCGCACGCAGTGGTGCGGTCGCTGCCCACGATGACGCAATCGACTTCCCCGCGTTGCATGAGCAGGCCGCCGAGGTTGTCGACAATCACCGTGTGCGGCACGCCGTGCGCGCCAAGCTCATACGCGGTGAGCGCGGCACCTTGGTTTCGGGGCCGCGTCTCGTCCACCCAGACGTGCACCGGGATGCCGGCATTGTGCGCCATGTAGACTGGCGCGAGCGCCGTACCCCAGTCCACGCACGCCAGCCAACCCGCATTGCAATGCGTCAGGACGTTGATGCGGCGCGTGGGTGACTTCGCAACCTGGCGGATCAGCTCCAGCCCGTGAGCGCCGATGGACCGGCACTGCTCGACGTCCGCCTCACAAATGTTGCCGGCTTCGCGAAACGCCGCCTCGAACCGCTCCGCCGGAGCGAGTTGCGCGATGGCGCTGCGCACGCGCGCCAACGCCCACGCAAGGTTGACCGCGGTCGGACGTGTCGCCCCCAGGATTTTTGTGGCCTCCTCGATGCGCCGGTCGGAGGCGTCCGTGCGCAGCGCCAACGCAAGCCCGTACGCTGCGGTGGCGCCGATGAGCGGCGCGCCCCGCACGACCATCGTCTTGATGGCGTGAGCTGCATCCTCGAGCGTCGTGAGATCGAGCGTGACGAGCTCGAATGGCAGCCGCGACTGGTCGATCACCCGCACCGCCCCGGACTCGAGCGGCCAGATCGTGCGGTAGGGAACGCCTGAGATCTTCATAGGCGCAAGGATAGTAATGTGCCGGGATGACAGATGTCATCCCACACTGGTGACGGGCGGCACTGGGACGGCGTGTGCGCGTGCGCGATCCTGCCGCCGCCGCACAGAGATCGCATCGCGGCAGGAGACGAGCCATGTCGATGACCCTCACCCCTCACCGCGCGGTAGCGGCGCCGCCGGCCGCCCGGACAGATGCCACAGCAGCAAGTCCCACCCCCGCGAGCTCCGTCGTTACGAGCCCCGTCATTACGACCTCCGACGCCAAGAGCTCTGTCGCGACGCTGCAAGGTGTCATCAAACGTTACGGCAAGACCGAAGCGTTGCGCGGGCTGGACCTGACGCTGCGCCGCGGTGAAGTCGCGGCTCTGTTGGGCCCGAACGGCGCCGGCAAGACGACCGCCGTGCGCCTCCTCCTGGGGCTGATCTCGCCGGACGAAGGCCGCGTGTGCGTGCTCGGGCGGGATCCGCGCACGAGCAGTGCGCGGACCCGGATCGGGGCGATGCTGCAGGTCGCCCGCGTGCCGGAGACGCTGCTCGTGCGCGAGCACATCGCGCTCTTTCGCAGCTACTACCCGCGTCCTCTGCCGGCAGCCGAGGTCGTCCGCAGCGCCGGCCTGGAGGGTATCGAGAACCGGAAATTCGGCGACCTGTCGGGCGGACAACGGCAGCGGGTGTTGTTTGCACTCGCGCTCTGCGGCGATCCGGACCTCGTGGTCCTCGATGAGCCCACGGTGGGGATGGACCTCCAGTCGCGCCGCAGGCTCTGGGACGAGGTACGCGCCCGCGCCGCCTCAGGCAAGTCGGTACTGCTCACGACACACTACCTGGAAGAGGCCGACGCGCTCGCCAGCCGCGTCGTGGTCATCGACAAGGGCCGAGTCATTCGCGAGGGCACTCCAAGTGAGATCAAGCACGGCGTATCGGGGCGGCGCATCCGCTGTGTGACCCGGCTCGACTCCGAGCAGGTTCGCGCGCTGCCGTCGGTCCTTTCCGTGCAAGGCGACCGTGACGCCCTCGTCATCTACGCCGACCGTCCCGAGGACGTCGTGCGCCGGCTGTTACTCGAGGACGATTCCCTGCACGGGCTCGAAGTCTGCGCAGCGCCGCTCGAGGACGCCTTTCTCGCGCTCACCGGCGGCAACACCGCACAGGCCTGATCCGACACATCGCACCGCACGATCCCAGAATCCTCACCCGGAGCATTCTCAATGAGCGTCAACACTTTTGCCGTCGCGGCGCAGTCCGCCGATCTCCTCTTCCCGCTGCGCATTCTGCTCAAGGAGACGCAGTATGAGCTCGCCCGCCTGCTGCGCTCGCGCGCCTACTCGCTGTCGGTCATCGGCTTTCCCATCATGTTCTACCTGATCTTCGGATTGGCCAACCGGGGCAAGCCCGCGGCCCTCTACCTCATCGCCGGTTATACCTGCATGGGCGTCGTCTCGGCCTGCCTGTTCGGAATTGGGCTCGTGCTCGCGATGGAGCGGGCGCAGGGTTGGCTCGACCTGAAGCGGGCGAGCCCGATGCCGCGCTTCGCCTACATCGGGGCGAAGATGGTGAGCAGCGCCGCATTCGGCCTGATCATCGCCACCCTGCTCATCCTGCTCGGTACCACTCTCGGCGGCATCACGGTCTCGGCCACCCAGGCCGCCGCGCTCGCAGGCGTCGCCATCGCCGGCTCGATCCCCTTCGCCGCCATGGGTTTCCTGATCGCCTACCTCATCCCCCCGAACGCCGGCCCCGGGATCATCAACCTGATCTACCTGCCGCTCTCCTTCGCTTCAGGCTTCTGGATGCCCGTGAGCATGCTGCCGCACTGGTTGCAGGCCGTGGCACCCGCGCTGCCGAGCTATCACCTGGCGCAGATCGCCTTCGCGTCAGTCGGGCTCGCTCCGGCCGCCGGGATGGCGCTTCACTGGGCGGTGCTTGGCGGCTTCACGCTGTTGATGCTCGTCGCTGCCTGGATTACCTTCCTGCGTAGCGAGGCCCAAGCCTGATGATCGACTCCACCCGCCATTCCGGACTGGCCCTGCCCGAAAAAAGCGGCAGGTGGCGGGCCTGGAACCTCATCTGGCTCATCTACTCCGTCTTCTTCTTCGTCGAGCCGCTGCAAAGCGGGTCGCGGCGCGACTGGCTCGTTTTCG
This sequence comes from Steroidobacteraceae bacterium, assembly GCA_025451845.1. Taxonomy (GTDB): domain Bacteria; phylum Pseudomonadota; class Gammaproteobacteria; order Steroidobacterales; family Steroidobacteraceae; genus 13-2-20CM-66-19. The sequence continues at coordinate 31,185 of JANWJS010000003.1, forward strand.
CAGGCGTGTATGTCTGCTTCCTCGGCGTCTACCTGGCGCTGATTTGGTCGCGCCACCGCCGCACGCGCCTTCTCATGCTGGCGGCCATGGCCATCCTCGGCGCCGCCTACTACCCGATGAACCCCAGTGCCGGCGCCACCATGTTCATCTATGTGGCCAGCCTGATGCCGTTTACGGGGGGTTCCTTCTCCCTCGCCGTCGGGACGATCATTGCCGCTATACTCGCGTCCGGCGCGGAAGGCATCCTGACCCATCAGAATGCCTGGACATGGGGAAGCCTGTCGTTCCTCACCGCTTGCATCGGCGCCGGCAATCTCATCCAGGCACTGCGCCGCGGCGCCACCGAACGCCTCCTGCGCGCGCAGGAAGAGATCGAGCATCTTGCCAAAGTCGCGGAGCGTGAGCGCATCGCGCGGGATCTGCATGATGTCCTCGGTCACACTCTGTCGGTCGTCGTGCTCAAATCGGAGCTCGCCGGCAAGCTCATGGGAAGCGACGCCGAGCGCGCGCGCCGCGAGATCGGCGAGGTCGAGCAGATCGCCCGCCAAGCGCTCGCCGAGGTGCGCGAAGCCATCAGAGGGTATCGCGCCGACGGGCTCTTCGCGGAAATCGCCCGTGCTCGCCGCACGCTCGATGCGGCGGGCGTGAGCCTGGACTGCCAGGCGGACGGCCTGCGCCTGGAGCCGGCCCAGGAGTCCGTTCTGTCTCTCGTCCTGCGCGAAGCCGTCACCAATATCCTCCGCCATGCCGGCGCCACCCGCTGTCGCCTCGAAGTCGCGGCGGACGATCGCACGACGATTCTGCGCGTGGAGGACAACGGACGCGGTGCCATCGAGCGCGAAGGCAACGGAATCCGCGGGATGCGCGAGCGCCTCGAAGCCCTCGGCGGGCGGCTCGAGATAAACTCCAGGGAGGGCACGCACCTCATGGCCGAAATCCCACACGGGACGGGTGCGAGAGCATGAGCAAGATTCAGGTCGCCATCGCGGAAGATCAGGCCATGGTGCTGGGGGCGCTCGCTGCGCTGCTCGAGACGGAACCTGACATCGCCGTCTGCGCGCGTGCAACCAACGGCCGTGCCGCTCTCGCGGCGCTCGCCGCACACAAGCCCAACGTCCTGGTCACCGACATCGAGATGCCCGAGATGACGGGCCTGACGCTGGCCGGCGAAGTGCGCGACCGCTACCCGGAAGTGCGCGTCATCATCCTGACGACCTTCGCCCGCCCGGGATATCTGCGGCGAGCCCTCGATGCCGGCGCCAAGGGCTACCTGCTCAAGGACCGGCCCTCCGCGGAGCTCGCCGACGCGGTCCGGCGCGTGCATCACGGCGAGCGGGTCATCGATCCCGAGCTGGCCGCCGAGGCCTGGAATACGGAGGCTGATCCGCTCACCGAGCGCGAGCGGCAGATCCTCTGGCGCGCCGGAGAAGGCCGCTCCAGCGCCGAGATCGCCGCCGAGCTGCACCTTTCCGAAGGCACCGTGCGCAACTATCTCTCCGAGGCCATCAGCAAGCTCGGCGCCGCGAACCGGATAGAAGCCGCCCGGCTGGCACGCGCCCGGGGATGGTTGTAGATACGATCAGCCCGGCGCAGGCTGCGTGAAATCCGTATGGATCCGCGCGCGAATTCTCTCGCGCAGCTCCGCTGTGATGTCAGTCTGCTCGAGCAGCTCGAGCAGGCGCTTCTTTGACGTGATCTCCCGCCGAGCGAGCTCGCGTGTGAACACGAGATCCTTCTCGCGGAAAGCTGCGTACTTGGCGATTGCGAGATCGTGGGGTTCCAGACAGAGGCCGCGGACGCCGTCGGTATCTCCAGGCGGCAGGTTCACGAGCCGGCCTTTCCAGCCCTTGGGCAGAGTAGCCGTGCCAAGATCGACGGCATCGGCATAGTAGCCATACGTCTCGTGAAACTGCGAGTCAACACCTATGGCGTTGAGCCATTCCGTACGTTCGACGCGCTGGGACGCGATCAGATCCACCTCGAACGAGGTGAGGATCTGATCCGCCACATCGGGGTACTTTCCATGGAGCGACTGGCTGCCGACGATGATGAACTGGCTCTCGCCGGTTATGTGCCCGGCAGCACGCAGCACATGATCAACCTGCTGCTTCTTCATTGAGCCTCCTCACCTCCTCCTTCGCCAGCAAGCCAACAAAGGGCGCCGATTGGCGCAACCTGACGGCTTCCTCGTCGCGTCCGAGCATCGCCGCGAAAAGCTGCCCGTCATTGCTTCCCGAAGCGATGCCCTGCCACTCCTCGTAGGCTCGGCCCCAGACGCCTCGATCCTTCCAGCGGTGGAGGTTCGCAAGGATCTGAGCGCGAATCTCCCGGGTTGTGTGCCGCCGCACCACCGCCAGCGCGATCGAGCGACGTAGCTCGTCGAGTTTCTGGTGCGAAAAGCCCCCACGCCTGGGCGGACGAATGCTTTGCGCGCTGAGCTCGAGCTCATCTCCCTCGCCGATTTCCCAGGACTCGAGCGTCGCCTTCGGAATCAGGACGCCGAGGGAATTGCCGACGCGTCGCACACGGATTTTCATCGCCAGATTATAACGCGTTATTACACACGGTCAACTCCCAATTCGCACAAAGGGCTCTTGGCTGATCCGCTGATCACCCGCCAGGCTGTGTCAAGGACCGACGCCAGGGAAGCCATACGCCTCGGCAGGAATGCGAGCAGTGCCTTGTGGAGGCTCGTAGGGTCGATGCCACAGGAAGCGAGAAAAAACCTCATGCATTCTGCGCCTCGTACTCATCGTGCCGGCGCCACCACTGGTAGGGCGGGGTTTGCGTCCAGCCGGACGGGGAGTCCTCCCAGCTCTCCTGCCTGCCGTAGGGCGTCGCCTCCAGGAAGCCCCACACGTTCCCCAGCGCCTCGGTCCCACGACGTGCGGTGAAATAGGTGCGGAACACGTCGCTGCCGTCTCGCAGGAAGACGCTCAGGCCGTGCCCCTCCTCATCCGCGGTGGTCAGGCCGAAATCGACGTTGAAGGTGTTGTTCGCGGAGGAGACCCACCGGTGCGGCCATGACATGCGCTTGCGGTAGGCCTCGATGTTGGCGAGGGGCGCACGCGAGACGACCGCGAGGGATACATCGCGCGCTCTGAGGTGCACCGGGGTGAACTGGCCGATGTTGTCGAGGAACATCGAGCAGCCCGGGCAGCCGGCGGTGGGCCAGCCCGAGACCCTCGGGGAGAACATGAAGTGATAGAGGAGCAGCTGGCGCCGGCCAGCGAAGAGATCCAGCAGGGTCGGCTGTCCATCGGGACCCTCGAACACATAGCGCTTTTCGATCTTCACCATGGGCAGCCGGCGGCGTTGGGCGGCAAGGGCGTCTCGGGCACGGGTAAGGGCCTTCTCCTTAGCGAGGAGCGCGGCGCTGGCCTGCCGCCACTCGGCTTCGGAAACGACCTGGGGAAGGGCCTGGCTGCTCTCGGGCATGGTCACACCTGCGGTTTGCGGACACTCCATCCTTAGACGAGCCGTGGCAGCGGATTTCGACAGGCGCCGCGGGGGCGCGCTATGATGTCATCATCATGGATCGCATGCTGCCGGGCAACATTGACGGGCTCGCCATCCTCGATGCGCTGCGCAAGGCGGACACTCACACCCCCATCCTCATCCTCAGCGCGCCCGGTGACGTCGACGAGCAGATCCGGGGCCTTCGACGTGCACATCAGGCGGCCGCGGTGCCCGAGCAGCCCCGTACCGGCCCCGACCCCGACCCCGGCGCCGCGCGGCACGACATCGAGATCACTGCCTGAAAAGGCACCCGCACCGCGCTGGTCCGCCGCGCGCCCAGGAGTCGAGAAGTGCCAAGCTTCTTCATTGAGCGCCCGGTTTTCGCGTGGGTGATCGCTATCCTCCTCATCCTGTTCGGCGGCATCGCGCTGCGCTCGATGGGCGTCGACTCGTATCCCGACATCGCGCCGCCGCAGGTGACGGTCACCGCCAACTATCCGGGCGCGAGCGCCGCGACGATGGAATCGACCGTCACCCAGGTCATCGAGCAGCAGCTCACCGGCATCGACAACCTGCTCTATTTCAGCTCGACCTCGGGCTCCAACGGCCAGACGGTCATCACCCTCACTTTCGCCACCGGGACCAACCCTGATATCGCGGCGGTCCAGGTCCAGAACAAAGTCAACCTGGCACAGCCGCTGCTGCCGGCCGAAGTGGCGCGCCAGGGCATCACGGTCGCCAAGGCGAGCCCCGACATCCTGCTCTTCATCGGCTTGGAATCGAGCAATCCCGCGGTCGACGGCGCCCAGCTCAGCGACATCCTGGCTTCGCAGATCCTGCCCGAGATCGCGCGCATCGACGGCGTCGGCAACACCTTCCTGCTCGGTTCCGAGTACGCCGTGCGCATTTGGCTCGATCCGGCCAAGCTGCAGGCCTATGGCCTGTCGACGACCCAGGTGCTCAACGCGGTGGAGGCGCAGAACGCGCAGTTCGCCACCGGCGCGATCGGCGCGGATCCGGCGATCAAGGGCCAGGAGTTCACCGCCACGGTCTCGGGCGACAAGCTGTTCACCTCGCTGCGGCAGTTCCGCGACGTCATTTTGCGCGCCAACGGCAACGGCAGCGTGGTGACCCTGGGTGACATCGCCCGCATCTCCTTCGGCCCCCAAAACTACGGCCAGGCGGCGGTGTTCAACGGCAAGCCGGCAGGGGGCCTCGGCGTATTCCTGTCTCCCGGCGTCAACGCACTGGCGGTGGCCGACGCCGTGAAGGCCGAGATGGCCTCGCTCGCGCGCAGCCTGCCGCCAGGCGTGCAGTGGAGCGTTCCGTACGATACGACACCCTTCATCACTGCCTCGATCCACGAGGTCCTGATGACGCTCGGCGAAGCCATCGTGCTGGTGTTCCTGGTGATGCTGGTATTCCTGCAGAACCTGCGCGCCACCCTGATCCCGACCCTGGTGATCCCGGTCGCGCTCCTCGGCACCTTCATCGGGCTGGCGGTGCTGCACTACTCGGTGAACCAGCTCACGCTGTTCGGCATGGTGCTGGCCATCGGCATCGTCGTCGACGATGCGATCGTCGTCATCGAGAATGTCGAGCGCATCATGACGGCGGAGCACCTCGAGCCGCACGCCGCGACACGCAAGGCAATGAAACAAATCACCGGCGCCATCATCGCGATTACCGTGGTGTTGACCGCGGTGTTCGTGCCGTCGGCGTTGCAGCCAGGCGCCACGGGAGTCATCTATGCGCAGTTCGCGCTGACCATCGCCTTGTCGATGGCGATTTCCGCGTTCCTCGCTCTGTCGTTTACGCCGGCGCTGTGCGCCGCGCTGCTGCGGCCGGAGCGCCATGAAGGCAGGCACCTGCTGTTTCGCTGGTTCGATCGAGCCTTCAACAACACCGCGCACGCGTACCAGGGACATGTCGGCAGAGCCGTGCGGCACGCGCCGCGCTGGATGATCCTCTTCACCCTGGTGGCGCTACTGTCCGGCTTCCTCTACCTGCGCATGCCGACCAGCTTCGTCCCTGACGAGGACCAGGGCTTCCTGCTGGCGCTGGTCACTCTGCCCCCCGATGCGACCCTGCAGCGCACCGATCGGGTAATGAGCGAGATACGATCGAAACTGCAGCACAGCCCGCTGGGCAAGGACATCAGCGGCGTCTTCCAGCCGGAAGGCTTCAGCTTCGTCGGCACCAGCGAAAACGTCGGCATAGTCTTCATCAAGCTGACCGACTGGAGCAAGCGCTCGCAGACGGCGATGCAGTTGATCCCGCAGGTCAACCACCTGCTGGGGACGATTTCCGGTGCGCAGATTTTCGCCGTCAACCTGCCGACGATCCGCGGCCTGAGCCGCTTCGGCGGCATCGATCTGTACCTGCTGGCGCGGGCCGGGCAGTCGCACCAGCAGCTCGACAGCGCCGGGAAGACCCTGGTCGCCGAGGCAGCCCGTGATCCGATGCTCTACCAAGTGCGCGAGAATGCTCTGCCCAGCGCATCGCAGCTCGACATTTCCGTCAACCGCAAGCAAGCGGCGTCAATGGGTCTATCGCTGAGTGATGTCTACGCCACCGTCGACGCGGAGATCGCACCCTTGTACATCGATCAGATGTCATCCGGCGGCCGCATCAAGCGGGTCTACATCCAGGACGAGCCGAAATACCGCATGGACCCCGACGCCTTGCATCAACTTTACACGCCATCGGCCGATTTGCCGCTCAACTCCTCCCGCAGCGGCGCGCCGGGGACGAGCTCGCCAACGGGCCCGGATGACATGATTCCGCTCTCGAGCGTGATCGACGCGAAGTGGACCGTCGGGCCCGCCGTGCAGCAGCGCTACGACGGCTATCCAGCGCTCGAGATCGTAGGCAACCCCGGACCCGGATTTACGACGGGGCAGGCCATGGGCAGCGTGCAGCACATCATCGGCAAATCGCTGCCACCCGGCTACAGCGCGGATTGGACCGGCCAATCGTACCAGGAGCTGCTCTCGGGGAACTCCGCGCCGGAGCTGATGGGCCTCTCCATCCTCGTCGTGTTCCTCGGCCTCGCGGCGCTCTATGAAAGCTGGTCGGTCCCCGTCGCCGTGCTCCTCGTGGTGCCGCTCGGTCTGCTCGGCATGATCACCTTCTGCATGTTGACTCATGTTCCGAACGACATCTATTTCAAGATCGGTCTCGTCACGGTCATCGGCCTGGCCGCGAAGAACGCCATCCTGATCGTCGAGTTCGCGGTGCAGAGCCAGGCCGCCGGCACTTCACTCTTCGATGCAGTCACCACTGCTGCGCGACTGCGACTGCGCCCGATCCTGATGACCTCGTTCGCATTCATTCTCGGCGTGCTGCCGCTGGTCCTCTCGACGGGCGCCGGTGCGGTGTCGCGGCACGAGATCGGCACCGGCGTGATCGGCGGCATGTTGTTCGCCACCGTGTTTGGGCTGCTGCTGATCCCCGTCTTCTACGTGACCGTGCGCCGGGTTCTCGGCGACCTGCTGCACCATCCTGCGCCCGCGGCAGGATCCGAATCCCTTCAGTAATGGAACCGGTAGCGCAGCTCGGCGTAGATCTGGAACGGATCGTTCCAATGCACGCCGCCGAAAGTCAGGCTGTTGTCGGTGAGCAGGTGGCGGTTGGTGAGGTTGAGACCCGTCAGCGACAGCTGCAGGTCCGGACTGATGTTGCGGCCGACGGTCAGGTCGAGGACCACGTAGCTCGGCAGATGGCTCGGCGGCGAGTTGCCGTTGGTGAGGCCCGAATTAAGCGCCAGATTGCCGCCGACGAAGAACCGCCGCGGCAGATCCGCCTGGTAGCCGAGAGCGAGCGTGTTGCGCTGATCGTGATCGAGTCCGCGGCCGGGAGTACCGCATTCCGTGCCCGCAACCCGCAGTCCGCCGGTGATCGTGCCGAAGCATTCCGCCGTCTGGTTCGAGTAGGCGAGGTGCACCTGTCCGTAACGCCAGAGGGGCGGTGAGCGCAGCGTGAGCTCGCGCCCCTCGATGAGCGCCCCCTGATCCGTGATCGGCAGGTAGAGGTCGGATTCGCCGATCGGGTTGTGATCGAAGAAATTGCTCGCTTGAGTGATGAAGAAGTCCGTCCCGATGGTCCAGCCCCTCAGCGGGATCGTCAGACCGAACTGCCGCTCCTTGTCGCGCTCGCCGTGCAGGGCGAGGAATGAAGTATCTTGCGCCGTCGCATAGGCGACGAAGGGGCCCGAGAGCGTCTCGAGCGGCGGCGCCTGGTAGTACTTGCCCCAGAAGGCGGAAAGCACCCAGCCGAGGCGCGGCAGGGTCACGGTTGCACCGTACCGCGGGTCGGTCGCGTTCTCGGTGACGGCGCCCTGGAAATGGGTCTGGCGCACGCCCGCCGACAGGCCGAGCCAGCTCGCAGCCTCGAAGGTATCCTGCACCCAGGCGGCGAGGAGCGAGGCGGTGGGGTCCTCCAGCTGCATCACCGCAGGCCCGCTGCCATCGGTGGGCGTCAGGTTGAAATCGGCCTGATCCTGCTGGGCGAAGCCGTAGACGCCGGCAGCGAGATGATTGCGGCTCCCGCCCATGCGCAGATTCTCCTCGGCGCCCTCGAATTGCGAGCCGTGATGAAAGGTGGTCACGATCGGATAGTCGCCGGCGCCGCCGTCATAATCCGCGCGCGCGAAGTGATACATCAGCGAGCTCGTGAGCACCGCGTCGTTCGTGAACGTGTGCGCCCAGGTCAGCAGCGCGAAGTTGTCCGCCTCGCCCTGCTCGTCGCCGAGCTGCCCGGCGCAAATCGGGTCGTTGGCAAGTGGCGCGGTGCAGTCCGGTATCTGGTAGTCGTCCTGGCGCAACTGGGCAACGAGGCTCACCGCATCCTGCGGACTCGGCTCGTACTGCAGGTTGGCGAAGGCGCCGTATCCCTTCGTCTGGTCGTGAATCACCTCGGACACGGGGGTCTGCAGCCCGAGATCGCTGCGATTGCCTTCGAGGCTCGCGTAGTACGCGAAATCGTCCGTGTGACTCCCTGCGCTCACATAGTCGTCGGTTTGGCCGAAATTCCCGGCCGTGACGGCGAGCTCCGCCTGGTTCTCGCCGCCAAAGCCGGTTTTCGGGATGACGTTGAAAATGCCGTAGGTGCGGTCGCCCTCATCGGCCTGGTAGCTGCCGCGCTCGGCGCTCAGGGTCTGGATGTCCTGCGGGTCGATCTGCGGTCCCAGACTCTCGGCGATGTTGGTGTTCGGAATCTCGACCCCGTCGATCAGCCAGCTCGTCTGATGACCGCCGCGGATGTGCAGCATGTCATGCGCTTCGTACGCCCCCGGAACGTAGTCGCTGATCATGGCGAGACTGTTGACGTTGCCCGCTCCGGGCGTAAGCTGGATATCCACCTGACTGATGAGCGTGATCGGCGTCACCGAGGCAACGAGCGGCCGCTGCGCCGCGGCCCGCACCGTCACCTCGGACAGCTCACCGCGGCGCTGCAACAGGATCCGGGGAACCGGAAAGTAGCCGGACTCGACCGTCACCGGCTGTGTAGAGGTCATGAACCCCTCGCCGGCGACGAAGAGCTGGTAGGTACCGACTGGCACGTTTGGCAAGTCGAAGCGGCCCTCTTCGTCGGTCTTCACGGTCTGGACCGCGCCGGAGGCCAGCGACTGCAGCGTGACGTGCGCCCCCGGCACCGGTTTGGATTGCGCATCCTGCACCGTGCCGCTGATGCTGCCGAACGCGGAAGCCCAGACATGGGCGGGCGCGAGCAGGCTCGCCGTGAAGAACCAGAACAGCGCGTATAGGGCGGTATGCGCCCGGTACGCGCGAGCAGGAAACCCAGATCTCACACCAACTCTCCCGCGGGCCACCATGGCCCGCTTGCGAACGACCGATCAGCGCAATGAGATCAGAAGGCAGCGGGAGGGGCGCGGGCCTGGGGAAGGTGAACGAGACGGATGCCGGACGGGGCCAACACCGTGACGGTAACGACCGCGACGAGCGAGAGCACCAGAAGCAGGGTGGCGAGCAGGAGCGGCGGCGGCGCCGAGCTGAACCCGGTGGTGAAGGCACAATAGCCTGCGTCCATCAGGCTGTGCCCAGGATGCTGCTGCGGCGGCATCGGGGTGCCGCCGGACATGGGCATGGAGTGGCGCATGCTCCGGCCCTGCAGGAGGGCATCCGGAAAGCCGCCCGGACAGATCATGAGCGACAGCGTCCCGTCCCCGGCCGGCATGAAGCCCAGCGGGATGAGAGCTCGCAGCGCGAACGCCAGTAGCACGGCCCAAACGAGCCGCGCACGAGTCGTGACCATGCTCCTCAGGATACTACGCGCGCACTCCCCGCGCTCTCAGAACGAGTATCCCGCCGAGAGCACTACTGTATTCGGCCAGAAATGAACTTCGGAGGTGCGGATGATGCCGGCGGTGTCCGCCGTCAGCCTGCTGTTGACCCGGGCGACCGAGTACGAGGCGTACACGTGCCAGCGATCGTTGAGCTCATAACTCAGCCCGGCGGTCGCGGCGGGCCCGACGGATGACGGCAGGGAGATCGAGGTGGGACCGCCGCTCGCCGCGTTGCCCGCCGCCGTCGATTGGCGGGCGATGAGCTTGGTGTAGTTCACGCCGGCACCGACATAGGGCCGCAAGCGGGAGCTCGGAGAGCGGAACACGTATTCCAGGAGCACCGTGGGCGCCAGCCAGCGAGCCGTGGAAATGGTCTGCCCGTTGTAAGGAACCGACCCGAGCCTTGCCGGCCCCCTGCCCTCCGTCTTGGTGAGCGGCGGGTACCCGAACGCCACCTCCAGGTCGAAGTGGGTCGAGAGTGAGCGCACATATGCAACATACAGCGTCTCGACATTGTCGAGGTGCACGTTGAGTCCCGGCGGAACATAGGGCCCCGAGATATCGCTTGCATTGGCGTCGTAGTGCACGAAATAGACCCCGAGCCGCACGTCGTTCGGCCCGGCCTGATCGGCGTAGGCCCCCGAAGCGGCGAGCGCGGCAGCAACCCCGAGCGCCAGAGTCACGATTTTCTTCTGCATGATCGTCCCTCGCCGACCTTACGGAACTTGCGCAAAGAAGCCGCGGGCCGCCACCATACAGAACGGCGCCTCGGTGGTGTGGAAAGAGGCGACTGCTTGCGCGCCGTTCGCGGCGACGAGCTGCGCCTCCGTCTGCTGCAGCCCGACCTGCAGTGGCGCAAAGGGGTTGCCGGCCTGCGGCGCCGCATTGAGGTCGAGCACGCTCACCAGGCCACCCGCGACGTACGGGCTCCACAACGCCGCCATGATCTGCGTGTTCTGGAAGAAGACCGTCGGATCCTGATCTCCGCCGCACATCAGCATCGGCTCCATCGGGAACCAGGGGCTGGAACGCATGTCGTTCAACTCCAGGTCCTTGCGCAACCCGACCATCGAGGTCGCGGCGGGCGCCACATTCGCCGCGCTGAGCGTGCCGCCGGCGATCAGCGTCATCTCCGCCTGGTCCGGATTGGCGACCGCATCATCCACGTAACCCACACGATAGGTATCGCTGATCAGGTAGGGACTGCCGAATCCCGTATCAAACAGGGCCGCCTGCGAGGCCGTGTACGGCGGGCTCGCCGGCAGGGCGAGCAGCTGGTCGGCCCCCGCGTCCAGAGTCGCATTGCCGGTCGCGGACTTCGGCGTGGAGATGTCGAACAGCGCCGTCTCCGGCAGTTTGCCGCTCGAGATCAAGGTCGCAATCGGGGTTGTGCTCGGCAGCAGCGTGTCAATACCGCTCGCGTAGGTCGAGGAGTAGAGGTCCGACGTCTGTGTGTACACGTTGCCGTAGGCCTTCTGATAGCCAGTGGTCAACAGCGGCGCGAGCACCGTCGAATCAATATTTACCTGACCGAAGAATATGGCATCGAGTTGCGCCTCCAGCGCATACGGTCCGGAAGCCGGCGCCGACGCAGTGACGGCATCGCCGGCCGCCTGCATCGCCTTGACGGTTGCCATCGCGACGTAGCCGCCCTCGGAATAGCCGGTCACAAACAACTTGCCGTTGTCGCTGGTATTCGGAGTGAACGTGGTGAGCAGCGCGCTGCGGGCAGCCTCCAGCGCGTCCCTCATGACGTTCGCATTCTGGTTCCCAACCAGGTAGGGGTGATAGCCGAGCGTCGAGATGTCATAGCCGAGGTAATTCGGAGCCACCACGATGTAGCCTTGCGCGGCGAATACCGCGGCGACCAAGGCCGACTCCCCGTTGGCGGAGTTCGCGGTATCGCTGATGGCCGCGATGTTATAGGCCGCGTCGGTCGCGCTGCCGTGCGCGTACAGCACGATGGGCCGCGGACCCGTGCAGGGAGCCGCGGAGCCGGTGGGCACCATCAGCGCGCCGGAAGCGAGCTGTGCGGAGTTGTCGGTTCCTGTGGTCCAGTACTTGAAGTAGTAGAAATCCACCCCGCAGGCCGGCGTGCCGGCTAGTTGCAGCAGCTGCGGGCCCGAGGCGGTCGCATTGAGCTGCGCGGCAAAGTCCGTCGCATTCACCGAGGCGACCCGCAACGGCGGGTTGTCGATGAGAGTACCGTGCTGATCGGAGGTCGCGACCTTGCCCGTCGGGCTGTTCGTGCCGCCGCACGCAGTGAGACCAAGGGCCACGACGGCCGTCCCGAGCACGCCAATCTTCCGCAACATGCTCTGCTCCCCGGGCCCGGCGGCTGCGGTTACCCCCCGCAGTCTTGAGTCGCAGGTCCCTGTATCGTGGCGCAAAGCATACACCGTCTCGGGGCGGCGTATAGGGGGCACCTTCCGTGCCATCGCCGTTGCGGTGGCGCAACAGCAGGCGGGCGCAAGCAGGGCCGCGCCGGCTCTCAGCCGGCTGCGACCTCGAAGAGCGGATCGACGTCCGCGGCCCACGCGAGCAACCCGCCCTCGAGGTGCGCCGGCGCCTCGATGCCGCCGCGCAGGGCGAGCGCGCAAGCCGCGAGGCTGCGGCGGCCGCTGCGGCAGAGGAACACCGGAGTGCTGCCGGCGGCCGCCAGCTCGGCGAGCCGGCGCTCGAGGTCCGCCAAGGGAATGTTCCGCGCCCCTTGCAGATGGTGGGTCGCGAATTCGTTGGGCTCGCGAACATCGACCAGGACTAGGCCCGCCCTCTGCCGCTCCGAGGCCAGCAGGCCGCGCAGAGCGGCGGCAGTCAGGCGGCGCACGCGGGCGAGGGCCGCGGAGTCGTAAACCTCGCCCGCATCCCGGGGCGCCGTGATCGTCGGATGCTCGCCGCACACAGCGCAGTCGGCTCGCCGCGTGACCGGCAACTCGACGAAGCGCAGCTCCAAGGCATCGTAGGTCAACAGGCGGCCGACGAGCGGCACGCCGATGCCGGTAATGATCTTGACCGCCTCGGTGGCCTGAATCGCCCCGAGCACGCCGGGAAGGACACCGAGCACGCCCGCTTCCGCGCAACTCGCGACGACGCCTTCCTCCGCCGCGGGGAAGAGACATCGGTAGCAGGGACCCTGTCCGGGAAGATAGGTCAGCGCGTGACCCTCGAAGCGGTGAATCGCCGCCGAGACGAGCGGTTTGCCGAGCAGCACACAGGCATCGTTGATCACGTAGCGGGTGGTCAACCGGTCGGTGCCGTCGAGCACGAGGTCATAGTCACGCAGCACCTCGAGTACGTTTGCCGCTAGCAGAGTCAGCGTGTGCGCGGCGACGGTAATGTCAGGATTGAGCGCCAGCAGGCGCTCACGGGCCGCCTCGGTCTTCGGCCGCCCCACAGCTGCGCTATCGAACAACACCTGCCGCTGCAGGTTGGAAAGCTCCACGCGGTCGCAGTCGACCAGCCCGAGCGTCCCGACCCCCGCCGCGGCGAGATAGAGCGCCGCGGGCGAGCCGAGCCCCCCCGCCCCGATCACCACGACCCGCGCGCGCTGCAGCCGCTCCTGGCCGGCTCGCCCCACCTCAGGCAGTGCGATGTGCCGGTGGTACCGCGCCAGCTCCGCGGGCGAGAGCGTCACGGCTCATCCCCCGCTCAGGGCGCAAATCACGTGCACCACATCGCGCGAGCGTACAGGCTGTGAGAGCGCCGTCACTTCGTCGGTGTTGACATACATGCGGATGTGCCGGCGAATGCGGCTCTGCTCGTCCACCATACGGAAGCGGATGCCGGCAAAGCGTTGCTCGAGGCTAGCCAACACCTCGTCGAGGGTGGCGCCCTCAGCGGGAACCGTTGCGGCGCCGGCCGTGTAGGAACGCAAGGGGCTCGGGATGCGGACAGTGCAGCTCATGATGGCTTGCGCTCCTGGCGCGACTCCTACACCGCGTGGGTCACCGAATAGATCTCCGGCAGGTGACGCCCGATGCAGCGCCAGCTCTCGCCGTCGTTGGCGCCGGCCCAGACTTCCCCGCCCGTAGTGCCGAAGTAGATGCCGAGCCGCGGAGTGCGGCCGTCGGTGCACATGGCCTGACGCAGCACCGTGAGCCACGCCTGGGATTGCGGCAGCCCGCGGTCGCAACGCCGCCAGCTCTTGCCGCCGTCGCTGGTGCGATACACCGCGGGCTTGCCCGCGATCGAGGTGCGCGGCCAGACCGTCTGGCCGTCCATCGGCAACACCCACGCGGTCTGCGGATCAGCGGGGTGCAGGACGATGGGAAAGCCTATGTCGCCCACCTGCTTCGGCATGGCGCGGCCGATACGCACCCACCGCCGCTCGGGGCGGTCGAGCCGATAGATGCCGCAGTGGTTCTGCTGATAGAGCCGGTCCGGCGCGCGCGGATGGACCGCAACACAATGCGGGTCGTGCCCGTAGAGGGCATTCGGGTCCGGCAGGAAGTCCGCGGCGCAGCCCTCGTTGAGGGGCGCCCAGTCCGCGCCGCCGTCGGTGGACTCGAACACCCCGCCGGGGGAGGTCGCGATGTACAGGCGCTTGGGGTCGCGCGGGTCGATGTTGATCGAGTGCGTCAGCTCCCCGTCCGGCGTGCCGTTGCCGGGGAACCATTTGGGCCGCAGCGCGTGATCGTTGAACCCGGCGACGGGTTGCCAGCGCTCGCCGCCGTCCTCGGACCGGAAGAGACCGGCCGGGGCCGTTCCGGCGTACCACGTACCGCGCTCCGAGGAGTGTCCCGGCGTCAGCCAGAAGACCCGCTCCACGGCGCGCGCCTGCGCACCATCGGACGCCTTGCGAAAAGCCGGCGGCTGGGCCGCCTCCCGCCAAGTGCGGCCGCCGTCACTGGAGCGGTACACGGTCGGGCCGAGGTGCCCCGTCTTGGCGGCGATCAGCACCACCTTCGGCGCGCGCGGATCCTGCACGACGTGGTGGATGATGTGCCCGAGAAACTGCGGGCCCGAAAGCTTCCAGGCGCGCCGGCGGGCGGCGGGCCGCAGCATGAATGCTCCCTTGCGGGTGCCGATCCAGAGAGCGGTGGTCATGGCCGCGAAGCATCACAGCGCACCACTGAGGTGTCAAATCCAGGCACAGGGAAGTGCGGCGATGGGCCGCAGGGTGCGACGCAAGCGTCGCACGGGTCTTTTAAGGACGGCCACCCCGGGTGCGCGGAGCAGAGACTGCGCCGCGCATCGCTTTCGAACTAGGGCCGATACCTGCGCAACAGCTTGGTGCGCGAGAGGACCACACGAGCGTGATCGCGCCGCAGGACGGCGGGGCGGAAGGCGATGGGGTTGGTCGCCAGCACCAACAGCACCATCAGGATGTTCTCGCCGACGAGGCGCAGCCAACCCGGACGGCCAACGCGTGAGTTCTTGGCCGGCTCGAAGCCATAACGCGACACGATGCGTGCGAGCTGTGCGCTCTGCTTCGCCGTCCCAATCCGCATGTCGGCACAAACGGCCACCACGCCATCAAGGTCACTGCACTGCGACACGTGGCGGGCAAGCTCTCGCAGGGAGGTCTCGATGGCGCGGCTCGCACGACGTGCCCAGCCGATCGTCGGACCCGCCTGCCCCATCGAGGGCATGTGCTCGTTCCAAAGGTGGACTCTGAGGAGAGGGTCGCCGCGGCGCACGCGCACCCCGTCCGAGAGCAACAGGCTCTCCTCGGCGAGGCAGCGCTCGGCGCGAAACAGACAGTCCCGGTGCGCGGTGAACTCGTAGACGCCGTGCCAACGGCGCAACCACCGGTCCAGGCTGAAGACCCACTGCTCTGGATGAATCGCGCGCAGGCCGCGCTTGTCGGACAAGACGACGGACAAGGTGGATGCTCCTTGCTGGCCGGCGACACCACCCAAACTCGGGGAGCACCCAAAAGTTCCGGCTTGGCCCCGAGCTCTCCTTCACCGTGAGCCGGCGTCCGGCTCCTGATAGAGGATGCGCAGCAGCACCTTGATGCTGAGCGCGACGGGAACCGAGAGCACCACGCCGACGATACCGAAGAGGAGGCCGCCGGCGAGAAAACAGAAGATGACCAGCACCGGCGGGACGTACGCCGCGCGCCCGAGCACCAGCGGGCCGAAGAACTGGTCGATGGAAATCCGCAGCGCCGTGGCGTAGAGGATGTAGGCGATGATGTTCCAGGAAGAGGAGGCCTGCTGCACCGCGACCAGGCCCGCGAGCACCGCCGAGGCCGCCGGCCCGACGAACGGGATGAGCTCGAGGAGCCCCGTAATCAGGGCGAGGAAGACCGCGTGCTGGATCTTGAGCACGAGTCCGAGCCCGATGTACGCCGCCACCGAGGCGTACAGCACCACGAGCCCAACACCGATGAAGTAGCGGCGCAGGATGGGCTCGAGATCACGCCCCACCCGGCGGGTGAATGGCCGGTAGCGCGGCGGAACGAGCCAGGCGAGCCCCCGGCCGATGCGGTGGGCGTCGAGCAGGAAGTAACCGAGGAGCACCAGTGTCAGGATGCCGGCAAAGAATCCGGCCGCGCCGACCGCCGCCAGATAGAGGATCCGGCCGTTCTGCGCCATCCACGACTGCGCCTCGTGCGCGATCATGGCGCCGATGCCGGCGGCATCGAGCCGCTGGCCCATCAAACTCAAGGTGCGGTTGCCGACCAGCACCCGCACGAACCCGGTTACGGTTCCCTGCAGGTCGCCGGCAATGCGTTGCAACTCGCGCAGCAGCGGCGGCGCGCCGAGCCAGCCGAGCATCGCTCCCAGGCCCATGAGCGCGAGGAGGACTGCGAGCGCGTATATCCAGCGCGGCACTCGCGTCCGCGCCGCCAGCCGGTCGACCAGCGGTGTTGCCACGAAGGCCACGATCGCCGCCACGACGAACGGCAGCAGGATCTCCTTGACGAAATAAAGAAAGACAATGAGACCGACGGCGACCGTGAGGGTCGTCAGGTTGGAAAACCGCTCCACGCGCCCATCGGTGGCGCCGGGCGGAGCGGCATCAGGCTCCGGGCGCCGAGTGCGCTTCTCGAGTCTCATGAGCTGTAGACGCGCCCTTTCCAATGGACGCGTCGAGTCATGCGCCAGCGGACACTGTCGAGCGCCAGGACGGCTCCCGCGGTATACCCGAGCGGGAAGAGGAGTCCGTACCACCATGGGATCTTGAAGTGCACCGCGCCTCCGACATGCAATCCCACTACGGCCGCGGAGCCGAGCGCTGCGAGAGCGAGTGCCGGCGGCGCACCGCCGGCGCCGTGCAGCACGGCTGCCAAATCCTGCAGCGGCAGCAACACCGCCGTCCACGCGAGCACCACGAGCACCGGCGCGGCCAACACGGTGCGCACGGGGCCGCCCAGCAGCTGAATGAGATTCTTGGCAAATCCGGGCCACAAAGTCGACCAGCCCGTATACATCCGGGTGCGCAAGAGCAGGCTGCCGTCCATGAGCAATACGTGAAACCCGCGGCGCTTCATCAGGAGCGCCAGCTCGACATCCTCGCAGATCGCACCGCGCACCGGCGCGTGGCCGCCGACGTCCTCATAGGCCGTGCGCCGCAGCAACATGAATTGGCCCGTCGCGACGACCGCATCAGTCTGCGGAGCCTGAACTTTCTCGAGGTTTTGATAGAACCCGAGCAGATACAGCCCGCACGGGAGCATCAGGCGCTCGGCGAAGCTCTTGAGCTCGTGCCGGGGCGCGAGCGTCAGGAGGTCGAGCTTGCGGTCGGACGCTGCCTCCACGGCGCTCGCGATCGCGCGCGGGGCAGCTCGCATGTCAGCATCGAGGAAGCATAGCCACTGCGCATCGTGAGGGACGGCGGCCGCCCCAGCGCAACAGGCGTGCACCTTTCCCTTCCAACCGCTCGGCAGTGGCGGTGTCCGCAGCAGGGTGAGGCGCTCATCTTGCTTCGCGAGGGCGGCCACGATCGCCGATGTATCGTCGGCAGAGTCGTCATCGACCACGATGAGAGTCAGACAGTCGCGTGGATATTCCTGGGCGCAGAGCGATTCGACACAGGCTCCGATATTTGCGGCCTCATTGCGCGCCGGCACGATCACGACGACTTTGGGCGCCGTGCGGCCGGGCCTCCGGGTGCTCACGGACACGCGCCCAAGGACACCGCGCTGGCGCACCGCGCGCGCGATCAGCCAGATCACGAGAATGAGCCAGAGCGATGAGAGGACGAGCAGCATGGTTCGATGCACCGCGCAGGGCCGGCCGGCCCGAACCATTCGCCGGGCCATCCCACAGTAACTCCCCGGCCGCCCTTCGGTTGCGAATGACTTCCTACCCGCCGCCCGCCCATGGCAACCGGCCCGTCCAGGTACCCGAAAACGCGTGGGTGTCGCTAGGCGGCGGCAGCTTGGGGGGCGCGTCCGGCGCCCCGGGTCATCGCCCAATCCAGCAGGCGGCTCGCGAGTCCCCCGCCGAGGCTCGACCCGGTGACCCCTTCCAGAGAGTATTCCTTGCCGTGCAGGATGGCTTCGGCCGCCTCGAGACCGCTGCGCACGGCGGGGCCTATGCCCTCGGCCATGTCGCGCGTCGCCAGGCCGGCAGCGTCGCCGACGATGAAGGCGTTTCCCCGGCGCGTCACGTCCACCCGTCCCCGGAGGTAGTAGCTATAGCCGGCGGGATCGTACTGCGCTCCCTTGGCGAGCCGGCCCCCGAGCATCCGGGTGAAGAGTGCCCAGTGATCGTGTATGGAGCGCCCGCTGCCCTTGATGCGGTCGGCCATGCCGCCGATGCCGACATTGAGCCAGCCGTTCTGCTTCGGCACGTACCAGGCATAGCCCGGCAGGCCGTGATCGAAGAACCAGAGGTGGCAGTCGGGCTCGCGCCAGTCGTACTCGATCTCGTGCTCCAGGGTGACGGTCTGCAGGTCGCTCGCGCGCGGGTTGAGCTCGCGGAAGAGAGTCCGATACACGGGGCAGCGTGTGCCGCCCGCTCCGATGAGATGGCGGCAGCGGAACGCCTCGTCGACGATGTAGGCGCCGCCCTCCTCGCGGATATTGCGCGCGGTGTGCTCCAACACCGGCGCGCCGGAGCGCTCGAGCAGCCAGGCGTCGAACTCGACACGGCGGATCGAATGCTGCACGCAACGCACCGGCAGGTGCAGCCCCTTCAGGTGCATGTGCATCCGCTCGAAGGTCAGGAAGCGGTGCGGATAAGCGCCGATGTCCAGGCTCAAGTCGCGCACCACCTCGGGCGTGATCCAGCCGGCGCAGAGCTTCAGGCGCGGGAAGCGCTCCTTGTCGAGCACCAGCACGTCCGCGCCCGCCTGCTTGAGCTTCCACGCCGCGCTCGAGCCCGCCGGCCCGCCGCCGACGATCAGGACGTCACAGGTGCGCATGGGTTGCTCAGCGCGTGTAGAGGTGCTCGCGGGTCATCGGGACGTCGTTGTTGTCCCGCGGCGCAAACACCACCTGGAAGAGCTGCAGCGCCCCCGTCGTGAATCCCGCTATCGAGCCCGCCAGGTACATCCGCCACATGCG
This sequence comes from Steroidobacteraceae bacterium, assembly GCA_025451845.1. Lineage (GTDB taxonomy): Bacteria > Pseudomonadota > Gammaproteobacteria > Steroidobacterales > Steroidobacteraceae > 13-2-20CM-66-19. The sequence goes on from JANWJS010000003.1 coordinate 50,411, forward strand.
CACGAACTTCTCGTCGAACATCTCGCGCACACGGCTGCTCGCCGTCTCGAAGAGCTCGAGCCAGTGGCGCAGCGTCTGCGCGTAGTGCAGGCGCAGATTCTCGACGTCGAGCACGGAGAAATCGTAGGGCTCGAAGATGCGCATCATCTCCGCCAGGGAAGGCGGATAGGCGCCCGGGAAGATGCGCTTCTCGATCCACGGCTGCAGCAGCGCCGGCCGATTGCGCCCAATGGAGTGGATCAGGCCGCGGCCGTTGCTGCCGATGCTGCGCGCGATCACCTGCCCGAGCTCCGGGTAGTTGTCGACCCCCACGTGCTCGAGCATTCCGACGGACATGAACGCGTCGTAATGGCCCGAGATGTTGCGGTAGTCGTCCTGGACGTATTCGACCTGCGAGCTCAGCCCTTCTCTTGCCGCGCGCTCGCGCGCATAGGCCACCTGCTCGCGCGAGATGTTGAAAGCACGCACCTTGACCCCGTAGTGCCGCGCCATGTGCATGGCGAGCATCCCCCAGCCGCAGCCCGCTTCCACGACAGTCTCGCCCGGGCGCAGGCGGAGCTTGCGGCAGACGTGATGCATCTTCGCGTTCTGGGCCTCATCCAGGGTGGCCGTCGGGGTCGGATAGTAGGCGCAGGTATACGCCATGGTCTCTCCGAGCCAGAGCGAGTAGAACTCGTTGCCGATGTCGTAGTGGTGATGGATGTTCTCGCGCGAGCGGGACAAGGTGTTGATGGGCGGGCGGCGCAGCCGCTCCACCAGGCGCTGCATCGCCGAGGGTGGCGGACCATTGCGGCCGGCGTGATAGACGGTCTCGAGCAGCTGTACGAGGTCGCCCTCGATCTCGAGCCGTCCCTCGCAGTAGGCGTCGGCAAACCGCACCTGGGGGTCGGCCAGTATTCCGAGGAGGGTCGCACGGCTGGACACGCGCACGCACGCGACGATGGCCGTGCCCGGGGGCGCGATGCGCTCGCCGGTCCAGAGAATGAACTCGAGGGGCGGACGCCCGAGGTAGTCGAGCAAACGGGCCAGTAGCCGCCCCTCCACGGAACGAGCACCCGGCTTGGCAGGCCTGCCGGCCCGGGAGGGCCGGGCAGGCCTGTCGGCAAGGTCCTGGGCAGCCGCGGGCGGCAGGCCCGCCGGGCGCTCTCGCGATACCGCGCTCTTCACGCTCTGATCCCGGGCACTCACTGTGGATCTCCCCTTCTTCTCATGCGTCCTAATTTACCACGGCGGGCATGGGGCGGCCTGCGGGAGCCAGATCGGGGGCTTACGGGGCGAGCGTCATCCGGTAGCAGTCGATCAGGCGCCGGATGTGCGTCTCCAGCCCGAAGCGCTGTGCGCTCGTAGCGGCACCTCGTGCGTACGAGGATCGCTGGCCGGGGTGGCGCAGGGTCTGGACGATCGCATTCGCGAACGCCTCGCAATCGCCAGGGGAAACCAGACGGCCGTTCACGCCATCGGTCACCACCTCGGGCAAGCCACCCACCGCAAAGGCGATGACCGGACGAGCCGCGGCCAGCGCCTCGATAGCTGCCAGGCCGAGGCCTTCGGACTGTGACGGCGCCAACACGAGATCGATGGCGGCAAGCAGACGGGGAACGTCACCGCGCCTGCCGAGAAACCGCACATGCGATGACATGCCGAGGCGGTACGCCAGCTCTTCGCACGGCGCGCGCTCCGAGCCGTCGCCGATCACGAGGAGCAACGCTCGTGGGCAGCAGCGTACGATGGCAGGCAGCATCCCGAGCAGCGCGCGGTGACCTTTGACGGGATGCATGCGGCCGATGATGGCGAGCACCGGCCGGCCCGCCTCGATGCCGAGCTCGGCTAGCACCCGGCGGCGCTCACCGGCTCCGGCCCGTCGCACCGCTTCGAGCGGGAGGCCGTTGCGCGCGACGCGCACCCGCTCCGGGGCTACATGATAACGGGTCACGGCCAACTCGCGCACCGCCTGGGAAACGCATACGGCGGCATCGGTGGGCTGCGCCACGAGCCGTTGCAAAGCGCTGAGGGCGGCGCCGGGATCGTTGAGATCGTGGACATGCACCAGGGTGCGGGCGCCCGTGAGCCGTGCGGCGACGCGCGCGGCGAGGGTTCCTTTCACTCCTGTCGCATGTAACAGGCGGACGCCGTTACGCCGTGCGAGCGCGGCGATGCGCAGGGCGACTGTTGGATCCCACTTGCCGGCATCGAGGAAGACGGGATGGATGCCCAGCGCCCGCAGATCGGCCCCTGCCGCATGCGGCGCGCGTAGGAAACACACCGTCATGTTCACGCCCGCAGCAGCGAGCAAAGGCAACACGTGCATAAAATACGTTGTCACGCCGTGGCGCACGCCATTGGCGTAACCGACGTGATCAGCGAGGATCATGATGGGCGGGAGATCGGTGACGATCGGCCGTACCGGCACATCAAGCGGCGCTGTACCGTCGGCCCAGGGGTACCCCCCAGCCTCCAGTGCCAGCCTCGTCCCCACCCCTTCCGATTGGGTTATCCCACTGCGCATCGCGCGAAGAGGAAGCAAAGGCTATGCCCGCCGTGGCGGCGGCCAACGTCGACGTTGCCTACGAAAGAGGCCGACGGAAAGGAAAAAAGATCAGGTCGCGGTGGTCACGGCGTCGGTGGCGGCATCGGGTGGCCAGTCACTCGTGGTGATCCACGGCTGGTCCATGAACTAGAGTTAGCGTAGCCTTTGCTGCATCGATACGAGGCATCGCGGGCGCATGTGGAAGTCGATCGTGGCAATCAGTCTCGGCGCGAGCGCCGGGGCGCTCTTACGCTGGTGGCTCGGCGATCGGCTGAATGCGGCATTTCCGCTGCTGCCGCCCGGCACCCTCGCCGCCAATCTGATCGGCGGCTACATCATCGGCGCCGCCGTGGCGTTCTTCACCAGTTTCCCGGCCGTGCCGGTGGAATGGCGGCTCTTCGTCATCACCGGATTTTGCGGCGGCCTCACCACCTTCTCGACGTTCTCGGCGGAGGTGGCAGGCCTGCTGCAGCGCGGACAGGCTCTGTGGGCGCTCGCGGAGGTCGGCGCACACGTTGCCGCCTCGCTCGTCATGACCTTTGCCGGCATGGCGACGGTGTTCTGGGCGCGAGGGTTCGCGAGCTAACGTGAGCTGAGCGACGCAAGTTGCGCGGCCAGCGGCCCCGCATTCGCTCGACCTAAGTCTCGGCCGCGGAACGGCCGACTGCCTGGTCCGGATACAAGAACCAATCTACACACCCGAACGCGGTGGACGAGTCGATTGTCGGCAGCGCCTGCCGGGCGCGGCCTTTGACGGCACCGGAAGACTCCGGGTTTGCGGAGGCGATGCGACGACGGCCTTCTTGAGCCTGAGAAATCCGCCGGTGCGTCTGCGGTAATGCTGTCATGCGAAAGTGCCTCCGATGCAGACTGCCAGGATAGCTGTCGAATGTGACGGCAAGATGATGCTCCTTGGCGACAGTGGAACACAAGCCCGAGATCGTCGTTGCCCATCCAGCTGGCTACTACTGCAAGGCTCGAGCCAGCCGTTTCCAAAAAGAACCCGTCGTAACACGGAAGCGGAACTCAGGGTCAAGCGTCGCCGTTTGCCAACACCCGCTCGCTTCGGCTCACGCTCCGGAATGGTTCTTGCGGAGTCACAGCTCACATCCGTTGCGGAGTGGGCAGTCCACCGAAATGAGAGTCAGTATTTTCGGGCTGGGGTATGTGGGAGCGGTATCAGCGGCCTGTCTCGCGGATCGCGGCCACACGGTGACCGGCGTCGATCCGAACATCGACAAGGTTGAGCTCATCAACGCCGGACGCGCGCCCGTGGTCGAAGCGGAGCTGGCGGAGCTGACGCGAAGCGCGGTCACGGCCAAGCGCCTGCGCGCCATCACCGACCCGCTGAGCGCCGTGCTCGACTCCGAGGTCACCTTTGTCTGCGTGCCGACACCCAGCCAGGCCAACGGCAACCTGGACTTCCGCTATATAGAAAAGGTCTGCGCGGAGATCGGCGCGGCGCTGCGCGAGAAGAGCGGCTTCCATGTGGTGGTCGTGCGCTCGACCATCCTACCCGGGACGCTGAAAGGACTCGTCATCCCGACACTCGAGCGCGCGAGCGGCCGGCGTGTCGGCGAGGACTTCGGCGTCTGTCACAACCCGGAGTTCCTGCGTGAGAGCACGGCGGTGGCGGATTTCCGCAACCCGCCGAAGACCGTGATCGGAGCGAGCGACTCGCGCTCCGCCGACCTGGTGCAGGGCCTCTACGAAGGACTGCCCGGACGCGTCATCCGCTGCCCCATCGAGATCGGCGAGATGGTGAAGTACGCCGACAACACCTGGCATGCGACCAAGATCACTTTCGCCAACGAGATCGGCAAGATCTGCAAGACCCTGGGACTGGACAGCCACGCGGTCATGGACATCTTCTGTCAGGACGCGAAGCTCAATCTTTCGCCGTATTATCTGCGGCCGGGGTTCGCCTTCGGCGGCTCCTGCCTGCCGAAGGACCTGCGCGCCATCACCTACCACGCGCGCAGCCACGATGTGTCGACGCCGCTGCTCAACTCGCTCATGTTCTCGAACGGCGAGCAGATCGAGCAGGGCATCACGATGGTGCTCGCCGCGCGGCGCAAGAAAGTCGGCGTTCTCGGCTTCAGCTTCAAGGCGGGCACTGATGACCTGCGCGAGAGTCCGCTCGTCGAGGTGATCGAGCGCCTCATCGGCAAGGGCTTCGACCTGAGGCTTTACGACCGTAACGTAAATCTCGCCAAGCTCACTGGCGCCAACCGTGAGTACATCATGAAGAGTATCCCTCACATCGAGCGGCTGATGGTCGCCTCGGTGGAGGACGTGCTCGAGCACGCAGACGTGGTCGTCATCGGCAACCGCGGCGAGGAATTCGCCGGACTCGCCGAGAAGCTGCGCCCCGATCAGCTCGTAATCGACTTCGTGCGCATTCGGCAGATCGAGGAGCACCATGCCAATTACGCCGGCATCTGTTGGTAGACGCGTTCTCATCATTGTCCAGAACCTGCCCGTGCCTTTCGACAGGCGCGTGTGGCAGGAAGCGACGGCGCTCAAGGCAAACGGGTATGAAGTCGCGGTGATCTGCCCGGCGGCGCGCGAGTACACGGCGCGCTACGAGTGCCTGCAGGGCATCCACATTTACCGGCACCCGCTGCCGCTCGAGGCCAAGGGCCCGTTGGGCTACCTGCTGGAATACACCTCCTCTCTCTTCTGGGAGCTCCTGCTCTCGCTGAGGGTGCTGCGGCGCCATGGCTTCGATGTGATCCACGCCTGCAATCCGCCCGACAACATCTTTCTCGTCGGCGGCCTCTACAAGGTGCTCGCCGGCAAGCGCTTCCTCTTCGACCATCACGACATCAATCCGGAGCTCTACGAGGCCAAGTTCGGCCGCCGTGGCTTCTTCTACTGGCTGGTGCGCTTCTCGGAGCTGCTGACGTTCCTGGCGGCGGATGTCTCCATCGCCACCAACGAGAGCTACCGGCGGATCGCGCTCGAGCGCGGGCACATGCCGGCGGAGAAGGTGTTCGTGGTGCGCTCGGGCCCGAGCCTCGAGCGCATGAAGATCCTGCCGCCGGTACCGCAATGGAAGCGCGGGCGCAAGTATCTCGTGGGCTACGTCGGCGTCATGGGCGCGCAGGAGGGAATCCCTTACCTCCTGGAGGCGGCACGGCACATCGTGCGCGACCTGGGCCGGGAGGATGTGCAGTTCGTGCTGGCTGGCGGAGGACCTGCGCTCGAGGAGATGCGCCGACTGACTTCGCAGATGCAGCTCGGCGCCTACGTCGAGTTCCTGGGCCGCGTGCCCGACCAGACGCTGCTCGAGGTGCTCAACACCGCGGATGTCTGCGTCAACTGCGACGAAGTCAACGCGATGAACGACAAGTCCACCATGAACAAGATCATGGAGTACATGGCGCTGGCCAAGCCCATCGTGCAATTCGAGCTCACGGAAGGCCGCTTTTCCGCGCGCGACGCCTCGCTCTATGCACGGCCGAACGATGCCTGCGACTTCGCGAGCAAGATCGTGACGCTCCTCGAGGACCCGGCACGGCGGGAGCGGATGGGGCAGTTCGGACGGGACCGGGTGGAGCGTCACCTGGCGTGGAATTACGAGGCGCCCAAGCTCCTCGGCGCCTACGAAGCACTGTTCGCGGGAATCAAAGGGCCGGCGAGTGCGGCCGCAGGATCCGCAGCCGAGACTCGAGCCGGGTATCCCCGCGAATATGGCCCGCAAAGACCACGGTCGTCGCCGGAGCCTTGAGATCGAAGCCGCTCGAGACCCAGCCGAGCGGCCGCTCGCCCTTGCCCTTGGGATCGCGGCCGCTCACGAGGGTCACGGAGAGGCTCTCGGGAGGCTCGAGCTCCAGACGTATGCCATCGCGCTCGGCCGTGACACGTCCATTTTCGCAGGTAACCTGACACTGCGGCGCGAAATGCCAGAAGATCTCGGCCGCGTGCGCCGCGGAGCAGAGCAGCTCGTCACGTACTGCGAGCACCGCTGCCGGGGTGTCATAGCGCCAGGTCCGCCGATGCACCACGGGATCAGCGAGACGCTGATAGCCATTGTGATGCGCAACCAGCACCTGCAGGCCGCGTGAGCATTCGAACTCATCCACGGTCGCCGCGGCGTGCCGCAGCCAGAGGAAGGCACCTGCGAAGACCGACTGGTCTTCGCCATCCACCATGACCGTGTTGTGGGCGGAGGTGCCGCGGAAGTACCGGCGCCACACGCGCTCCGTGTGATACGCGAAGGTGCCGGAGTCGACGAGGAACGGCTTGCCGCCGACCGTCAGTGTGAATGCGAGCGCATCGGCATGCCCATGCGCGGCGATGGAGAGATACCCGAGCGCCCCCGCGTCGGCGACGATTCTGACTTCCTCGGGACTCTCGAACTCGTCCCCGAGAATGTAGTAGCCCGCACGCGGGAACGAGCGGCGCACGGGCAGCCACGCGCTCGAGCCGGCAAGCGCCGCAAAACGGGCAGCGGCGTCATCGCCCAGCAGCCAACGCGTCTTGTCGTCGAGCTCGCCGGCTTTGTGGCGAAACTCCGGACGGGCGAAGAGCACGGCGCCGCTTGCGAGCAACGATCGATAAACACCTGGCCAGGACTCGCCGGCCGGCACGAGGCGGGCAAGTACGCCCTGATCCGCATCGCCGATCGCAGGCACGCCGCCGCTTACATCCATGATGCTCGCCAGGAAATCCAGCATCGACTCGAGCGCGCCCCAGTAGCGGACATCAAAGCCGCAGCCATTGGCCCGGGCGAAGAGCCCGGCGATGAGCAGCATGTCGGCCACGGAGTGGTGGTACCAGACCGCCTGCTCTCTATTCACGCCGTCCTCGAAGGTTTGCAGCAGCGCCTCGCGCGCGAGCTCGCTGCGGGACTGGCTGCGCCAGCGCGCGCTCTCAGGCCAGAGAGGCCAGGTGAGGGAGGCGATGAAGAGCCCGGCCGCCTCGCCCAGGAGGTGATTGTTGGCCGAGGAATGGCGCGAGAAATGCCGGGCAATGAAGTGGCAATGCCGGTAGATGCCGGCGAGCCAGCGGCGCCGGAACGCCCGCCCTGCCTCGCCCTTGAAGAGCGGCGCCTCATCGCCGCCGAAGAGCTGCCAGGCGAACGACCAGTTGACGAGCCGGATGGCATGCTCGAGGCTCGCGCACCAGTTGACGCCGCGCGGATAGGGACACGCCTCGAGCCACGAATCGATCATGACTCTGGCGCCCCGGGCATAGCGCTCATCGGCGCTGAGGTGCCAGGCCTGGGCGAGCGTGACCAACTCGAGGTGGCGGTTGATCTCCCAGAGATACTTGATGTCGCCCACGCGCGTCGCATCGCGGTAGTCGATGCCGAAACCGAACTCGAGCGGCGCCTCGACGCCGGTCTTGGGATCTACGTTCCACCGCGGCGGGAAGCCGAGCCGGACATCCTCGAGCGCAAACACATCGAAGCGGCCCTCCAGGATCCTGTCAGCCGCGCGCCGGTAGCGCGCCACATCGAACCCCTGTGGGAGCGGCAACACCCAGGGACGGCCGGAGGCTCCACTGGGCTGCGACGGCCGCGCGAGGCCGATGCCGGCGCGCTCGGCGTCTTCCTGTACTTTGCGTCGCAGCCTGAAGCCGACTTCGCGTGGGCTCATGGCGCGCAGGCGGCTCAGAGTCCATTGCAGCCGGCCCTGTGGCTGGGGCGCAGAACTCCCGCCGATGTCATCTCGCGTGGCAGCCATCGCGAAATAACGGTCCGGCGATGGCTCAGGTTCCGCCGCCGGACCGCGCGGCCGACTTACCGAAAAACGCCTGGGCGGCGGCCGCGAACTCAGGCGAGCGCAGGCGCGCGGCGAACTCGCGCAACTCCTCCTGCATGCGTGCTGACACGTCGGCGCTCTCGCCGGCGCGCATCAGGCGCTTGGTGAGGCGCACCGCTCCGGGGGGCTGGCGGGCGGCTGCGGCGGCAAGAGCCCGCGCCTCCTCCCGCAGCGCCTCATCGTCGACCACGCGGTTGACGAGTCCCCACTGCCGGGCGGTCATGGCATCGACCGGCTCACCGAGGAAGAACATTTCCGCTGCGCGCTGATGCCCGAGGAGACGCGGCAGCAGCATGGTGCTGGCCGCTTCCGGGACGACTCCGAGCTGCACGAAGGGAGTAATGAGGCGGGTGCTGCGCGCCGCAGCAAGAACTAAATCGCAGTGAAGCAGCAGCGTGACGCCGATTCCGACGGTGGGGCCGTGAACGGCGGCGATGAGGATCTTGCTGAATCCGCTCAGTGCGCGCAGGAAGCGCGAGATCACGTGATCGGCGCCGATGACCTCGGGAACACTGAGAAAGTCCTTGAGATCGTTACCCCCGGTGAAGCAGGCGCCTTCGCCGCACAACAGCATCACGCGTATTTGATCGTCCGCTTCTGCGTTGGCGAATGCGGCGATCAAGGCCTCATACATAGTTGACGTGAGTGCATTCCGCTTATCGGGGCGATTCAGACGCACTTCGCAGATGTGCTCCCGGTGCGTGACCAGGACGAGATCGGACGCACTCATGCACGGACTCTGGCTTGTCGCCAGCTCGGAATAGTCATATTATATGACCTCAAAACGCCGTTCCTCGGCGCATCATAGCGGGGTCTGCGGCCCCATGACCGCACAAGCGCACTATCGTTCCATTCGCCAACCGATGCCGCGGCCCATGCCGCGTCTCAGCCGCCTCGCGCTCGAGCGCGCGACGTCCAGCCACGATCAAATCGCCGCCATCCTCGGCACGGAGCTGCTCAAGGGCCTCTACACCCCCGGCAGCAACATGCCCGCGGAACCGGAGCTGATCGCGCGCTTCCAGATCTCGCGTACGGTGATGCGCGAGGTGATGAAGACGCTCGCGGCCAAAGGTTTCGTGGTCGCGAAGACGAAGGTCGGGACGCGCGTACGCGACCCAGTCTACTGGAACTACTTCGATGCCGACGTGCTCGCCTGGCGCGTGCGGCTCGGGCTCGATGACGAGTTCATGAAGAGCCTGACCGAGGTCCGCCGCTCGCTCGAGCCCGCCGCGGCGGCACTCGCCGCCCAACGCCGCTCCCCTACCGACATCGCACACTTGCGGGAATGCGTGCGGCAGATGGCGCGCGCCGATCACACGCGCCAGAGTTTCGCCGAGGCGGACCTGGATTTTCATTTGGCCATCGGCAGCGCCTCCGGTAACCCGCTCATGCGCTCGATGGCCAGCGTCATCGAAACGGCGCTGGTCGCCTCGTTCGCACACAGCTCGCCGGTCGACGATCCAGCGGACCACGAGGCAACCGTCAACGGCCACGCTGCCATCGTCGATGCCATCGAGGCCGGCGAGGAGCAGGCCGCGGCAGCGGCCATCCTGAAAGTGATCGACATCGGGGTGAACCGGATCGACGTCACCCGCAAGAAACAACGAGGACCCCAGAAGAAATGAGCGCCTCCAACGGCCAGGGGAATGACAAGAGCGGCGGCGGACGCCGCCTGCGCTCGCGCGCCTGGTTCGACAATCCGGCCAATCCCGACATGACGGCGCTCTATCTGGAGCGCTACTTGAACTACGGCATGACGCTCGAGGAGCTGCAGTCGGGCAAACCCATCATCGGCATCGCCCAGACGGGCTCGGACCTCTCACCCTGCAACCGCCATCACATCGTGCTGGCCGAGCGCGTCGCCGCCGGCATCCGCGCCGCGGGCGGCGTGCCGATCGAGTTCCCGGTACATCCCATCCAGGAGACGGGCAAGCGTCCGACGGCGAGCCTCGATCGCAATCTCGCCTACCTCGGCCTCGTCGAGGTGTTGTACGGCTATCCGCTGGATGGCGTGGTGCTCACCATCGGCTGCGACAAGACGACTCCGGCCTGCCTGATGGCGGCCGCCACGGTCAACATCCCGGCCATCGCGCTCTCGGTGGGGCCGATGCTGAACGGCTGGCACCGCGGCGAGCGTACCGGCTCCGGCACCATAGTTTGGAAGGCCCGCCAGATGCTCGCGGCGGGCGAAATCGACTACCCGGGATTCATCGAGCTGGTCGCTTCCTCCGCGCCGTCCACGGGCTACTGCAACACCATGGGCACGGCGACGACCATGAACTCCCTGACCGAGGCGCTCGGCATGCAGCTTCCGGGGTCGGGCGCCATCCCGGCCCCCTACCGGGAGCGTGGCCAGGTCGCCTATCTCACGGGCGAGCGCATCGTGCAGATGGTGCACGAGGACATGCGGCCCTCGGCCATCATGACGCGGGACGCGTTCCTCAACGCAATTGTCGTCAACTCCGCCATCGGCGGCTCCACCAACGCACCCATCCACATGGCGGCAATCGCACGCCACATGGGGGTGGAGCTGACACTCGAGGACTGGCAGCAGCACGGCTACCAGGTGCCGCTCCTCGTCAACCTGCAGCCCGCCGGGGAGTACCTGGGCGAGGACTATCACCGCGCCGGCGGCGTGCCCGTCGTGGTCAACGAGCTGATGAAGCAGGGTCTGATCCGCGAAGGCGCCTTGACCGTCAACGGCCGCACGCTCGGTGAGAACTGCCGCGGGCGGGAAATCGTCGACACGGCCGTGATCCGGCCCTTCGCGCAGCCGCTCAAGCCCAACGGCGGCTTCCTCGTGCTCAAGGGGAACCTCTTCGATTCTGCGATCATGAAAACGAGCGTGGTCTCGGAGGAGTTCCGGCAGCGCTACCTCAGCAATCCGGCCGACCCGGAGGCGTTCGAGGGGCGGGCGGTGGTATTCGACGGGCCGGAGGAGTACCACGCCCGCATCGACAACCCGGAGCTCGAGATCGACAGCCAAACGGTGCTCTGCATGCGCGGCACGGGTCCGATCGGCTATCCGGGGGCCGCGGAGGTGGTCAACATGCGTCCGCCGGCCTACCTCATCAAACAGGGGATCACTTCCCTCCCCTGCGTCGGCGACGGGCGCCAGTCAGGTACCTCTGGATCGCCGTCCATTCTCAATGCCTCGCCGGAGGCTGCGGCCGGAGGCGGACTAGCCATCCTCAAAACCGGTGACCGCATCCGCGTGGACCTGCGCAAGCGGACGGTCAACGTGCTGGTGCCGGAAGCGGAGCTCGCCTCAAGGCACAAGGCCCTGGAGGCGGCAAAGGGCTATCCATTCCCACCCTCGCAGACGCCGTGGCAGGAGATCCAGCGGGGCATGGTGGACCAGCTGGCCGATGGCATGGTGCTGAAGCCGGCGGTGAAGTATCAGAAGATCGACGAGAAATTCGGGGTGCCGCGGGACAATCACTA
>JANWJS010000004.1 GCA_025451845.1 Steroidobacteraceae bacterium
CCGATGCGATGCGTTTCCAGCCCCTCAGAGAAGGTCTTTGGGTCGAAGCGATATACGGTGACGGGTATTGACAGCTTGATGCGGTGGTAGCTGCCTCGCGGTACGGCAATGTGCACGGAAGATGGGATCTGGGTCGTGATGCCGTGGTACGAGAGTGCACTGATCAGGCAGACCGCCGCGTTGGGAGCTCGTGCCGCTACCACCGCGAGGTCGGGATACTCGGCTTCCCCGGCTTCGGCCAGACGATAGAGGCCACGGCCGAGTTCGACGATTTGGCCACCATCTCGCAGGGCATAGAGCGCATCGGTATGCACCCCGAGCGCGACCAGGTCTCGAGTGCGGAGCGTGCCGCCCTTTTCGCGGAAGGTCTTCAGTGCGGTCCCAAGATCGCGGCTTTTCATGCGGGTAATAATAGCACCACTTAAGTATAAGTGGCACTCTTACTACCCATCATCATCATCATCATCATCGTCGCCGTCGCCGTCGCCATCGCCATCGCCATCGCCATCGCCGTCGCCGTCGTCATCGTCGAGAGTGGTCCACCCCTGATCTCTCCCTTGGGGACACAGTCCTGACCGCGACTTTACCCCTACGCCTTGACCGCGAGCGCTTCCCGGCCGACTTTCTCTTCGAGCTCACCACTGCGGAGTTCTCCGCTTTGATGGTTGCAAAATGCATCATCAAAAGCCCGGCCGCAGTGGCCGCCGTAAGCTCCCGTTCGCCTTTCAGCGCCTCAGGGCGCTCGCCGTCGCGCTAGGCAGGGCGTGGTGGCAAATGCATTGATGCATTGCGGGGGATTTGCGGGAATCGGTCGTGCTCGGTTGTGCTTCGTCGTGCCAATCGCAACGGGCGGCCTGTGGCAAGTTATTGAATTTTAGGTCTATCTTGAGCGGAGCAGCATGCTCATAATGCCGGGGTCGAGGGTTCGAGTCCCTCCCTTTCCACCAGTTTGCCAGCAGCGCGCGGGGATCAGGTAGAGGGCGTTTCGCCGAAAATTCGGGCGAAACCGCCCCCCGGGCTCTACCCACGCGATCCTTCTCGACGAAACGACCGGGCAAAAGACCACCAGATCATGAGATGACCCAGCCGGATCGAACGAATGGTGAAGATTAAATATCTTTCTTGGCCGGTTGAAGAGCCGGAAACTGTTCTGTTGAAGACGTCAGACGTGGAGGAATTGCGAAGAATACCTTGAGCCGCAGCAAGCCGGCACCTTGACGGAAAGTTCGCGGCCGCGTCCCGTAAGCACTTGTACTTCAAAGGGCCACAAACGGACATATGAGGCGGATGGCGAATGCCAAGTGTCTAAATCTTCAGTGCCGGCCTACCGTAGACGATGGTGACGACGTCCTCGAGGTCATGGCTCACAAGAAAATCTCCGTTTCCGCGGCCTTTGAACGCTTCGAGCCAGCCGGCCGTCAATCACCTGACCGTGCAGGAGATCTTCTCAGCTCACGAGGCCTCGATCAGGCCGGTCACGATTTCAAAAGAGTGGCGGCGTGCCGCATGGTCGTGCATGTTGCTGGTCAACATCAACTCGTCGGCGCCGGTCTTCTCGACAAACGCACGAATCCCGTGAGCCACCACGCCGGGCGAGCCGATTGCGGAGCATGATAGTACCTGATCGAGCAGAATGCGACTTTGCTGCGGCAGGGATTCGACATAGCCTTCCACCGGCGGCGGCAGGCGCCCCGGGCGACCTGTGCGCAGATTGACGAAGGACTGCTGCCAGGACGAAGCAAGGTAGCGCGCCTCGGCATCCGTGTCGGCAGCGGCCACATTGAAGCCCAACATCACGTAAGGCTTGTCCAGATGGCGCGACGGCCGGAAGCGCGCGCGATACACGGCGATCGCATCCAGCATTTGCGCCGGCGCAAAATGCGAGGCGAAGGCATAAGGTAACCCCAGCATCGCCGCAAGCTGCGCGCCGAACAAACTGGAACCCAGGATCCAGATCGGAACCGCATGGCCCTCGCCCGGCACCGCACGCACCGGCCCGTTGCCTTCGAAATACGCCATCAGTTCCATCACGTCACGCGGGAATTCATCCGGATCCGTACCCAAGCTGCGCCGCAACGCACGTGACGTCACCTGGTCCGAGCCCGGCGCGCGCCCCAGGCCCAGGTCGATGCGTCCGGGATACATGGCGTCGAGCGTGCCGAACTGTTCGGCAATCTGCAGCGGCGAATGATTGGGCAACATGATGCCACCCGCCCCCACGCGGATACGCGAAGTCGCACCCGCCACGTGGCCGATCAACACCGAGGTCGCCGCACTGGCGATGCCGGGCATGCCGTGATGCTCAGCCATCCAGTAGCGCGTGAAGCCGCAGCGGTCCGCGTGCCGGGCAAGATCGACGGTATTGGCAATGGACTCGGTCGCCGAGCCCCCTTCGTTGATGGGGCACAGATCGAGAATCGAAAGTGGAATCATGGCCATCGTGAGCCGACCTCATGGTGACAACGGCGGTACCCGGCTGCCGCCCCCATGAAGTGCGGCCGGCGCGCGGCAATACAACCTGGGATGGCTGCCAACCGGCTTCTACGCCGGCAGCCCGATCAGATTTACTGACTGGGTCTCACTCGCTGCCGGGAATGGGATACGCCGCGATGAGTCAAGAAAGCCCGTAAATCCAATGACCTGCCCCTAAAATCGGTCCGCAATCCATGGAAGGCTCCGGAGGTTCATATAGACATCCATGGAATGCCTTCTCACGCGCCACCACCCATCTGGTGATCTGGTGCACTGGGGTAAGATGCTCGCCGACTAGCCGTGTGGTGGGGGAACGGCTGGGGGCGGATAGACGATCGCCACGATCGAATATCCATATTTTTTTCATCTACTCAGCTGGGCGCTTCGAGTCCCTCCGTTTCCACCAGTCACGCCAGTCGCGATATTTGGCGCATGCGCTCCAGGATCAGCGGTACGCGAGCCTGACTTACTGGATCGTCGGGAAGATGTCCTGGTAGGGCATTGAGGAACGCGGAACTCTGAAGCAAGGCTTTTACTTGCGCGCTGAGGTGTTTGCGGATCTCAGACGAGGCGACGGCGGCCTCATCTCTGAGTTCGGGGCGCCCATCAATGATAGTGGTGATGTCCTCGAGATCGTGGCTGGCGAGGAAGTCTCCATTACCGCGGTCGGCGAATGCTTCCAGCTTCGTCGCGATGAACACGGGAGCGCTGATCAGTCGAATCGGGGTTCCGCTGGGTAGAACGCGGGTGACAGCGGTACGAACGGCTTCGTCATACCAGCGGTTGCCGAATCCCAGGACCGCCTTATCTGTCGGCATCACGTCGAGGAGGGCGGTACCAGCCAGCCAGCGGCATACTGGTGCGTCGCGGCTGCGATCATGACGCAATCCAGCCTGCTCGAGTTGCCGCTCCAACGTGTGGTATTCGCCAAGTGAGACGACCTCGACAATGACGTCGACATCGCGAGTGGTACGAACGGGTGGGGTTGCTGCCTCGGTGACGAGGAGGCCGGTGACGCAGCCGCCGACGAAAACGATCGCTGAGAGAGTGGTCCCAAAGCAGCGACTACCGACTCTAACAGCGGCAGGTTCGGGTTCGCCACGTTCATGCAAAGCGTTCCTCTAGCAACTTTGCAGCCAAGTTACGTTCGCGGGCCGCGCCCCCGCGTAGCGCATCAAATAAAGCCAGGGTCTCGTACAGCGCTTGATCTTTACGAGCCGCCTGGGGAACCGAAGGGTACAGCGGATAGAAAGCGATTCCGCGTCGTTCGCCGTCCGCGGTAGGCCACACCGGTGGCAATTCAGTGTCGGGCTGGACTATCTGATCGCGAAGCGGCGGTGCGGCATAGGCCGTCGGCACGCCGCGTGTCGGTGCGCCCACCGTGGCCGGAAAGGCGTACTTCGCGCCATGCAGCAGGAATTCCTTCAGAGCGGCCTTGGCGACTTGCAGTTCACCGGTTGCCAGATGAAGCAGTCTGGCCTCCCTCGCCCGGCCAACGCTGCCATGGACCTCCGATGCGGACATAGACAATTCCGCTGACAGTTCAGCGAAGCTGCGGCGCTGATTACCTGTCACCAGCAGCTTCAGCAGGACGCCTCTGGCGGCGACGATCGGCCGCGCCAAAGGAAGTTTGAGCCACCGCATCATCACGGAACTCGGACGCCGGTCGAAGCCGTGACACGGCGCGAAATATGCAGACCATGCCGTCGTCACGCCCGATCTGGCGTTCCTTGGAGCAACTGCCGAAGCCACGGCTCGACGGTCTTCTTCGGCTCGCCCATCGCCGCATTCGTCACACCCTCCCAGGCTTCCCACGTGGCGAGGCGCTCCGCATAAGCGGCGCGCGCCCTGGGCAGAATCGAGTTGCCAAGTCCGAGGCGTAGCGGCGGATGATCCGTGTCCACCAGCTTCAGGATGGCCTCGGGCGTCGCCTTCGGGTCCCCGCGTTCCATGGTGGCGAGGCGCGTCAGAAATTGCTGCCGAATCCCGGCATACGGCGCGAGAGAATCGGCGATCGGCGCCGACTTGCCGAATTCGGTTGCGTAGGCCCCCGGCTCCACCAGTGTCACCTTGATGCCGAATGCTTTCACCTCCTGGGCCAGCGATTCATGCAGTGCTTCTACGGCCCATTTCGTCGCACAGTAGAAGCCGATGAGTGGCAAGGCGGTGATTCCGAGCCCGCTGGAGACGCCAAGGATGTGACCGCCGCGCTGCTTGCGTAGCAAGGGCAAGGCTGCACGGATCACGCGGACCATGCCGAGATAATTGGCGTCGAACAGACCGCGGATCTGCTCGTCGCTGGCCTCTTCCGTAGCGGCGACCAGGCTGGTACCGGCATTGTTGACCAGAACGTCCATCCTGCCGAAGCGCCCATAGGCTTCCTGAACCGCCTGCTCTACCTGCTCTGCATTGGTGACGTCGAGCGCGAGCGGCAGGGCGGCATCGCCGAAGCGCGCTCCGAAATCGGCCACGTCAGCCAGTTTACGGGCGGTGACGGCGACCTGATCGCCGCGCTGCAATGCTGCGTCCGCCCAGATGCGGCCGAAGCCGCGGGAAGCGCCCGTGATGAGCCATGTCTTCTTCATTGCGATCCCTCTCGAGTGTTGAACGTGTGCGCGGGACGGGTCAATCCTGTGTGTAGCGCATGTTGGCCAGATCGGTAAGCAGCGAAGGACCGGTTGGGTTCCAAGCAAGCTTTACCCGGGTCTGCGCGCTGGACACGTGACCATCTCTTCCCGCGAAGAATCCGAGGAAGCCGAAGTGCTCCTGCGCCTGTTCCGGCGTGATGGAAATGGCGGGCACCCCCAGACCTTCGCCGAGTGCGGTCGCGATGTCTTTGAGGGGCACGCCTTCTGCCGCAACGGCGTGATACTTGGCTCCGGCTGAGCCTTGCTCCACCGCCAACCGGTACAGACGGGCGACGTCCGAGACATGCGCAGCGGGCCAGCGGTTGTCGCCTTGGCCCACCCTTGAGGCGATGGCCAGGCGATCCTGACGGCGAGCACGGCCAACCGTGCATCATCGATGTGAGAGGCGATGAAGCGCGGTGGCCGGGGAGGCGTTCAGGCGGCAAGGGCGTGCGCAATCGCCAGTCCGGCGAGGTGTGCGGTAGCGAGCAGGCGGTCGAGGCTGCGGCCCTTGCGGGCGTTGGCTGAGAGACCGGCCATGGTGGTGCTGACGAAATCCGTCAGCCGCTCTGCCTCCTCAGGGTGGCGAGCGGCGATGTAGGACCGGATCATGTCCTCCGCAACAACTTGGAAGGCGCAGGCGGCCTCCCGCGCCTCTTCGTCGTTGCCGCGCGTGCCTTCCAGCACCAGGCAACCCGCAGCGGTGGGATCGGCGGTATAGCGACGCGCGGCCTCTTTCAGTACGGCCGCGAGGCATTCGGCCACCGGGCGTTCCGGACGCAGGAGAACGCGCAGAGGGATGGCGTCCGTCGCGGCGTAGCGGTCGAGGACACGGGCGTAGAGACCGGCCTTGTTGCCGAAGGCGGCGTAGAAGCTCGGCGGATTGATGCCCACTGCCGCGATGACGTCCGCCACGCTCACGGCGTCGAAGCCGTGGGCATGGAACAAGCGCTGGGCAGTGGCGACCGCTTCGTCCGGATCGAAGCAGCGGGGACGGCCGCGGGTGCGTGGTTTTTCTTTAGGACTCATTACAAAAATGCTTGACCTCGCCGCGGGTTTTTATATAGTGCTTCCTACATTAAATCGCAAGGAGTTCCAGATGGCCGTGCTTAAAGGAAAGTCGGTGCTTGTGCTCGGCGGGAGCCGGGGTATCGGCGCCGCAATCGTTCGCCGCTTCGCGGCGGACGGTGCAAGGGTGACGTTCACGTATGTCGCGTCGCGCGACGCGGCGGAGCAGCTGGCAAACGAAACCGGTAGCAGGGCGGTGCTGACCGACAGTGCGGACAGAGACGCGGTGATCGCGCGGGTGCGCGAGAGCGGGCCGCTGGACGTGCTGGTGGTGAATGCCGGCATCGGCGTCTTCGGCGATGCACTGGAGCTGGACGCGGACGCGGTGGATCGGATGATTCGGATCCATGTCAACGCTCCGTACCACGCCTCAGTGGAGGCGGCGCGGCGGATGCCGCAGGACGGCCGGATCATCGTCGTGGGATCCGTGAATGGGGACCGGATGCCCTTCGCCGGCGGGGCGGCCTACGCCATGACCAAATCCGCCCTGCAGGGGATGGCGCGAGGACTGGCGCGGGACTTCGGGCCACGAGGGATCACGATCAACGTCGTGCAACCAGGCCCGATCGACACCGCCGCGAATCCCGCCGACGGGCCATTGAAGGACCTGATGCACAGTTTCATGGCGATTAAACGCCACGGCCGGCCGGAGGAAGTCGCCGGAATGGTGGCCTGGCTCGCCGGGCCGGAGGCGAGCTTCGTGACCGGCGCGATGCATACGATCGACGGCGCGTTTGGCGCCTAGAGGGCCGGACGGTCCAAGGCTGGGCCGCGGGCGCGCCTGCCTCGGAGGGCACGCTGCGATTCGCGGACCGTTCCGGTGCATCCCATGATCGTGCGGTCAGGTGAAGCGGTGCCAGAGCGCCGGAGGCACATGGCGGGAGCTGCCTCGCAGCTTGCGGTTGCATCGGTCCGCGTCACACTCGCCGGGTACCAATCGATTGTCGGCGCCGAAACTCACCGGGAGTACAGCCGGATTCGCGCTTGAACACCTTGACGAAGTGGGTCGTGTCCGCGAATCCGACCCGCTCGGCGATCGCGGCGATCGGCAAGTCAGTATGCGCGAGGAGGCGTTTTGCCTCCAGATTGATTCGTCCCGTGACAAACTTCTTCGCGTTGATTCCAGCCCCCTCCATTGTGGCGCGCGTCAAGCTCCTTTCCGAGCATCCGAGCCGCGAGGCGTACTCAGCCACGCCATGCCACTGCGAAAACCTCCTCTCCACGAGACGTTGGAAGCTCTCGAAGCGCCGCCAAGCGACGCGGCGCGCATGCCGCGGTGCTTCCAGATCATGGAGCATCGCAAGGCGCAACAGCAGCGCACACAGTTGATGGTGCAGCAGCGCGTGTACTTGTTCCCGCGGCGCCGCGAGTCGGCAATCTTCGCGCATTTGCCCGATCGCCCCCGTAACCGCGCGGAGCTCCTGCTCACCGAGCGCCAGCGCTCGCGGCAGGCTTTCGAGCGCCGACACGAGTCCCCGCTCTCCCTCGGTCCTGCTCGAGGGCGGCAGGAATTGCGCCTGGAACAGGACAATCCATCCGTCCCATCGCGGATCGGAGTCAAACCGGTGCACCTGTGCCGGTTGAATCGCGAGCAGCGACCCCGCTTTGCAGGCAACAGGCTCGAAGTCGACCCAATGCGTGCCTTCGCCACGTGTCACACACAGGAGCAGGTGAAAGCCGTACTGGTGTGTCGCTTCAAGAAACCCCTTCCTCACTCGCCGTCTCAGATCGGACGCCGAGAAGATCTCAAGGTCCAATGTATTGGGTCCGGTCGGACGATACTCGAGCCGCGCGATTGGGGACGGCCGGTCATAGGCGAGCATGCTGTGTCCGAAACTTACCATCGAAAGGCCGATTTCGCCGCTGACTTGCAGGCCAGCTTGTCCATAATAGCCATCAGCTCCTTTGTCCTCAACGAGGACATATGCTTGCTCCCCTGACAACTGCGAATCGCCGGCTTGGCGATGGCCCCGGCCACTCGATCTCGGTCGCACTGATCGGTGGAGGTATCGGCGGATTGGCCGCGGCGCTATCGCTTCTCCGAGCGGGCATCGATGTGCACGTGTACGAGCAGGCAAGCTCGTTGCGTGACATTGGTGCCGGAATCCAGATCAGCCCGAATGCCTCTCGAATCCTCAGGCGCATAGGTCTGGCCGATGCATCGGTCGTGCACGGAGTGACGCCGCTGGCCTTGCGCCAGCGGCGCTGGGAAGACGGTCGGACGTTACAGAGCACGCCGCTCGGCGCAGCCGTAGAGCGCGCGTGCGGCTCTCCATATTATCAAGCTCACCGCGCTGATTTGTTGCATGCCCTGGCGCACCGCTTGCCTGCGGAACGGCTTCATCTCGGGCATCGCCTCGCGCACATTGCGGATGATGGCGATCGTGTAGTAGCGCACTTCGAGAACGGCAGAAAAGCTGCGACGCAGGCTCTGGTTGGCGCGGATGGGATTCATTCCACGGTGCGCAGCCTCGTATTCGGCGGCGAGAGCGCGAGGTTCACCGGCTGCGTAGCGTATCGCGGCCTCGTCGCCGCCGAAGAATTGGCCGTGCTCGAGCTACCGTTGGAATCCCAGCTCTGGATGGGGCCGGGGAAGCATTTTGTGCATTACTTCGTACGCGATGCCGCGCTCCTGAATTTTGTGGCGATTGTCGAGCGGAATTCGTGGACGCGCGAGTCGTGGACCGAGCAGGCCCCGCACAGCGAGGTCCTGCAGGCATTCGAGGGATGGCATCCTCAGGTCCGGTCCATTCTTGGAGCCGCCGAAGAGATATTCCTCTGGGGGCTCTTCGAGCACACGCCAATGCGACGCTGGTCGATTGGTCGTGTCACATTGTTGGGTGATGCCTGCCACGCTATGTTGCCGTTTCTCGCGCAGGGCGCGGCGCAGGCCATCGAGGACGGCGCGGCCCTGGCGGAATGCCTTACGAACGCCGGTCGCCGCGACGTTTCCGGCTGCCTGCGGGCGTACGAAGCCTTGCGATTGCCGAGGACATCCCGGGTCCAAGCCGCCTCTCGAGACAACATGAGCCGTTTTCATCTGCCGGAAGGACCCATGCAACGCGAGCGAGACGTCCAAATTCGTAACGCTGCGACCGACTGGTTTCTTCATGCCATGGACTGGGTTTACGGCCACGATGCCGGAGTCCTTGACTGAGGCAGTGTCGTTCTCGATTATGATGGCCGAGCTTTCGAATGGGATACAGAGGACCTTGAAGATCAGTGAAAGACAGCAACACCACCATTGAGCAGGCGTATTCGGCGTTCAACAGGCGGGATGTGGACGGTGCATTGGCTCTGATGACGCAGGACGTGAGCTGGCCGAAAGCTTCGGAGGGTGGCAGGGTCGTCGGAAGAGAGGAGGTTCGCGCCTATTGGATCCGACAATGGAGCGAGTTCGATCCCCATGTGGAACCGCTCGCAATGACCCGGGAAGAGGGAGGCAAGATGCGCGTCAGGGTGCGCCAAGTCGTCAAGACCCTTCAAGGCGATATTCTCTCAGTCAGCGAGGTCGTGCACGTATTCACCATGAGCGGTGGGTTCATCTCGGCAATGGATCTTGGTGATGGGGACAATCCAACTGCGGGTCCCTCGGCCGCATTCGTGCGTCACTGACAACTCGTCATCAGCTGAGTGGGCAATGCGTTGAGCGAGGTGTCAATCGTACTTCCACGCATTTGGCCGGGTCGCTTGGGGGGTATCGAATGGACAAGGTGAACATGCCTCATGCGTCGGGGCCCGATTGCGCGGGAGCTGCTTCAGGCGGTCACCTGCTCTTTCTCTCGGCCTGGTCGCTGAACAGCGATAGGCGGCGCAAGTCCTCAAACGCCTGTGAGAGATGGCCATCCAGATCTGACGACCCGCTCTCGAACCAGGACGATACGGCGCAATTCATCGCTGCCATCCCGAGTTGGGCCGCAAGCCTGGCCAGGCGCGGCGACACGTTACGCTGAACGAGAGCTGACACGAGGACCGCCGTCAGTGCCTGCCTCTTGGCTTGCGCGCGTTCCTGGAGTGAGCCTGCGGGCACGTAGGTTACGAAATATTCAAACCGTCGTCAGGTCGGCAGCGATGAACCGGCCTTCCCCCTGTCGCGAAGCCGACGGGTGCCAACGAGACCGCCGTCCCTCGTCGGTTCGGTCGATCCCACGAACTCAAAGCCCGCAACGCGTCACGGTTCCAGTCGTGCACCCGAGCAACCTTAGGATCCATGGTTAATTTCCTTTGCCAGGTCGTTTTGTCACGATTGCGCCCGTGATAATGCGAAAGAGATGGTCCGCCCGTGGCGCAAATCCCGGTTGGCCGAGAAGCCCACGCGAGCGCCGACATCAGGGCGAACAGGCCTTTCCCATCCATATCGGCGCGCGCCGTTCTCGCGGCTTGAGCACGGTGCAGGAGTCGCGCGCCTGCTGCGTGCACCGCCTGGCATGGAGCGTAAACCGCGGAGTTGGGGTTCGCATGGGCGCTCGCCATCAAGGCGACAACGCCGCGGTAAGTATGCGTAAATTCCACCCCTTCGCGAAGCCAGGACACGAGTGCCTCGGCAGGCGGACTCGACTCTTCGAGCTCGGCCGCCTTCTGCGTCAGTGCCTCCAACTTCGTACGCAGCAACGCCTCGAACAAGGCCTCCCGGGTCGGCGGCTCGGCTGTGCCAATGCCGCCGACCGTGAACGTACCCTCGCCTCACGGACTGGGTGCCAGCAGCGAAAGCAAAAACTCCCCAAGGGCATCCAGGACCCCAGCGGCAGCCTCCGTTTGGCCGACGCCACCGACGAATCCGTGCGGCATCCCCTCCCACACATCCAGTCGAGCATCGACGCCCGCGTCCACTGCACGCTCGACAAATTGCTCGGAGTCTGCCAGCAGCACTTCGTCATCTCCAACATGGACGCGGATCGGCGGCAAGCCGCTTGGACTGGCGTAGAGCGGAGAAGCGATGGGATCCCTCGGGTCGTGGCCGTTGAGATAGGCGTGGATCAGATCTTCGGCCTGTTCCCTGACGAAATAGGGATCGGCCTGCGCACGGCTCTGCCAAGTCAATCCGCTCAGCGCCAGATCGGTGACCGGCGACAGCACTGCGGCGCCGACAAGCCGTATGCCGGTCCCCGGCTTGGAGGTGGCCAGCGACAGCAGACCCAGCGCCAGATTGCCGCCTGCCGAATCCCCGGTCACCGCGACTCTACGGATGCCGCGGTCAGCGAGAAGGCCACGGAGACTGGCTTGCGCATCGTCAATTGCGCCCGGAAAAGGGTGCTCCGGCGCGAGGCGGTAGTCCGGCACAAAGGCAATTGCCCTGGCGCTCCGTGCGATGTGGCCGACGAGGTGCCGATACGCGGCAGACGAGCCCCAATTAAACCAACCGCCATGGAGGTGAAGGATCGCGGCGCCGGGCAGCGCCTCACGCGGCTCACACCACCAGCCCGGAATCCCGCCAACCTGATCCTCGCGAAACGTCACACCATCGGGAGCGATGGTGTGAGCGATAATCGCATCGAACGGTGCGCGAGCGGCAGGACCGCGCAATTTTCCTTTATTCGGCTCGACAACCCTCCGCAATGCGGTCATGACCGAACGGTCTCCAGTGGTGAGCGGGTGGAGCGTGAGCCAGAAATTTCGCGGGACGGCGGGGGCAGATGCCATGGGCATGACTCCTGAATGAAAGAAATAGACGGTATGGGGTATCAGGAGCGGTTAGGCGGACAGCCGATTCGGCTCCGGAAACCCGCTGTTCGCAGTCGCAGCGGCAAGTCCATCAGCTGGGGCGAGTTTGGGCCGCTTGACACATCAATACAATTGACGAAATATCGCTCGCAACGATCTAGTCTTTAGATGCGTCGTGCTCGACAACGTCACGATCAACCAGTTGCGTGCATTCGTCGCGGTATGCGACCAGGGAAGCTTCTCGGGTGCGGCGCGGAAGCTGAGGCGCGCGCAGTCGGCCATCAGCCACGCGATCAAGGCGCTGGAGAGCGCGTTCGATGTCGAACTGTTCGAGCGCAATACCCGCCGGGCGCGACTCACCGCCGCCGGCCGCAGCCTCTTACCGGACGCGCGCGCGGTGATCTCGCGCACTGAGGAAATGAAGAACCGCGCTGGAGGGATTGCCAAAGCCGGGGTGCCCCAGGTTTCGATGGCCGTCGATGCGTACTTCCCGCGTGCGCACCTGATCGGCTGCTTGCAAACACTGCAAGCGGAGTTCCCGACCGCAGCGATCAACCTGCACATCACGACGATGCGGAGCAGCGAGAACCTGGTGCTCGACAGGGTGTGTGCGCTCGCCGTGACGATCGAGGACGTGCCGGAGGTGAGCCCGGATGTCCTGGAGCGAAACTGGCTGCGCGAGGCGAAAATGGTGACGCTATGTGCTCCGTCCCATCCGCTTGCTTCGGCGCCTGGACCCATCCCGAAGCACGAGTTCAGCCGATATATTCAGATCGTCGTTACAGATAACCAGCCGAGAGCGGAACATAACCAACACGGAGTTTCCGGCAGACGTCAGTGGCTGGTCAACGATCTCGGCGCCAAGCGCGATCTTCTCGAGGCCGGTCTCGGCTGGGGGCACCTGCCGCAGCATCTCGTCGCCGAGGATCTGGCGAGCGGAAAGCTCGTCGAGCTCGAGCGCCGCGCCTGGCACTTCCGTCCACTCACTTTCGTGATCTCGCGCCGCCGGGGTTATGGGCTTTCGCCATGCGAGTCGCGGCTGATCGAGCTTCTCGGAAAGCCCGGTGCATCACAACGGAAGCAGGTTGGCTCTCCCTCTTCGGGCAGGCGCAAAAGCCCGAAGGCGGGCCGATGAGACCTGGTGACGCTCGGGACGCATAACGACGCTCTCTATGCCCTGCGGGATCGCGGTCGAGTCGTCGAACTCGACCGCGGCCTCTATCGTCTGGCCGAAGCCGAGGAAGCCGAGCATCCCGACCTCCCCGTACACATGGTCAAACATCGATCGCCGCTCCTATTAACTCAGGTTCGCGAACGCTGCCGGCGTGAAGTCGGTAATTTGGTCAACACGACCCTGCCGTATCTTCTCGAGCCAGGCAGGATCCTGCAGCAGCGCGCGGCCGACCGCCACGAGGTCGAACTCGTCGCGCTCCAGCCGCGCGAGCAGCCCATCCAGCGGCGTGAACCGGGCGCTCTTTCCCGCAAAGGACTCGTAAACGTCACCGGACAGGCCGACGGCGCCGACGGTTATCGCAGTGACACCTGTGAGCTTCTTCGCCCAGCCGGCAAGATTCAGTTCTCTGTCAACCTCGGGGAAGGCGGGCTGCCAGAATTTCGACTGGGAGAGGTGGAAGGCGTCCGCACCAGCTTCGACGAGCACGCCAAGCCATCGTTCCAGCGCCTGCGGCGTCTCGGCGAGCCTTGCATCGAAGTCTGTCGGCTTCCACTGCGAAAGACGAACGATCACCGGGAAGCCGGAGCTCACCACCGAGCGGACTGCCTTGAGAATCTCGACCGCGAAGCGGGAGCGCTCGACGAGCGTCTTGCCGCCGTACTCGTCGTCGCGCAAGTTGAGATGGTCGTAGAAGAACTGATTGATGAGATACCCGTGCGCGGCCATCAGCTCCACCCCGTCAAACCCGACCCGCTCCGCATCCATCGCTGCGCGCGCGAAGGCATCGATGGTGTCGGCCACATCCGCTTCGCTCATCGGCCGACCGACGCGCTCGCCTGTCACGGAAAGCCCCGAAGGACTCTCGTAAGGCGCGGGTGGTATCCAGTCCGGCGCCGCCTTCGAGAGCTTATGCCCCACATGAACCAGCTGCGGTGCGATGCGCCCACCGGCCGCGTGAACCGCGTCCACTACCTTCTTCCAGCCAGCGAGCGCCGCCTCGCCGTGGAAATGAGGCATCTTAGGCTCGTTGTGCGCGGCCGGACGGCCAACCGCGGTTCCCTCCGTAATGATGAGGCCGACGCCATTCTCCGCGCGGCGCCGGTAATAGTCGGCGACTTCGGACGTCGGCACGCCTCCCGGAGAGACAGACCGGGTCATGGGAGCCATGACGAGGCGGTTCGGCAGGTTGAGGGAGTTCAGGCGGTAGGGCCTGAACAGGACGGACGGATTGCCGGCACGGGCCAGCCCCTTC
This sequence comes from Steroidobacteraceae bacterium, assembly GCA_025451845.1. GTDB lineage: Bacteria > Pseudomonadota > Gammaproteobacteria > Steroidobacterales > Steroidobacteraceae > 13-2-20CM-66-19. The sequence continues at coordinate 14,255 of JANWJS010000004.1, forward strand.
GCGGTGGCGCGGCCAATACCAGCCGTGGATCCGGTGACCACCGCCTCGCGGCGCTTGAGCTCGCTAGTCATGTAATTTATCCGCGCTTCGTCGATCACTGCTCCGGCTGGAACAGATCCTGGAAGATTAGGGGTGCCCAGCTCTTGTCCCGTGCCTGCACGAGCAGACCACCTTCGGCAATCTTTCCGAGGCTGACCGGCGCGTAGCCGAGCTTCTCGATCAGCGAGGCGACCGTGGCCACGGCGCCTTCATCGTCGCTCGAGAGGAAGATCACCCGACGTCCCGCGCCGACGTCCGGATCCTGCGCGAGCACCGCGGCTGGCAGATGATTGAAGGCTTTGACGAGCCGTGCGCCATTCAGGGCATTGGCGATCACCTTCGACGACGGCAGGTTTCCCAGGTCGACAAGTGGAACGCCGTAGGCGTTCGTGGCATCGATAACGACTTTGCCTCTCCAGCTTGGAAGCGCCTGAGCCACGTCGCGGTGGGCCCAAAAGGGAACGGCGAGCAGAATGACATCCGCTGCAAGCGCGTCCTTCAGCGACTTGGGGACGATAGTTGGCCCAATTGAGCGCGCAGCCGCCGCAAGAGCTTCGGGCGACCGGGTCGTGGCTACCGCCGTACTTATTCCTTTGCGAGCGAATGCTCGCGCCAGGGCTTTCCCGACAGTACCGAAACCTATGATCGAATAGTTCATCGCAATTCTCCCGTACCAGTGATCGGCCCTGGGTACCCGCGGCGGTCAGCGGACCGGTACGCATCCTTGGCAATGGTTCACCATGCGGCGGAACAATCCCGCACTCCCAGTGCCGCCACCTCGAGCGTGAAGATAGGATTGCCCTTCGAAACCCACCAGTACATATACTGGCGGAAGGGTGGTGCATAATTGCACCGGGGCGACCAAGGTTTCGGACTCGACGGACTTAAAATGCCCCTCTCCAAGCCGGCAGAAGCGCATTCGTGATTGAATGGGATGACATACGCTATTTCCTCGCCGTCGCACGCGGCGGCTCAGTGCGCTCTGCTGCTGAGCAACTTGGTGTCAACCACTCCACAATCCTCCGCCGCATTGCACAGCTGGAGAGAAGGCTGGGTGCGCACATGTTCGAGAGGCTGCCCTCGGGTTACCGCATGACCGACGCAGGGGAGGAGGTGCTGGAACTCGCGCAACAGATGGAAGCCTCGTCGAATCAGCTTCAGGCACGCGTTCTCGGGCGCGATCAAAGCGCTCGAGGTCTACTGCGGGTCACGCTTGCTCCCACACTCGCAACGCATCTCCTCATGGCAGATTTCTCCGAGTTCGCGCGTCGACATCCGGAGGTCGAATTGGATATCCTCTCGCTCGACGAACCGGTTAATCTCACCAACCGTGAGGCGGACGTGGCGATCCGCGTCGTTTACGATCGAAACAAGTTGCCACCAAACCTTCATGGATTGAAGGGACCGGACCTGTTCGGCGCGGTCTACATGTCACGCGATCTCCTTGCCGCCTGGCGCGCGGGCAAGCATCACCGGATCCGCTGGATCGTCAAGAACAACGTTGGAATTTCGGATTGGGCGCTCGACAGCGAGGTCCGTCCTGCTGACGTTCTGTTCAGGACCACGTCCGCCGACGCTCAGATCGTGGCGGTACGCCAGGGAATCGGCATGACTACGCTTCCATGCTTCGTCGGCGACGCGGAGCCGTCTTTGACGCGAGTGCCGGGAAGCAAACTACATATGCATGGGACGCTCTGGCTGCTGACGCAGGGCGAAACGCGAAAGACCAAGCGGGTGCGGCTGCTTATAGACCACCTGTCGCGTCGTCTCGCCGCGTACGCGACCCTTCTCGTTGGCGGGTCGCGGCGCTCTGAATAATCGCCATCGGTGCGGCGTCCGCTTTGCAGACGCCTGACTTGCTCCTCGAAGGATGGGGAGAATCGGGTCAAGTCCGGATGCGGCTCGTAGGGCGGTAGCCGGCGACAATCCGGTATTTCTCGAGTTTAATGTTCCGGCCGGTCCACTCCGGTGGGTAGCTCCGGGACGGCGCGGCGGAAACGGGAGGCTCTTGCGCGGGCGCGCTCGGAGATCCGCTCCAGGCGGGCGACGTACGGACACCCAGAGCAACCGCAGCACTTGCCGATGCCGCGGCCCGAATCCCTCCCTTGCCACCAACCTTTTTAGCTACTTGCGAGCTTCCTGTTGACCGCACGATCGAGAGTACGGCAGATTTGCGGGACGCCAGATCACAGGCCTTTTCCGCGCACGCAATCAGGTTGCTGATGTCGGCCGCGGAGTAGTGCGTCTTGATGTGCGCCGCCTTGTGTCCCAGCAAAGCCTGGCGGCCTCGAACGACACGCCGGCCGCGCGGAGTCGATACCCGAGCGTGTGCTTGAGGTCGTGCACCCGGATGGACCGAAATCCAGCCGGGCAGGGCGACCCAAGCTCGCGCTCATATCTCGCCGATCTTCAGCTCAGCCCGTATCTGACCGGGGGTGGACCGACACGCCGGCCTTCACCGGCGTGAGTTACGATCTGCAGGTCCTGTATTAGACCTGCGCCATGCCTCCATCGACGGCGAGGTCCACACCGGCAACGTAGGAGCTTTCATCAGAGGCGAGGAACAGGACGGCGGCTGCGAGTTCTTCAGGTTTACCTCTCCGACCGAGTGGAACCTGGGTGACGAATTGAGCCGCCGCTTGTTCGGCTTGCTCTGGAGTAAGGCCCGCTTTCTCTAGTGCTTCGGTTTCGATTGGCCCGGGGCTTACCGCATTCACGCGGATGTTTCGGTCTTTCAGTTCCATCGTCCAGCCACGTGCGAAGCTGCGCACAGCCGCCTTGGCCGCAGCGTAGACGGTAAACGCCGGCAGTCCCATCACGTTCGCAACGGAGGAGTTCAGGATGATCGAGCCCCCATCTTTGAAGAGGGGAAGAGCCTTCTGCACCGTGAAAAACTGTCCTTTCGCGTTGAGGTCGAAGGTTTTGTCGAAATGAGCTTCGGTGACCGCTTCGAGCGGTGCGACTTCGCCCCAGCCGGCATTTACGAAGAGTACGTCGATGTGGCCGTGCTTCTCTTTTACCACGGCATAGAGCCGGTCCAAGTCCTCCAGGCGCGTTACGTCGCCGGGGACTATCGTGACGTTTCTTCCGATGGATGCTGCGGCCTCTTTCAGCTCTTTCTCTCGTCGGCCGGTAATCACAACGTGCGCGCCTTCTTCCACGAAGCGTTTAGCCGTGGCCAAGCCAATCCCGCTATTGCCACCCGTGACGACCGCAACCTTACCTTTCAGCTTTCCCATGACTTTCTCCTCTCGAGTGTTGGGCAACATTTCTGTTCCTATTTGCACGATTGCACTGTATCTTGTGGACCATTGATCCACATTAAATGGAGCACTGGTGCGTTTATACGGTGCACTGATCCATTTGTCAAGAGAAGCATTATGCGAGCGGACGCGAAAAAGAATTATGACCATCTACTTGCTGTCGCCCATGACGTCGTTATCGAAGATGGTGCCGATACGTCCATGCGAGAAATCGCCCGCCGGGCTGAAGTCGGTTTAGCCACATTGCTTCGTCATTTTCCAACGCGAGAAGCGTTGTTCGAGGCCTTACTGCATATGAATGTGAATGCATTGGTGCAGCAAGCGGCGGAACTGCAGAGCTCGAAACCACCTGACGAAGCGCTTGTGTCGTGGTTCCGCGAAGGGGTAGCGTTCGTTCACAGGTATAATGGCGTTTGCGCCTTGATGGCGAGTGCCCACGCAGACCCCAGCTCGGCGCTTCACGCTTCAAGCGTGGCGCTACATGCAGCGGGCACACGGCTGCTGCTTCGTTCGCAGGCTGATGGAACGGCGCGCGCCGATATGAACGGGGAAGATCTGTTCGCGTTGATGTCAGCGCTCGGCTGGCTCAGTGACCAACCCTCGCTGGCGTCACGGGCCGATAATGTCTTTCACGTTATAGCGGGTGCCATCCTGACAAGTCGGTCGGGCAACGATGCTAGGAGAAAAAAGGATGGGCGCGAGGCATCAGGCGGCGTTACAGGCAAACGCGGAAGCAAAGGAACGGCTCGAAGGATGTAAAGCGCCCCGCGCGTGTAGTGATGGCCGAAAAGCACACAAGCGGCCGCGGGCGATAGATCAGGCGGTCATGAATAGCGAACTCAAGCGCCGCAAGGTGATAGTCACGGGATCCACTGCGGGTATGGCCGCGCCAGTGCGGCGGGGCTAGCCCGTGCCGGAAATCTGTCCGTCCTGTTCAGGCCCTACCGCCTGAACTCGCTCAACTTGCCGAACCGCCTCGTCATGGCTTCCATGATTCGATCGGTCTCTCCGGGCGGCGTGCCGACGTCCGAGGTCGCCGGCGATTACCGCCGCCGCGCGGAGAATGGCGTCGGCCTCACGCAACGTATCGCGGCGGAAGGGTTTGCCAGCATCAGTCGGTGTCGAACAGCTTTGCGTTATCGACGCGGCCCATGACATCCCCAAAGGGCTCGAATCCGAGGCGTTGGTAGAATTCCATCGCATCACCGTCTGCGACGAGAAGCACCCGCCATACCGGTAGCATCCCAATGAGCTGCTTCATTAGCCGGGTGCCGATGCCTCGACCTTGGTATTCGGGGTGAACGGCGACGTCGTAGACAGTCGCGTGGTATTCGCGATCGCTAAGCGCCCGCGCGGCTCCGATCAGCTTTGATCCATCGAAGGCAAAACATACGACGGTGCTGTTTTCAAAAGCCCGTCGCACCTTGTCTCCCTCGCGACCACCCAGCCTCGTGAGCTCGAACAGAGAAACCAGGTCCTGCCAGTCGATCGAGCTGGTATCGCATTGGAAGCGCACTGTCTCAGGATCGCTCATATAGCACCCTCGACCTGTCGCCGAGCCGTGATGAGGACTTGAGGTCCGATTCGAACACCGCCGTCATCTCGCGTGCGAACTGCTCGTCGTAGACATTCAGGCTCGCCTCGTCATTCAGCTCGAAGGATCTCATGTCGAAGTGGACATCATGATGCTCATGTGCTAGCATCTTGATGCTATGCGAACAACCCTGACTTTGGATGAAGATATTGCCGTGCGGCTTCAGGCCGAGTCGCGACGCACGGGCCGACCTTTCAAGACTGTCGTCAACGAGTACCTCCGGGCAGGGCTCGCCCGCAGGAAAGCTGCTGAAGCCGTCCGACCGTTCCGAGTGGAGTCGGTGCATCTGGGTCCTCCGATTCCCGGGCGCTCTTACGACCGCATCAGCACTCTTTTGGAGGAAACCGAAGGGGAAGAGCACCGGTGAAGCTCTTGGATGCGAACGTCCTTCTATACGCCTACAACGCCGATTCTCCGCACAACGCGGCGTGTCGCGCCTGGCTCGAAAGTGCCTTCAATGACGCGCAGGAACCTGTCGCTCTCCCATGGCAGAGCATTCTTGCTTTCGTGCGGATCGCGACGAACCCTCGCGCCGTGAACAGGCCTCTTACGAGTGGAGCTGCATGCGGCATCGTGCGGCAGTGGCTAGAACATCCGAACGTCATCGCGGTGGGGTACGGCGAAAGATTCCTGCAGCTGTTCTGCGAGCAAGTGGTCGAGGCCAAGGTCAGCGGGCCTCTTGTCAGCGATGCGGCCCTCGCTGCCGTAGCCCTCGAGCAGGGAGCAACGCTGTGCTCCACCGACAAGGATTTTCGGCGGTTCGCCGCATTGAAGTTGATCGATCCGCTGACCGCCTCCGCATTAGTTCGGTGATAACGTCCGTTTGACGAAAACTTCGCGGACGCGTTCCGTAGGTGCTTGTGCTTCAAAGGGCCGCAAACGGACATATCGCCCGGTAGAGTGCGTCAGGTGCATGAATTTGCCACGCTTTCCTGCCGGGCATTGTCCTCATAATGCCGGGGTCGAGGGTTCAAGTCCCTCCCTTTCCACCAGTTTGCCAGTGGCGAGCGAAACAGGAAGAGGGCGTTTCGACGAAAAATTCGGCGAAACCGGCCCCTGCGGGCGGGCGGGCGGGTGGGTCGGCGGCTTAGCCGTTACGCAAGTGCTCCGACTTCGTCTCGCAAAGATCGTCCCGCTGCTTCGCTTGGTTTTCACTCGTCGGCTCATCGCCGGTCTCTCACGTTGTCCGTTACGGAAATCAAGGGATGAGCTTGCGCAGTGCTGGTGTGGAGATTTCGTCAATGTGCCGAAACGCTGGCGCGATCCTCTCGATCTGATCCGCAGGCACGTCGTATTGTTCGAAGTACACTTTCCACTCGCGCACGGTTAGCCAGATTCTTGCAATGCTCTGGGCGGCAAATTCCGCTGATAGCGTAAACATCTCGCGCCCCGCGAAAGCGTTGTCCAAAGTGGCGTTCCTACCCTCTGGCCCAACTCCCAGGTGCAGGCGCCGTTCCGACGCCAAGGTTGCCCGTGGCATGACATCGTAGAGTGGGCTCAATCTCCATCCTGGAAGGCGTGGGTCCCAGAGAAAGCCGTGATTGCGCAGGTGATCGTCGTCATTGCTGACGAGGATGTTGAAGACCATGCGCTCGAATAGCTCGCGGTTATTTCCCCGGATTACGCTGGGATGACAGTACCGTCGGATGGCTTGCGCCAAGTCGCCATAGGACTTGTTCGGTGACTCCATGGCAGTACATGCGAGAAGCGTTAGACCGCTGATGAACCCGAAACGCTTCTCCACCTCTCCCGCCGCAGGTGCTGTGCTCAATAGATCCTCAGCCAGTCGAGCGTCCCGCCCCGGCTTGGCCCAGTATCGGTCGAATCGCCGGATCAGCATCACAGTTCGGGCGCCGAGGTTGATTAACCTCACTGGTGGAACCGTGAGAGCTGCGGCCGCTGCTAATCGCAGCGTGGCGGTTTCGACGACAGGAACGTTCATCGCATCCTGTTGACTGGGGAACTTGGCCAGCCATAACACCTGTTCATTGTCACGAACCGTCGCCTTGGGGCGGGCTCCGCCTAAGGGGCTGCCTTCGGCGAAAATTTCCTCCAGATTTGCAGGGACGGGTATTCCCTCGTCAATACGCTGCGCGGCGTCCATCAAGTACTGCAGATTGTCCCAAGTGCCGTAGCCCAACGTGGGTTCGGCTTCTCGTGATGGGCGAATGTCGAGTGCACCCACGCGCTGGCTGCCTGCGTGGAGTAGATATACGGATTCTGGGAGGCTGTTTGCGGGTACTTTGAGGCGAGACTCGATCACCCGCCGTCCCCAGGCATCTGGCGCGGTATCGCGAATTCCACCGAAGAATGGGAGGTTGTTCGGCGGGAAGAGAGCCTTGCCGCGGACGACGCTCTCGTCGCGAATGCTCAAGCTCACTGGGTCCACTTCCAGAGCGCCCGGGCGGTCTAGGTATCGCAACCCGTAGGCGAAGGTTGAGGCCAGTAGCTTCGCTCCGTCTTCGGTCAGAGTGAGCTGACCGCACGGCAGCCACTCGGCATCGAGGTATGCGAAAACCAACAGCTTCTCTTCTTTCATAGGCATCGCTAGAAGTCGATTTCGTCCAATTCCCGCTTCGAGAGATCCCTGGCGCGCCGACGCCGCTCTTGAGCGCTAAGTGCGGCCAGAGCAGGATCCGTTTCAGACAGCAGCTCGAGCAATGTCTTGCCCGGTACAATGGCATCGAGATAGCGCAGGACCTGGCCAATCGCGATTCCAGGATCGCCCTTCTCTAGCCGATATGCCGTGTTTCGCGAAAGTCCGGCGCGCAGCGCTGCGTGGTCTTGCTTCATGCCTCGAGCGATGCGCAAGCGCGCGAGAGCCGCGCCCAGCTCTTTTGCGTCAGAAGCCAAGCTTGGGGTCAAGGCCGCAGACTGGGTGATCTTCATACTCGTTTAATCAATCGTTGGAGCTATATTGCTCGATTAACCGAGCATGAATTTTGAAGAGTTTCCCCGGTCGAGTCAAGCTTCTCGTACCTTAAATCGATCGCTATAATAATAATGCTCGATTAATCGATCTACTCTCGCCGGAGCGCCCCCTCTGGGGAAGCGCCCTTCGCCTCAAAATCGAGCGTGGAGAGATGCGGGAAATCTGCGGGAATCGGTTGTGCTCGGGTGCTTCGTCGTGCCAATCGCGCCGGTTCGTTCACCACAAGCGCTCACGAGCGTGGTTCCTCGAACGGCGCCACGGCGACTTGCTTGCCGGTCAGAAAAATGTCCGCGACGAGCTCGAGCGGGCGCGCGTCGACTTCGGATCGGCCGGCTGCGATCAACTCTGCGTACGCGCGGTAGATCGAGCCGTACTCGCCGTGGATCTCACCAGCCTCGGCCGGCGCCGGCTGACCGCCGACCGTCAGCGCTGCACCCCCTGCGGAGAGTTTGAAGGGACCCTGGTCAGTCTCGAAATCGATGTCCCATGTCTGCGGCCCGGTGTGGCGAAAATCGAGCGAGACGCCGATCTCGATTCCCCCGGGCGTCAGGAGCTCGAGTTCGGCAGCGATGGGCGCTTCGAGATTCGCGGGGACCAAGAGCAGCGCCGAGCGCGGGAATATAGGCTCGGCAATCAGCCGCGTCAGAATCGACAGCGCGTTGATCCCTGGATCCAGAACGCCAAACCCACCGGCCTGCCAGATCCACCTCTGACCCGGATGCCACTTGAGCACGTCCTCCTTCCACGTAACCCGCACGCGTCGCAACTGGCAGACTTCGAGCAGCCGAGCGGCCGAGGCCACTCCCGGAGCGTGCTGGGAGTGCCAGGTCTGATAAAGCGTGCGTTGCGCGGCGCTCGCCAGCTGCTTTAGATGTCCGAGCTGCGCGAGCGAAGCGCAAGGTGGCTTCTCCATGAGCACGTGCTTGCCCCGCTCGAGTGCGAGCCTCGCAGCTTGATAGTGGAGCTGAGGTGGGGTGCAGATGGCGATGGCATCAAGTTCGGGCGCGCCGTCGAGCATCTGCTCGAGGGTGCGGAAATTCGCGATGCCAGGTAGCTGCGCATTGCGGCTCGCGGCAGCCTCGAGCGCGAAGGCGGGATTGGCGGCGATGCACGGAACGTGCTGGTCACGCGCGATCTTGCCCACACCAACGATGCCCATACGAATCGCTTGCATTGCCCCTCGCTCTCGATCCGGCACGGATCGCTCAATTGACCAGGGAATCCGGTTGCACCCCGAGCGCCGTGATCAGAGCCGCTCCGAGCGATGACGATGACATCGCGATGGCGCTCCCCTCGTTGACAGTGACCACCGGTGCCGCGGCAGTGTGCCAAAACTCGGACAATTTAGCAGAGCCATTGTGATGCTGCTGGAGCCGATCCATGACATGAGCAGGACTTCATGGACTGCTCGTTCGGCTTCCGGCCGGGTCGCAGTGCTCCTCAGGCGCTTCAGGCTCTACGCACCGCCATGCCCGTGACGCGTACCAACATCGCGGGTGGCTCGAGCGGATCAGCACCGTCCGGGCATCGTGTGGCGGAGCTGGGCGCGGTCGCATCGCCCCTGGGAATCGCGCTCGAGCGCCCCGGTCGCATGCAGTGGGGTTGTTGGCAATTTTGGCGCCAAAGCCGCGGGAACGGGGTCACACCCGGTCTGCAATCCAGTTTCCGTGGAAGGTGAGGGGTACACGCAGCGGCAACTCGATGACGGCCTGCGGCTCGCCGGCGAAATCGTGCGCATTGAGAATGACCACCGAGCTCCGGTCCGCGTCCGTGTCATAGACGTAAGACAGCAGACAGCCATCGTCCTCCGGGCCATCGGCCGCGCGCGGCACGAAGACGGCTTCGGACGGTACGAGATGAGGTCCGAAATCGTGTCGTAAGACATTTCCCGTCTCGAGGTCGTGTCGATAAAGAGGCTGAGGGCGGATGTGCTCGACATCGATGCCGGTAGTGTAAGCGTAGCGGCAGTGTCTCACGCCGCTGACGCAGCAGATCGATCGCCCTGCGCGTCAAGGCAATGAGCCACGTCATGGCACTGGCGCGAGCCGGATCGAAGCTATCGGCGCGGCGCCACACAGTCGTGAAGACCTCCTATAGGACTTCTTCGGCCTCGCTGCGATTCTGCAGCATGCGAAGACATACGCCGTAGAGGCGGTCGGCGGATCGCTGGTAGAGGTCCGAGAAGGCCCGCTGATCCCCGCCGGCCGTACGAGTCAGAAGGCTTGCCAGGGCATCGCGGTCATCTGCGGGCGGGCTCATTGGCTAAGCGTGTTTCAGGGCGAGAACACTGACATCATGTTTCGCGGCTATCATATCCTGCCGCTGCTGGGAGTCCAGTTTTCCACGCCAACGGACATCGTGTCCGCTTGATAAAGCTCGGCTCAGCGCGCCCCGAGAGGTCTGGCAAGAGAATTCCTGTCTAAAGACTCCCCGGCTCATCTGCAGGAAAGCATCCATTTGGGCGCGATCTTGTCCAGCTGGAACAGTGGGATGTGCGGCGCCGGAGGGATCATCTTCTTCCAATCGTCGCTCGCGCAGCGGTTGAGAACGGCGCCCGCGACCGTGGGGACGCGATTGCAGGTCGAGTTCTTCCGGGACCGCTTCGCCTTCTTCGCTGCCGGGATCTTGCCACGAGCGGCCATGGCGCGCGCCGTGGCGTGGCGTAGAATTGCGCTCAAAGCGGAGAGGCGGCCGATGGTCAAACCACTGCCTGCGATTTTCTTCGGACACGGCAACCCCATGAACGCCGTTTCGGTCAACGCCTACACCGAGGCTTGGCGGCGGATCGGTGAAGAGCTGCCGAGACCCAAAGCGATCCTGTCGATCTCGGCACACTGGTTCGTGTCGGGAACAAGTGTAACGGCCGTGGATGCCCCACGAACGATCCACGACTTCGGCGGCTTCCCGCGGGAACTCTATGATGTGCAGTATCCCGCCCGCGGAGCTCCGGGGGTGGCGCGGCGCGTACGGGAAGTCCTGGCGCCGCTTCCGGTGAAGCTCGATACATCATGGGGTCTCGATCACGGCACATGGTCCGTGCTTCGTCATGTATATCCCGACGCGGATGTCCCGGTGATTCAGCTGAGCATCGATGAGACACAACCCCCCGCGTACCATTTCGAGATCGGCCGGCGGCTTGCACCGTTGCGCGACGAGGGAATTTTTGTCCTGGGCAGCGGCAATCTGGTCCACAACCTGCACACCTACGCGTGGGGTCGACATACGCAGGAGCCATACGATTGGGCCGTCACGTTCGAGACGCGCGTAAGAGAGCTGATGCAGAGTTGCGAGTTTCAGCCGCTTGTCGAGTACGAGAGCTTGGGCCGGGACGCGGTCTTATCAGTCCCGACCCCGGATCATTACCTGCCGCTGCTCTATATCCTGGGCGCCTGGCGCGAGGGCGACGCCATCGCCTTCCCGGTCGAGGGCATAGATGGCGGCTCGATTTCCATGCTGGCCGTGAGCATCGGCTAGCTCGAGCAGAGCGTGCTGGAGATCAGCAGCTGCACCCTGGGGCAACCTGACCACCATGACAGAAGTTCAATGGCACACGAGCAGCGAAACCTCGAATTGATGCCAACTCTGGATGACTTGTGGAACGCCCAGGATCGGGACACTTTTGACAGGCGGTACCCGCACGATGTGGTGCGGTTGACCATTGGAGCAATGAGGCGAAATCATCGAGGAGAGCTTTTTGTATGACGTCGTCGGCCTCATGCGGTAAGAAGCATAGGTTGACGCCGGTGCGCGTCCAGAAGGTGCATTCTGAGGGCTCCGAGTCCTATCGTCTCGCCTGAGCGCAGCTGCAGGAGAACGCCGATGACTCCGAATCAAGCCAATCCCATGCTGGCGAAAATCCCTGGTCTGGTGCCCGAGCTTGAGACGCTCTACGCGGATTTGCACGCTCATCCGGAGCTCTCGATGCAGGAAACCCGAACCGCTGGTCTCGCGGCCGATCGGCTGCGCGCGGCTGGCTATGAGGTTGCGACAGGAGTCGGGCATACCGGGGTGGTCGGGCTGCTGCGCAACGGCACCGGGCCGACCGTGATGCTGCGTGCCGACATGGACGCCTTGCCGGTCGAGGAGGCGACCGGTGTGTCCTACGCCAGCAAGGTCAAGGCGACCGATCGGGAAGGAAAGACCGTACCGGTCATGCACGCCTGCGGCCACGACATGCACGTGACTTGGCTGGTTGGGGCCGCCACATTGCTCGCGCGCGCCCGCGAGGGGTGGCATGGCACGATTATGACGGTGTTCCAGCCGGCGGAGGAAACGGCGAGTGGCGCGCAGGCGATGATCGATGACGGGCTGTTCAAACGCTTTCCGAAGCCCGAAGTCGTACTGGGTCAGCACGTCATGGTGGGGCCAGCCGGCAATATCGGCGGGCGCACGGGGGCCATCACCTCGGCCGCCGACAGTCTGCAGATTCGCCTCTTCGGACGAGGTGCGCACGGCTCCATGCCCCAGGCCAGCATCGATCCGGTGGTCATGGCTGCAGCAACGGTGCTTCGGCTGCAGACGATTGTTTCGCGCGAGGTCGCGGCCGCCGAGTCCGCCGTGGTCACTGTGGGCTCGTTGCAAGCCGGCACCAAGGAGAACGTCATTCCAGATGAGGCCATCATCAAGCTCAATGTGCGCACCTTCGACGAGAATGTCCGCAAGCGCGTACTCGCTGCGATCGAGCGCATCGTCAATGCCGAGGCAGCGGCTTCGGGTGCTCCCAGACCGCCAGAGATCACGCCCCTGGACCGCTATGCCCTGGTGATGAATGATCCGGAGGCGACCCGGCGCGTCGTGGATGCATTTCGGCAGCACTTTCCGGCTGACCGGATCCGCGAGACCGGGCCGGCATCGGCGAGCGAGGATTTCGGATCGTTCGGCGCCGAGTGGGGCGTGCCATCGGTGTTCTGGTTCGTCGGTGGAACCGATCCCGAGACGTATGCGAAGGCCAAAGCCGCAGGCCGGCTCAACGAGATCCCGACCAATCACAACCCGCGCTTTCTGCCGGTCATCCATCCGACACTCGAAACAGGAGTTGAGACGCTGATTGTCGCGGCGCGCGCCTGGCTCTCGGCTTGATGCGCGTCCGGCTTCGATAATCCATACTTGGCGGCGTGGCCGGGTCGGCACGGGGGGGCACATGATCCACGTTCTGCTGATGGTGCTGGACCTCGGCGGTACCTTCGTGTTCGCCATCAGCGGCGCGGTAGCGGCGGCGCGGCACCGCCTGGATATCTTCGGCCTGATGGTGCTGGCGTTTGCCGCGGGCAACGCCGGTGGCATTACCCGCGACCTGCTGATCGGTGCGGTTCCGCCGGCCGCCGTCGGCAGTTGGAGCTATCTCGGTGTCTCCATTCTAGCGGGCCTGGTGGTGTTCTTCCGGCAACCGCTCGTTGCCCGCCTCAAGTATCCGGTACAGTGGTTCGATGCCATCGGACTCGCGTTCTTCGCGGTAGCGGGGGCGCAGAAGGCGCTGCTCCATGGGCTCGGCCCGGCGATGGCGGCGCTCCTCGGCATGTTGACCGGTATCGGCGGTGGCATGCTGCGTGACGTGTTGGTCAGGGAGATACCGGTCGTCCTGCGCGCGGATCTCTATGCGCTGGCGGCGCTTGCCGGTGCAATCGTCGTGGTGGCAGGGCACCTGGTCCACGTTTCGCCGATCGCCAGCGCGATCGTCGGTGGCGCCCTATGTTTCGTGTTGCGGTATATGGCCATCCGCCATGGCTGGCATCTGCCCAAGACCTCGCCCGCACAAGGGCATGCGAAGGAGGTGGACATGGCCGCCCGGAGACGAAAGGACAGGAAGTCTTGACATGACAGCTCTGTATTGCGCTGCGGTAAGCTGTTCGATGGCTTGTCCGACTATGGTTGCTCAGTTTGTGTTGACGCTGGCTCGGCTTGGACACAGGGGTCGCTCTCAGTCATTCCAGGCGTGTGCCTGAAACGGCGCGTCGAGAGGCGGATTGGTGATGTTGCCGGTGTAGTTCGTGATCGTCGAGGCGGCGACCGCGGCGATGACTTCGAGGAGGTGATCCTTGCCGAAGCCGGCCGCGAGGAAGCGACTGACGTCGTCGTCGCCGAGACGTCCGCGCTTTTCGATCATCGTCTTCGCCAGGCCCGATAGCGCGGCGAGCTTGCTGTCCTTCGGCAGGCGACCCTCGCGAATGGCCTGCACATCGGCTGGTGCGATTCCCTCCTTGAGTGCCAAAGCCGTATGGAACGCCACGGCCCATGTGCAGCCGTTGGTCACCGCGTCGGTGAGCAGCACGCTCTGGACCTGCGGTTCCGTGAAGCTGGCACCATGTACCTTCCCGAACAGACCGACGAGGCTGTTAATCAGAACCGGTGAGGTCGACATCGCACCGATGAGGTTAGGTATCATTCCGAATGCCGACTGCAATTGCCGCAGTGCCGGCCGCGAGCCTTCTGGGGCCGAATCGAGAGTATTCACGGGAAAGTCTGTCATGTGAGCTTCTCCTGGTTGACTTTGATCGAGCAGTCAATCTAGTGATGAGGTCGTTGATGCGCGTGCCAATAGGCCCTCGATTCCCGCCAAGGCGAACTGCCGGCGCGAGATCATCCCCTGCCAGCGGCTGCAACGCCGAGGCCGAGCTTGCCGGCGATGCGTCGCGCGGTTTGCTCGCGCCGCATCGTGAGGACCTGCACCGATCTTCGTGCCTCATTCAATATCGCCGCTGGCGCCGTCTCCGGCGTGCCGCTATCGAAAGGAGGTTGCGGCGTATAGGCCATATGAAGTTGGATAGCCTGTGCGGTTGCGTCGCCGCGCAACTCGGCGGCAAGGCGTAGGGCGCCATCGATACCGGCCGTGCCACCGGCTGCAAAGATCCAAGCGCCGTCGATTACCACTCGTTGGTTGACGGGGGTGGCGCCGAAGAACGGCAACAGGTGAAACGCCGACCAGTGGGTGGTCGCCCGGCGTCCCTTGAGCAGGCCCGCCGCGCCGCAGATCAAGGCGCCGGTGCACACAGAGAAGATGCTGCACGCGCCGGACGCCTGCTGCCGGATCCAGCCCAGCACTTCGGCGTCTTCCATCAACGCTTCCTGGCCAGCGCCGCCGGGCACATGAAGGACATCCAGCGGCGGCGCATCGGCGAGGGCCGCATCTGGTGTCAGGCGCAATCCTTTCAGGTCGCGGACCGGGGCTGTGCTCCCTCCATAGATGCGATAAGTCGCGTTCGGGATGCGCGACAGGACCTCGAACGGCCCCGTCAGGTCGATCTGATCGATGCCCTCGAACAGCAGGGAGCCGATTTGCAGGTGAGTGTCATGCGGTATCATGGTTGTCTCCCGGCGCAGGTTGATCGGCAGTCGACAAAGTGAGCGTAGCCGCGCATCGGTGGACAGAAATGCCAGAACCCCCTCGATCCTCGCCAAACCCGGCCAGGGTCATCGACGTGCTCACCTATCCGGCGGTGCAGTTGCTCGATGTCACGGGGCCGGTCCAAGTGTTCGCCTCCGCGAACGATATCGTCGCTGACGCTGGAAGCGCGCCGCCTTACCTGCTCAGAGTCGTGGCGCAAGGCGGTGAAGGCGCGACAGCTTCGGCCGGGGTGACGCTTGCGGCGGGCCCGCTCACCCAAGGCGGCGAGGCGCTCGATACCTTGCTCGTCGCTGGCGGCGAGGGTGCGGAGGCGGCGGCCGAGAATCCGGTACTGGTTGACTGGGTGCGAGAGCGTGCGGCCCGGGCGCGTCGCATCGCATCTGTTTGTACCGGCGCGTTCCTTCTCGCGGCTGCTGGCTTATTGGACGGCCGCCGCGCCGCGACGCACTGGAAGTATTGCGCCAAGCTGGCCCAGCGCTTTCCTGCCGTACGAGTCGAGCCTGACCCGATTTTCGTGCGCGACGGTCCGGTCTGGACTTCGGCCGGCGTCACGGCCGGGATCGATCTGGCGTTGGCACTCGTGGAAGAGGACCTCGGCCGTTCGGTGGCGCTCGCCGTGGCGCGATATCTGGTCGTCTTTCTCAAGCGGCCGGGCGGACAGGCACAGTTCAGCGCCGCTTTGGCTCTACAGGCTGCAGAGGATACCTTCGGCGCGCTCCACGCCTGGATCAATGAGCACCTGGCCGACGATCTGTCGCTCTCGGTCCTTGCCGATCGAGCGGGCATGAGCGAGCGCAGCTTCAGCCGGCATTATGCGCAGGCAACAGGACAGACACCGGCCCGCGCCATAGAGCGGCTGAGGATGGAGGCGGCGCGACGCCTGCTGTCGGAGACACGCACACCGGTCAAGCGTATCGCGCAGCGTTGCGGCTTCGGGTCGGAGGAAACGATGCGCCGCAGCTTTCTGCGCCTGCTCACCGTCACGCCGCAGGATTACCGCTCTCGCTTCACGTTTTGAAGTTCGCCTCTGTCCGGATGGAGATAATCATGCCGAGCCCTCTCGCAATCGGCGCGAGTGCTACGCTAGGGACACATGCCATTTGCCGGGACTTGTCCAGATGGCCTGTCGGCAGCTTGACGGAAACTTGCACCGTTATCACCCGGCGCATCCCTCAGCTTGAGCGACATAAGCCGGCAGCGCCCGGCCGACAAGGCATCTCTCTTGATAGTTCGCAGTGCTGCCGATCATGGCCGACACCTCGATTTCCAGCTATCGCGCGTGTACCAAGACAGCCCCGCTCCGTGTAGTCGAATTATTGGCGCGAGAGGTTCGCCTGAGCAAGCGCCCGAAGATCCAAGAATCCGCCACTGACTTCGAATACCTCCAACGAGGGGTCCCCGACTAGCATTCCCGATTTTGCGTAAAATGCACACGCCTCGAGATAGGGTGTGGACGTTTTGAGTCGCTCGACAGATTCGGGGTCTTTCCAGAAACTGAGAGCAAAGAAATTCTCGCCGGAACGCAAAAACATTACTCCCAGGCAACCCGGCTGCTTCCGAAACATTGGAGCTGAACGGCCGTGTTCGTTCTCTTCGTACTCGGCGATCCGGTCTTTCTCCACTCGGGTTGTCCACAGCCGCACGATCATTCTGCAACTCCTCTGTTACCTAATGGGCGCAGGAAACTGCGAACCCGGTGTCTTTCGGAGTTCTGTTGTCCTGAGGGGGTGTAACGCACGCTACAGATACCACCGCGAACAGTCTTGCGGAATCTTGCGCAGCCTGGCAGTAGCCGACCTGCGGACACTCAGCGCGCTGCATCTCGATACCGGCCCGGAGTGATACCCGTATGCCGACGAAATCTATGAGTGAAATGACTCTGGTCTGGGTAGCCGACGGCCAGCGCCGTATCCGCCACACTTGCACCAGACGCAAGCAGTTCTCGTGCACGCTGTATCCGAATGCTTTCGAGATAGGCGTGAGGTGGTAGACCGCAGACCTTTGAGAAAACCCGCGCAGCGTGGTAGGTGCTCCTCGACACAAGTGCGCCGAGTTGGGTGAGGGACACGTCCTCGAAGTAGTGTGCTTCCAGATAGTCGCGAAGCTGCCGGACGACAAACTCATCCCGTCCGACCGTCGCACTCTGTCGCCGCCGCTCGACGTGTGTCCGCAGCAAATGCGCGACGACGTCGAGCAAAAGTGCCTCACGATGCATTGTTGACGCGCCACTCCCGACCGCGCGGTGCAACCCGAGAAGCTTTGCAAACAGCCTGCGATCTGCAATGACTGCGTTGCAAAAGTGCGGCAGCTCTTCGCGATCCGTCACTTCCCGGGCAACGCCCACGAGTACTCGAGGATCGAGACACAGCGTTCGGTAAACATATCCAAACTCGGTGGCCGCCTCTCCGGTGTGTGGCTCGCCGGCATCGACGAAAAAGATTTGGCCAGCATATGTTCTGTATAGGGAGCCCTGGTATGTATATTGCTGGACGCCTTTTTCCACCAGGCCGATAACCAGATGATCGTGGGCGTGACGCGCGAACCGATGTTGCACGTAATGTGCGTGCACAGTCTCGCCCGGGTAAGGACCGCTGAAACGATTGACCCGGACCCATTGTTCAGAGTGCGTCATGTAGCAATAATACCGGATAGTGCTTCCAGGTTCGCGGTTTCCCCACCAGCCGAACTCGGCTGCGTGTATTCGGGGGCACGAGCAAGATTGCGCAAGACGGCGACTCGCTCTCCTCTGCAGTATATCCGGCGGGACATCGGTTCCGGTCAACTTACGCCCAAGCGTCTGGCTTGCGGCTAATGCTCGCGCAGACTATCGCGCCGAGGGGCGGGGGATACTGGAGGAACAATCGTGAATGCCACAAAACTGGTAGGAAAGAAGGCGCTATCGGTCATCCACTACGAGCTGATCGCAGGTCTCATCCATACTGGAAGTTGTCCAGACAGGTCGGAGCTGTCGACACGTCTCAACCTGTCTGTCGCCGAGGTTGAGGGAGTTCTCTCCGCCCTGGCTGAACTCCGCGGGGTTGTTTTGCATCCTCATGCGTGCGAGCCGTGGATCGTTCACCCTTTCTCGACGACTCCGACCTCGCACTGGGTTGAAGGTACCTCCCTGAGTTGGTGGGCTCCGTGCATCTGGTGTGCTTTTGGAATAAGCACCCTCGTGGGAGGGCAGACCCGGATACACACCCGCATGGGGGGCGAGGCAGAGCCATTGGTCATCCACGTTGTCAATGGCCATCCGGTCGGTCTGGAGGACGTGCTGGTGCATTTTGCAATTCCTCCGGTGCGCGCCTGGGACAATGTCCACCAGCATTGCTCGATGGTTCTTCCGTTTCATTCGCACGAGGGCATAGTCAGCTGGTGTGAGCGGCACAAGTTGCCAAGGGGAGAACAAGTGCCCCTCACTCAAGTCGCCAAGTTGGCTCAGGCCTGGTATGGCGGGCACGGTGATGTGAACTGGCACAAGTGGACCTCAGATGAGGCAAGGCAAATCTTCCAGCGGTCGGGGCTTGTGTCAGCGTTTTGGAGCCTTGGAACGGGTGTGTTCTGATTTATTGCGATCTTTCCGATTTGCATTCCTCTGGATAGACCCCTTTCCCTGCACGAGATGACCGGGTGGTTCAGCGCTTCTTAGGTTCCGCTACACTCGAGCGTGGAGACAGAATATTCGCGCCGGCTCGCTGGGCGTGCCGCATGACAAAAATGGTGTAGAAAGTCCGGTCGACGACCGATCCTGACGTAATTCACATATCGCCCCATCGCTGGGAACTCGCCAAAGGTCGCGACCGACCTCACCCACGACCCTGATCGCGCATGGCCGGCCGCTTGCGGCGAGTAGCACCGTGGGGTTTACCGGAGATGAATCGACGCTGTCGGTGATCGACGCGGACAACCTCCCCCCCCTGCTGCACCTGGGCCCGACGGGTGTCCTGGAAGTGCGCGACGCCAACGTAACGCTCGATCACGTGTATATCCGAGGCGGCGTGGACGTGTATGGCGGTGGGAATTTCACGCTGACCAACTCGGTGGTCGAGCCGGGCTGGGGCTCCGACCAGGCTCACGTTCGATGTGGACGAATCGATGGCGCCACATGCGACATCGAGAACACCACTATTCGGTGGAAGGCCGGCGTGCCGCAGGTCGGCCGGGACTCCGTTGTGACGGCTCTCGCCGACGTGTCGCTCACGATCGCAAATGACGATCTTTCGGGTGGTGCGGGCGGGGTCATCGTCGGCAGTACCCAACCATCCGTGGTGAAACATAACTACATTCACGACCTCTGGACCTCCACGGACAATTATATCCACCAGGATGCCCCGGTGACGAGAATCCTGGGATGGGTCATGACGGGACGCTCCTCTCGCTTGCAATGATGCATACCCTACCCTGGTGGCCCTGTTCGACAAATCGCCCTAATCCGCATGCACTGTGAAGTAGAGATACATAGTGCAGCGCGGCGCGCGGGTTCAGGGCGAGAGTTTTCGTGAATGCCCTATTGAAATTTCGCAGGCAGAGGACAGGAGGCGCTCGGCGAGCAAGTCGCGATGCCGGTTGGCACTCATGCGCACCCGGGCAGCATCGCCGGTGAACCCGCGGTCGCGGATTGTCTCACTCAGGCGGCCGGTCCTATGGTCCGCAAGAATCTGTGACAATCACTTTCACCGCGCGCAACCGCGAGCGGTTCCCACCGCCGCGCCAGATTCAGAGAGGCTTGATTCAAGTTGCGGAGGCGCTGTCGTAGAGAATTGGCACGTCAGATGATCACGCGAGCGCCGAGGGCTGACGCATGCCTTGCGACAGACGCGCAAAAAAAGGGAGGAGGAGGCAGCGCCCGCTCGGGCCGGAAATAGATAGCGGTCCCTCCATGCAGACGAGCCGCATAAGGCCTCTGGCGCGCTCGGCTTGCTACGATGCTCGCGACTAGCCTTGCATTCGCTCTGGGAAAGGGCTACAACTACGCCATGCGTACTACGCACTACGTAGTAGATTCCTCGAATGAGCGGGGCCTGGGCCACTACTCCGACCCGCCGCTTTTGGTCCTGGCAAGCCTCGCGGGCGGCGCGAAGCACGGGCATGCCATGATTGAGGATATCGCTGGTCTGTGCGGAACGCGGCTGGGGCCGGGTGCCTTGTACGGGGCCATTACGCGCCTTGAGGCCGAGGGGTTGATCGAACCCTTACCCCCTGAAGAGCGGCGCCGCCCGTATCGGATCACTGCTGCGGGCGGGCGTGTCTTGCGGGCACGGCTAGCGACGCTGCAGCAGTTCGTGAAGGCGGGGACGAAGAGGCTGAAATTCGTATGAATCGCACGCTCGTCCGCTGGCTGTTGCGCGTGTATCCCTCCGCCTGGCGCGAGCGATATGGCCAGGAGTTCGAGGACCTCCTGCAAGCCGGTCCGGGCGGTCTGCGTGCGGTCCTCGACGTCCTGCGTTCGGGGCTTCGCGAGCGCTGGTCGCCGCCACCACAGGCAGAACTTTCGATGAGTACCTATTCCAGATCCGTCCTCTTGCTCTCAAAGCAACCCAGTGCCTATCTGCCGATGACGATGTCCATCGCGGCGTTGATCGTAGTCGTCGTCGGCCTGGCAATGTTTGGATTCCCGCCGCCCCACGCTGACGAAGGCGCCACGGCACACACCTGGCAACTGCTCATGCTTTTTCAAGCGCCGGTGATTGTCTGGTTCCTGCTCAAATGGATCCGGAAAGCACCGCGCCTGGCGTTCAGTATTCTCGGCATCCAGATTGTTCTGGCGCTCGCAGCCATGGCGCCGGTGTACATTCTCGGGCTGTGAGCCCCGGCGCCCGGCGCCCGGCGCGGCGGGCGATCATGACGGTCGCACCGAGAGCGCCACGGGCAATTCATGATTTGGCATCGCCTGGCGCATCTCGGCGGCGCTGCAGACCGCGCGTTTGCGGGCATCGCCGCGCCATCCAGCCTGGACCGGGCCCTCTTGCTCCCCCTACGGACCGGGAGCGATACTTTCGCGCATGAAGCTCCTGATCATCGACGATCACCCGTTGATGCGCGAAGGTTTGATTGCGCTCTTGCAGCAGGCCGCTGAACGGGTCGAGGTCCTCCAGGCAGCCGGCGGCACCGAGGGACTGGCGCTGGTGGAGCGCCATGACGATCTCGATGCGATTTTCCTGGATCTGGCGATGCCGGATGGCGGTGGCATGGCGGTGATCCGAGCCCTGGGCGAGCGGCGGCCGGATGTGCCGGTAATCGTGCTCTCCGCGTCCGAAGACCCCGCGGATGTACGCAGCGCCCTCAGCTTGGGCGCGCTCGGTTATGTGCCGAAGTCGGCCAACCCCATGACCCTGCTATCGGCGCTCCGTCTCGTCCTCTCCGGCAATATCTATGTGCCGCCTCTGGTGCTGGCGCCGGGGAACACCGAAACGCGTGATGGCCCCGCTTCGCCTGCGAGCGCTGCGCCGCAGCTCACCGAGCGTCAGCTCGAGATCCTGCAGCAGCTTTGCCGTGGACTTTCCAACAGGGAAATCGGCCGGGAGCTCGATATCGCCGAGAAGACCGTCAA
Source organism: Steroidobacteraceae bacterium (assembly GCA_025451845.1). Classification (GTDB taxonomy): domain Bacteria; phylum Pseudomonadota; class Gammaproteobacteria; order Steroidobacterales; family Steroidobacteraceae; genus 13-2-20CM-66-19. The sequence continues at coordinate 35,975 of JANWJS010000004.1, forward strand.
GGCGCATGTGGCGGCAATCTTCAAGGCGCTCAATGTCGTCAGCCGCACACAAGCCGTGGGCGTCGCCCGCGCGAGCGCGCTGATTTAGTTCCGTCTACGTCTCGATGGGCCAGGTGCGCGTCAGATTGACGATGGCGGCGCGCAGCTTGCTGTTGGAAACCGGCTTGTGCAGCAGCAGAAAGCCGCTTTCTTGCGCTTCTTTCAGGCGATCGGGTGCCGTATCGCCGGTGATCAGCATGCCCGGAATATCCTCGTTGAACTCGGACTGCAGCCGACGAATTGCCGAAATGCCGTCCTCGGCGTCCCGCAAGCGATAGTCGCTGATGATGAGATCGGGCGGACTCGGCAGCGTGACCGCTCGATCGATCATCTCGGCTGTCGAGCCCGCCGAGATCACCTGATAGCCCCAGCTCGTGAGCAGGCTTTGCATGGCTGCTCGAATCGCCAGCTCGTCGTCGACCACGAGAATCGTGCCATGAGCGCCAACACCGTATGCGCTCGTGGCCTCAGGTTCGCTTTCGCCGGAGTCTGGCGTTGCCGCGATCCGCACGCTCACGGCGAACATCGTGCCCTTGCCCGGCGAGGAGCGCAGCATCAGTGGGATCTCGAGCAGTCCCGTCAACCTCTTGACGATGGCGAGCCCAAGCCCCAACCCCTTGCTGCGGTCGCGTTCGGGATTGCCGAGCTGATAGAATTCCTGAAATACCTTCTCCTGTTCGTGCGCGGGAATACCGCGTCCGGTATCCCGGACCTCGACGCTCAACCAATCGCCGCGGCGCCGGCAACAGACCAGCACGCGCCCTTTATCCGTATAGCGTACGGCGTTGCAGACGAGGTTCCGTAGGATGCGCTCGAGCAGCGTCGGATCGGTGTCAACGCACCGGGAGCATGAGACATGCGACAGGCGGATACCCTTGGCGGCCGCCTCTTCGGCATGGTCGCCGCAAATACGCGCGAGCATCGGCGCGATCGGACAAGGCTGCCGATGCGTGTGGATGACGCCTGCATCGAGCCGTGAGATGTCCAACAGCGAAGTGAAGAGCCCGTCCATTGCGGCGATGGAGTGGTCGATGTGTTCGACCAGCCGGCGCGCATCCTCGTCCATCGGTCGCGCCCGCAGCGCACCTACGAACATTCCAAGGGCATGCACCGGTTGCCGCAGATCATGGCTGGCTGAGGCGAGAAAGCGCGACTTGGCGATGTTGGCGTCTTCTGCCGCATCCTTCTGACGCCGCAGATCGGCGACCAGATCGAGGTTCTCAAAGCGCAGTCGCAGCGATTCGAGGATGGTTGCATTGTACTGGCGCGCCAGCGACATGATGGCGGCGATCCACAACGACATGAATAACGCCAAGGCGTAGTGCAGGAGATTGCCCTGGCCCAGCATCCACAGCATCGGCGGCGCCAGCATGGGAACAAAGTTGAGGCAGTAGAGCTCCAGCCGGGCGCCGAACGCGGCCATGGCGCCGGCGGCCATGGAAAGTACCACCAGGAGCACCAGGAACTGCACATCGAGCCGCGCCGCCTGCAGCAGGAAGATGGCGCCGCCGCCCCAACTCAATCCGCCCGCAAAGACACTTGCGGCCATCAAATAGAACCAGCGAGGCGCGGCGCGCGTCGCGGGTGTCGCATGTCGGTAACGGTAAACGAGAGCGAGGCGGGCCACGGAGCTCGCAACGACCGCCGTGACGAAGAGGCCCGCGGCCCAGGCGTCCGTGCTGTGGAGATACAGGAGGATTAGCGCGAGGGCCGGAGCCGTCAGCAGGCTCCCGACTGTCCCGGGTACGGCGCCGCGATAAACCGCCGTCAGGAGTTCGCGATTCATCGCGTGCGCCTTATCCGCCGCGATGACCGGGGCTGCCGATGCCGACGACGGTACAGCCATCAGCAATGCGGAGGGAAGTTGGTGGGCGCGAGCATGGCGCACTTTAGCGCGAACCCAAATCGAGCGCGAGCACGAGCGGGGCCCGTGTTCGGGCCGCCGCTCGAGGTTACTCGGCATTTCCTCCGAGGGAGTCCGATCGGACTCGCATCGTCGGTACCCGATAAGCAAACGGGTCCGCGAAGTGACCGCCTCGCGAGCCCGTTTCGTCCCAGACCGACGCGGAGATCAGACTTTGCGACGGCGCCGCGCGAGAGCGAGCGCGGCGAGACCGATGCCCGCCAGCGCGAGTGTCCCCGGCTCCGGTGCCGTCGGGACGACGTTTACGTCGAAGGACCGGCCATCGACGGTCGAGAATCCCCCGATCAGAAAGGAGTCCTGGTAGAGATTGATTTCAGGCGTCGTCCAACTTTGGTCATACGAGTACGCCGGACCGATGCTGCCCACGCCAGAGATGCCGGCGCTCAGCAGCGAGACGTCGAAACCGGGCTTGAGATCCAGCCCGGTATCGTTGGTCAAAACCGCGCTCATCACGTACCTGGGGTCGACCTGAAGTTCCCCTTGAAAGCCTGTGGGAACCTCAATCGCGCCACATCCCGCCGCGCTACAGAAATCGTTCTGCCCGGTGAGGGGGACGTAGAGGTCCGCAGACACGGTGGGGTCGAGACTGAAGCTCTGATCGAGGAGCCCATCGAGCGACACCGAGACATCTCCGAGGCTCCAGCTTATCGGCCCCTTGCTGCCGCTGAGCTGTATGCCTAGCGCAGAGGCGAGCGCCTGATCGGCATCAAAGCTCAGCGACGCGACGTCCGAGCTGACTCCGGTCGACACGCGGCCACCGGGTCCACCGGTCGCATTCGGGGTGTTCTGCGGCCCTTGCGCCGAGTAGTTGAGGCCGTCGACCGAACCCGATAGCCCCTGCACGGTTTGACCCAGCACTTGGATCGCGCCGTTGTTACCCTGGTTGATCGATAGCAGTGAGAGCGAGCCGCTCCCGTTGAGTATGATGCCGGAGGTGCCCGTGCAGCCGCCGCCGCAGATCTGAACGGAACCGCTTGCATTGAGGCTCGCCAGGAGATTCACCGAGGCTTGTGCGGTCGGCGCAAAGACCTGCAACTGACTCGAGCCGAGGCCGATGTTGAGTGTCGGAGTGAACGACGTGTTCTTCGAGCTATTGAGTTGATTCGGAGCGTTGATCGTCGAGCTGAAGGGTACCGACGCATTCACCGAGCCACTGTCGAGGCTCGCGCTCACCTGTAGACCGAGACTTCCCGAGAGGCTGAGGCTCGCCTCGGCACCCCAGTACGTATCGGGGACCACCGGTACACCGCAGCCGACGCACGTTATGCCGCCGATGCTCGGACTTGCGCTGAAGCTCGGGCCGAGCACCGGTGAAGTGTAGTTCAGCACTGTGGCGGAGCCGGTGTTCCACTCGCTCTGATTCGCGGTGGTGAAGGTACCCGTTGTGGTATGGGTGTCAGCGTACGCTGGCAGTGCGGCCACGCAGCCGAGCAGGGCGCTACTCAGCAGCAGATTCTTGTTCCTCAGCCTCATGGCGTTCCCCTATTGTTTTTGCGACCCCACGCTATTTCTAAAGTCGGCAAGCAGCCGGTAGCCGCGCTGCCTGTGCTTCTTCTCGCCTCGGCCGTTGGAGTTTTGTGGCCGTCAGGAGGGAGTCTACCTTAAGCTTGGGAGCCCGTAAATTGGACCAAAGCCCTAAGACTGGTCTTAGGACCTCCAGTTGAGCGCGGCGTCTGCAGCGAGGGGCTCAATAATGAAACCGCAAGATAACCATTTAGTAACGTAACTTAATGGTTACTGATGCGAAGCTGCACAGTCAGGTGGTTTTCCGCAGCGTTGCCGATCCGACGCGGCGCCAGATCCTGGGCTCGCTGCGGCAGCGGCCTCACACCGTCGGAGAGCTCGCCGGCAATTTTTGAGACCAGTCGTCCGGCAATCTCCAAGCATCTGAGGCTGCTCAGACTTGCCGGTCTCATGATCGCCCATCAGCGCGGAACCGCAAGTGTTTGTCAGTTCAATGCCCGGCCGCTGCGTGCCGTGAACGATTGGTTGGGAGACTACCGAGCCTTCTGGCAGGGCACACTGCGGGATCTCAAGACGCACATCGAGGAGGAGCGATAAACCATTCCGTCGTAGCCGGCACGATCGTGGGTGGCGGGATCACGGCGCAGGAATAATTGCTAAGCTAGGACGGACTCCTTCCGAGGGAATGCGCGTGACTGGAAAGACAGGCAGACCGCCCAGCGTCGGATCCTCGCGGATGGCCGGCGTCGACGTACTCCGCGGCCTGAGCGTGCTCCTGGTACTGCTGAACCATATCAAGCTGCGCTTCCTGCTGAACGATTTGCCGGTGTCCGATGCCCTGCCTGCACGGATGGAGCAGGTGCTCTTCTGGTCGGGGCACTACGCTGTCGTGATTTTCTTCGTGATCTCCGGGTTTCTGATCACGAGCCTGTCGCTGCGCCGGTGGGGCGGCCTGGCCTCCGTCAATATCGGCAGCTTCTATCGCATGCGCTTCGCGCGGATCGCGCCCTGCCTGCTGCTACTCCTGCCCGTTCTGTGCGCGCTGCATCTCGCCGGCGCGTCCGATTTCGTCATTCGACCGGAGCGCGTGTCCCTCGGGCGCGCGCTGGCGGCCGCTCTCACCTTCCATGTGAATTGGCTCGAGGGGCATCACGGCTATCTTCCGGGAGGATGGGACGTACTGTGGTCCCTGTCCGTGGAGGAGACCTTTTACCTCGTGTTTCCGCTTGCGGCCGTGCTGTTGCGCAGCGAGCGGCTGTTTCTGCTGGTCCTGGGAAGTTTGGTGATCATTGGGCCGTGCTACCGCGCCATGCTGGGTGACGTGGACCCGCTCTGGGGCTACGCCTACCTGTCGTGTAGCGACGCGATCGCGTTCGGCTGTATAGCCGCGCTGCTGACGCATCGCCGTCTGCTCGGACCGCGCGCTCTGCGACTCGCGCTGGCAGCCGGCTGCCTGCTGAGCCTGCTGACGATCGTGCTGAACGACGAGAGTGCGCGCACCGGCATTGCGCGATTCGGGCTCAATCTCACCGCTCTGGAGCTGGGAATTGCTCTGATGGTCGTTGCATTCGGTAGCGGCGTGGGGAATGTGGCAATGGCCAAAGGCACATCCTGGCTGCGGTTGACCGGGCGCTGCAGCTACGAGATCTACCTGTTCCACATGCTCGCGGTCCTCGGGCTGATGGCTGTCATCAGGCACATGCATCCCGCGGCCAGGACGTTCCCCCTCTGGTATGCCGCCATGCTGGGTGGGAGCATTCTGCTCGGCTATCTGATTGCCCAGAGCTACTCGGAGCCGCTCAACCGCAGAATCAGGGCAGCGTCAGGCTCGTCTTTCGTGACGGTGGAGCGGGCGACTCCCGGCTGAGTGCCTGAATGGCTCCGAGCGTCACCCGCCGACGATACTCTCGACGACGCCGGACGCCGCCTTGTGCACGTCGGCCAAGTGCTTCGCGGCGACCCCGCGGCGTGCGGATGCGAGTGCATGGACCACTTGATCAAGCCAATGCGTCGTCATCGCGTGGTTCGTCTGCGCGTCCTTCTCCGCCCCCTCGCCCATCCCCTTGCAGGGATTCCCGGCTGCGGCATCGAACCCCCGGCCGTGCGGCCCGACCAGGCAGTTGATCACGTGGTGCAGATGCAATTTTGCAACCGCCACACTCTGTGATGCCTCCGCCAGTTGCGCGTGCGTGCGGGCGGTGGTTAGTTCCTTCGCCACATCCCCGCCCTGAGCGAACGCGGTAGATGCCAGGAGCAGTGCGCCCAGCAGTGCCACCGAGGATGTCAATAAGCGCTTCATAGCAAAACCTCTCTTCGGTCTGAGCGAATGGACTCTCACCGTCCCGAGCGGAGAGATGTTACACCCGGCGGCTGCCGCTGGAAGCGCGATCGGGTACGTTCTCCTGCATATCAGGATGCTTGCTTCAAGGATGTGCGTGTCGAACCGGCGATGGTTGACCCCGTAGATGCCAAGCCGGTGGGCGCCGGCGCCACGGTGTAGCGGAATTGCGCCTCGCCGACAGTGATCACGTCGCCATGCTCGAGCCGGGCGCAGCGGACGCGACGCTGGTTCACGAGCACGCCGTTCGTGCTGCTCAAGTCCTGGACGAATGCCGTTCGGAAGGCGGGAATCAGCACGGCATGGTGACGGCTGACCGACCGCATTGCCAGCGAAAGGTCGTTGTCACGATCGCGGCCGACTGTCGTCCGCCCGCGCAGCACCACGCTGTGGTTATGGCCGCTATCGATCCGTGTCAGGATGCTTACCTGAGCCTGAGCAGCGGCGCCTTCAGATGCTGTCAGCGTACGGCCCAGCTCATCGATGCTCGACTGCACCCGCCCGAGTGCCTGGGCATTGATTGATGCGATTTGCGTGGTCCGCTGCAGCTCAGCGTCGCGCTCCGCCAGCAACGCGTCCAGCTGCCCCACGGTGGCGCGCAGGTCCGAGTTCATCGACTCGAGTCGGGTAATGCGCGAATCGCTCTTTACCACTTCCTTCGTGAGTGACGCGACTCGGTCCACGAGAGCGCGGCGCTCGATGTCCGGCGTCGCCAGCCGGGTGGTCAGCTCCTCGTTTTGTCCGCGCAAACTCGTTATCAATGCGGTCTGCGCCGCGTGAGCCGCGGCCATGGTGCTCGCCGCAGCCTCCCGTTCCTCGAGCAGACGGGACTGATCGGAGAACATGGTCTGGCTCTTCAGCAGCGCAGCTGTCAGGTCCGCGAACAATGCGCGGTTGCGCTCGATCTCGAGCTGGGCGTCCGTCAGCTCTGCCTGGCGTGATGCAACCGCAGACTCGAGCTCGCGCCCCCGCTCCGCGGCAGTCGCGCTTGCGCGGGCTTCGGCCTCCGCGCGTTGCCGTGCAGCCGCCAGCTCCGTCTGCGCCGCAAGAAGTTGCGCACTCGCATTCGCATGTTCGGCAGTCAACGCGGCGAGCCGGGACTCCAGCGAGCCGCGCTTTCGTTCGCCTTCGCCGACCTCGGCAGCGTGCCGGGTGATTTCCTGGTCATGTGATTGTCGCGCTTGGTCACGCTCCCGGAGCGCATCCTGAAGGCGCCGATCACGCAATTGGAGCTCGGCGTGAAGTTGATTGGCTCGCGCCTCCTGCTCGCCTGTCCGGAGCGTCACAACGGCGAGCTCCGAATCCAACTCCTGTAGCGTGCTCTCGTAGAGCGCGCGATACGACTCGCGACTGTGCAGGCTTTCGACGCAGTTCGCCAGCTGAGCTTGTAGGGTCGTGAGCTCTGCAGCAAGGCGCTCGCGGCCGGTGGTCTCCCGTTGCACACGCCGTGTCAGCTCGGCGTGAGCGTGGTTCTGCGCCTCGAGGCTGCGTTGCGCATCGCGCGCGCGAGCCTCGCTGTCGTGAAGGCGAGCTTCGAGATCGGAAAGCCGGCCCGTCGCGCGCTGCCCGTCTGCGATGAGAGCGTCGTGCGTACGCTGCAGCGCTTGAAGGTCGCTTGAGCGTCGTTCGAGGAGTGCTCCCGAGGTTGCCAGCGCCGCGCTCTGCTGCGCTGCAGCGGCGCGCTCGTCGGTCAGCTCCTGCCCGAAGCGAGAGGCTTCGGACCGCGCCGCATCCAACTCCGCGACGCGATGCTGCGCCGCCTCCTGCTCGCTGGTCAGCACTGCCGCAAGCGCACGCTCGCGGCCGCTCAGCGCCTCGAGTTTCGCACTCGTCTCGGCGAGCTCGCGACTCAGCGCGTCGGCGCGCGCCACTGCCACGGCGCGTTCGCGCTGTGAAAGACCCAGAGCGTCGTGGTGAGCGCGTAGTTCCTCGCTCTTCTGCGCTATCCAGTGCTCGACCGCCGACATGACGTCAGAGTCGACTACAGGAGGCGCACTGTCGGACAGGCGATGTTCGGGGGTAGGCGATCCCGCCACAGGGGGACCGGCCTCGGTGGCGGTGACTTGGCTACCAGACGGTCCCCCCAGTTCCCGGGAAAGGACTTCCGTCTCGTATGCAATCGCATCCAGGACGGGAAACTCGTCGGTTGCGTCGAGATCGACCGAGGGTCGAGCCGTTGTTTGCTGCGGTTTCATATTGTTTTTCTTCAGTGTGCCGCGTAGCACTGGCGCGCGGCGGCGCTTATCGGCGTTCCAGCGCCACAGCAGTCCCCTTCGCCTGTCCATTTAAGCGCAATTCGGGTCGGAACGCACTGGTACATGGGTTCGTGCCCACTCCACCGGCACGTCCCTGCGTTCCGGGGCAGGGTAGGGCTTCAGAAGTTCTGTGTTTTCAGTAACTTAACTCCATATCCGTAACTTTATCCGTAGCCGGGCGATTCCGAGCGCCCCACGGGAAAGGGATCGCCGGCAGGGCTATGGTCACCAAGGCAAGCTGCTGTAATAGGCAGCCAAATCGCGTAAGTCCTGATCGCTGAGCTTTACGACCGACGGCCACATGAGCGTTGCCGCATAGGCTTGATGGCGCTCCTTCGATCGGAACTCCTTCATCGACAGCAAGAGATAGTCGTAAGTCTGCCCGGCGATGCGCGGGTAGATGCTGAACCTCGTTCGGCCATCGCCATCATGGCAGGCGGCGCATTCGCCGGAGAGCTCTCGGCCGTGGGCCGGGTCTGCCCCTGGACTCTCCGCGGGTGCCGCGGTCGCCGCCAAGGCCACAGTGAGTAGCAAGGTGGCCGAGAGCGTGGTTGATGGCCCGCTCTTCATCGATGGGCCGGCGATTGTTGCAGTTGTGCCGCCAAGTGGATGGCGCTGCGGATGCGGGGGTAGGTACCGCAACGACACAGTACTCCGGTCATCGCCAGGTCAACATCTTCATCGGTAGGCTGTGGATGATGTGCAAGCAGCGCTGCCGCGGTCATGATCTGACCGGATTGGCAGTAACCGCATTGCGCGACGTTCTGCGTCAACCAGGCTTGCACCACGGGATGGGTCGGATCGGCGCCCAGATGCTCGATGGTTACGACGCGCCGTCCGGCGACGTTCTGGGCGGGAACCATGCAGCTGCGCACCGCTTCGCCGTCGATGTGCACCGTGCAGCAACCGCAAAGCCCGCGCCCGCAGCCGTATTTGGTGCCCGTGAGACCGAGTTGGTCCCGTAGCACCCAAAGTAGCGGCATGTCCGGTTCGGTGTCGACTCTGACGGACTTGAGATTGAGCTCGAAGTCGATGGCGGTCATCGGTGGCTACTCATTGTAGGTGTGCATAGTAATGCGACAACATGCGGATATCGTCATCTGATAACTGTCGGACGCAGTAGGTCATGGCGGCTGCGTTCACACCGGCGAGGTGGCCGGCACGGTACTCCTTCAAGATATACACCAGGTAGTCTTCGTTCTGACCGGCGATGCGACCGTTAACCGGCAGCACGTTCGCATGCCCGCTGGGGCCGTGGCAGTCGTCGCAGCGATGGACTTCGGCGGCAAGGTCGAGAGCATGCCCCACCGAGCCGGCGGACAGCATCAGCGCCAGCGCGCAGCGGCCGAGGAACGATGCCGATCGTGCCTTCATGGCCTACGGCGGTTCCGTTCAATCGGATACGTGCGATGAGAACCCCACCGGGCGTCATAGATCGCGCCCATGGGAAGAGGTGAGCGCACCCCTTTCGCACCCATTCCGGCGCGCGGCTCGCTCGCTGGAAGCACTGCTGTTTCGAGCAGAGGCACTGCGGTCTCGGTTCTGAACGCCATGGGCCACCCCCTCGCCATTGCCGCGCAGTGTACAACCGCAGCTGAGCGCAAGGTCAAGGCTCGAGACTGCCGCCCGGCAGCAGCCGGAGTGTGCGCGAGTCAGGCTGGGGACGAAGAAGGCACGTGACGCAGGTGGTTGATCAGAAAGTCCCCAAGATCGCTCACTCGCGCGTCCTATGCATTCGTTCCCATGTCTCCACGTCCCCCGCGACCATGCGAAAGATCGGATGCGGCTCAGGAGCGCGGGTCCGGACCCACCGACGATGCAGGCCGGGGTCCCTGCGCTCGAGCTTATCGAGCAGATGTTGCCATTCGTACGCGACCTGTCCCGCGGTCGCTGTGATCATGATGGTTCCGCGCACAGGCCCGATCTTGCCGGCGTTGAAAGAATATCCGCGGCGTTCGGCCTCGAGCAGCACCGCGGCCAGATAAGCGTTGATTGCCGTGCGAGGCGCGGGATGCGATTGGAAGCGGAGCAATTGCGGATGATGACGATAGCCAGTCGTCTCCTGGCGCAGTACGGCGCGTGCCAGCAGCCCCTCGCGCCAGAGCGCCACCAAACCCTTCGGGTCGAGGTATTTAGGATGAAGCGTCCAGAGGCGCATTGCGCACTATGTTTCGGTCGGGCAGTGGCAGTCATGGGGGCCTACCGTGAGCCAGTGCCTTGCAGTTATTGCGACTGGTGTCGCGCCGCGACCGTAGGCGCCGAGACGCAGTTCCGCCGCCTCTATTGGCAGGGGGCTTATTCTGGCAAAGGGGCAATGCTCACTCAAGCCCTGCGACCGTAGTCTTATGAAACCAGCCGCCGCGAGCGACAGTCCGGAAACCCGGGAGATCGAGGCTGACGCGTCGGACATTGACCAGCTCCTCGGCATCGACGGGTGCACCACCGACACGGTGCCGAGGAACCTCGATCTCGAAGAGGCCCTGCGCCGCGAGCGGAGGCTGCTCCGCGCCATCATCGACTCGCTCCCTGCCTCGATCTACGCCAAGGATGTGCAGAGCCGATTCATCGCCTGCAATGCGCTGGTCGCGCAGTGCATGGGCACGACGCCCGCGGAGGCCATTGGCAAAACCGATTTCGATTTCTTCCCGCCGGAGATGGCCGAAGCTTTCTTTGCGGATGAGCAGGCTCTGATTCGCTCTGGTCATGCGTTGATCGAGCGCGAAGAGCTGGTGTTGGATCGTTCAACCGGAGACGTGAGGCACTTCGCCACGACCAAGGTTCCCTTTCGCGATCACGCCGGTAACATCGTCGGCATCATCGGGATCGGACGCGATATCACCGAGCGCAAGCGTGCCGACGAGCGTATTCGTCATCTCGCGACGCACGACAGCCTCACCGACCTGCCAAATCGCCCAACCTTCAATGAGGCTTTGAGTGCGGCGATCGCAGAGGCCCGCGCGCAGGCCGGGCGCTTCGTCATCCTGTTCGTCGATCTCGACCACTTCAAACTCATCAACGATTCTCTCGGCCACCAGGCGGGTGACGAGCTCCTGCGGCAGACGGCGGTGCGCCTGCGCGGCAGCGTCCGCGCCGGCGACATCGTGGCTCGCCTCGGTGGAGATGAGTTCGTGGTGCTCTGCACGGACCCAACGGCGCTGAATGATGTCGCGGGCCTGGCCTCACGTGTGCTGCAGGCAGCCAGCCGCCCGGTCGTGCTGCTCGGCCAAGAATGCCGGGTCAGCGCGAGTGTCGGCGTCGCAGTGTTTCCCGACCATGGAGAGAACGAACGGACGCTCATGAAGAGTGCGGATACGGCAATGTATAAGGCGAAGCAGGATGGCAGGAGTGCTTACCGGGTGTACTCCTACCCCGGGCCGACGTGATGCCGAGAGGGATTCGCAGTTCGTGAGCGGATCCTGCCGGCGCTCGGTTGCGCTGATCGAGAAGTTCGACGAGCTCGTCCGCGGCTAGATACTCTTCATCTCTTCTACCAGCGCTGCCATCAACTTGCCCGCCGGAAGCGATCGTGCCAAGGGGGCGCCTTGCCCCGCCCATTGCGCGCCGAACCCGTTCTCGCCAACCGCTTTGGCCGCCGCGTTGAGGGACTTGCCTGCGTCATATGCTATTGGGTAGAGCGGAATGGCACCTGAACTTACGCAGGCGCTCAGCGCGGTGAAGCGGTTGGCAAGGCACCGCGCAGGCCGCCCGGAAATGGCGCGTGTCATGACGGTGTGACTGGCAGCGTCGCTGAAGAGGGCAGCGCGATACCCGGCGTCGGCTGCGGACTCCTGAGTTCCTACGAACGCGGTGCCAAGCTGCGCAGCGCCGGCGCCGAGCCGTATCGCCGCGGCAATGCCTTGTCCATCCATGATGCCGCCCGCCGCGATCACCGGCACGTCCAGGTTCCGGGTTAGGAGTCGCGTCAGGGCGAACGTTCCGAGCCGATCGTCCGGCCTGTCAGGATCGAATATCCCGCGATGCCCGCCGGCCTCGTACCCCTGGGCGACGACGACCTGCACCCCGGCTGCTACGTTGGCTCTGGCTTCAGCCAGATTCGTCGCCGTACCGAGAAGAACGATGCCCGCCTCTCTCAAGGCACGAATCCACTCAGGGGAAGGCAGCCCGAAATGAAAACTCACGACCTTGGGCCTGGCTGCCAGGATCGCGGTGAACATGGGCTCGTCCACAACGAAGCTTTTGTATACCTCCCTAATCGTGGAAGGCGCCGTAGCCTTCACCCTTTCAAATTCGGGTCGCAAACGCTCGAGCCACGCCGACTCGCGCGCCGGATCGGACTGAGCGGGGCGGTGGCAGAAGACATTGATGTTCAGAGAGCGGCTGGACCGGGCGCGGAAGGCCGCTAGCGCATCGCCGGCGGCTTTGACCCCCATGGCTCCGACGCCGATGGAGCCTAGCCCGCCTGCGTTGGCGACGGCGGCGGCCAATTCAGGAGTCGAGGTTCCTGCCATCGGAGCCTGGACGATGGGCCAATCGATACCCAGCAGGTCCTGGAGGTGCCGTGATGCGGATGAAGCCATGGGAATACGATCTCAGCGGACCTGCCGTCGCATCAGCTAACCAGCCGTCATGATCAACGCGTCCGTTCCACTTTGACTCCACTTGCTCTGATCGAGCCGATGGTTCGAGACGACGTCCCGGCCGGAACGATGACCGCGGCCACGTCGCTTAGAGAGGTGACGACGAACGCGGAGGCGGCGAGCAGCTTCTCGGAAGATGCGAGGACGATCGTTTCCGCCGAGCGCTCATGCAGAACACGCTTCACCGCGGCTTCTTCGGCATCCCCCGTACTGAGGCCCGCCTTCGGATGCACGCCCGTGACTCCCATGAAATACAGATCAGCCCTCAGTCTCGAAGCCGACTCGATCAGCGCGGCCCCGACGTTCACCATCGAGTGGCGAAACAGCGTGCCGCCCAGCACGACTATCTCAATTCCGGGGTGAGCAGCCAGTTCCACAGCGACGTTCGGGCTATGGGTGATCAGCGTGGCTTCGAGATGGGGAGCGAGATGGCGTGCGACCTGAATGGCTGTCGTGCCGCCATCCAGGATGACTACCTGGCCAGACCGGATCATTGCGGCTCCCGTCCTGCCGAGGGCGGCTTTCTCCCGCACGGAGACCGATTCGCGGACGTGCAGGTCGCCATCTGCCAACGAGGCGGGCAAGGCCCCGCCGTGTACCCGTTGCAGCCGCCCCGCGGCGGCAAGCTCGCGCAGATCGCGCCGGATCGTATCTTCGGATACGTCCCACTCCGTCGCGAGCTCCCTGGCGACAACCTGTCCGTCCCTGGCCAGGCGGGAGAGAATCAGCTTCTTTCTTTGCGCGGTGAGCACGGCAGAAACCACTCGGCCTGGAGTGCCTGAATATACACGAAGTTGCACGAACTTGCACATATGCGGTACGCTGGCGTCATGCGTGCAAACTCACCGATGCTGATCATGATCTGCGGCCCGTACACGTCCGGCACCGGCGGCGACCCGGAAAAGATCGGAGTGAATCGCGAGCGGCTCGAGAGCTTTGCGCTGCCGATCTATCGGAAGGGCCACTTGCCTGTGATCGGCGAGTGGCTCGCATTGCCGATCATCCGCGCCGCCGGCGGCCACGAATTCGGCGACGACATCTTCCGCAAATATCAATATCCGGTGGCGCACCGGCTGCTGGAGCGGTGCGATGCGGTCCTGCGCTTGCCTGGAGAATCTCAGGGTGCCGATCTCGATGTGGAGCGCGCGCGGCAGTTGGGACTGCGGGTCTTTACCGATTTCGCCGGGATACCGAGTCACCCGGAGCGAGGCTGAGTGAACGGGTCTATCGACGCTCAGGGGGACCGGATTCGATTCGTCAGCGATCAGGTGCTGTCCGACGACTGGTACCTGCTTCGCAAAGTCACCTTTGATTATCGAAGGCGGGATGGCCTTTGGCAGCGGCAATCGCGAGAGGTGTATGACCGGGGTAACGGCGCCGTCATTCTGCTGGTCCACATCGATCGCCGCACCGTGCTGCTGACGCGGCAGTTTCGGATGCCAGCTCATCTCAACGGTTGTCGTGACGGGCTATTGATCGAAGCCTGCGCCGGGCTCCTGGATGGCGAGGATCCGGCGGCATGCATCCGCAGAGAAGCCGAGGAAGAGACGGGATTTCGAGTCCGCGCGCCGCGGCAGGTTTTCGCGGCCTATATGAGTCCGGGATCAGTCACGGAACGGCTGCATTTCTTCGTTGCCGAGTATGAAGACCGCGATCGCGTGTCCATGGGCGGCGGCGAGGCCGATGAGGGCGAGGAAATCGAGACTATCGAGCTCCCTCTCGATGAAGCGATGCGCATGATCGACTCGGGCGCGATCCAGGACGGGAAGACGATCATGCTTCTGCAACACGCGCACCGCCTGGGTCTGGAGGCTCTGCGCAGCTCGGTGCCGGTCTGCACTTTCTGCAGCGGTGCAGGCGGCGCAGCGCGGTGAGTCATGCCCCGCTCGGCGCGGAGACGGCCGGGCGGCGACCAGCGGCGACGAAGGCCATCACCAGGGCTGCGCACAGCACGAGCGAAAAGAGCGCCGGTACCGGGAAGATATACCTCCAGGCGATGAGGCCGCTCATCACAGCCGCTACGGCGAATGCGGCGATCATGGGGCGGGCGATCTCTGCGTGCGTACGCGCCAGGTTGCTGAGAATCCACAGCAATACCGACTGCAGAAGCAGACTCACCGTGAGCGAGTAGCCGAATCCCAGGTAGAAGTCGAGATAGCTGCGACTCACTCCCATGACATCGAAGTGCACGGCGCGCATCGACTGCAGTACCGGGTTGTCGGCGACGGGCGACCAGTTCTGCTTGCCCCCGAGCGAATGCCCGACCGCAAAGAGCAGCGAGATGATCGCGGAAATGCGTAACCAGACCGTCGTGCGCACGAGGACCCCGTCCAATGATGCTTTCCCACCGGAGTATGCGATCCGCAAATCCGGATGTCGATTTGCAGCCACCCCATTCGTCTAGGGTAAGGCCGAGCAACTGCTCGGCTGATACACCAGAAGGGAGATTTGATGATGAGCGCTAGCAATACGTATATGGCCGTGTTCCTTGGCAGCAAAACCAGCCCCCGGCGAGCGGCGTGGGATGGCCTTTCCGAAGGCGATCGCCGCGCGAAAGAGCGTGAAGGCATGGCCGCATGGGGGGCGTGGGTCGAGAAGCATCAGGCCTCCATCGTCACCCTGGGAGGGCCATTGGGAAAGACCAAGAAGATCACGCAGCAGGGCATCGAGGATAGCGCGAACGAAATGGGCGCCTTTACAATCGTGCGCGCGGATTCGCACGAGGCGGCTGCCAGGCTGTTCGACAAGCATCCCCACTTCACGATCTTCCCAGGCGATGCCGTCGAGATCATGCCAGTATTGCCCATACCGGGACGCTAGCGCGGCACCAGCCCGCTGCGGGCCTCCTCCGCTGACCGCCTCCTGCCGCGCTTCGTCCGTGAATCTCCGGACCTAAGCATCAACGCACGTTGACCAGGCGTGCAGTCCGCCAGCCGGGGCCCTCGGCTGGGCGGACTGCGATGGGTGCTATTGATTGATCTCAGGCTCGACGAGCCGCGCCAGGTTGCGCAGCGACTCCTGCCAGCCGAGGTAGCAGCCTTCGACCGGGATGAGGTCCGGCAGGCCTTCTTGCTCGATGCTGACCTCCGTGCCGACGGAAACCTTCTTCAGCGTCACGGTTACCCGCATTTCGCCGGGCAGGTTCGCATCATCGAACCGGTCGCTGTAGCGCAGGCGCTCATTGGGGACCAGCTCGAGGTATTGGCCGCCGAACGAGTGACCCTGGCCGGTGGTGAAATTCCGAAAGGACATGCGGTGGGAACCGCCCACTTTGGGCTCCAGTTGGTGCACGGTACAGGTAAAACCGTTGGGCGGCAGCCACTTGGCCACCGCATCCGGCTCGATGAATGCGCGGTAGACCTTCTCGGGTCTGGTGGCCAGGACTCTGTGCAGTCGCACGGTATTCGGCATGGACGGATCTCCTCGTTTACTGACGTTCGCGGAACAGGATGCGTTCTGAGCATTAGCCGAGCGGCCGTCGGCCGTTTCGACAACAGTGCTGACGCACTTGCACGAGCGCGAGCTTCCGGGGGCTCTTAACGAGGATCAGCGCTCGTGCATTCCTGCTCGAGCGCCGAGCTCTCCGTCAGGGGAACTGTTGGACGATCTCCGGGATCCGTGGATCAGATCCCGCTTCACCTCTCGTCTGGCTTACGCAGCCGGTAGATCGACAGGCTGTTGGTGACATCATCCACGGCGGCGTAGTTGAATCGCCCATCGCTGTCGAGTACTGCGTCGAGGCCGAAGGCGCCACCCTGGCTGGCATCGACGTTGTACTCACGCACGAAGCGTCCATACGGCGTGAATTCCACTATCTCGCTCGGATGCGCGGTGTCGCCGTTCACTGCGTCCCCGTTGGCGGTCAAAAGGTCACCGTTCGGGGCGAACTTGAGGGCCAGGGGTCCGCGCAGGTGTGAGCTCGCGAAGACGAGCTTTCCCCGGTGTACGGCGGTTGTGGCGCGACCGGCGTTGGAGATCGCATAGATGGAATTGTCCCCGGTCGATGCGACGTAGAGCGTGCCGCTGCGGCCGTCGAACGCGAGGCCGGTCGGCCCCACGATCACCGCCGCAACGTTGGGTTGTACCGTGTATCCCCAGGCGATGGTGGTCTTCTTGGTGACCGTGAGCCCTTTGGGGCTGACCGTTACGTCCAGCCGGGATACCGTGCCGTTCGCGACGTTGGAAACGAAGATGCGGGCCCATGCAGCATGATCATCCACGGCGAGATCCCACGGTCCATCCAAAAACGTGGCATCGGTCAGCGTCTGAACCCATTTGCCGTTGCGGTCGATGACTTGCAAGGCGCCCTGGAGGACGGGGAACGCCCCGCCGGTCGTCGGCACGTTCCCCACCACCACGAAGCCGCCCCGCAGGACGCCGAGCGCGGTGCTGAGCCCCGGCACCGGGCTGCTGTAGAAGGTATTTGCCGTACCGGGAGCGGCCACGGCCCCGCTTCCCGGAGAGAAGGAGACGATCGTCGTTCCGTTTCCCTGGATATTGGCGTTGTCGTTGAAGTTGCTGACAAGCACGTCGCCTGTCTTGATCATTCCGCCCCCCGGAAAGCCCTCGGGCACGAACGCCACGCCGTACGGATTCTCATCACCGTTCGCCGGAACGGTCGACGTGTTGAGCAGCTGTGGGATGAAGGCGTCAGCTGCGAATGCGGGTGTGATCGTCCCGGCGATGCCAAGGATCGAGGCGATGACAGCGTACGCCGGCCGCGACCGGCGATTGCTCTTCGTCTTCATGGGGGCTCCCCTAAGGCCGCGTATTGGGCGGCGTATGTGGCCGTAAGTACCGCCGCCAGGGAGGAAGGTTTCGCGGACAGAGCTCCCCCGAATTCCGCAGCGCTAGCGTCTCCTCGGCAATTCCCAGGGCCCCGGCCATTCGCCTCGCTAGCGCACGACGATCATCTTGCCGTAGGGGGTGAGAGAGAGGTGCGCGAGCTTCAGGTGCTGCACGGCGAACGGTATGCCGATGATGGTGATGGCGAGCAGCAGAGCGAAGAACAAGTGGGCCAATGCGAGCCAGATGCCGCCCAGGAGGATCCAGATGATGTTGCCGAGCAGGATGAGAATCTTGCCGGCCTCGCCTTCGGGGCGGTCGACGATCTCCCGGCCGAACGGCCAGAAAGAAAAGGTGCCGATGCGAAAGGCCGCTATGGCGAAGGGAATACCGATAATTGTGATCGCGGCCAACAGGCCCGCCACCCACCAGCCTATCCCGGTCGCGAGTCCCCCAAAGAGCAACCAGATGATGTTTCCCAACAGCCGCATGACATTTCCCCACGATATCGTCCGCGCCGGACCGCGGCGAGCATGAACTATACCTGTCCGTGGAGCGTCCGGCAGCCCGCCGCGGGTTTCGGCGGCGCGGATGGGGCCTACGCTTCAGCCTATCGGCAGCACCGTCCGGCCGTAGTCCGCATTGATCACCTCGGCGGCGGAGAGGTACGCCGCAAGAGCGGCACAGACGAGGCCGAGATAACCGCCGGCCATGTGCAGAGTGGTTGAGCCGCGCAGCTCGCCGGCCGCAAGCAGGAAGAACGTGATCCACAGTGTCAGGAACACGAGCTGCAGCACGGTGGTGTGGCGGAAGGAGGCGATCCACATGTAGAACGTGAATACGCCCCACACGAGGAGATACCAGCCTACGAAGGCCGGCGGGGCACCGCCGCCGAACTCGTGCGCATAGGCCACGAACGAGAGCCAGAACGAGCCGTAGCCGACGAATGCCACCGTGGCAAAAGTATTGCCGCGAATGAAGGAGAGGATGCCCGCGAGCACCTGTGCGCCGCCGCCAAAGGCGAGGGCCATCGACAGGACGAGCGGCAGGCTGTTGTCCCCGAAGAGCCCCGCATTCACCATGCTGAGGAGCCAAGTCGTGCTGGCGAAGCCGATCAAGCCGAGAGGAGCGGGATTGGCGAGTTTGTTTTCCACGATGTCCCCCGTCGAGCTGCGGATGTTATGGTACCGGTACCATCGTAGTCTCCTGCCCAGCCTGCGTCAACGTCCGGCGCTGCGGTTCGGAGCCTTCCGGCCACGATCCCGGTGACCGGATTGACAGCCTCCCTCGAAAGATTGATTCCGGTCCGCACGGCCGCCGCGGTAGGCTGCCGTGCAACGGTGTTTCGCACGAAGCGGGATGGAGGTGTCGAATGATCGACCTGCATTACTGGACGACCCCGAACGGACACAAGATCACGATGTTCCTGGAGGAGACCGGGCTGCCTTACCGCATCTTTCCGGTGAACATCGGCAAGGGCGAGCAGTTCCGGCCGCAGTTCCTGCGCATCTCGCCCAACAACCGCATCCCCGGTATCGTGGATCACGAGCCGCATGGCGGCGGTCAGGCAGTGACCGTGTTCGAGTCTGGCGCCATTCTGTTGTATCTGGCGAGGAAGACGGGGAAGCTGATTCCGCCGGACCTGCGCGCAGAGGTGGAAACCCTGCAGTGGCTCTTCTGGCAGGTCGCGGGGCTCGGACCCATGGCCGGTCAGAATCACCACTTCACTCAGTACGCGCCGGAGAAGATCCCCTATGCCATCGAGCGCTACGTCAAGGAGACGAATCGCCTCTATGGCGTGCTGAACCATCGTCTGGCCGATCGTCCATACGTTGCCGGCCCAGCCTACACGATCGCCGACATCGCCTGCTATCCCTGGATCGTGCCCTACGAGAAGCAACAGCAGAACCTGGACGACTTCCCGCACCTGAAACGCTGGTTCAATGAGATCCAGGCGCGGGCAGCGACCGTGCGGGCCTACGCGCGGGCGGCAGAGATCAACACCCAACCATCCGTCAGCGAAGAGTCGCGAGCGATCCTTTTCGGGCAGACGGCGGCGCATATCGGGCTGGAAACTGCGAAGTAGAGGCGCGGCCTGATCTGCCGATCGGTGTGCCGTTACGCGGCGATGCGCCGCCAGACGAGTGTGCGATTGTTTGCCGGCATGGCCCGATCCTCCGCGAGAGCGAATCCGATCGAGCGCGCGAGCTCGTCGACCGCGGCAAAGTCGCGGATGCCGCTGTGCGGCGAGCGCTGCTTCAGCCACTCATCGAACGAGGCGTTGCTCGGACTGGTGAAGCGGCCCTCATAGTTGAAGGGCCCATACACCGCAAGCGTGGCATTGGTGGCGAGGACCCTGGGAAGTGCAGCGAACAGGGTTTGCACCTCGGGCCAGCCCATGATGTGCAGGGTGTTGGCGGTGAAGACGCCGTCAAACCGTTTGTCCGGCCACGCGCCTGATACATCGAGCGCCAGCGGCGCCGGCAGATTGCGCAGTCCCGACTCCTCGAGCCACAGCCGAATCCCGGGAAGATTCGCTTCGACATCGGACGTTTGCCAGGTGAGCTGCGGCAGCGCGGCGGCGAAATGCACGGCGTGTTGGCCGGTACCGCTGCCGATCTCGAGGACATGACGGCGGTGGGCGAAGTGCTCGCGCAGCACCTCGAGTATGGGGCCGCCATTTCGCTCGCAAGCTTCGGAGTAGGGCTTCATCCGGGCAGTGACTCGCGGGGCCACGGGCGGCGGCCGGCGCTCGCGACAGTGTAGAGCAGATCGCTGCCGGATCGATATTCGGCGGGCCTGCGCAGTAGGGCTGTGGCCACACTCATCGAGCCAGGCGGCCGCGCACGGCCTCCAGCGCCTCCCAGCGCTCGAACTTGGCGAGGAGTAATGCCTCGAGCTCCTCGAGCCGCTTGCGATCGGCGCGGATCAGCGGCCCGCCCTGCATGTGATACTCCGGTGCGCTCATGCGTCCGACGAGGGCAGCCTGCTCCTGCTCCAGCGCTTCGATCTCGCCGGGAATCGAGGTCAGCTCCCGTTGCTCCTTGTGGCCGAGCCGCGTGCGCGGTTTGGGTGGCGCCGTGCTGATCGGGCTTGCCGCTTCGCGGGGGGCTTTGCCCGGGCTGTCGGCTGGCGGCGCGGCGCTTCGCTGTTGCAGCCAATCGCTGTAGCCGCCCACGTATTCGCGCCACAACCCGCCGCCTTCGGCGGCAAGAGTCTGGGTCACCACATTGTCGAGAAAACGGCGGTCGTGGCTCACGAGCAGCAGCGTGCCGGCGTAATCCTGCAGCCTCTGCTCGAGCAGTTCGAGGGACTCGATGTCGAGATCGTTGGTCGGCTCATCCAGCACCAGCAGGTTGGCCGGTTGGGCGAAGAGCCGCGCGAGCAGCAGACGGTTGCGCTCGCCGCCGGATAGCATCCTGACAGGGGACCGCGCCCGCTGCGCCGGAAAGAGGAAGTCGCCCAGATAGCTGAGGATGTGCTTGCGCTCGCCGCCGATCTCCACCCATTCGGATCCCGGGCTGATCATGTCGGCGAGGGTCGCTTCGGGGTCCAGTTGCTCGCGCAGCTGGTCGAAATACGCGATCCTGAGATTCGTGCCGAGCCGCACGCTGCCCTCATCGGGCGGCAGCTCACCGAGGATCAGGCGAATGAGCGTCGTCTTGCCGGCGCCATTCGGGCCGATCAGCCCGATGCGATCGCCGCGTAGGATGCGCATGGAGAGCGGCGCGATGAGCGTGCGCCCAGCAACACCTTTACCCAAGTCAGTCAGCTCCGCAACGAGTTGACCGGAGCGAGGGCCGGCGTCCAGACTCATCTTCACGCCGCCGAGACGCTCGCGCCTGGCGGCCCGCTCCACGCGCAGCCGCTCCAGGCGGCGCACCCGTCCTTCGTTGCGGGTGCGACGGGCCTCGACCCCTTTTCGGATCCAGACTTCCTCCTGCGCCCAGAACTTGTCGAATCTGCGACTCGCGATGTCCTCGGCGGCCAGCTCCTGCTCCCGTCGTGTCTCGTAGGCCGCGAAATTCCCGGGATAGGAGCGCAGTACGCCCCGGTCGAGCTCCACGATTCGGGTGGTGACGCGATCGAGAAAGGCGCGATCGTGAGTGACCACGACGGCGCCCGGCGTCTTGAGCAGCAGTTCCTCCAGCCGCTCTATGGCGCTGATGTCGAGGTGATTCGTCGGCTCATCGAGCAGCAGCAGGTCCGGTTGGCTCGCGAGGGCGAGCGCCAGTGCGGCGCGCTTGCGCTCACCGCCGGAGCCTGTCTCCGGAGTCATTTCAGGGTCGAGCTGGAAGCGATGCAGGAACTCCGTCAGGCGTGTCTCGAAGGTCCAGCGCTCGCGCTCGTCGCCAAGCAGGGTGGCGCGTGCGGAGCCGCCCCCGCTGGCTTGCGCCCGCTCGAGCAGGCTTGCGCGCAGCGTACGCGCCGCTGGAAGCTCGGGCTCCTGCTCCACCAACACGATACGGAGCCCGTCGCGAACCTGCCGCTCGCCTTCGTCCAAAGCGCTTGTGCCGGCGATGATGCGCAGCAGCGTCGATTTGCCCGTGCCATTGCGGCCGATGAGTCCGAGGCGCTCGCCTGGCTGCAGAGCGAGGCGGGCGCCGTCGAGCAAGGGCCGATCGCCGAGCGCAAGATGAGCGTCGAGCAGCGCGAGCAGGGACACGGGAGCGGATATTCGACAGCGCCGCCGTGGTCAGCGGAGCTGGCTGTCCTTGCTGCCGCGGCGGTTGTAGCCGCTGAACTGGAGCGCGTCGCGGTCGGCGGCATCCTGACAGGCTATGCAGAGGCGCACGCCGGGGATCGCCTTGCGCCGCGCCTCGGGGATCTGTGCGCCGCAGTCAGCGCAATGGGCGAGACCAGGACCCTGCGGCAGCCGGCTCTTGGCGCGCAGAACCCCGTCCGTCACCGTCGCATCGATCTGATCTTGTACTGCGCCGTCGCCGGCCCAACCCGTTGCCATGACCGTTATTTTACCCCTCGAAGCCTCGTCCGCCTACCCGCCGCGGGCGCGAGTGACGGCGGATTCCCAACCCTGAAGCTCCCGCCTACGCATGGCGGGATCGAGCCGTGGCTCGTACCGCGCATCGGCCTGCCAGAGGCGCGCGATGTCGGCCACGGAGCGATAGATGCCGCAGCCGAGACCGGCGAGGCACGCGGCACCGAACGCGGTGGATTCCGTGATGCGGGGACGGAGAATGCTCAGTCCAAGGACATCCGCGAGCCGCTGGAGGAACAGGCCGTTTTGCGCCATCCCGCCGTCGACCTTGAGGACCTGCGTGCGCGCGCCATCGGCGGCCATCGCGGCGATCAGGTCGTGCGTCTGGTAAACGACACTGTCGAGCCCCGCCCGCGCGATCTCGCCCCGGCCGGTGGCGCGCGTGATCCCCATGATCGCGGCGCGAGCGTCCGGGTCCCAGTACGGCGCCCCCAGCCCGGTAAACGCCGGCACCAGGTACACGCCGCCGGTATCGGTCACGGACCCTGCCAGGGCCTCGACCTCGCTCGCGCGCGAGACCAGCCCGAGTCCATCGCGCAGCCACTGAATGGTCGCGCCGGCCGAAAGTACCGAGCCTTCCAACGCGTAAGTCGTGCGGCCGTCCAACCGGTACGCAATAGTACCCAACAGGCGGTGATGCGACTGAACCAGCGTTGCGCCGGTGTTGAGTACCAGGAAGGCGCCGGTGCCGTAGGTGCTCTTGACATCGCCCGTTTCAAAGCATGCCTGACCCACCAGAGCGGCTTGCTGATCGCCGGCAACACCGCGGATCGGCAACGCCTCCCCGAGCACGCCGGCATCCGTGGTTCCCAGATCCCCCGCGCTGTCCCTGACCTCGGGCAGGCAGGTGGCGGGAACGCCGAACATCTCGCAGAGTGACGGGTCCCAGTTGACCGAGCGGACGTCGAGAAGCGCGGTGCGGCTTGCGTTGGTGGCATCGGTGACGTGCAGCCGTCCGCCCGTCAACCGCCAGATGAGGAAGCTGTCGATCGTGCCGAAGGCGAGCTTGCCTGCCGCCGCCGCTTCGCGCGCGCCCGGTACTCGATCGAGGATCCATGCCAGCTTCGTGGCGGAGAAGTAGGGGTCGAGCCGCAGGCCTGTCTTTTTCGTGAGCTCGGCCTCGAGCCCCGCCGCGGCAAGCTTGCGGCACTGTTCGGCGGTGCGGCGGTCCTGCCAGACGATCGCGTTGTGGATGGGGGCGCCGGTGCGCCGATCCCACACGACCGTGGTCTCGCGCTGGTTGGTGATCCCGATCGCGGCCACTCTGTGCTTCATCCGGTGCAGCCGCTCCAACACCGATCGCGTGCTCGACAAGACCGTGGCCCAGATGACCTCCGCATCGTGCTCCACCCAGCCCGAGGCCGGGTAGATGGCCTCGAACGGCTGCTGCTCCGACGCGATGATCGTGCCTTCAGGCGAGAAGGCCATGGCACGGCTCGAGCTCGTGCCCTGGTCAATGGCGAGGAGAACGTCGCTCATGGGTGAGGCTCCAAGTCCGGGTAAAGGGCGATCAGCGCGCGTGTCACACCGTTGCTCCAGCCGAAGCCGTCCTGCAGAGGATACTCGCCTCCGCCGCCCGGGAGGTTGTGCTCAACGTCGTATTTCTCGACCAGCTTGCCCGTATTGCCGAAGACCCGCTGCACCGTCGCGAGCCAGCGGCGCGCGATCTCGTGCGCGAGCGCGGGCTGGTCGTAGCGGCGGAAACCCATGACCGCGATCCACTGCAGCGGCGGCCAGCCGTTCGGTGCGTCCCACTGTTGCCCGGAAGTGATGTTGGTCGTCACGATGCCGCCTTGCTCGAGCAGCCGCGTTTGCGTGACTCCGCCGACCGCATCGGCCTGGCGGATGTCGGCGACCCCGGTGAATAGCGGATAGAGGGTCGCGGCACTGAGCTCCCCGGTGCGCTTGCGCTGCTGCCAGTCGTAATCCATGAAGTATCCGGCCTTGGCATCCCAGAGGTAGCCGTCCATCGCCTGGCGGCGGCGGCGGGCACGCTCGGCGAAGCGGCGCTCGCACGCGGAGTCGTGTTGCGCCTCGCAGCCGCGCGAGATCGCCTGCTCCAGGCCATAGAGCAGGCTGTTGAGGTCGACCGGCACGATGTCGGTCGTGCGAATGGTCGTGAGATGCCGCCCGTCCCCGAGCCAGCGGGAGCTGAAGTCCCAGCCGCTCTCGGCCGCCGCACGGAGGTCGCGATATACCTGCGCTGCGGGCTTGCGTGCGGCACGCGCAATCAGCACGTCGTTGCGGTAGGACTCATCGCGTGGCGTGTCGGAGGCATCCCAGTAACGATTGAGCAGAGATCCGTCGGGCATGGCAACGACATTGCGCCGTGCCGTGCCGGGTTGCAAACCAGCGGCGCCTTGCATCCAGTAGGCATACTCGCGCTCGAGGTCCTTGAGATGTTGCGACCACGCATCCGCTGGATCGGGCGCGAGAAGGCCTACCATGAGGTAGTACATCGGCGGTTGCGAGCGCGAGAGATAGTACGTGCGCGCGCCGTTGGGGATGTGTCCGTACTCGCGCAGCATGTAGGAGAAATCGTCGACGAGGTCCCGGGCGGTATCGAGGTGACCGTCGGGGATCAGGCCGAGCATTGTGAAATAGGAGTCCCAATAATAGAACTCCCTGAAGCGCCCGCCCGGGACGACGTAGGGCTCAGGCACGAAAAGGAGCGATGAATAGTCGGGCGGCACCGCCGGCTGACGTGTCAGGAGCGGCCAGAGTCTTGCGATGTGACCCTCCAGGCTCTTGTCGCGCTGGGCGGTGGGGGTCTGCGCCTCGGCGGGAAAAGAGAAGGTGCTCGCCACGAACCTGCGCAACGCTGCGTGCGAGCGCGGCCCGCGGGCGCGGTAGCGCCGGAGGATCACCGGCGGCGGGCTCTTCGGCACCGCGTCGGCAAAGGCCTTGCCGTCCGGGAATAGCGCGTCCATCTGCACCTGCACGAAGAGCGGCCCGAAAAGCTGTGCAGGCGTCGGCACGAACGGCTCGGCCGTTGCGGTCTGGGGGGCACCCGCGATGGCCGTTACCGATGCCAGCCACGAGAGGACGAGCAAGCCGCTGCATGCCGCGGCGAGCCGGCTGCGCCGGCAGGAAAAGCCTGAAGAGGAGGTCCGGCGAGCGAGCATGAAAAGGGGTGCCTTGCGTTGTGGGACCGTCCAGGTCGGTGCGACGAATTCTACAGGGGAGCCGCCGGCGGAATCGCGTCAATATCCATCGATATGATATAACGTGATATTATATAAAGCTCATGTAATGGCCATCATGACCCTGGACCTCAACCGCCAGCTCGGGTTCCTGCTGAAGGACACGAGCCGCCGCTACACGCGGCGGTTCGAGGAGCGGGCGCACGCGCTTTCGCTCACTCTGCCGCAGTGTCGCGCGCTGTTGCATCTGGAGAACAACGAAGGCGTGAGTCAGAAGCGTCTGTCGGAGCTGACGGAGCTCGATCCCATGACGTTGGTGAGAATCCTCGATCGGATGGAGGCGGACGGCTGGGTGCAGCGCCGCTTCGATCCGGCGGACCGGCGGGCGCACACCCTGTGGCTCACGCCGAAGAGCAAGCCCGTTCTCGAGCACATCTCCCATGTCATCGCGGAAACCCGAGCCGAGACGCTGCACGGCCTGTCGAACGAAGAGCGCGGCAACCTCATCGAGCTGTTGGAGCGAGTCCATGCCAACCTGGCCTCGCTCCCGCCCGTTGCCGCCGCCAAATCCCAGAGGTCCTTGCGATGAACGCGAACACCGCACGCGGCGGGGAGCCCGTCCGGGAATCGCCTCGCGGTGATATGCCGGCGCCGCTGCGACCGGAAGCAGGCAAGCCGGCGCGACGGGTCAGATCGCGCCGCGAGCGGCTGCGCCTACCGCTGATGTGGAGTGTGCCGCTGCTCATGGTGGCGGGCGGTCTGTACGTGTACTTGACGGGCGGCCGCTATCAATCCACCGAGGACGCCTATCTGCGCGCCGCCGAGGTAGCGATCAGCGGCAACGTGTCGGGCAGAGTCAGCGAGGTCGACGTCCACGACAACCAGCCGGTGCGCCGCGGCCAGATCCTGTTTCGGTTGGACGACCGACCGTTCCGGATCGCCGTCGAGGCCGCGCGCGCGCGCCTGCAGGGCGCGCGGCTGCAAGTCGAGTCCCTGAAGGCGCAATATCGGCAACGCGTCGCCGACCTGCGCTCCGCGCAAAGCGCGCTCGACTATGCCGAGCGCGAGTACCGCCGCGAGTCGCGGCTCCTCGCAAGCGGCATCGCATCCCAATCGCAGGTGGACAAGGCGCTGCTGGCCCGCAGTGAAGGGCAGCAGAGCGTCGCGGCTGCGAGGCAGCAGATCACCGCGGCGCTCGCGCAGCTCGGCGGCCAGCCCGATATTGCGGTGAATGGCCACCCCCTGGTGGAGCAGGCGCAGGCGGCTCTCGATCGGGCTCTGCTGGATCTCTCTTATACGACCGTGAGCGCGCCTTCCGGCGGCATCGTGACCGGCGTCGAGCATCTGCAGGCCGGCAGCTACCTGCCGGCCGCCACTCCCGCATTCGTGCTGGTCTCCACGCACGATGTCTGGGTGGAAGCGGACTTCAAGGAAGACCAGCTTGCGCACGTGCGCCCCGGGAATTTGGCAACGGTGAAGATCGACGCTTACCCCGGCCGGACGTTCCAGGCGGTGGTGGCCAGCATCACGCCCGGCACCGGCTCCCAGTTCTCCGTGCTGCCGCCGGAGAACGCCACCGGTAATTGGGTGAAGGTCGTGCAGCGGCTCGACGTTCGGCTGGACCTCGAAGGGAGTCTGCCGGCAGTGCGCTCGGGGTTGAGCGCGAGCGTCACGGTCGACACCCACAGACTGCTGGCTCGCAGCGCCGGAGCGGGCGGCGTCGGAACTTGAGCCAGGCGCGGCATCGCGGGCTCATCACCGCCTCCGTCACGCTCGCCACCGTGCTGCAGGCGGTGGACACGACGATCGCCAACGTGGCACTGCCGCACATTGGCGGCAACCTCTCGGCATCGCTCGAGCAGATGGACTGGGTGCTGACCTCCTACATCGTGGCGGCGGCGATCATGACGCCGCTGTCCGGTTGGCTCGCCGGGCGCTTCGGGCGCAAGCGGGTGTTGGTCCTGTCCGTGGTCGGTTTCACGGTCAGTTCCATGCTCTGCGGCATGGCGCAGTCGATCGATCAGATCGTGTTCTTTCGCGTGCTGCAGGGCCTCTGCGGCGCCGGTCTCGTGCCGCTGTCGCAGGCCGTGCTGCTCGACATCAATCCGCCCGAGCGCCATGGGCGCGCGATGGCGCTCTGGGGCCAGGGTGTGGTGCTCGGTCCGATGCTCGCCCCCGTGCTCGGCGGCTGGCTCACCGACAACTACAGCTGGCGCTGGGTGTTCTACATCAATGTGCCGTTCGGCATCCTCTCGGCCATGGGCCTCATGGCCTATGTGCGCGAGTCGGACACCCGCAGCACGCGCTTTGACTTTCTCGGCTTCGGCGCGCTCAGCCTCGCGGTCGGCGCGCTGCAGATCCTCCTCGATCGCGGCGAGCTCAAGGACTGGTTCGGCTCGCCGGAGATCTGGATCGAAACAGGCGTCGCCATCGGCGCCCTTTACGTCTTCATCGTGCATACGCTCACCGCACGGGAGCCGTTCATCAGCCTGCGCCTGTTCAAGGACACCAATTTCGCGATGGGAAACCTCCTGGTGTTCGTCGTGGGCGTGGTGCTCTTCGCCACGCTAGCGCTGCTACCGCCGCTGCTCCAGGACCTCATGGGCTATCCGGTGCTGACCTCAGGTCTAGCCATGGCGCCGCGCGGCTTTGGCAGCTTCATCTCGATGTATGTCGCCGGCAGGCTCATCGGCCGCGTCGATGTACGTCTCCTCATGGGCGTCGGCATCGCGGTAACGGCGGCATCGCTCGAGATGATGTGCGGCTATTCCACGCTGATGCCGCAGGCCCTGGTCTGGTCGACCACCTTTCTCCAGGGGCTCGGCACCGGGCTCACTTACGTCACGCTCACCACCGTAGCGTTCGCGACTCTCGGGGTACAATACCGCTCCGAGGGTACGTCGATGTTCAACCTGCTTCGCAATGTGGGTAGCAGCATCGGCATTGCCGCAACTGGAGCGCTCCTGACGAGCAACACACAAGTCATGCACGAGCGTCTCGCGGCCCACATCATTCCCTGGGGCGGACAGATCCAGCTTCCGGCGCCTTTCAGCTTCACTGCGCCGGCGGGCCTCGCCGCGCTGAATGCTGCCGTGACCCGGCAGGCACAGATGATCGCGTACAACGACGATTTCAAGCTGATGTTCGTGCTGACGCTGGCGTTGATCCCCCTGGTCTTGCTGCTGCGGCCGGCACGCGCGCGTGCGCAGGAATCTGTGGTGGTGGAGTGAGACCGTGACCTTGAAACTGAAGAGCAGGCGAATGGCGCCGGCCGCATCCGCCTTGGCCGTGGCGGTGCTGGTCTGCGGCTGCACCGTAGGACCCAACTTCCACCGTCCGGCCGCGCCGGCAACGCCCGCCTACCGGTCCGCGCGGCAACCGAATCCCATCGGCACGGCTGCCGCGGCCGCCGAGCGGCGCGCACCTCACCCCGGTGCCTATGCGCAGAAGATCCTGCTCGGGGCGCCTTCTGCGCCGCAGTGGTGGTCGCTCTTCAACTCCCGGCAGCTCGACGAGCTGATGCGGCGCGCCATCGCCGACAATCGCGGCCTCGCCGCCGCGAAGGCCACGTTGGCGCAGGCGCGGGAACTGGTAACGGCGCAGACGGGGCAGCTCTATCCGCAGGTCGGACTGCAGGCCGGTACGGGACGGCAGAAGTACGGAGCGGAATTCCTCGGCACGTTCGCCGTCGCGCCCTTCACTTACGAGGCGGTGGGCGCGAGTGTGCATTACGCGCTCGACTACGATGGCGCCATCGCTCGCTCCATAGAGGAGCAGAGGGCGCTCGAGCAGTACGAGCAGAGCGAGTTGGATGCCGCGCAGTTGACGCTGACGGGAGACGTGGCATCGGAGGCCGTCATCATTGCGGCGACAGGCGGAGAGATCAAAGCGGTCGCGGAGCTGCTCTCCGAGGATCGCAACAATGCGAATCTCGTGCGCACCGCATTCGCCAACGGCTCCGTGTCGAAGCTGGACGTGTTGATCGCGCAAAGCCAGCTTGCGAGCGATCAGACGCTGCTGCCGCCGCTCTATCAGCAGCTAGCGATGGCACGGCATGCGCTCGCGGTCCTGCTCGGCCATCCGCCCGCCGACTGGGCGCAGCCGGATCTCGAGCTCACCGATGTCCGCCTGCCGCGAGCGCTTCCTGTGAGCGTTCCCTCCCGGCTGGTCCGCAGCCGCCCCGACATCCTGGCGGCGGAGGCGCAGCTTCACGCCGCGACCGCCGCGGTTGGCGTCGCGACGGCGAACCTCTATCCGCAGATCGCATTGACTGCGACGCTCGGGCAACAGGCGTTGCGGCCGGCAAAGCTCTTCGACACCTCTTCGGCGGCCTGGTCGCTGATCGCCGCCTTGACACAGCCGCTCTTCGATGGCGGAACGCTCCGCGCCGAGCGGCGGGCGTCCCTCGATGCGCTACAGGCAAGCGCCGCGCGCTATCAGCAGGTGGTGCTCGATTCCTTCGGTCAGGTTGCCGATCTCCTCGATGCTCTGGATCACGATGCGCAGCTCGTGGCGGCCGAGGCAAGCGCGCGGGATACCTCACAGGCTAGCCTGGAGCTCGCACGGCAGAGCTATCAGGCGGGCAACTCGGGCATTCTCCAGGTTCTCGACGCCCAGCGGCTGCGTCAGCGGGCCGAGCTCGGGTTTCTCGAGGCGCAATCGCGCCAATACCTGGACACCATCCAACTGCTGCTTGCAGTGGGCGGCGGCCCCCTCGCCTGACGGGCGCAGCAGGGCTCTCGGATATCACAGCCGGCCGCTGCGCCGGTTCTTGTCGATGATGCCGATGATCAGGATCACGAAGGCGATGAGGCGGATCGCGTAGGCGTGTACCTGCCGCGCCTCGTCCACCGGATGGTCGATTACCGCCAGCACCGTCCAGTTGACCGTCAGGCCCAGGAAGGCGAGTGCGAAGAAGCCGAACAGCCGCTCCCGGGTGGCGCGCCAGTAGCGCAGGAAGAAGAGCGCCGCGACCACACTCGCCATCGCCAGTACCCCCCAGGCAAATATTCTCATGTTGGCGTGCCTAGCGGGTTTCCCAGACGAGTCCGAACAGGAGCAGCAGCATGGCCGCCAGCGCGACGCCGGTGCGATACCAGAAAAGATCCGGCAGTGAGGGCAGGATGACGAGGTCGATGCACAACACGACGTTGTTGATCGCGAGGAGGAGGAAGGCGAGACTGGACCAGAAAAGGAGGCGCGTGCGATTGGCGCGATAGCCGCGGTAGAGCAGGATCGCACAGAGAATGCTGGTCAGTGCGCACAGAATGTAAACCGCTTCAGCCACGGTCGTCGTCCTTCTTTTTCAGCACGAAAGCGTCGGCGAACGTGTGCAGCGCCGCGGTGCGCACGCGTTCGATGGCATTCGCGCTCATGAGCTGGATGATGCGGATAGGTCGCTCCGCATATTCCCGTTGCAGACGCCCCGCGGCCGTATCCAGGTCGGAGCTGCCGGGCCGATAGGCGAAGCGTTCCGCGCGATCTGCGCCGGCCACCGCCACCAGGCCCGCCGATTTGAGGCGCTCGAGCGCGGACCCGACGAGCTCCTCGCGCACGTGCAGGCGCGTGGCCAGTGCGGCGATGGTCCACTCCTCATAACGCTCCCGCCGCAGCAGCAGGAGGACCTCGAGCTGTTCGTAGGTTTCGATGTGCTCGTGAAGCAGCGCGCGCACATCTTCGGGCAGATCGTCCATGCCCGTCACGGAGGCCGGGAGTGGCGTAGGGTGAGCCGGGCCGGGGTGTCCGGGCCAGGCTGGGGTGCGGCGCCGCTCATCCCGGATTAATTACCGGAAGCAGAACGCAAACGCAAGAGCCCGCCGCAGGTCGAGCCTGCGGCGGGCGGTACGAGGGAGTGACGCGGAACGAGTCGGCGTCAGGAAGCGCTCTTCACCACGGTGCAGTGCTGATGTGCTTTCTTCAGCTTCGTGCAAGCGGTCTTCGCGTCGGACTCCGCCATCGGCGCGGAGCGAACCTCAATGGTCTTCGACTTCCCGGTCGGCGGCACGACCACGACATCCTGCAGCTCGTTGCCGTATTTCGATTTCAGGCTCTGCGCCATCTTGTTGGCCAGCTTCTGCGAGTGGGTCGAATACAGCAGCGCCTGATAGCCCGTCAGCTTCTTCATCGCATCTTGGGCGTCAGAGGCGTGCGGCGAGTTCGGATACTTCTGCAGGAAGTCCTGGTAGCCGGCGGCAGTATTAGCCGACGTCGCGGTCTGCCACGCGGCATCCGCCTGCAGGCTGTTAACCTTGTCCTGCGCGTCGGCCGCATGCATTCCGTTCGGCTGCTGCTGCAGGTACTGCTGATAGGCGTCGAGGGTGTTGGCGCTCTGGGCCGCGGTCCATGCCTGCTCGTCATTGAGGGCGCCGATCCGGTTGCGCGCCTGCGCCACGCGCGCATCATTCGGATGCTGCTGAATGAACTGCTGATAGGCACCTACCGTGTTCGCTTGGTTGGCCTTCTGCCAGTCGGCGCTGGGATTGCTGCAGGCGGCGAGCGCGCCGGCCGTAATCACGCAGAGAACGAGAAATGACTTCTTCACCGCAAACCTCCGGGCAGACAGCAACACATGAGAAACACGTAAGTTACCGCAAATCGTGAAAATTTTGCAAGCCTTCGTCGGTCACCCGTCAGCGCACCGCCATGGAAATGGTCGCACGCGTGAGGGTCGGAAGTGCGTGCGGTAAGCGCCCAGGCCGATCAGCAGCAAGACCAGGGTCGCCGGTACCGCGTGACCGAGCGAGAAGCGCCGGCACATTCATGAGTGACCGCAGAGAATGACAGGGTGCCAAGACCCGCGTAGAGGACTGCGATGCCGAGGAGGAGGAAGGCGGATGATACGCCGGAGAGGATCAGGTGCAGAGGGCGACTCTCACCGCGCAGGTAGCCGATGAGAGCGAGCAGGGAGAGGCTCACGGTCTCGAGGCCGGTTCAGGATGAGACCACTGCCGCTGCGCCCAAGCTATGGTGAGCAGGATCAACGAGGCAGTCAGGTTCCGGGCGCCGCGTCGAGCCAGCTCCGGCTGTGGCTTTGTCAGACGTCGAAGAAGCTCGGGTCGATGGGCTTTTGGGCGAGGATCTCCTCGCGAGTCAGTCCCTGAATCTCGTGCGGAAATACCAGCCAACTCTCTGTCTGTTGCACGAAGTAGTCAGGTATCAGAGCCGTGCGGTTGCGGGAAGGCTTGTAGTAGGCCGTGGCGATGCGTACGGATCCCGGGAGGTTGCGCCGGCAGCGCCGCTCCAGCTCCTGCAATACCGCCTCGAAACTGCGACCCGAGTCGAACATGTCGTCGATGAGGAGCAGCCGATCCTCGAAGCTCAGCCGCGAGACCAGGTAATCGATCGCATGCACGCGCACGGTGTCGCTGCGCTCCTCGATTGCCATATGCGTCGAGGTGCGGATCGCGACGTGATCCGTATGGATTCCGTGATACTCCAGCACTTCCTGCACCGTGATCCCGATGGGAGCCCCTCCCCGCCAGAGCGCCACCAGGAACGTGGGTCGAAAGCCGCTGCGCACGATCCGTACCGCGAGCTCCATCGAATCCCGCAGCAACGATTCCGCCGAGACGAACACCTTTTCGGTCATGCGGCACTCTCCGCGCTGTAGCGCGCGAGAAGCCCCGTCCGGATGGCGTAACGGAACACCCGCGCGAAGAAATAGCCGGCCAGCAGAATGTCGAGCGCCGCGATCGCGGCGCCTACAGCCAGGCTCGCGGGCGAGAAAGGCTGGCCCGCCAGCACCGCCCGCATGCCTTCGAACACGTATGATGGCGGCAGGAGATGGCCGACGCCTTGCATCCAGCGCGGCAGCGTCGCCAACGGGTAGAAGACCCCCACGAACGGCGACAGCAGCGCAGGCAGCGGCCACACCAGCCATTCCGAGGCGGGTCCGAGGCGCAGAACGAGCGCGCTGGCGAGGATGCCCAACGCGACGCCGAACCCGAATAGTACGAGGAGGAAGGGGACGAGGAGAGCGCCGAGCGAGAAGAACGACAGGCCGAAGACCGCCGTCGCCAGCACGAGCATGACGACGAGGCCCACTGCGCTCGTGCCCACACTGGTGATCACGAGCCCGAGGATGTATTCCGCGATCGTGAGCGGCGTCGCGAACAGATTGAGGAAATTGCGCGACCAGACATCCTCGAGGAACGCCGTGCTCACCCCCTGCATGATCCGCGTGAAGAAATCCCACAGCAGCACCGCGCCGAGCAGGCTCGGTACATAGTTGAAGCGGCCCGCGGCCATGGAGTTGAGATAGCGCGTGATGAACCCCCAGACCACGATGTCGATGGCGACCCACGCGAACATGGGGAGCGAGCGCACCGGGCTGCCGCGGATCAGGTAGAACTGGCGCAGCAGGATGGCCGCGACCGGCTTGAGCCTCATCCGGCGCGCTCCAGCGGCTCGGTGAGCGGCTCGCGCGCCAGGCGGATGAAGAGCTCCTCGAGAGTCGCGACGCCATGCTCGCGCGGCAGCCGCCGCGGATCCCCTGCGAGGAGTATCCGCCCGTGGGAGAGGAAGAGCACCCGGTCGCAGACTGCTTCGACCTCATACATGTTGTGGGACGTCCACAGGATCCCACAGTCGGTGTCGACCGCCAGGCTGCGGATGCGCGCGCGGATGGTTTGCGCCGCGGCCGGATCCAGCGAGGCGGTGGGCTCATCGAGCAGCAGCAGCCGCGGCTGATTGAGGACCGCCTTGGCGAGGGCGACCCGCGTCTGCTCCCCGGAGGACAGCAGGCCGCACTTGGTATCCCGCAGGCGCTCGAGGTCAAACTGGCGCAACAGCTCCCCGACCCTGCGCCCGAGCTGTGGTATGCCGTAGACGAGTCCGAAGAACCGGAGATTCTCCGTGACCGTCAGGTTGCCCGGGAGCGGCGCGTAAACGGCCGAGAAGTTGGCAAGAGCCAGGGCGCGCGCGCGATCCACCGCCAGATCGACACCTCCGATGTGCACGCTGCCGGCGGTCGGACTCAATACGCCGAGGACGATGTTGATGGTAGTCGTCTTGCCGGCGCCGTTCGGCCCGAGGAGTCCGACCACCTCCCTTCGATGCACGTCGAAGGATACCCCCTGCACCGCGACGACCTGTGAGTAGCTTTTGCGCAGCCCGGCGACGCTCAGGACCGCCCTCGCGGCCGGTGCCGCGGCAGGATGTCCAGTACCGTCATCGAGCGGATGCTGTGAGTGAGGACCGGCATCCGGAGCGCGCGCGTACATTCATCCACCATACCGTATCGTGGGTACTCCCGTGCGACGAGCGCCCCCGGCCGGACGGCCAGGAGAGGAGAAACGGTCCGGCTTTCTGTTAAAGTAGCGTCCCTTCTGGCAGCTTCCCGGTTGGCCTACGCATAGGAGCGGCTCGGCCCGCCCCCACGGGCGCCGCCGGCGCGTCGCGTTTCAGGCAGCACCGGAAGGAAGACCGGAGAGTCAGGAGTCGCTGTGAAGAGCTCAACGAGAATGAAACTTCGGCTGGCCGTCGTGCTGGCCTTGATGATTGTCCTCGTCGGTGGCGCGGTGGGCTGGCACCTGTTGGGTGCCCACTTCATCCGCCTGGCCATGGCGCAGAACGCCTCCGTCCCGCAGACGGTGAGCACGGCTACCGCGGAGTACTCCGACTGGCAGCCCAAGGTCGAGGCGGTGGGGAGCCTTCGGGCGATCCACGGTGTCCAGGTCACCACTGAGGTGGCGGGCCTTGTTCGCAAAGTGGACTTCGAGTCCGGCGCGGACGCGCGGGCCGGCCAGACACTGGTGCAGCTCAACGCTGATCCGGATGTCGCACAGCTGCAGGCGCTGATGGCCGAGGCGAATCTCGCCGGGCTGACCTATCACCGCGACCTCATCCAGTACCAGGCGCAGGCCATCGGCAAGGCGCAGCTCGATACCGATGCCGCCAACCTGAGGAGTACCCGGGAGCAGGAGGCCGCGCAGGCCGCCCTGGTGGCGAAAAAGACCGTCCGCGCTCCTTTCGGTGGGCGACTCGGCATCACCACCGTCAATCCCGGCCAGTATTTGAATCCGGGCGACCCCATCGTCACCCTGGAATCGGTCGACCCCATCTATGTGGATTTCCGCCTGCCGCAAGACAATCTGGCGGTCGTCGCCGTGGGCCAGACGGTGCGCGTAACGGCCGACGCTTTTTCCGGCAAGACCTTCGAAGGCAAGATCACATCCATCGATCCGCTCGTGGATCCCTCCACTCGCAACTTCCAGGCCGAGGCGACCATCCGCAATCCCGATCACAAACTGCTGCCGGGAATGTTCGTCCGCACCACGGTGGACGCGGGCGCGCAAGAGCGGTATCTGACCCTCCCGCAGACCGCAATTACCTACAACCCTTACGGTGAGACGGTCTATCTGGTGAGCAACCCCGCAAGTGCCGGAGGACATCCAACGGCCAAGCTGATCTTCGTGACGCTCGGCTCGACGCGAGGCGACCAGGTGGCCGTCGTAAAGGGGCTCAATGCCGGCGACGTGGTCGTAAGCAGCGGCCAGATGAAGATCAAGAACGGATCGCAGATCATCGTCAACAACAGCGTGCTGCCGCTCAACGACCCCGACCCGACTCCCCAGGAGCACTGAGGAGCCCGGCGTGAAGTTCACCGACCTCTTTGTCCGGCGGCCCGTTCTTTCGGCCGTCATCAGCCTGCTGATCCTGGTTCTTGGCCTGCGCGCCATTTTCCAGCTGCCGGTGACGCAGTATCCGCAGACTGAGAACGGCGTCATCACCATCAACACCACCTACTACGGCGCCGACGCGCAGACGGTGGCCGGCTTCATCACGCAGCCGCTGGAGGTGGCCATCGCGCAGGCGCAGGGAATCGACTACCTGTCTTCCGTCTCGAGCGCAGGCAGCTCCAGCATCACCGCGACGCTGCAGATGAACTACCCGTCGAGCAAGGCGCTCACGGAGATCAGCACGCAGGTCAACGCGGTGCGCAACCAGCTGCCGCCGCAATCTCAGCTGCCGATCATCCAGCTTCAGCCGAACCAGACCACGGACGTCATGTACCTCAATTATTCGAGCAAGGTACTGCCGGCCAATGATGTGACGGACTACCTGCTGCGGGTTGTCCAGCCGAAGCTCAACTCCATTCCCGGCGTGCAGATCGCCGAGGTCTTGGGCGGCAGAACGTTCGCGCTGCGCGCCTGGCTCGATCCCGACCGGATGGCCGCTCACGGCGTCACCGCGAGCGATGTCTTTGCCGCACTCGCGGCCAACAACTACGTGTCGGCTGCGGGTCAGACCAAGGGCAACATGGTCAGCGTCAATCTGACCGCGTCGACGGATCCCCACTCGCTGGACGCGTTCAAGCGCCTGGTGATCCGTCAGGCCAACGGCGCCATCGTGCGGCTGGAGGACGTTGGCACTGTCGAGCTCGGAGCGGAGAACTACAACTCCAGCGTCTCGTTCAGCGGCCTGTCGGGCGTATTCATCGGTATCAAGACCTCTCCGACCGCCAATGTCCTCGATGTCGCGAAACTGGTCAAGGCCGAGATGCCAGACATCGAGCGGCAGCTTCCGAGCGGCATCAAACAGTCGGTGGCCTACGACGCCAGCATGTTCATCAACGCCTCGATCAAGGACGTCATCAAGACGCTGGTCGAAGCGCTGCTCATCGTCACGGCGGTCATCTTCCTCTTCCTCGGCAGCCCGCGGGCCGCGCTGGTGCCTGCGATCGCGATGCCGCTGTCGCTGGTCGGCGCCTTTTTCGTGATGGCCTGGCTCGGCTACTCGATCAACCTGCTGACCCTCCTCGCGCTCGTGCTCGCGATCGGGCTGGTGGTCGATGACGCCATCATCGTCGTCGAGAATATCGATCGTCACATGAAGGAGGGGGTCACGCCCTTCTCGTCCGCGATCCAAGGCGCTCGCGAGCTCGGCGGCCCGATCGTCGCGATGACCGTGGTTCTCGTGGCCGCTTACGCGCCGATCGCATTCCAGACCGGCCTGACGGGCGCACTGTTCACGCAATTCGCCTTCACTCTGGTCGGAGCGATCACCGTCTCGGCCGTGATCGCGCTCACTCTATCGCCGATGATGTGCTCGCGGATCTTCAATAAGGAGATGGAGGAGGGGCGTTTCGCATGCCTGGTCGACCGCGGATTCTCGCGGGTCAGATCAGGTTATCGGCGCATGCTCACGAGCTGGCTCGAGACCTGGCCGGTTCTCATCGTGCTGCTGGTGCTGCTGCTGGCCTCGCTGCCATACCTCTTCATGACCTCCACGTCGGAGCTTGCTCCGCAGGAGGACCTGGGCTTCGTGGCCTATCAGCTGATCGGTCCGCCCGATGCGACCACTCAGCAGATGGAGACATACTCCCAACAGGCACTCGCGCTCGGCAAATCCATACCGGAGTATCGCGGCGCCTTCCAGATCGTGGGCGTGCCGTCGCTCACGCAGGGGCTGGGGGGAATGCTGTTCAAGCCCTGGAGCGAGCGCAAGCGCTCCGCCGATCAACTGCAGCCGATTCTGCAGAAGAAGTGGGGCAGCATCGCAGGGGCGGAGGTGGCAGCATTCCAGTTCCCCCCGCTGCCCGGCGCCCAGGGCATGCCCGTGCAGTTCGTGATCACGACCAGCGGGCCGATCGAGAATCTCTATCAGGTGGAGCAGCAGGTCCTGAATCGCGCCAAGGCGAGCGGACGCTTCTGGTTCATCGATGGTGACCTGAAACTGGACGAGCCGCAGCAGACTATCGTGGTCAATCACGACATGGTGTCGCAGCTCGGACTGACCAATCAGGATGTGGCTGCTTCGCTCGGTGCCGCCATGGGCGGTGGCTACGTGAATTACTTCACCCTCGCGGGCCGCTCCTACAAGGTCATTCCCCAGGTGCTGCAGAAGTACCGCCTGAATCCCCACCAGGTCCTGCAGCAGTATCTGCGGGCTGCGAACGGCTCGCTGGTGCAGCTCGGCACCGTCGCACACCTCGAGCGCCAGACGGTTCCGGAGTCCATCAACCACTTCCAGCAGTTCAACTCTGCGACCATCGCCGGCGCCCCGGCCGTCTCGCAGGGCGCGGCGCTGGCTTTCTTGCGCAACGCGCTGCAGCAAGTGGGCTCGAGCGAGTACCAGGTCGACTACTCGGGCGCGTCCCGCCAGTATGTCGAGGGCTCGAACACCTTTCTCTACACCTTCGGATTCGCGCTCATCATCGTCTACCTCGCGCTTGCAGCTCTCTTCGAGAGCTTCCGCGATCCGGTGGTGATCCTGGTGTCGGTGCCCGCGGCGCTGTTCGGCGCTCTGCTCTTCATCAACTTCGGCGTCACTTCGCTCAACATCTACTCGCAGGTGGGCCTCGTGACCCTCCTCGGTCTCATCAGCAAGCACGGTATCCTGATGGTGCAGTTCGCCAACGATGAGCAGAGGGCCGGCAAGCCGAAGCTCACCGCGATCATCGAGGCGGCGGCGACGCGGCTGCGGCCTATCCTGATGACCACGGCGGCAATGGTGCTCGGCGTGCTGCCGCTCGTCATCGCCACGGGCGCGGGGGCGGCGGGACGCAAGGCGATGGGCTGGGTGATCTTCTCCGGCCTTTCCATTGGCACGATCTTCACGCTCTTCATCGTGCCGGCCGTCTACCTCTTGTTGGCGGCCGATCACGAGAAAGAGCGCCAGGATCTCGCCGAGCCGGCGATGTCCGCTGCGGCCGACTAGCTGCAGTGCTGGATCCGGGCATCCTGCCCGCCACCTGCGGCGGCCGGACACATCCTTGTGCCTGGTTGCGAGTCAGAACTTGCCGCTTTGGTAATCCTCGAAGGCTTGCATCAGCTCCTCGCGGGTGCTCATCACGAACGGTCCGTGCTTCGCCACGGGCTCCTTGAGCGGCCGACCCGCGATCAGAATGGCGCGATTCCGCATCCCATCCTTCTGCGGGGGCTCGCGTCCTTCGAGCTGCACTGAATTGCCGTCCGTCAGCACCGCGAGCTCGTGAGCGCCTACGGTTGCCGCTGACTCTCCAGCGCCGACACGCACCGCACCCTCGTAGACATAAAGGAACGCCGCGTGGCCGTGCTCGAGTTGCTGCGTGAGCCGCGAACCGGGCTCGAGCTCTATGTCGAGATACGTCGGCTCGGTCGCGGGCTGCGCGATCGGGCCGGTGACGTCCGCCACCCGGCCGGCAAGCACTTTCACGCGCGCTCCATCCCCGAGGTCCACGGCTGGAATCTTCTCCGGTCCGAACTCCTGGTATTTTGGCGCCGTCATCTTGTCCCGCGCGGGCAAGTTGATCCACAGCTGGAAGCCACGCATGCGGCCTTCCTGCTGCTCCGGCATTTCGGAATGCACGATGCCCCGGCCCGCGGTCATCCACTGCACACTGCCCGGAACGAGAACGCCCTCGTGGCCGTGGTTGTCGCGATGACGCATCCTGCCGTCGAGCATGTAAGTGACGGTCTCGAAGCCCCGATGAGGATGATCCGGAAAGCCCGCGATGTAGTCCCCCGGGTTGTCCGTGCCGAATTCATCCAGCATCAGGAACGGATCGAGATCCGGCAGCCGCGGCTGACCGATCACGCGTGTCAGCTTGACGCCGGCGCCATCGGATGTCGGCATGCCGCGCACGACACGCGAGACGCCGCGTATGGTTTGGGTATTCACTTGCGTCTCCTGCCCGCCCTGCGGCGGTAGTTCGAGAAGGTCAATACGGGCAAGCTGGTGCCTTTTCAGCGAGGACACTTCACGTGTCCTGGCTCCGGCGAGCGCCCGTGCAAGGATGTGCGGGCCGCAAGCCCGCCGCCAGGATGGCCATTGGCACCGCCCCGTTCACGCATGCAGCCATCTTACACGCCGCTGGCTCACCGCAAGGCCGGGGCGGCCCTGGCGAAGCCGCGCGACGAGCGCGGCGCTCAGCTGACGGCTCACGGAGCTCTCTCCGGGAATGCCGGCATCGACGTGCAGGAGTTTCATGGCTGGCCTCAGCGCGATGGTATAAAATTGTTACCTGGGCTGACTACGTGGGTGCGATCGGGGCCGAAACAAGAAGGCACATGCATGCGACCGAGTAAAGTGGGTGTGACCACCCGCCGCCTGCCGAGCGAGGAATGCCCGAAGATCAGTCAGGTACTGGCGCGGATCGGAGAGAAGTGGAGCGTTCTCATCATCATCATGCTGGCGGAGAGGCCGCACCGCTTCTCGGAGCTCAAGCGCGCGATCGGTGGGATCTCGCAGCGGATGCTGACATTGTCGCTACGCGGACTGGAGCGCGACGGGCTGGTGAAACGCACGGTGTTTCCGGTTGTTCCGCCGCGGGTAGAGTATGAGCTCACGCCCCTTGGGCGCTCGCTGCACGCGCCGGTGAATGCGCTGGGCGAGTGGGCGCGCTGCCATTTGGCCGAGATCGATGCCGCTCGCGAAGCCTTTGACGGCAAACAGGCATTGGAGGCCGACAAAACTTCAAAGCTGCACGAACGCAGAGGCTATTCGCATTGAGGGCCCCTGCGCGCGATGTCAGGCTGTACTCATGAGCTGACAGCGAGCCGGGCGCGCCCCTGGGTCGTCGAACCAGGCGACATAACGCCGGAACCTACCCCATAGGGCATTGCCGCGGCCGCAGATTGAGACGAGCTGGGCAGATGATCATAAGCTATTGATTTCGCAAAGAAACACCTCGGCCGAGAGTCCCCGACCCCGCCCATTGGGGGGAGAGGCCGTCGGTTGAGTTCGCGCTCTTCGGCCCGATCATAGGAACGAAGCAGGACGCCGAGCGTCCATTAAAGAGGAGAGCCACGCCATGCAGCAGCCAAGCAAAGTCGACCGGCGGCAGCCGCAGATCGTCGATTACAGCGCCGCGCGGGCGAAGGCCCTCGAGTGGCTGGGCGACCGCTATCTGCTCGCCAAGCCGATCAATCGCAGAACCTCTCCCCCACCCACCGCGCCATTATCAACCCCGGGCGCGTTGGGACTCCTGCCGGCGGGACAAACTCCCCGCCGGCCTTTTAAGCACCTTCGGGTTGTAGGAGACTCGTATGAATCGTCAAATGATTCTGTTGCGAGTGGAGCAGGGCGTGTGGGAAGGCTGGCAGTGGATGGCGCTGGATGATTTCCTGCAGCGCGTACGCCTCGATGCTTGGAAACAGGGCGAGGAATCCATGGTCGGAATGATTCTGCCGGCGGGACCGCAGGGCAAGCTGAATTAGCCGGCCTATTGGCGCATTCGCTCCCGCCGATCTGCTCGGCCCCGCCCTGCGACGGCGCCCTTCGGGCGGCATTCGCCGTCGAGATCGCTCCTGCGATTTTGCGCGCGAGCGCCCCGCGTGAGAGGCTCGAACCGCGGCCAGCGAGCGGACCTGGCCGCTTGCTTGCTTGCTCTTGGGCCAAGAGGCGAAGATCAGACATGGGAAGACGATCATGAACATTGGCTTCATCGGGCTCGGCAACATGGGCGCCGCGATTGCCGGGCGTTTGCTGGAAGCCGGCCATACCCTGCGCGTCTGGAACCGCTCTCCTGAACCTGCGCAGCGCCTGGCTGAGCGCGGCGCGCAGATCGCGGCCACGGCCGCAGAAGCGTTCCGCGGTGAGGTCGTATTCTCGATGCTGAGCGACGATGAGGTTACGCGACAGGTCCTGGTCGATAGCGGCGTCATCGCAGGCGCCACGCCTGGCGCAACGCGCCTGCACGTCAACATGGCCACGATCTCGGCCGCCCTGAGTGACGAGCTCCAGGAGCTCCACCGTGAGCGGCGAGTTGGTTATGTCGCTGCCCCGGTTCTGGGGCGGCCGGACGTGGCTGCCGCCGGCAAGCTGACCGTCCTGCTGGCGGGGTCGCGCGAGGCCGTGGAGTCGGTACAGCCGTTGCTGGAGGGGACCGTCGGTCAGAAAGTCTGGCGCTTTGGCGAGCGCGCGTCGCAGGCCAATGTGGTCAAGCTCGCCGTCAACTTCATGCTCGCGGCGGCGATCGAGTCCATGGGCGAGGCGGCCGCCCTCACGGCGGGCTATGGCATACCGCCGCGCGACCTGTTTGAGCTCATCGGCGACAGTCTCTTCCCCGGCCCGGTGTATCAGGGCTACGGGCGGCTCATCGTCGACGGGCGCTTCGAGCCGGCGGGTTTCAAGGCGCGCTTGGGCCTCAAGGACGTGCGCCTCGCGCTGGCCGCCGCCGAGGCCGCCACGATACCGATGCCCGTGGGCAGCCTGATCCGCGACTCCATGCTGGAGGCGCTCGCTCGTGGCGAAGGCGACAAGGAATTCGGCGTCGTACTCGGACGGGCTGCCATGCGGCGCACAGGGAAATAGCGGACGCGAGAGCGCCGCGACCGCTCTACTATAATCGCCCGATGCCGTATCCGCATCAGGCCGCATGACTCACCGCCCGACCGTTCTACTCACCGACTATGCGTGGCCCGATGTCGCCATCGAGGCGCAAGTCATCGAAGGTGCCGGCTTCCGCCTCATCACCGGTCCGGCCCAAGCGGCGGCTGCGGGCGTGATCGAGGCTCTCGCGGCCGAGCATCAGCCCGCCGGCATCATGACCAACTGGGCGCCGGTGAGCGCCGCGGCCATCGCAGCCAGCCGCCCCTTGCGCATCGTCGCGCGTCTCGGCATCGGGCTCGACAACATCGCGGTCGACGAGGCCACCCGGCGTGGCATTTGGGTCACGAACGTTCCGGATTACTGCATCGAAGAGGTGTCGGACCATGCCGTCGGAATGGTGCTGGCCTGGGCGCGAGGGCTCATTCACTTCGACCGGGAGGTCAAGGCCGGGCGCTGGGAGCCGGCAAGCGCGAGGCTGCGCCGCGTGCGTGACCTGACCTGCGGCATCATAGGCCTCGGTCGCACCGGGCGGCGGACAGCAGAGAAGCTGCGCGGCTTTGGCGTACGTCTGCTGGGGTTTGCGCGCAGTGCCGGTGACGGGATCGCCGGCATGGAGGTGACCGCTCTGGAGGACCTTCTGCGCCGCTCCGATGTCGTGATCGTTCATGTTCCGCTCACAGCGGATACCCACCACCTGCTCGGCCGCGAGCGCATCGCACTCATGAGGCCTGGGGCCTTCCTCGTCAATGTGAGCCGCGGCGCGGTGCTCGACACCGGCGCGCTCATCGACGCGCTCGAAGGCGGCAGGCTGGCCGGCGCGGCGCTCGATGTGTTGGAGCAGGAGCCGCACGTTCCGCCGGGGCTCGTGCGGCCCGAGGTCATTCTCACTCCGCACCTCGCCTTCTCATCCGATGCGTCGCTGCGCGATGTGCGGCGCCAGACGAGCGAGGAGGTGGTTCGGGTACTGCGCGGGGAGCGGCCCCGGCAAGGCCGGAACGAGCCGCAATCGCCGCTCACGCGATCGGAGCCGATGGATTCCAAGCCATGAAGCGACTGCAGGCATGACGAGCGCGAGCGCCGCACGCCGCCGGGCGCGAAAGCGACGACCGGCGTCCTCCTCTGGGATCTTTTTCGCCGGCTTAGCCTGCGTGGCTCTGGTTTTGCTGTCGGAGGCGCGGGCTGCGACCGCTTCCCTCGAAGCGCGCGTGGACGGTGGGAGGGTGCGGGGCGCCGTCGCGCACGGGGTCATCGCGTTCAAGGGAATTCCATTCGCCGCGCCCCCCGTGGGCGCCCTCAGGTGGGCGCCGCCGCAACCGGTAAGGGCGTGGCCGGGTGTCCGGCCAGCCCTGCGCTTCGGCCCTGACTGCGCGCAATGGCCTACTCCCGGCGATGACGCTCCCCTACGGACTGCGTCCCAAGAGGACTGTCTCTATCTCAACGTGTGGCGTCCGAAGGCGCGCTCCAGCCGCTCCCTGCCCGTCATGGTCTGGGTTTACGGCGGCGGATTCGTGGATGGGGGCACGTCTCCGGCCATCTACGATGGCACGGAGTTCGCTCGTGACGGTGTTGTGCTGGTCAGCTTCAACTATCGTCTCGGCAACTTCGGTTTCTTCGCCTTTCCGGCGCTCGACGGCCGAGCGGGCGGCGGTCGGCGCGCCGACTACACCTTCATGGATCAGATCGCAGCGCTCCAGTGGGTGCGGCGCAACGCAGCTTCATTCGGCGGCGATCCCCGCAACGTGACGATTTTCGGTGAGTCCGCGGGCGGCATGTCGGTCAACGCGCTTCTCATCGCGCCGCTCGCGCGCGGCCTGTTCGCCAAGGCGATCATCGAATCGGGCGCCGGACGCGACAACGGCTATCCGCTGCGATCTCTCACCGGCTCACCGGATTGCGCGGAGGCGATCGGGATCAAGCTGGCACGCCATCTGGGGATAGACGGTGAGGGCACAGTTGCGATGGCCGAGCTGCGCGCGCTGCCGGCAGCAAAGCTGGTGGACGGACTCAACTTGGATACGAGGGATGACGATCCCA
The DNA here is from genome assembly GCA_025451845.1 of Steroidobacteraceae bacterium. GTDB lineage: Bacteria > Pseudomonadota > Gammaproteobacteria > Steroidobacterales > Steroidobacteraceae > 13-2-20CM-66-19. Next base: position 80,807 of record JANWJS010000004.1, read on the forward strand.
CGTACGTCGGCGGTCCCATCGTCGATGGCGGCCTCTATCCCGGCGCCCCGGTGAAGATATATCAGGCGGGCGGCGGAGCCCGGATACCCGTGCTGATCGGTGCCAACACCGACGAGATCAGCCACTGGACCCCGGGTTCTTTCGCGGCGCTATGGCGGTCCTTCGGTTCCGATGCCGCCGAAGCGCGCCGGATTTACGATCCGGACGGCCGGCGCACCCTGCAAGAGGTGTCGACGACCGCCGGCGGCGATCAGTGGATGGTGGAGCCTGCTCGCGCAATCGCGCGCATCTTGTCCGCGCGCGGTCAGCGCGTGTATGAATTCCGTTTCGGGTACAGAGCAACGGCACTGCGCAAGACCCTCTCCGGCGCGCCGCATGCTTCCGAGATCCCTTATGCCTTCGATACGGTCGCAACCCGCTATGGTGGGGAGACATCACGTGCCGACGAAGCAATGGCGCGCGCCGTGCACGCTTACTGGATCGCCTTTGCGCGCACAGGACGGCCGGATCCGCGCGGCGAGCCCGCCTGGCCGCAGTATCATCAGAGCACCGACAGAATCATGAGCTTCACTGACCGCGGTCCGGTGCCCGAGGCTGACCCGTGGAAGCACCGGCTGGACATTGCGGAGCGGCTCGCTCGCCGAACCCGACACTGACTGGCACGCTAACGCCGCCGGGAGTCGGCCGCTGCGCCCCCACCCATGCCGCCGGCGGCTCGAGATGAAACGCGTACTGCTCGAGGCAAACGCGCAGAAATCCGGTCGCAGTGTGGCCCGCGCGGCGCAGGACGGCACGATGAGAGATCCAGACGGCGCCCGCCGCTGCACAGAAGAAGGCGCGGTGGAGCAGACGAATCCATGTCCGCAGCGCGGCGGGCTTGCGTGCACGCAGCTCGAGGATCAGCTCCGATCCGTACCCGACATGCGCGAGCTCGTCGGCGATCAGCGTGCGGCAGAGGACCCTGAGCCGCTGACAGCCGGTCACGGATTCGAGCGCGCGGTAATAGACATTCCCGATCAGCTCCGCCGTGATCAGAACGTGCAGGTAGAGCTCGAAGCCGGCGAGCCGGCGCACGCGGCGGAATATGGCGTCGCTCCAGTGGTGGCACTTCACTCGAATGCCGTGCTCGTCCATGAATTCGCGCAGCAGACGCGCGTGGCGCTGCTCCTCGCGAATGAAAAGCTCGGTGATCCGCGGCAACAGCTCGTCGCCGTGTGCGAGCGCGAAGCGGTAGGCTGCGCGCAGAAGCCCCGTGCCGTCGGACTGCTCGCCCAGCTGGAACAGCGCGATGGAGCGGGAGATGAGCCGGCGCTCCTCGGTACACAGGCCGCTAGGCGAGCCGCTGCGCGCGCCGCGCGGCTGCTCCGCGTGATACTCGAAATGATTCAGCCAGACCCTGAGATTCGTGAGCATGGGCAATCTCCGCCACCGAGGCCTGATCGTGAGTCTCGGCGCCGATCCGGCGGATGCGGTGGCGCAATCGTGGCGAATTGGGGCAGGTGGAACCGGGTACGCTCCAAAAGGTCAAGACCCATGATTCACAAGAGCTTTGGGAGGGCGACGTGAGGAGACGGCTCAAGCGGATCGGCACGGCAGTCTGCGCCCTGGGATTCGTGGGCGCCTGGGCAGTTGCAACGGCGCAAGGGCGGGCCGGCGCAGGTAAGCCCGCGCTCTGGCGGACCTACGACATGATCGTCAATCTCCAGAACCTGCCGCGCACCTATACCTGCGACCAGCTCTGGTACGAATTCCACGACATCCTGGTGCGGCTGGGCGCATGGCCCTACAGCATCAGCATCCTGCCGTACCACTGCAGCCCCTCGCCGGGTGGCGACCTGAAGTCGCCGGACGTGGAGGTCCGATTCCAGCTGCCGTTCTTCCTGCAGGGTGCGGCCGCGAAATCGGCGCCGTCCCAGGCGGTCGTGCGCACGATCCGGCTCGCGCCCGGCGAGCCGAAGACCGTGCAGACATCAGATTGTCAGCTATTGCAGCAGATCGACGCGACCATGCTGGCGAACATCGTGGCCCACGTCGACTCGGAGAATTTCCACTGCTCAGCGGGGCCGCCGAGGTCCGCCCACTTCGGTGTCACGCTGACCCTGCCCGTGGCCGTGAAGATGCCGACCCTCTCGACTACTTCGGCGCCGGCCCCTCGCTGACTCTGACCAGGTCGGCCGGACGCATCCATTTGCGGAAAGCCGCCTCGATCTGCGCCGGGTCGAGCCCGATGTAGCGCTGCGCGGCAATCGTCGGCTCATCGAGCGGCAGCCCGAGGTCGATCCGATTGATCATTCCGTTCGCAATCTCGTCTACGCTGGATTCTCCCAGTGGAATTTGCCGAACCAGCAGCTCCTTGACGCGCAGCAGCTCTTCCGCGCCCACCGGCGCGCGCCGCATGTCGGCGATCTCGCGCCGCACCATGGCGGCGGCTCGGGTCACATTGGGCGGATCGCAGGCGTACTCCACGAGATAGGCGCTGCGGGTCCGGCCTGCCTCGAGCACCGAGTCGACCGAGTAGACGAGGCCGCTCTCCTTGCGCAGCGCGATGCTGAGCCGGGTCGAGTAGAAGCTGCCGCCGAGTACGGCATTGCCGAGCTCCAACGGGTAGTAGTCCGGGTTGCTCCGGGTGAGCGGCAGGGTCTGGGCGAGGACCACGATGTCCTGCACACGGCTCGAGTCAGGTACCGCGACCACATCCGGCCGATTCGGCGGCACTTGCGGCAGATCCGTCGGCGGCGCAGCTCCGGCCGCTTTCCAGGACCCGAAATACTTCTCGATGACGCGCAGGGCCTGCTGCGGCGTGACCTTCCCGATCACGACGATCGTGGCGAGATCAGGGCGATAGGCTTTGCCATAGTAGGCCTGCACCTCATCCGGGGTGAGCGCGCGGATGCTGGCGGGAGTGGCGATGCGCAGGCTCGGGTCGGCAGCCGGAAAGAGCGCCTGGCGCAACGAATGCCGGGTGAGGAAGCCGGGGCTCTGGTTGCGCGCCGCGACGCTGGCCGCGAGCTGATCGCGCAGGACCGCCATGGCGTTGGCTGGCAGGTAGGGATCGAGCTCATTCTGCGCGAGGAGCTGTACGCCGCGATCCAGATGCTCGGGCAGGACCTGGACGTTGAAGTCAGCGCCCGCCTGCTCGCTCGCGCCGATGGCATCCAGCGCCTGCTGGAATTCGAGGCGGTGGAGCGGGTTGCTGCCGAACATGAACATGCGCTCGAGCAGATCGCTCACACCCTCCTGACCGTGCGGCTCCTCGAGGCCAGGCTCACTGCGGATGTGACCGTAGACGCTCACCGTATTGCTGACGTCCTCCGCCTGCACGATGAGTGTCAGACCGTTCGGCAGCCGGGTCACCACCGGATGAAGAGTCGAGGGCGGTACGGTCAGGCGACGCAGAGCCGTCGCCGCCCAGGCCGGCAGCGCCGTCGGCTTCGCGGCGCCAAGGGAAATCGACTCCTGACCGCCGAAGCCACCGCTCGAAGGCACGGGCTTACCCGAGCCCCGCGGCAACATCACGGCCGTCACGGCGTGATCGAGGTCGAGGTACTTCCGTGCCACGCGATCGACATCTTCTGGGGTCACCTTCTCGATCTGTGCCAGCTCCTCGTCCGGCGAGCTGACGTTGTACAGCGTCAGCGCGTCCGACCAGTCGGAAGCGAAGCCCGCGATGGAGTTCTTCTGGAACTCTGCCGAGCGCCGCTCCTGCAGCTTGGCCGCCGCGACGAGATCGGCGGGAACTCCGTGCTTCGCCACCGCGGCGAGAATGGAGCGGATGCCGCTCTCGAGCGCCTTGGGGTCCTGACCGGCGGCGAACGACACTACCGCATAGGCGATGCCCGCTTTGGGCAGCGGATCGAGCTCGAAGTCCGCATCGAGTGCCTTGCCCTGCGGCACGAGGGCGAAGAGCGCGAAGCGGCGGCTGTCGAGTACGTCGGAGAGCACGTCGAGCGCAGCGAAGTCGCGGCTGTCGAGCCCTGGCGTGCGCACCGCGATCATCGCCATGCCGTTCGGCTGATCGGTACTCATGGTGAAGGAGTCGGCGTGCGGCGGACCGAGCCGCATCTCGGGCCGCGGCGGCAGTTTCTTCGGCCGGATATCAGCGAAGAGCTGCTTCACCTCGAGGAGAGTGGACTGCGGATCGATATCGCCGGCGATCACCAGGACGGCATTGTTCGGCGCATACCACGCGTCGTGGAACTGCTGCAGCATTTGCGCCGTGGTGGCGTTGAAAGAAGGGCGGGTGCCGAGCGCATCATGGGCGTACGGAGTGCCCGCGAACATCTCCGCTCGCATCTTCTCGTAGAGGACGTAGTCCGGATTGGAGAGGTCCTGCGCCACCTCTTGCTCGATCGCTCCGCGCTCGTGCTTCCACTGCGCCGCGGAATCGAGCGCGCCTCTCATACGGGTGGCCTCGATGTGCAAGGCGACGTCGAGATCCTCCGCCGGTACGGTAAAGAGGTATTGAGTCACGCTCTCCCGCGTGTTGGCATTGAAGTTGCCGCCCATGACGCTGCCGATATCGGCGAGCTGGTCCGCGGTCAGGCCCGGGCTGCCGCGGAACATCATGTGCTCCTGCGCGTGCGCCGTCCCCGGGAACCCCTTGGGCGTCTCATCGGCCCCCACGAGGTAGTTGACCGACGTGGCGACGACTGGCGCCAGCGGATCCCGCACCACCACAACCCGCAACCCATTCGCCAGCGTCTCCCTGGCGACCTGTGCGCCGAGCGGAGTGCCTGCCGCAGCATGGGACTGAGGTTCCGCCAATCCTGCAATGCAGATGGCGAGGGCGAAAATCAGAAATGAGCGCATGTGTTTTTCTCTGGGACAAAAGTAAGGGAGCCGATCCTCTTTAAGGACCGGCTCCCCGGCTCTCGATGCCGCACTGCGACCGGGACCAACCCCGGTACGGCCGCCGCCGGCATCATAGATGGGACACGTGCCAGGTGCATTGGTTCGCTGTTCAAAAGCAGCAGGAAGCGGCTCAGGGCCGCTCCCTGCGCCGCGTCCTGCCTCGCCCCTTCGGCGCCGTTAAGCGCTAGCGCGCTTGACGTTGCAGATCGCTCCAGGCGATCTGCTCGGGCCGACTGCTGCCGTCCAAAATCGCTCCTGCGATTTGTGCGCCAATCAATCAGGCGGACTTGAGCTGCTGAGCTGCAAACTCGTAGTTGGCGAGCTTCGCCAGGAAATTATCCGTGAAGTCCGGACGGCGATTGCGGAAGTCGATGTAGTAGGCGTGCTCCCAAACGTCGAGGACCAGGAGTGCCTTGCCTTCTCCGGTCGCGAGCGGCAGGCCTGCATTGGCGGTCTTCGAGACCTTCAGGCGCCCATCCTTGCCGAGCACCAGCCAGGCCCAACCGGAGCCGAACTGGCCGGTCGCCGCGGCCTTGAAGGCCTCCTTGAACTTGTCGACGCCGCCGAAGTCACTGACGAGCTTCTTCTCGAGCTCTCCCGGGATGGCGCCGCCCGAGGGCGAGAGGCAGTTCCAGAAGAAGCTGTGATTCCAATGCTGACCTGCATTGTTGAAAACCGGAGTCAGGTCCTCGCGCCCGTGGGCAAGCTTGATCACTTCCTCGAGCGACTTGCCCTTGAGCGCGTCATTCTTGTCCGCCAGACCGTTGAGCGCGGTGACATACGCCTGATGGTGCTTGCCATGATGGAATTCGAGGGTCTCCTGGCACATGCCGCGGGCGGCGAGTGCGCCGGGCGCAAACGGAAGCGAGGGTAGGGTGAAGGTCACGGTGCTCTCCGGGAGTGAATGAAACCAAGGGGGTTGGCGCAAAGCGTGAACCCGAAGGCTAGGAAATCATTCGGAATTTGTCTACTTTCGTCATATCTTGTTCAGCCCCCGCTCAGCGAGGGGGGGCGAGAATGCATAATTGCCCGTCTCGGGACTGAGGCCGGGCCAAAGCGGAAGATGCACCTACAGGCACGAGAGTTCGCGCGCGTACCTCTGTCGCTGCTTACGCGGCTGCGCTTGATCCTGTTCGGGCACGAGGACCTCGCCGGCATCGTGTTCTGGGCCGCCCTGGTCGGATTTTTCGGCGCGCTGGCCAGCGTGGTGTTCCGGGAGTCGATCCGTCTCTTCACCAGGCTCTTCACCGGATTCACCTATATCGGCGAGGGCTCCGGCCTCGTCGATGCCGCCTCGAGCCTGGTCTGGTGGCACCGCGCACTCGTGCCGGTCGTGGGTGGAGTGCTCGCCGGTGCGGTGCTGCATTTCGTGGGCCGCACGTTCGTCTCCTCCAAGGCCGTCGATTACATGGAAGCGGTCATGGTTGGGGACGGCAAGATCGGCTTCCGTGCCTCGATATTGCGCAGCTTCGGGTCGCTCCTCACCATCTCCTCCGGAGGCTCGATCGGCCGAGAAGGCTCGATGGTGCAGCTCTCCGCGATGCTCGGGTCGCGGCTCGGCCTGTTCTCGCGCGCGCCGATTCCGCGCCTGCGCCTCATGGTCGCCTGCGGTGCAGCAGCAGGCATAGCAGCCGCCTACAACGCGCCCATCTCGGGCGCGTTGTTCGTTTCGGAGATCGTGCTCGGCTCGACTGCCATGGAGAGCTTCGGTCCGCTGGTGGTCTCGTCGGTGGTCTCGAACGCGACGATCCACCGTTTTCTCGGATACGGGCCGGTTTTCGTCGTCCCCCCGGTGGTGTGGTCATCTTCCAACGTCGAGCTGATCTTCTACCTGATGCTGGGGGTCTTGCTCGGACATCTGGCGCCGCCCTTCCTGGCGCTGCTCGATTTCGCCAAGTCGCAGTTCGTCCGCCTGAAGCTGCCACTTTACTGGCAGTTGGGCCTCGGCGGAGTGATCGTCGGGAGCATCTCCATCTTCGTCCCGCAGGTCTGGGGCAACGGTTACAGCGTCGTCAGCCATATCTTGCAGGGCGAGGTCTTGGGCCTCTGGCTGCTGGCGATCCTGCTGGCAAAGGTGGTGGCAACGTCGGCGACCGTGGGCTCCGGAGGCGTCGGTGGTGTTCTTACGCCCTCACTCTTCATCGGCGCGGCCGTCGGCGCCCTGGTCGGGGGTGTGCTGCACAGCTTGATGCCGCACACCGCCTCAGTGCCGGCAGCCTACGCGCTGATTGGAATGGGCGGCTTTCTCGCCGCAACTACGCAGGCGCCCCTGACCTCGATCCTGATGATCTTCGAGATGACTCTCGATTACAACGTCGTGCTGCCCCTCATGCTCGCTTGCGTGACGGCACACTACACGGCGAAGGTCTACCGGAAGGGGCAGTCGGTCTACCACGCCACTTTGAGTCGTGCGATCGTCGCCGAGCATGGCGATGACTGGCGGCTGCGCACGGTGGAGACGCTGGTGAAACCGCCAGCGGCCGTCGTCACTGGGACGACGAGCCTCGCGGATATCTTCGATCAGCTCCCGAAGCGGCCGCTGCAGCGGGTCTATGTCACCAGCGGTGACGACCTGATCGCCTGGTTCGATCCGCGAAAGGTTCTCGACCGGCTGCAGAAGGGCGAGATCGACTGGGCACTGCCGGCCGAGGCGGTCTCCCTCCCGGTGAATTTCGCGCTCTCTCCCGACATGTCGCTCTGCGAGGCGCTGGACGGCTTTCTGCGGGAGCAGGCGACAGCGTTGCCGGTCACCCCGGGACAGTGGCGCCACACCCTGCTCGGCGAGGTGTCGCGCAGCGACGTCCTCCTGGCCATCCAGGACCGCCTCACCTATCCCAAGTGAGCCCGTGGGAACCGGCGCGACCGGCCCTGCCAGAATTCGCCATTATGAATCAGCGGCCTGGCCGGTTTGTGTCATGACCGGCACTCCCGCATGCCTTGTACTGGTCCTCGACGGCGCGAAGCACCGCGCCATAGCAAGAGGATCAGCATATGAGCATCCTGAACAACAAAGTTCGTGTGGGAACGGCGGGTATTACTGTCGCCGCGATGTGCCTCGCCGCTCTGCCGGCGTCCGCGGCCGGGACGGCGGCTGCCGGCACGCAGCAGCACGCCTCGAAGCAAGAGAACATCGGCGTCTTCACGGGGGCCGCGGTCGGAGCCGCAGCGGGCGGGCCGATCGGCGCGATGGTGGGCATGATCGCCGGCGCACTGCTCGGCCATCACTATCACGAGCAGGCCGTCGCCAACCACACGTTGGCCGCGCGCAATCATGACCTCGCGGCGCAGAACAGTGTCCTCGCCGCGAGCCTCGGCCGCAGCGAGGAGGAGCGTGGTGCATTGGCCGGTAAGCTGGGTATGGCAAACGAGTCGCTCGCGACCGAAAAAGCGCAGCGTGCCGAGCTCGATCGGACGGTGCAGCTGTCCGATGCGATTGAGACCGACGTGGGCTTCACGACCGCCGACGCCTCGATCAACAGCATGCAGCTCCCGGCGCTGCGCAAGATCGGCGCGCTCGCGGCGTCACTTCCGCCCGGCGCGAAGGTGCGGATCGACGGCTACGCAGATCCGAGGGGGCCTGCGACATTCAACGACGATCTATCGCTGCGCCGTGCGCAGGCCGTCGCGCTGACACTGGAGCAGGCGGGCTGCCCGCAGGACAAGCTGCTCGTCGAGGCGCACGGCTCCTCGGAATCCACCAGCCCCAAGGGCGATCTGGATGCGTACGCGTTCGATAGGCACGTGACCGTGCGGCTTCAGGGAATGGACGTGGCGCAGGCGGGTGGCTCAGGGCCTGCGGTCGCGGACGTTACGCCTATCGCCCCCGGCTCGCCGTGACGACTTCGTTGAACATAACTTGCGGGCCGGGTGAAGAGTGTCGCAAATCGGCGTATTGCGGCTTCACCCGGCTCGCGGAGACTGGCAGCCTCCTCCATGAGCGAAACTCCGCTGCCTGCCACGGAGAAGTGTCATGTTACCGACCGTCACAATCGAATCGACGCGCCTCATCTCCACCTTCGACATGCTGCTGATGGGCAGCATCATCGTCATTGCCGCGATCGCGTGGATGACGTTCACCAACTGGCGCCATCACGACCACCAGCATCGTCACCGTTGATTGCGCAGTGCCTCCGCGAGCGTTCCGAACATCTGGTCGATGTGGGGGCGCTCGAGGACGAGAGGCGGTGACAGCGCGATGATGTCGCTCGTCTGGCGCACGAGCAGCCCGCGCTCGAAGCAATCGAGATAGACGCCGTGGGCGCGGGCGCCCGGCCGGCCCGCGGCCGGCTCGAGCTCCAGGCCCAGGATCAACCCGTAATTTCGCACGTCGATGACGTGCGGCAGTCCGCGCAATGAATGTGCGGCATCCTCCCAGTACCTGGCGAGCGATTTCGCCCGCGTCAACAGTCCCTCGCGCTCGTAGATGCCAAGCGTGGCGATCGCGGCGGCGCAGGAAGTTGGGTGCGCCGAATACGTATAACCGTGGAAGAGCTCGATCGTGCCTTCGGGACCTTGCATGAAGGCGTCATATACGGAACGTTTCGCCAGGACGGCCCCCATCGGCACGGCGCCGTTCGTCAGGCCTTTCGCCGTGGTGATGATGTCGGGTGTCACGCCGAATTCCTGCGCGGCAAACGGTGCGCCGACACGCCCGAAGGCAGTGATCACCTCATCGAAAATGAGGAGGATGCCGTGGCGGTCGCAGATCTGGCGCAGGCGCTCCAGGTAGCCGCGCGGCGGGAGCAAGACCCCGGTCGAGCCGGCGATCGGCTCCACGATCACTGCAGCCACCGTCGAGGGATCGTGCAGCGCCACCAGCCGCTCCAGCTCCTCCGCCAGCTCCGCGCCGTGGACGGGCTGGCCGCGTGAGAACGCGTTGCGCTCCAGGTCATGCGTGTGCGCCAGATGATCCACGCCCGGCAGGAGCGAGCCCGACCACATCTTGCGGTTGGTCACGATGCCGCCGACGGAAATCCCGCCGAATCCCACTCCGTGATAGGCGCGCTCCCGGCCGATCAGCTTCGTACGCGCCGCATCGCCCCGTGCCCGATGGTAGGCAAGCGCTATCTTGAGTGCCGTATCCACCGCCTCCGAGCCGGAGTTGGTGAAGAACACGCGATCGAGGCCTGGCGGCGCGATCCGCGCGAGCGCGTGCGCGAGCTCGAACGCGGACGGGTGGGCCATTTGGAAGGTGGGCGCGAAATCGAGCGTGGCGAGCTGGCGCGCGACGGCTTCCGTGATCTCGGTGCGGCCGTGGCCGGCATTGACGCACCAGAGTCCCGCGACACCGTCGAGGATCTGCCTCCCCTCGGGGGTGAAGTAGTGCATCCCGCTCGCGCGTGCGAGCAGGCGCGGCTTCGCCTTGAACTGGCGGTTCGGCGTGAACGGCATCCAGAATGCTTCGAGCGCATCGCGGGAGAGGGGATGGGAGGCCATGGGTGCTCGCGGGTGCCAAAGGTGGCTAGTTCGGGTGGCAGGCTCTTATCATAAGGAAATGCTGCACCTGCAGACAAACCGTCGGGCTCGCCCGCTCACCCGCAACCGCTCCACCAGGCGCTGCATCGCCGAGGGTGGCGGACCCTTGCGGCCGAGCCTCGCGCCGTGACATCCCGTCAATTCCTGGCGAGCGCCCCCCGCGGGCTCGCCGATCTGCTGGCCAAGGAGCTGGCGGTCTTTGGCGCAACCGAAGTGCGCGAGCGGACGACGGGAGTGACGTTCTGCGGCACGCTCGAGCCGGCATATCGCGCCTGCCTCGAGTCGCGCCTCGCCAACCGGATGTTTCTCGAGCTCGCCCGCTTCGAGGCCACGAGCGCGGAGGCCTTTTATTCGGCCGCGCGGCAAATCGACTGGTGCCAACATCTGGGGCCGCGGGCGACGCTCGCCTGCGATTTCAGCGGCAAGCATCCGACGATTACGCACAGCCATTTCGGTGCCCTGAAGCTCAAGGACGCCATCGTCGACGCGCTGCGCGATGCCACCGGCGCTCGCCCCGATATCGTGTTGGATCGGCCGAGCGTGCGCGTGCACGCACATGCCCGGGGTACGCAGCTCACTTTGGCCATCGATCTTTCCGGCGAGAGCCTCCACCGCCGCGGCTATCGTGGCGCGGCCGGCGAGGCGCCGCTGAAGGAGAACGTGGCCGCCGGCGTGCTGGTGCGGGCCGGGTGGCCGGAGCTTGCGGCTGCCGGCGCGGAATTCCTCGACCCGATGTGCGGCTCCGGTACGCTCGTCATCGAGGCGGCGCTGATCGCGGCACGCTGCGCCCCGGCGCTGCGCCGCGAATATTTCGGCTTTCTGGGCTGGCGCGGACATGATGCGGCGCTGTGGCGGCACGTGCGCGAGGAGGCGAAGGACCGCTGCCTGACCGATGCGCCGCCGGGGGCCGCCATTCGCGGTCACGATCGCGACCCGATGGCGGTGCGGGATGCGCGCGCGAATGCCCAGCGTGCCGGCATTGGATCGTGGGTGCAGTTCGAGGTGCGGCCGCTCGCGAATGCGGCGCCCGCGCGCCCCACCGGGCCTGACGGGTCGCCGAGCCAGCCTTGCGGCTCCGCCACTGAAGATCGCGGAGAAGATTCTCCTTCCGCGCCGAAGGCTCCGGGCCTGCTCTGCACCAATCCTCCGTACGGGGTGCGGTTGGAGGATCTTGACGCGGCGCGCGCAGTCCACCGCGAGCTCGGTGAGGTGTTGCGTCAGAGATTTCAGGGCTGGAATGCGGTGGTGTTGACGGGCGCACCGCAGCTCGGCATGGAGTTGGGCATCCGCGCGGCCCGCACTCATACACTCTGGAATGGAGCGATAGAGTGTCGGCTGCTCAGGATGACGGTGGAGGCGGCGAGCTTGCGGCGGCCGGGCTCCCTGGCACGGGAGGATGCGCCGCCGCTTCGGGACACTCCCGGCGCGCGCATGTTCGCCAACCGCCTGGCGAAGAACCTGAAGCGTCTGCGCGGTTGGGCCGACAAGGCCGGCGTGTCGTGCTATCGCCTGTATGACGCCGATATGCCGGAGTACGCATTCGCGATCGACATCTACCACACCGTGGAGCCGCAGGAGACATGGCTTTACGCGCAGGAGTACGCGCCCCCCGCTGAAATCGAGGAGGAAGCGGTGCGCAGGCGCCGCGGCGAGGCGCTCTCGGCATTGCCGGGTGTCACCGGCGTGCCGCCGGAGCGGATCAAGGTGCGCACGCGCCGGCGGACGGCGCGCGGCGAGCAGTACGACAAGATCGGCAACCATTCCGATTCTCACGTGGTGCTGGAAGGCGGCCTGCAGCTCATCGTCAACTTCGACGATTATCTGGACACGGGGCTGTTCCTCGATCACCGCATCACCCGGGCGCGCCTCAGGGAAGCGGCCGCGGGCAAGCGCTTCCTGAATCTTTTCGCCTACACAGGCACTGCTACCGTCTACGCGGCGGCAGGCGGTGCGGTCGCGACTACCTCGGTCGACATGTCACGGACGTACCTGGATTGGGCGCAACGCAATCTCGCGCGCAACATCCGCAGCGCTCCCGAGAGCGCGCCCGCGCGCTCGCAGCACCAGCTCGTACAGGCGGACTGTCTCGAATGGCTGCGCGAGGACGCACGTGCGCGCGAGCGTTACGACCTCATCTTCCTCGATCCACCGACCTTCTCGAACTCCAAACGCATGCAGGGAGTGCTCGACATCGAGCGCGACCACCCGGCGCTGATCGATGCCTGCATGCGCCTCCTCGCGCCGGGCGGGCTGCTGGTGTTCTCGACCAATGCACAGCGTTTCCGCCTGGACCCGGCGCTCGCGGAGCGTTATGCAATGACTGATACGTCCGCCGCTACCCTGCCGCGCGATTTCGAGCGCAACCCGCGGATTCACCGCTGTTTTGAGATCCGCCAGAGCTGAGCGGGTGTCGGAATTAAATTCCTTTACAGTAGCTTACGCTTCCGGTAGGGTCGTTCGGGTATGTCCCGACTGATGAAAACGCGCAAGATTACCGTCAAGAAGCCCTGCCCTGGGGCCCTGGTGGATCTCTCGCGCGCTTAGCACAGTCGGAACATCGCGAGTCAACCAGAGGCCCCGCCGGCACCGCCGTCGGGGCCTCGTTCGTTCTGGAGTCCATCAATGCAGACTGGTCGTTCAACCGGCAAGGCGCCGGTGGTTGCGATCGTCGGCGCCACCGGCGCCGTCGGAATCGAGCTCATCCGCTGCCTGGAGGAGAGGCGCTTTCCCCTCTCGGAGCTGCGCCTCTTCGCTTCGGCGCGTTCCGCAGGCAAGACGCTGTCCTTCCGGGGCGAGGCACTTGCCGTGCGCGAGCTGAAGGAGGATAGCTTTCGCGGCGTCGATGTCGCGCTCTTCTCCGCCGGCGGCGGCACGTCCAAACGTTTCGGGCCGCTTGCGGTGGAGCAGGGGGCGGTGGTCGTCGACAATTCCTCCGCCTTCCGCATGGACCCGGCGGTGCCGCTCGTGGTGCCGGAGATCAACCCGGAGACAGTGCGGGAGCACCGGGGCATCATCGCCAACCCCAACTGCTCGACCATCATCGCCATCACTCCTCTGTGGCCGATCCACCGCATCAACCGCCTGCGGCGGCTGATCGTCTCCACCTATCAGGCCGCCTCCGGCGCCGGCGCCGCCGCGATGGAGGAGCTGCGCGAGTCGACCCGCGCCTATCTCGAGGGCCGCCCGTACGAGAACAAGGTCCTGCCGCACCCCTACGCCTTCAACCTCTTCAGCCACAACGCCAAGGTCGACCCGGAAAGCGGGTACAACGAGGAGGAGACCAAGGTCATCCGCGAGACCCACAAGATCTACGGCGACAACTCCATCCGCATCGCCGCGACCTGCGTACGCGTGCCGGTGCTGCGCGCCCATTCGATCGCCATCAACTTCGAGTGCGAGCGTCCCATTACTCCCGGGCAGGTGCGCGAGATCATGCAGACCGCACCCGGCGTGAAGGTGGTCGATGACCCGGAGCGTAACTACTTCCCCATGCCGAAGGACGCCTCAGGCCAGGACCCGATCCTCGTCGGCCGCATCCGCCGCGACGTCAGCGACCCGAGCGGCCGCTCGATCGCACTCTTCGTGGCCGGTGACCAGCTGTTGAAGGGGGCCGCCCTCAACGCCGTGCAGATCGCGGAGTTGCTATAGGACTGTGCTCGCTGAGCGTGAATCCGCGCGGCGTCCGGCGGGTCATAGCATGTCCCTCAGCCGGTAATACAGCATTGCGAGCACCAGCGCCGGGCGGCGCAGCATCGCCCCACCCGGGAAGTCCCGGTGCGGGATGCGTGCGAACACATCGAAGCGCTCGGCCTGACCGGCGATCGCCTCGGCGACGAGCTTGCCGGCGATCCCCGTGAGCGCGATCCCATGCCCGGAGAATCCCTGTAGGAAATATACGTTCGGCATCAGACGGCCGAAATGCGGCGCGCGGTTCAGCGTGATGTCGACATAGCCGCCCCAGGAATACTCCACCCCGACGTCGGCGAGCTGCGGAAATACCTTGAGCATGCGCGCGCGGGTGGCGCCGGGGACCTCGAAGGAACTGAGGCCGGAGTAGCTGACACGCCCGCCGAAGAGCAGCCGGTGATCGGCCGAGCGCCTGAAGTAGTCGAGCACCCAGTTCATATCGCTCACCGCCGCGTTGTTGGCGACGAGCTCCCGCGCGCGCTGCGCTCCCAGCGGCTCCGTGGCGATGATGTGGGTTCCGACCGCCATGATCTTCGCGGCGAGCGCTGGTGCGGCTTTGCCGAGGTAGACGTTGCCGCAGAGGACGAGGTAGCGCGCCCGAACTTCGCCGCCCGGCGTGCGCACCCGCGCCGAGGTGAAGCCCAGAGCCCGCGTGTCCTCGTAAATGCGCACGCCGGCGCGCTCCGCGGCCGCGGCCAGCCCGAGTGTGTAGTTGAGCGGATGCAGATGGCCGCCGTTGGAGTCATAGAGAGCACTGAGATATCGCCGTGTGGCGAGCGTTGCCGCAACTTCCTCCCGGGGCATGTAGCGCACCGTGCGGTACTGCAACCGCTCCTGCAGCTCCGCGAGTTCCTCGCGCAGCTCCCGGTCGTGCCGCGGCTTCACCGCCGTCAACATGTAGCCGTCGACCCAGTCGCAGTCGATGCGATAGCGCGCAATGAGCTCGCGCATGAGCGCGAGCCCCTGGATGGAAACGTCCCAAACCGCGCGGGCGGCCGTCCGCCCGATCAGCCTTTCCAGCTTGCCCTGCCCCGAAGCCACCCCGTGGATCGCCTGGGCGCCGCTGCGGCCGGAAGCACCCCAGCCGATCCGGTGCTGCTCGAGCAGGACGACCGAATAGCCCCTCTCGGCGAGGTGCACCGCAGCCGAGCAGCCGGCGATGCCGCCGCCGACCACGCAGATATCGCAGTCGACAGAGGCGGCAAGGGCCGCTCGCTCGGGAGCGGCTCGCGCGGAGGCGGCGTAGTAGGAAGCGGCGTGCGCGGCCACCATGGCACTCTCGATCTTCCAGGATTATGTATAAATGGCCAGTTCGGCCCCAAGGCCCAGGCAGGATAGCATCGGCTCGCCCAGGTCTCGGCTGTGGTCTAATTGGCACCCCCCTATGGCACCGGCTCGCCCCCTCATTGGCCTTCCTGCAGACCGGCGGATGATCGGCCTGCATCCCTTCCATGCGGTGGGGGAGAAGTATGCCCGGGCGGTGCTGGACGGCGCCGGTGGGCTACCGCTGCTGATACCGTCGCTGGCCGACGAGCTGCGCCTCGATGAGCTGGTGGAGCGCCTCGATGGCCTCCTTTTTACAGGCAGTCCCTCGAACGTCGAGCCCCGCCATTACGAAGGCCCACCGAGCCACCCCGGAACCCTGCACGATCCGGCCCGTGACGCCACCACCCTGCCGCTCATCCGCAGAGCGGTGCAAGCCGGGGTGCCTGTGCTCGGCATCTGCCGCGGATTTCAGGAGGTCAACGTCGCCTTCGGCGGCAGCCTCCATCAGCGTGTCCATGAAGTACCTGGGCACCTGGATCACCGGGACGACGAGAGCCAGCCGCTCGACGTGCAGTACGGTCCTGCGCACGAGGTGACGCTCGAGCCGGGAGGATTGCTGCGCTCTCTGGCCGGAACCGACCGGATCCGTGTCAACTCGCTGCACTGGCAGGGCATCGAGCGGCTCGGCCCGGGACTGGCCGTCGAGGCGCGCGCGCCGGACGGATTGGTCGAGGCATTCAGAGTCGAGGGCGCCGCAAGGTTCGCGCTCGCGGTGCAATGGCATCCCGAGTGGAAGGTGATGGACAATCCCATGTCGCGCGCCCTGTTTTTGGCCTTCGGCGCTGCGAGCCGCGACCGCGCCGAGTCCAGGTGAAAGGCAGCCCATGGTGAGCGAGATCCGCCAGTTCTTTCGTGACCACGGCATCTCCGAGGTCGAGGCGATCATCCCCGACATGGCGGGCATCGCCAGGGGAAAGATCATGCCCGCGGAGAAGTTCGCCGAGGACGGTGGCATGCGCCTGCCCGAGAGCGTCTTCCTGCAGACGGTCACAGGCGATTACCCGCCGGAGACCGGCGCGGCCATGAGCCCTGCGGAGATCGACATCGTTCTCAAGGCCGACCCGAAGACGGTGCGGCGCGTGCCCTGGGCCGCGGAGCCCACCGCGCAGGTGATCCACGATTGCTTCTACTCCGACGGCCGGCGGGTGACGATGGCGCCGCGGCACGTGCTGCGCAACGTCCTCGAGCTGTACGCCCAGCGCGGGTGGGAAGCGGTGGTGGCCCCGGAGCTCGAGTTCTATTTGGTGGAGCAGAACAAGGACGCCGACTATCCGCTGCGCCCGCCGGTGGGCCGCTCGGGCCGGGCGGAGCCGGGCCGGCAGTCCTACAGCATCGCCGCGGTCAACGAGTTCGATCCGCTCTTCGACGACATCTATCAGTTCTGCGAGGACCAGGAGATCGAGATCGACACCCTGATCCACGAGGACGGTCCGGCGCAGATGGAGATCAACCTGATCCACGGCCCGCCGCTCGACCTCGCCGACCAGGCGTTCCTCTTCAAGCGCACGGCCCGCGAGGCGGCGCTGCGCCACAAGATTTACGCCACTTTCATGGCGAAGCCGCATGCGAAGGAGCCCGGCAGCGCCATGCACATCCACCAGAGCGTGCTGGACGTCAAGACGCGGCGCAACATCTTCAGCAATCCGGACGGGACCCCGTCGCAGCTCTTCTTTGCGCACATCGGCGGACTGCAGAAGTACCTGCCGGCGGCGATGGCGCTCTTCTGCGCCAACGTCAATTCCTATCGCCGCCTCACCCGGTATCTCTCGGCGCCGATCAACGTGCACTGGGGTTACGACAACCGCACCGCGGGATTGCGCGTGCCGATGTCCGGACCAGAAGATCGGCGGGTCGAGAATCGCGTGGGCGGGGCTGACGCCAATCCCTACATCGCCATCGCAGCATCGCTTGCATGCGGCTACCTCGGAATGGTCGAAGGCGTGCAACCGGGCGATCCCATCACCGGCAGCGCGCACGAGCTCCCCTTCGGCCTGCCGCGCTCGCTCGACGAGGCGCTGCGGGAGCTGCGGCAGAGCGAGCCGCTGGTGCGGCTGCTCGGCGAGCCGTTCGTCTCCGCTTTCACCATCGTCAAGGAAGCCGAGTACGAAGTCTTCCTGCAGGTGATCAGTTCCTGGGAGCGGGAGCATCTGTTGCTGAATGTTTAATCGGCTGACATTGGCATGCGGCCCTTTCGGCGCAGTGAGGGTTCGCGCGATTTGGGCCGCGGGAAAAAACGCGGTCTTTGCCCCCTAGCGCGAGGATCGACGGGATGAATCGGTATGCAATCTGCGTTGCCGTGGCGCTGCTCGCCGGCTGCTCCGGTGGGCCGCAATCAGGCGGCAATGTCGTCAACGTCTACAACTGGTCGGACTACATCGACCCGCAGGCGGTGAAAGACTTCGAGAAGCAGTACGGCATCAAGGTCAACTACGACGTCTTCGACAAGAACGAGGTGCTCGAGACCAAGCTCCTCACGGGTAATACCGGCTTCGATGTCGTGGTGCCGTCCGGCGCGTTCCTCGAGCTCGAGATCCGCGCGGGCGCACTCGAGAAGCTCGACAAGGCCGAGTTGCCGAACCTCAAGTATCTGGATCCCGCCGTCCAGAGCAGCGCTGCGCAGTACGATCCCGGCAACCAGTATGCCGCCGACTACATGTGGATCACCTCGGGCTTGGGCTACAACGCGCAGGCCGTGAAGGCCCGTCTGCCCGATGCGCCGGCCGACAGCTGGCGGATGCTCTACGATCCGGCGGTCATCTCCAAGCTCAAGGATTGTGGCGTGACGGTGCTCGATGAGCCGACGGAGGTTCTCGGCACGGCGCTTCTCTACCTCGGCAGGAACCCGAACAGCGAGTCGCCCGCCGACCTCGCAGCCGCCATGAAGGTGCTCATGGCCATCCGGCCCTACCTGCGCTACGTCAACTCTTCGCGCTACATCGACGATCTGGCCAATGGGGAGATCTGTCTCGCGCTCGGCTGGTCGGGAGACGTGAAGCAGGCCATGGTTCGCGCGCAGCAGGCCGGCAGGACCTACACCATCGCCTATTCCATTCCGAAAGAGGGCGCGGTCGAGAACTTCGACGTGCTGGCGATTCCAGCCCATGCGCCGCATCCACGCAACGCCAACCTCTTCATCAACTATCTCCTGGATCCTCACGTCGCCGCCCGCAACTCGAACCTGATCAAGTACGCCAACGGCGATTCGGCATCCCGTCCGTACCTGGACAAGTCCGTGCAGGACGACCCCGGCATTTATCCGCCGCCGGCCGTCATGCACACGCTCGTTCCGGAGCGCGCGAAGTCCATGGAGTTCATGCGCCTGCTGACCCGCGCATGGACGGACTTCAAGACGGGAAGCTGAGCGACAAGCGAGCCCCGATGAATGCCCAACCGTCGACGGCGCCCGAACCGGTGCCGCCTTACGTTCGGCTCCAAGCCGTCAGCAAGAAATTCGGCGACTTCCTCGCCGTGGACGCGGTCTCGCTCGAGATCCGGCGGGGCGAGATCTTCTGCCTTCTCGGCGGCTCCGGCTCCGGCAAGACGACGCTGCTGCGGCTGCTGGCGGGCTTCGAGACGCCGAGCGCCGGGCGCATCTACATCGATGGCGAGGACATGAGCGCCGTCCCGCCTTACGAGCGGCCGGTCAACATGATGTTCCAGTCGTATGCGCTCTTTCCTCACATGACCGTAGAGAGGAACGTCGCTTTCGGCGTGGAGCAGGAGGGGCTAGGCCGTCTGGAGGTTCGTCGGCGGGTCGAGCAGATCCTCGAAATCGTGCAGATGAGCCCGTACGTGGGCCGCAAGCCGCACCAGCTCTCCGGAGGGCAACGGCAGCGAGTGGCTCTGGCGCGGGCGCTCGCCAAGCGGCCCAAGCTGCTGCTCCTCGACGAGCCGCTGGCCGCGCTCGACCGCAAGCTGCGCGAGCGGACCCAGTTCGAGTTGCTCAACATCCAGGAGCGGCTCGGCGTCACCTTCATCGTGGTCACGCACGATCAGGGGGAAGCGATGACGCTCGCCACGCGCATGGGAGTCATGGATCGCGGGCGAATCGCACAGGTGGGGACGCCCGCGCAGATCTACGAGTCACCGGTCAACCGGTTCGTCGCCGACTTCATCGGCTCGGTGAATCTCATGGAGGGCAGAGTGGCAGCTCGCTGCGACCGCGACCTCACCATCCGTTGCGAACCCTTCGGCTGCACCGTCCGCGCGGCGCGGTGCGTCGAGTGTGCAACGGGAGATACCGTCTGGGCCGCAATCAGGCCGGAGAAGATCGTTCTCGCAAGCGAGGAAATGCCCGACGAAGCCCTCGGAGACAACCGAGTGCGCGGCAAGGTGCGGGAGGTGGCCTACATGGGGGATGTGTCGATCTGCCTGGTCGAGATCGATTCCGGCAAGACGGTGCGGGTGACCCTGCCAAACCGCGCGGGGCTTGCCGCGCAGCGTGACCTGCGACATGCGCCTGTGACGCTGTCGTGGGACGCTGCAAGCCCTGTAATCCTGACGCGTTAGCACATGCAGCTCGAGAGACGTGCAGGACGGCGGCTCGTCGCGGGCATTCCCGCACTATGGCTGGCCGTGTTCTTCCTCGTCCCTTTTCTGATCGTTCTCAAGATCTCCTTCTCGGAAGCGCAGCTCGCCATTCCACCCTACGCGCCGCTCTTCAGCTGGGCTCACGGTCTGCCGGTTCCCAGGATTCACCTGTCGAGCTACGCCTACCTCTTCACCAATCCGCTTTACCTGCGCTCTTACCTCTACTCCATCATGGTGGCGGCGGTCTCGACGCTGTTCTGCCTGGCTGTCGGCTACCCCATGGCGTATGCCATTGCGCGCGCGGAGGAGGCGTGGCGCAGCTTCCTGCTGATGCTGATCGTGTTGCCGTTCTGGACGTCGTTTCTGCTCCGCGTCTACGCGTGGATCGGGCTGTTGCAGAACGATGGCCTCATCAACAACATATTGCTGCGGATCGGCCTGCTCCATCACCCAGTGACCCTGCTGCAAACGGACTTCTCCCTTTACGTCGGCATCGTCTATTCCTACTTGCCGTTCATGATCCTGCCGCTCTACGCCAACCTGGAGAAGCACGATCCGGCGCTGCTCGAAGCGGCCGCCGACCTCGGCGCGCGGCCGTTCACGATATTCCTGCGGGTGACGCTGCCGCAATCGCTGCCCGGCATCGCCGCCGGCTCGCTGCTCGTCTTCATCCCGGTGGTCGGCGAGTATGTGATCCCGACGCTGCTCGGGCGTACCGATCAGATCATGATCGGGCGCATGCTGTCGGATGAGTTCTTTGACAACCGCGATTGGCCGGTGGCGAGCGGGGTTGCAATCCTGATCCTCCTGCTGCTCGTCGTGCCCATCGTGCTGCTGCAGCGGGTCGAGCGGCGGCAGCTCGAGCGTGAGGGGTTGGAGGCGGAAGCATGAGAAGGACGGGCCTCTTCTCCCGCACCACGCTCGTGCTCGGGTTGGCGTTTCTTTACGTGCCCATCGTGTCGATGATCGTGTACTCCTTCAATAACAGCCGCCTGGTCACGGTATGGGACGCCGCGCACTCGCCCACCCTCAAGTGGTACGGCGTGCTCTTTTCGGACGGAGAGGTCCTGGATGCCGCGTGGCTATCGCTGCGGGTGGCAATCTGCGCGGCGACCGTCTCCACCGTCCTCGGCACTCTGGCCGGCACGGCGCTCGCGCGCTTTGGCCTTTTCCGCGGACGCGCGCTCCTGGTCGGGATGACGACGGCACCCATCGTCATGCCGGAAGTGATCAGCGGCCTCTCGCTGCTGCTGCTCTTCGTCGCCCTCGAGCAGGCCATAGGCTGGCCGCGCGGCATGGGCGCGCTCACCATCACGCTCGCCCATATTTCCTTCTGCATGGCGTACGTCACCGTGGTGGTACAGTCGCGCTTGGCCGGGTTCGATGAGTCGCTCGAAGAGGCGGCGCAGGACCTGGGCGCCCGCCCGGCGAAAGTGTTCTGGCGCATCACGCTGCCGCTCATCCTGCCGGCCGTGTTGGCGGGATGGCTGCTGGCCTTCACCCTTTCGTGGGATGACCTGGTCATCTCGCAATTCGTCGCAGGGCCGGGCTCGAGTACGCTGCCGATGGTGATCTTCTCCAAGGTGCGGCTCGGCGTGAGCCCTGATGTGAACGCGCTCGCCACCCTGATGGTATCGGTAGTGGCGAGCGGAGTGGTGGTCGCCACCGTGTGGATGCGCCATCGACAGAGGCGGCGCGAGCGCGACGCGCAGCTTGCCGCCGCCGCCAACCTTTGATCGGAAAAGAAGTTTATGTCTCATAAATTGCTGGGAATCGATGTCGGAGGCTCCTTCATCAAGGCGGGTCTGGTTGACGTGGATGCCGGGCTCGTCGTCGGTGAACTCATTTCAGCGCCGACGCCTCAGCCTTCGTCGCCGGAGGCGATGATGCCGACCATCGCCGCACTCGCCGCGAGGCTACCCGAGGCCACTGGGGGTGTAGGGCTCGCCTTTCCTGCCGTCGTCAAGAACGGCCGGGCCCGCACTGCCGCTAACGTTGATCACGCGTGGATCGGCGCGGACGGCGCGGCGCTCATCCGGCGCACGCTCAATCGCGACGCGCTCTTCCTGAACGACGCGGATGCGGCCGGTCTCGCGGAGATGCGTCTCGGGGCGGGCCGCGGTGTGAGCGGCTCGGTCATCATGCTGACCTTCGGCACCGGTATCGGCTCCGCGCTGTTCGTCGACGGGCGGCTCTTTCCCAACACGGAGCTCGGGCACATGGAGCTGAAGGGCATGGATTCCGAGAAGTACGCCTCGGCCCACGTCAAGGCCGCGCTCGATCTGGACTGGCGAGCCTGGATGGATCGGGTCAACGAGTATCTCGATCGCATGCAGGCACTCCTCTGGCCCGACCTCTTCATCCTGGGCGGCGCGATCAGCGAGCGCTTCGCGGATTTTGCGCCGCTCCTGCACTGCGAGGCGGAGGTTCGTGCGGCACATTTCGGCAACCAGGCGGGCGTTCTCGGCGCGGCGCTCGCGGCGGCAGAAGCGGGCCTCGGCGGGCCGATGACGTTGTAGGGCTCTCGCGTGGCACCTTTCCGCAGCAAGCTGCCCGATGTCGGCACGACGATCTTCACGATCATGTCGCAGCGTGCACGCGAGCTGGGGGCGCTCAATCTGGGCCAGGGCTTCCCCGACTATGACATCGACCCGCGGCTCGCGGAGCTCACGGGCGAGGCCATGCGTCAGGGTCACAACCAGTACGCCCCCATGGAAGGCGTGCCCGAGCTGCGGGAGCACATCGCGCGCAAGCTGGCCGCGAGCTACGGCGGGGACTTCGATCCCCAGTCACAGATCACGGTCAGCCTCGGCGCCACGGAGGCGATCTACTCCGCGGTCCAGGCGGTGGTGGGGAAAGACGAGGAGGCCATCGCATTCGATCCCGCGTACGACTCCTACGAGCCGGCCGTGCGCCTCGCGGGCGGGCGGTGCCTGCGGCTGCCGTTGCTGCCTCCCGACTTCCGTTACGACTGGGATCGGGTGCGTGCCGCCGTTACGCCGCGCACGCGGCTGATCCTGTTCAATAGCCCGCACAATCCCGCCTGCACGGCGGCGACCCCGGGCGACCTCGATGCGTTGGCCGCGATCATCAGGGGGCGTGATATCTGCGTGCTTTCCGATGAGGTCTACGAGCACGTTCTCTTCGATGGGCGGGTGCACGCGTCCGTGCTCTCACACCCGGAGTTGCGGCCGAAGAGCTTCGCGGTCTTTTCCTTCGGCAAGACATTGCATGCCACGGGGCTGCGCGTCGGCTACTGCGTCGCCGCGCCCGCGCTCACGAGCGAGCTGCGCAAGGTGCATCAATTCAACACCTTCAGCATCGCGAACCCCCTGCAGCATGCCATCGCAGCCTATCTGGCGGAGAGGCCGCAGACCGGACGGGAGCTGGCCGCCTTCTTCCAGGCGAAGCGCGACCGCCTGCGCGCGGCGCTCGCCGGCTCCGGGTTCGTGCTGCCGCCGGCCCAAGGAACCTTCTTTCAGCTGCTCGACTTTGGGCGCCTGCTGCCCCCCGGTGATCTGGAGTTCGCGGAGCGCGCGTTGACGGAGGCGCGCGTCGCCACGATTCCGCTCGCGCCGTTCTATGCCGAGCCCCCGAAGCTCTCGGTCGTGCGGCTCTGCATTGCCAAGCGGGATGACACCCTGGATGAGGCAGCGGCGCGTCTCGCCGACTTCGCCGCACAATTGAGCCGGGCGGGAGCGTGAAGAAATCCACCCGCGTCAATCATCCGCCGCCGGTCGAGCTCGCTGCCGACAATCACCCGGTGGTGGCCCCGATCTATCAGAGCGTCAAGTTCGAATTCGACACGCTGGCAGAGACCGAGCGCTACCTGCGCGGCGAGCGGCCCGGGTTTTTCTATACCCGCGCCTCGAACCCCACGACGCGCCAGCTCGAGCTCCTCCTCGCGGAGGTGCAGGGCCGTGACGAATGCCTGGTCACCGCAACGGGCGTCGGGGCGGTCGCGCAAACGCTGCTCGCGCTCACCAAGCAGGGGGACCACATCCTCTGCTTCGTCGAGACCTACAACCCGACGCGTTATCTCATCCGCCGGCTGCTCGGTCGCTTCGGGGTGACGCATACGATGCTGTCGATCGAGGACACCGCCGGTATCGAGCGCGCGCTGGCGGCGCATCCGACCCGCCTGGTGTGGTTCGAGAGCCCGACCAACCCGGTAACCAAGGTGGCTGACATCGCGGCGATCACCCGTCTCGCAAAAGCCGCAGGCGCGCTCGTCGGGATGGACAATACCTTCGCGGGCTTGCATCAACACGGGGAATACGAGATCGACGTGTTCGTTCACAGCCTGACCAAATACGCTTCCGGCGCGGGTGACGTGCTCGGTGGCGCGGTCATAGCACGCAGCGAACTGATCCGCTCGATGCGCACGGATTTCGGGATGATTGGCGGGACGCTCGATCCGCATGCGGCGTATCTCATCCTCAGAGGTCTCAAGACCTACTTCGTCCGCTACGCGGCGCAGTCGGCGAGCGCACAGCGCATCGCGGAGCTGCTCGCATCCCACCAGGCAGTGGCGCGCGTGCACTACCCGGGGTTGCCTGCGCATCCGCAGCATGCCCTGGCGCGTGCGCAGATGAAGGACTTCGGCACCATCGTGAGCTTCGACCTCAAGGGCGGGCTCGAGCAGACCGGCCGGTTCGCCGATGCGCTGCAGCTTTTCGCCATGGCGGCGAGCCTCGGTTCCACGGAGTCTCTGGTGGTCACCGCGCAAATGATGGGCGGGCGCGACCTCACCACCGACCAGCAGGTCATCTCGGGCATAACCGAGGGGACTGTCCGCCTGTCGATCGGGCTCGAGGACATCGACGACCTGGTCGCGGATGTGACTCAGGCGCTCAACGCCTGAAGATCCAGGCCAGCACCGAAAGGACGAGGCTGACGATCAGCATCGTCGTGAGCGGAAAGAAGAACTTGAAATGCGGCCGGTCGATGACGATGTCGCCCGGCAGGTGAAAGAGCGGCAGCCGCCGTACCCAGGGCCATAGGAGCCCGAGCACGATGAGAACGGTGCCGAAGACGACGAGGAGGCGGCTCATGACTTTTTTCCGGCTAGCCGCCCACCACCCGCACCCGGTGCGGGTGATAGGGCAGGACCTCGAGCACCTCGCCTTCCAACAGGCGCCGCTGCACCTGCTGCCAGAATCTCGCGGTGAAGATCTCCCCGTGCGTGCGCAGCAATGCGGCGCGCTGCGCGGCGTCGAAGGCCACGAAATTGACGAAGGTCTCCGGAAAGACATCGTGCTCGCCGACGTAGAACCAGGGCTCGCCGCGCATCTCATCCTCGGGATGGGCGGGTTGTGGCAGGTCGCGAAAATGGCAGTCCGTCACCAGGCAAAGCTCATCGTAGTCATAGAAGATCACGCGCCCATGGCGCGTGACGCCGAAATTCTTCAGCAGCAGATCGCCCGGAAAGATGTTGGTATGGGCGAGGTCGCGGATGCACTGCCCGTAGTCGAGCGCCGCCTGCTCGGCCGCGGCCGGTGAGGCGGCGCGCAGGTAGAGGTTGAGCGGAGTCATGCGCCGCTCGATGTACATGTGATCGAAGACCAGGTGCTCTCCAGCCTGGCGCACCGTGAGCGCGGCTTCGGCCAGCAGCTCCGCCAGCAGCTCCGGGGCGAAGAGCGCCTGCGGGAAGCGCAGCCGGCGAAACTCCTGCGCATCGACCAGCCGGCCGGCGCGGTCGTGACGGAAGACCAGCTGGTATTTCGCCAGGACCTCCTCGCGCAGCACGCTCTTCGGATACGGAAAGCGATCGCGGATCACCTTGAAGACCACGTCGAAGGAAGGCAGCGTGAAGCACACCATGACGAGACCCCGGTCTCCCGGAGCATGGACGAAGCGATCCGGCGTTCCGGCGAGATGATGCATGATCTCCCGGTAGCGCTCCGTCTTGCCCTGCCTGGCGCGCCCCAGCACCGTGAAGAGCTCGCTGACGGGCTTCTTCGGCACCAGGGACTTGAGAAAGACCACCGCCTCCGCCACGTGCTCGAGGTCAGCGTGGAAGTACGAGCGGGAAAAGCTGAAGACGATGCTGACATCGCCTTCCGCGAGCATCACCGCATCCACCAGCATCCCGCCATCGGAGTTCTTGAGCGCTATGACGAGCGGCACGAGGAAGTTGCGGCCCATCAGCCGCCCGACGATATAGGCGCGGGATATCTGATAGAACACGGGGCGGATCACCTCGACCCGCTGTACCGCCCGCTGCTCGCCGCGGGCCGCGAGATGCGCCCGCACTTCGGTGGTCACGTGGCGGATGCTGTTGTCCAGATCCTTCCACGGGGTATGGAAGCGCACGTCCCCGAGCAGGTCCTCGAAGAGGAGAGCGAGCGAGCCGTGATTGACGTAGGTATTGGTGGTGACCGTGGAGGTCACGTGGGCGAGCGGATCGAGGTCGGTCGCGACGAACTCGATGTCCGGAGCGACGCCCACCGTGCCGAAGAGCCGCCGGCTGATGGAGCTGAAGAAGGTCTTGATGAATTCCGCATCGGGCACGCCGGCGATGCGCTCGGCGAAGTCGGCGCGAATACGCGTCCACAGCTGCCGGTTCTGCGCCTCGCCGCCGAGCATCGCCATGAGCTCCGCCACGGCGCGCGCGACGAAGCCGTCGTAGAGCTCGATGCGCGCGACCGCGTCGCGCTGGCCGCCTTTCCAGTCGCGCGCATCGAAACGCTCGGGCGCACGCCGCGTGATCGCCCGGAATTCTGCGTTGTATTCGGTGAAGGCGCCGGCGATCCGGCGGGCGGCCAGTCGCTCGGTGTCAGTCAAAGTATGTCGGCAGCTCCGGGTGCAGCTGATGTTGGTATAACTGCTCGATCTGCGAGGCGAGAACGCGCCCGGTGGAGAGCTCCGGGAGCGCTTGCACCGGAAAGAACTGCACGGCGTCGGTCTCGCTGCTCACGGTCGGCGTCCCGCCGACACGCTCGCAGAGGAAGAACAGCTTGTAGATGTGATGGATGCCGGGCGGATGCGGGTGACGGAGCTTGTCGACCAGCGCGGCGAGCTTCATCGCCCGGGCCCGGTAGCCCGATTCTTCGAAGATCTCGCGCACCACGGCGCCGGAGGGGGAGTCGTTGATGTCGACCCAGCCGCCGGGGAGCGTCCACTTGCCGTCCGAGCGCTCGCGCACGAGCAGCACGCGGCCGTCCTCGAAAATTCCGCCACGCACATCGACCTTCGGTGTGGCGTAGCCTTCCTCGCCTTGCCAGAATCCTTTCGCCTGCGCGACCGGGATGTCGAGCTCCAGGGAGAGGATGGAGGCGACCAGCTCCGCGAGCTGCGTGTAGCGCTCACGGTCGAATGGGTCCTGGGTGAAGGCGAGCCCGTTCTGAGCGATTGCCCGCACCTTGCGTGCCCATTCCAGGATGGTCACCGGACTCGTCTCCACGGCGCGTTGCCTCGGACCTGTTACATGTTCCTGATCAGGGCATCGCCGAAGGCGGAGGTCGCGACTTCGGTGGCACCTTCCATCAGCCGCGCGAAATCGTATGTCACGGTCTTCTGGCCGATGGTCTTGTCCATGGCGCGGATGATGGCGTCGGCGGCCTCGGTCCAGCCCATGTAGCGGAACATCATCTCGCCGGAGAGGATGACCGAGCCGGGGTTGACCTTGTCCAGGTTGGCGTACTTCGGGGCGGTGCCGTGAGTGGCCTCGAAGACCGCGTGGCCGGTCATGTAGTTGATGTTGCCGCCGGGGGCGATGCCGATGCCGCCGACCTGGGCGGCGAGGGCGTCGGAGAGGTAGTCGCCATTCAGGTTCAGGGTGGCGATGACGTCGAACTCATCGGGCCGGGTCAGCACCTGCTGCAGGGTGATGTCGGCGATCGCGTCCTTGATGATGATCCTGCCGGCGCGCTTCGCCTCGTCCATCTCTGCGTTCGCCGCTTTCTCACCCGAGGTGGCCTTGGCGCGCTCCCACTGCTCCCAGGTGTAGGTGGCGGCGGGGAACTCCCGCTCGGCGAGCTGATAGCCCCAGTTGCGGAACGCGCCCTCGGTGAACTTCTGAATGTTGCCCTTGTGGACCAGCGTGAGGCTGCGGCGCCTGTTGGCGACGGCGTACTGGATGGCCGAGCGGATCAGACGCTCCGAGCCGTCCTTCGACACCGGTTTGATGCCGATGCCGGAGCTCGCCGGGAAACGGATCTTGCCGTACGCCTTGGGGAAATGCTGCTTGAAGAGCTCGAGGAATTTCCGGTTCTCCTCCGACCCCGCCTCGAACTCGATGCCGGCGTAGATGTCTTCGGTGTTCTCGCGGAAGATCACCATGTCCACTTTCTCGGGGTGCTTCACCGGGGAGGGCACGCCCTTGAACCAGCGCACCGGCCGCAGGCAGACGTAAAGGTCGAGGAGCTGGCGCAGGGCCACGTTGAGCGAGCGGATGCCGCCCCCGACCGGGGTGGTGAGCGGACCCTTGATCGAGACCAGGTAGTCGCGGCAAGCCGTCACGGTCTCATCGGGCAGCCAGCTGTTGAACTGGCGGTTTGATTTCTCGCCGGCGAACACCTCCATCCAGTGGATCGTACGGCGGCCGCCGTAGGCCTTCTGTACCGCGGCGTCCATCACGCGCACGCTCGCGCGCCAGATGTCCGGACCGGTGCCGTCACCCTCGATGAAGGGGATGATGGGGTTCTCGGGGACGACGAGCTTGCCGTCACGCAGGGTGATCTTGGCCCCTTGGGCGGGCGGCGTAAGCTTCAGGGGCACAGCCGTGGACATTACGTGGACTCCTCGCGGGGAACTGCCAGTCCGCCGGGAGCTCGAGGCCTCGAGGCGCCACGGCGGGGCCCGAAATGCTATCACAGGTGATGTTGTGGGCCGGGGCCGCTGGCCATCCGTGGCGGTAGGGCCCCGGCAGCGCTCATGCGCGACCCGGACGATTGTGCGAAACTTGCGCCAATGTACAACGCGACCGAAAGCGGCGACCCGCAGCCGGTGGCCAAGCGATCCCTGCTACGCAATATTCTCGCCGTCCGGCCCGTGCAGGCGCGCGAGTGCGCCGGGGCGGAGCGCCTCAAGCAGGCCCTGAGCGCGTGGTCGCTCATGTCGATCGGCATTGGTGCCACCGTCGGCACCGGCGTTTTCGTGCTCACTGGCACCGTGGCGGCCAACCAGTCGGGACCGGCCATCACGCTATCCCTCCTCATCGCCGCTTTTGGCAGCACGCTCGCGGCACTTTGCTATGCCGAGTTCGCGGCCTTCCTGCCGGTGCCAGGCAGCGCCTACAGCTATACATACGCTACTCTGGGCGAGGCAATCGCTTGGTTCATCGGCTGGAATCTGCTGCTCGAGTACGGCATATCGGCTTCGGCGGTGGCGGTGAGCTGGTCGGCGTACGTGGTCAACCTTCTCGCCGAGGCGCACATCCACCTGCCGGCGATCCTGGTCAACGCGCCGTTGCAGGAGAATGCGAGCGGTCACCTGGTCGCGACGGGCGCCCTGTTCAATCTGCCCGCGGTGCTCATCATCGCGGCAATGAGCTGGTTCTGCTATGTCGGTATCAGGGAGACGGCCACTGCCACCAACCTCATGGTGGCCGTGAAGGTCGGGGTCATCGTGATCTTCGTGGTGGCGGGGCTGAAGTTCATCAACCCCGGCAACTGGCATCCGTATATCCCGCCCAACACAGGCACTTTCGGCCACTTCGGCTGGACGGGGGTGATGCAGGGCGCCGCGATCATCTTTTTCTCTTACGTAGGGTTTGATACGGCGTCGACCACGGCGCTCGAGGCGCGCAACCCCCAACGCGACCTGCCGATCGGGATCATCGGTACGCTGGTGGTTTCGACGGTGCTGTACGTGGCGATGGCGGCCTCGATCACGGGCATGGTGCCGTATTTCAAGCTCAATAATGCCGAGCCGGTCGCCGTGGCGCTCGATGCGCACCCGGCGCTCGCGTGGCTCGGAGTGCTTCTGAAGATCGGCATCATCGCCGGCATGACCTCGGTGATCCTGACTTCCCTCCTCGGGCAGCCGCGCATCCTGCTCTCCATGGCCGATGACGGCCTATTGCCGCCCGCGATGAGCCGCTGTCATCCCCGCTTCAAGACGCCGCACGTGTCGACCGTAGTCACGGGCGTCGGCGCGGCGCTGATCGCCGGGGTGTTTCCGCTCGATGTACTGGCAGACCTGATTTCCATCGGGATCCTGCTGGCCTTTGCGGTGGTGTGCATCGGGGTGTTGGTGATGCGCTTCACCCGCCCGGATGTTCGTCGTCCGTTCCGGGTCCCGGCGGCGTGGCTACTATGCCCGCTGGGGACGATCGTGTGCGCCGGCACGACCTATTTTCTTTCCAATGCCACGTGGATCCGGCTCGTCCTTTGGACCGCCCTCGGCTTCGCCATCTACGCACTGTACGGGTACAAACACAGCAAGCTACGCCCCGCGCCGGAGAACTTATGACTCCCGAAGAAGAAGATTTGCTCGGCGAAGAGTACTGGGAAAACGTGGATCAGGCGACTTTCGACCTGCGGGAGAAGACACCCGTCGCGGAAGGCTACTGGATGCCCGCGGAGTTCGGGCCGCACGAAGCCACGTGGCTCCTCTGGCCCGAGCGCACCGACAACTGGCGCGATGGCGCACGTCCCGCGCAGGAGGCCGTCCTCAAGGTTGCTACCGCCCTGCGGCACTTCGAGACGGTGAATCTCGGCGTCAGCCCGGAGCACTTCCAGGAAGTGAGAGAGATCACGCCCGCGGGAGTGCAGGCCGCGAGCATCGAATATGACGACATCTGGGTGCGGGACATCGGGCCTACGTTCCTGGTCTCGGAATTGCCGGACACGCTGCGCAGCGTGACGTGGCGGTTCAACGCCTGGGGCGGTCTCTACACGCCCTACACTCGTGATCTGACCGTTCCCCGCGAGATTTCCTCGGACGCCTTCGGCCGGGAGATGCGGGACCGCTACGCGGCGCCCATCGTTCTCGAGGGGGGCGCGATTCACGTGGACGGCCAGGGCACGGTGCTCCTCACTGAAGAGTGCGTGCTCAATCCCAACCGCAATCCGGGCATGACCCGCGAGCAGGCGGAAGCGGTGCTGCGGCAATATCTCGGCGTCCATCAGTTCATCTGGCTGGGCCAAGGCGTGTTCCACGACGAGACCAGCGGGCACGTCGACAACCTGGCCTGCTTCGCGGGACCCGGCAAGGTGTGCCTCACCTGGACGGACGATAAGCGCGATCCGCAGTATGCGATCTCACTCGATGCCTGGGAGCGTCTGAACGACACGCGTGACGCGCAAGGTCGGCGTCTAGAGGTCTTCAAGGTCCCGATGCCGGGCCCGCTCTACATGACCGCGGAAGAGGCGCGCGGACTGGTGCCGAGCGAGTCGATGAAGCGCCGCCATGCGGGCGACCGGCTGGCGGCGAGCTATGTGAACTTCTACTTCGCCAACGGCGGCATCATCATGCCGCTGCTCGATCCGCGCACGGACGAGCAGGCCGCCGCGGTACTGCGGCGGGCCTGCCCCAACCGGCTGATCGTCGGCATCCCCGCGCGCGAGATCCTCCTCGGCGGCGGCGGTATCCACTGCATCACGCAGCAGATCCCGAGCTACGAGGTCCCGCGCACGCGGCCAGGGCCGGGGCCCGGCCAGAAGCTACACTGATTGATTGGAGCGAATCGCTCCTGCGATCTTGTGCGCGGCCAGCCTCGCGGCCCAGGGAGCGGCCTTGGGCCGCTGATCGATTCGCTTTCGAGCGGCGCCCGAATCGATCAGCCCGCCAGTCTCGCCGCGGCGTCGAGCCAGGCGCGTTGCGCCCGCCGGTAGTGACCCGGTGCGATCCGTGCCTGCTCGAGCAGCTCGCGCGCCACTCGTCGGGCTTCATCCCGCTGCCCCTGCGTGTCGAGGAGCTGCGCGTACCTGACCGCTGCCTCCGCGCCGGGATAGGAGTTGGCCAGCAAGCGGTACTGATCCAACGCCTTCGCCGAGCTGCCTTCGCTCTCGAGCGCGCGCGCGTAGAGAAGCTGTGCCTCCGGCGAGCGGAAGTCCGGATTGTGTCGTTGGAGCTCCTCCAGGTTGCCGCGGGCCGCAGCCGCGGCGCCGCTGCCGAACTGCGCGCGGGCGAGGCCCAGCATCAGGTTGGGATCGTGCACGTAAAGTCCGGTGAGCGCCTGCCGGTACTGCTCGATCGCTTCTTCGTAGCGCCCGTGACGCACGAGCTCCTCGGCGAAGCGTTGCCGCGCGGCGACATTACCGGCGACTCGCGCTTCGTTCTCGAAGCGGCGCAGGTCGGCGAAGGGATCGACGGCGCGCTTGAATCCGCGGGCGGTGCGCTGCGCGGTGCTGCTGCGGAAGAGATCGGGCAGGATTTCGATCGCCACGTAGGCAAGAGCGGCGATCAGGCCGATCCCCGGCCAAATGAGCACCCAGATCCAGAGCCAATTGCGGCCGGTCTTAATGCAGTGGACGATTGCCGTCCCCTGAAGGATATAGGGCAGTAGGAGGTAGAAGATTCCCATTCGGTAATCGTAACGCATCCGGCGGCCACGGCCGTCGCCGCGCTTTGCGCGGGCCTTGCCGGCTGCTCGATGCGATATGCTCGGCGTCATGGGGTGGTCACGTTCGGTCGGGCGCCGCCGCGGAGTGCGCAGCCCTTTCCATTGCCTTCTTCCGGGCCGCTCAGCGGTTCCCGGGGCGCGGCTCGCCTTGGCCTTTCTTGGGCTCGCGTGCGGCATGGCTGCAATGGCGCAGCAGCCTTCTGCCGCCGCAGCCGCGCCGCACCGCCTGCGGATCGGACTCGTGCTCTCGGGCGGTGGCGCGCGCGGCATGGCGCACGTCGGTGTGCTCAAAGTGCTGGAGAAGCTGCACGTGCCGATCGATGCCATCGCTGGCACCAGCATGGGGGCCGTGGTCGGTGGCCTCTACGCCAGCGGCCTTTCGCCGGAGCAGATCGAGGCCACGCTGCGCTCCATCAATTGGCAGGAGGCGTTCCGCGACCGGCCGCCGCGCGAGGACCTGACCTTGCGGCGCAAGCAGGAGGACGAGAACTTCCTGGTCAAGTTTCCGATCGGCATCAAGGGCGGCCGGCCCGCGCTGCCGATGGGGCTGATCGAAGGGCAGAGCCTCATGGAGGTGCTGCGCCGGCTGACGCTGCCCGTCGCCCGCACTACCAGCTTCGATGACCTGCCGACGCCGTTTCGGGCAGTGGCGACCGACCTCGAGACCGGGCAGGAAGTCGTCATCGGGTCCGGCGATCTCACCAGCGCAATGCGCGCCAGCCTGTCCGCGCCCGGCGTGTTTGCTCCCGTGGAGCGCGGCGGCCGCATGCTGATCGACGGCGGGATCTCCGACAACGTGCCGGTGGATGTGGCGCGCGCCATGGGCGTCGACTTGGTGATCGTCGTGGATGTCGGCTTTCCGCTGCAGCCGCGCAACAGGCTGAACAGCGTCACGGCGATCTCGAACCAGATGCTGGCGATTCTGATGCGGCGTAAGTCGCAGCAGGAGCTCGCGCATCTGAAGCCCCATGACATCCTGATCACGCCGCCGCTCGGCGATACCTCTTCCTTCGACTTCGGCAACGTCAACCGCCTGCTCGGCGTAGGCGCCGCCGCCGCCTGGAAGATGCGTGACCGCCTCGCTGCGCTCGCAGTCGATCCCCAGCAGTACGCGGTTTACCAGGAGGGGCGCCAAGCGCCGCGCCTGCCGCCGCCGCGGATCGACTTCGTCAAGGTACAGACGGGCTCGGAGGGGAATTCACAGTCGATCGAGAAGCTGTTCAAGGACATGGTCGGCAAGCGTCTCGACCCCGATGCGGTTGGCCGGCGCATTACGACACTCTATGGCGAGGGGGGACTCGATACCCTGGACTATCGTGTCGTGCGGCACGATGACGAGTACGGCCTTCTCGTCGACGCCCGCGGCAACTCCATCGGGCCCAACTATGTGCGCTTCGGCCTCAGCCTGCAGGACGACTTCGAAGGCGACTCCAGCTACGATGCGGCGATGCGTTACGTGATGTCAGACATCACTCGCACGGGCGGGGAGTGGGTGACGGATGCGAAGATCGGACAGACCGAGCTGTTGTCGACCGAGGTGTTCCTGCCGTTCTCGCAGTTCTCCGGCTGGTTCGTCATGCCGCACATCTCGGACCAGTCTAGCAACCTGCCGTTCCTCCAGGGGCAGAGCGAGCGTGCCCAGTACCGCGTGCACACGTTCGACTATGGGCTCGACCTCGGCAAGCAGTTCGGCAACTGGGGCGAGATCCGCACGGGTATATACCGGGAGGAGGGGCACTCGCGCCTCACCATCGGCGACCCCAACGATCCGCGCCTGGTCTTTCCGCCGTTTCAGATCTTCGGCAACAGAACGTACTTCGTGCGTTTAGCCTACGACACTCTGGATGACGTCAACTTTCCGCACTTCGGCGAGCAGGCGGACCTGCAGTGGAGCGCTGTGAGAAACGTGGTCGGCGGCGCGCCGAACTCGAATCAGGTGGCGTTCGACTTTCTCGCAGCGCACACCTGGGGCGAGCGCAATACCGTGGCGCTGTCGCTGTCAGGCGGCGATACGTTGAATCGCGTCACCGACCTGCGGATGGAGTTCCCGCTCGGCGGATTCCTCGACCTGTCGGGCCTGCGGCAGTACTCGCTCTACGGCCCGCACTTCGGCATCGGGCGGCTGTTGTTCTATCGGCAGATCGGTCGGGGCGGACCGGGCTATCTCGATGTGCCGGTCTACCTGGGGGCATCACTCGAGGCGGGCAATGTGTGGCAGAACATGAGCGACGCCAGATTCGACAATCTGCACAAGGACGCGAGCCTCTTCCTGGGTCTGGATACGTTCCTCGGGCCGGTCTACCTGGGGAGCGGCTTCGACGATCACGGAAACCAGGCGTTCTACCTGTTTCTCGGCAGAACTTTCTAGCGAGTCAGCTCAAAAGCACGTCACAGAGCGGCCCCTGGACCGCTCCCTCGGCCGCGGGGATCGAAAAGTCACAGGGCTGGCCGCGGACAGATCGGAGGAGCGATTGGGGACAGCAGATGCCGGCCCGCAGGGCTCGGCGCAGGGATGGGGCCGAGCACCTCGCTGGGAGCGATTTGCATCAATGGATCTAGAGTCCTCGGCTCTCGGCCAGGTTTTCGATCTTGTCGAAGACGAGCGAGGGCCTGTCGCCGGCGCGCGAGTACGGGTGCCGGCGGCTCATGTCTGCGAGCGCGGCGTCACGCTCGTCGGGAGTGGGGTACCAATGAATGCGGTGCCACTCGGGACCGAGGATCTTCCGGAACGGGTCTCCCGGCGGAAGGCTGACGCGCACGCCAAAGGGGCGCTGCTTCTCGATCACCGGTGCCCTGAGGTTCTGTGACTGGCTGATACCCATAGGGGCGGCAAGCTTAAGGTGGGGGCCGGCGGGGTGCAAGGACGCGGGTCCGCAGCGCTTGAGTTGCTTCCCCGGGGTCCCCACACTGGGACCATTGCCGCCGCAGGAGATCTTCGCCATGGCCCTCCTTCGCAAGAAGACCACGATGCCCGCCGCTGGGGAAGCACTGCCTGGCCGCAGCACGCCGCTCGATGTGCCGCAGACGCATTACGTCAACGGACATCGCATCATTCCGCCGTTTCCTTCGGGTTTGCGCGAGGCAGTGTTCGCCCTCGGCTGCTTCTGGGGTGCCGAGCGGCTCTTCTGGCAACTCCCCGGGGTGTACTCCACAGCGGCCGGCTACGCCGGCGGCTTCACGCCAAATCCAACTTACGAGGAAGTCTGCACCGGGCTGACCGGTCACGCGGAAGTGATCCGCGTCATCTACGACCCGGAAAAGATCGACTACGAGGACCTGCTCAAGGCGTTCTGGGAATCGCATGATCCCACGCAGGGCATGCGGCAGCAGAACGATGTCGGCAGCCAATATCGGTCCGCCATTTATGTGGCCGACGCCGAACAGGAACAGGCGGCGGAGGAATCCCGACGCGCCTATCAGGCCCGGCTCACCGCCGGCGGCATCGGCGCGATCACGACCGAAATTCACCACGCGCCGCAGTTCTACTATGCCGAGGACTATCACCAGCAATACCTCGCAAAAAACCCGGACGGTTATTGCGGTCTGCAGGGCACGGGAATCTCGTGTCCGATCGGCAGCGGCGCACCGATTCCCGCGCATTGACCCGCGGCAAAGCTCCCGCCTCAGGAGTCCGCCCTCGCCTCGAGCCCCAGCTCGGCACGCTTCGTGCTGAGCAGACGTCAAAGCCTTCCCTGAAAAAGGCAATCGAGCGTCCCATCTCTGCCGGTTACCGAGCCGGTGGGGTGGGGGATGACAATCAACAGTTGCGAGGCCCCTTGTCATGAAAATCCTTGAGTGCGGACTGCGTACGCCCGCATGTGGCGTCAGCGTTTCTCCGAAGGAAATTTGCCAGAGTCATGTAAGAGTTGCCGCTGAGGGGCGGAGCATCCGTGCGCGAGTTGGCATCGGTGCGGCGGCGGTTGCCGCTCTGGCGCTCACGGCCTGCGGCGGAGGATCGAGCTCGGCGCCCTCGCAATCGGGCAGTCCGCCGCCACCCCCCGCGCAGTACACGATCGGCGGCTCCGTCACCGGGCTCACGGGAACGGGCCTCGTCCTCCAGGATAACGGCGGTGACAACCTGTCGGTGGCCGCAAACGGGCCATTCACCTTTGCCACGAAGGTCAATTCGGGAGCTGCCTACAGTGTTGCAGTCAAGACGCAGCCGTCCGGGCAGAGCTGCACGGCGACGAACGCCACTGGCACGGCCAGTGCGAATGTGACCAATGTCACCGTCACCTGTACGAGCACGGCCTCGAACGTGACGATTGGCGGCTCGGTCTCGGGTCTCACCGGGACCGGACTCGTGCTGCAGGACAACGGGGCCGACGATCTTCCCGTCTCCAAGAACGGTGCGTTCCAATTCGTGACCTCGTTGGCCAGCGGCACCAACTACACGGTCACGGTGTCCACGCAGCCGAGCGGTCAGATCTGCACGGTGACCAGTGGCACAGGTACGACGGCCAGCGCCAACGTGACCAACGTTGCGGTCAGCTGCAGCGCCGTGGCGGCGTCAGTCGGCAAGTTCGCGTACACGGCGAACAATGGCGACAGCACAATCTCCGGTTACACAATCGACCCGAGCACGGGCAAGCTCACGTCGGTCGGGCCTGCGGTGGCGGATGGCACGACGCCGGCCGCTGTATCACTGGCGCCGAACGGCAAGTTCGCGTTCTCTGCAAGCAATGACGGGAAGCAGATTTACGCCTTCACCATTGATCAGACTTCGGGAAAGCTCAGCCCGGTCGCCGGCGGCCCGTTCAACACCGGGTTCGCGACGGGATCGCCTTTTCCGGATATTGCCGTCGATGCGCAGAGCGCGCATCTCTATCTCGCTAGCGCCGGCGATGGCCAGGTCGCGGGGTTTTCAATCAATGCGACATCCGGCGCGCTCACGCCCCTGCCGCGCAGCCCCTACAGTGCCGGTGCGCAGGCGGGCGCAATTCCGGCATTCAGCCCGGACGGCAAATTCCTCTACGTCATGGACCAGGGCACCACTGGCACCGCCCCCAATAGCGTTTTCGGATACTCGATTGGAAGCGACGGCTCCCTGACTGCGATTTCGGCCACTGGCTTTGCCGCGGGAATGAAACCGAGCTGGATCGCATTCACACCGGACGGCAAGTTCGCTTATGTGTCCAACTCGGGTGAAGATTCGATCTCGGCCTACTCGGTGAATGCCACGACCGGCGCGCTCACGCCGCTGGCGACTCCAACCTTTGCAACGGATGAGCATCCTCAGGATCTGACCATCAATGCGGCCGGCACATACCTGTACGCCCCCGTCGCCAACGGATCGACCCCCGGCGCCGTCGATTGGTTTCCCATCAAAGCCGACGGAACACTTGGAACAAAGAACAGTATCCCTGCGGGTGTCAAGCCCGTGTACCTGGCAATCGACCCGGCAGTCGCGTACGCCTATGTGGCGAGCTCCGCCGGCGCGGAGGTGTATGGATACTCGATCAGTAAGACGACTGGCGCGCTCACGGCGGTGACCGGGAGCCCGTTCAGCACCGGCGCCGGCAGCCTCCCACAGTTCATCACGATCGATCCGAGCGGCAAGTTCGGCTACACAGCCAATGAGGGGACTGCGAACATATCGGGATTTTCGATCAACCAGACTACGGGCGCACTGAGCGCTGTCCCCAACAGCCCGACGCCGGCGGGCCTGAAACCCATCTTCGTCTCCATCTCGCCGGAGGCGCCCGGCATCCGAGACTGAAGTCCTCCTTCATCAAGGCAAAAAGGAGTGTCGCGGCCCAGGGTCGGTCCCTGGGCCGCGGCCGTTTCAGCGCCTGCATCGAGCGGGACCGCGTGCCTGAAAGGCGACCGAAAGCCCTATACTGCTGCCGGCCGCGCCACGCAGGCATTGCGCGCGTGTGGTCATTACCGTACTCGATGCGATCCGAAGGTGCGCAATGAAGGCACGATCTGCGATTCCTGCCCTGTTGATTCTCATCGCCGCCGCTCCGGCTCCGCAGGCGCTCGGCGCGCCGCGCCTGCCCGCCGGCGGCGAGTTCGCGCCGGTGCACGCGGCACACGGC
The DNA here is from genome assembly GCA_025451845.1 of Steroidobacteraceae bacterium. Taxonomy (GTDB): domain Bacteria; phylum Pseudomonadota; class Gammaproteobacteria; order Steroidobacterales; family Steroidobacteraceae; genus 13-2-20CM-66-19. The sequence continues at coordinate 119,228 of JANWJS010000004.1, forward strand.
ATGGTGGCGAGCAGCAACGCGCTGGCCTCGGCGGCCGGCGTCGAGATCATGAAAGAGGGCGGCAACGCGATCGATGCTGCAGTGGCGACGGGATTTACGCTGGCCGTGGTGCATCCTCAGGCCGGCAATCTGGGCGGCGGCGGCTTCATGCTGATCCGCTTGCACGACGGGGCTACCCACTTCATCGACTTTCGCGAGGCCGCGCCGGGCAAGGCCACCGCGACGATGTACCAGGATGCCTCCGGAAACGTGATCCCGGACTTGAGTACGGTGGGCTACAAAGCGATCGGTGTGCCGGGCTCGGTGAAGGGCATGGTGTATGCGGAGAAGCATTTCGGCAAGCTCGGGCTCGCGCGCGTAATGGCACCGGCCATCCGGCTCGCGCGCGAAGGCTACACGCTGGGCTTCAGCGATGCGCGCCTGCTGGATCGCGCCTCGCGCCTCGCGGAGTTTCCGGATTCGCGGCGCATCTTTCAGAATGACGGCAAGGGCTGGCACGAGGGCGATGTCTTCAGGCAGCCGGAGCTGGCGCGCACGCTCGAGCTCATCGAGCGCGACCCGGACACCTTCTACAGCGGAGCGATGGCGCGGCAGCTCGCCGATTTCATCCAGAAGGGCGGCGGTCTCATCACCGCGAAAGATCTCGCCGACTACCGCGTGCTCGATCGCAAGCCGGTCACGGGAACCTACCGGGGCCTCACTATCATCAGCGCGCCTCCGCCTTCCTCGGGCGGTATCGTCCTCATCGAGCTGCTGAACATCCTCGAGGGCTACGACCTGAAGAGCACGGGGCTCGACTCGGCCGCCTCGATCCACCTGATCACCGAGGCCTACCGCCGCGCCTTCTTCGATCGTGCGGAGTTTCTGGGCGACCCGGCGTACACAGACTCTCCGATGATGCTGCTCCTCGATAAACGCTACGCCACGGCCTGGCGCAACTCCATCCTGCCCGAGGATGCCAGTCCCTCGCTGCCGCTACAGCGGCCCGCCATCCTTCCGCAGCTTACGCGCTACGCCGCGGCGCACCCGGTCCTCGACCCGGGGCCGCAGTCGCGTCAGACCACGCACTATTCCGTGGTGGATGCGGCCGGCGATGCGGTTTCCGAGACCACCACGCTCAACGCCTGGTACGGCTCCGGCGTGACGGCGGGACGTCTCGGGTTCCTGCTCAATGATGAGATGGATGACTTTGCCGCCAAGGTGGGCGTGCCCAACATGTTCGGTGTGCTGCAGGGGTCGGCGAACGCCGTCGGTCCCGGCAAGCGGCCGCTCTCCACCATGACTCCGACCATCGTGCTGAAGGACGGCAAGCTCTGGCTGGTTCTCGGGAGCCCCGGCGGTCCGACGATCGTCACGACGGTGGCCAATGTCCTGATCGATGTCGCCGACTACGGTCTCAACATCCAACAGGCGGTCGCGGCGCCGCGTTTCCACCAGCAGTGGATGCCGGACGAGCTCTTCATGGAGCCGGACCGCTTCTCGCCCGATACGCTGCAGCTCCTTGCGGCCCACGGCTATCACCTCGCCTCAGGGGACCATGGCGATGCCGAGTGCATCGAGGTCGACCCCGTCACCGGCGAGCGCCTCGGGGCGAGTGATCCGCGCACCGAGGCGGCGCGGGCGGTCGGCTACTGATCCGGAGTATAATGCCCGCGGGGCGGCTTCGACCCCGTCGGAGTTCGGCCGCAGGCCGTGAAAGACACAACCCGTGCACTGGCTGCTCATGGCCCTGATCTCGCTGCATGCGCTGTCCGGGGTGTTCTGGGCGGGGTCGACTCTTGCGCTGACCCATACCTCGCCGGCGCACAGGATCACACCGGAGCTATTTCGCGCGCAAATGTCCGCGGCGGTCCTAACGATCGCTGCCGGCGCGGCGCTCTGGGGCACGGTGATCCGTGGCGCCCACGGGCCGATGGCGGATACTCTGGCGATCGGGGCGCTTTGCGCGATCGTGGCCGCTGGCGTACAGGTCGGCATGCGCAAATCGCCCGTGATGTCGCAACGGATCGCCGCGGTGTTGCTTTCGGTCACCGTCGTTTGCATGGTCATCTCGCCTTACGTAACCTGACACGATAGGTGCTTTCATGGCCGGAGTGCGAGGTCGACGCTGGCTGATCACCGCCGCAGTCCTCGTGGGGCTCGTGGGGTTGTATGCCGCGGCAGGTTTTCTGCTGGTCCCGCACCTCGTGCGATCGGAACTGGTGGATCTCACCGCCAAGGACTTCGGCAGGACGCTCTCGATTGGAGACGTCAGCTTCAATCCCTTCACCTGGACGCTCGACATCACGGAATTCTCGCTTCCGGATGCCGACGGCCGGCCGATGATCTCCTTCGGCCGTCTGGAGGTTGCGGTAGGCATCTCCAGCGTGCCGCGTCTCGCGCCGAGTCTGAGCGATATCGTCCTCGAGGGCCCGCATGTCAATGCGGTGGTCCGGCGTGACGGCAAGCTCAATCTCGCAGATCTGGAGAAGCCGGCACAGCCGGCGCAAGCCTCCAGCTCCAAACCCCTCAAGCTGTTCGTCGATCGGCTGGCGGTCGCGAACGGCAGTGCGAGCTACGAGGATGACTCGCGGCCGACGCCCTTCCGCCTCGACCTCAACCCCATCGGCTTCGAGCTGCTCCACTTCAGTACCACCGGCGGCACGGCGGGCAGCTATCACCTCACCGCCACGATCGGCCAGGGCGGCAGCCTGGATTGGTCGGGCACGATCCAAACACAGCCGGTCTCGCTGCACGGCACGGTGAAGCTCGACGGCTTGAGCGCCCGCACCGTCGGGACCTATCTCAGTCCCATCCTGCCCGCGGAGATTTCCCGGGGCACCGTAGCCCTCCAAGCCGGGTTTGCGATCGATAGTGCTCGCAACGGCTCCGCGGCCGAGGGCGTCAGGATGACAGTTGATGTATCGCAGGCGCAGGTGAGTGGGCTGGGCATCAGGCCGAAGCAGGCCACTGCGGACTCCCTGCAGCTCAATCGCCTCACTCTCGGCAATGCTCATATCGATCTGGAGCAGCGCTCCATCCGGGTGGGTGAGATCGCCCTCGCCGGCGCCGATGTCCGTGGCTGGCTCGATCAGCGCGGGCGGCTCAACTTGCTGCAGCTCCTCGGCCACTCCGCTGCCGGGCCGACAAACTCGCCGTCCACGCAGCAAAGTGCGGCGGCGCAAACTGCGATGCCCTCCGCGCCGGCACCGTCCGCGAGCTCCCGAGCGCCAGCTGCCCGCGCCGCTGCCTGGCGTATCGCCGCCCCGGACATTCGCATCGAGGATACCCGGGTGTCCCTGGAAGACCGTGGCGTCAAGCCTGCCGTCCGCCTGACCCTCAGTGCGATAACGGCCCGGCTCACGGGCTATGACACCTCGCCGCAGAGCCGCATCAAGGCTTCCCTGCAAATGGCAGTCAACGGCAAGGGAACGCTGCATCTGACGGCGGAGGGAGCTCTGCAGCCCGAGGCGCTGAGCGCGAAATTGGCCGTCAGCCATGTCGATTTGCGTCCTCTGCAGCCCTACCTCAACAAGTACACCGCCCTCACGCTGCTCAGCGGTTCCCTGAGCACTACGCTCGACATCGATCAGCGAGCCGACGGGCGCCTCGGAACCGCCGGCCGGATCGATATCGCCGATTTGCGCGCGGTGGATGACGACCTCAAGCAGGACTTCGTCAAGTGGCAGGGCCTGCACATCGTCGGCTTCCGGTATGCCTCCAGGCCCGCGAGCCTGCATATCGACCACATCACTGCCGTGGGCCCGTACGCGCGCGTCATCATCGGCTCGGACCACACTATGAACGTGTCGGAGGCCCTGCATCCGCGCGGCGCCCACCCGAAGACCGCGCAGGCGAGCGCCGCTGCAGCCGCCGGAACGGCATCTGCCGGCGGGAATGCACCTGCCGCGTCTTCGAAGGCCTCGATGGCGATGACCATCGGTCTGGTGCGCATCGCCAACGGCACCGCCGACTACGCCGACTTCTCGATGCAACCCAATTTCGCGACCGGCATCCAGGATCTGCACGGCACGATCAAAGGCCTGTCGTCCGACCCGAGCTCGCGCGCCACTGTCGATCTGCAGGGAAGGGTGGACCGCTACGCGCCTGTCGACATCAGCGGTGTCGTGAATCTGCTCGCTGCCACTGCTTACACGGACATCAGGATGAAATTCCGCGGGCTCGAGCTGACGCGCATGACTCCCTACGCGGTGCGTTTCGCCGGCTACAAGATCGCCAGCGGCACGCTCGATGCCGACCTCCACTATAAGGTCGACCATGGCAGACTCGACGCCAATCACTCGCTGGTCATCGACCAACTGCAGCTTGGCGATCAGGTCGCCAGTCCGCATGCGACCAAGCTGCCCTTGCGGCTGGCCGTCGCCCTGCTCAAGGACCGCAACGGCGTCATCCGGCTCGGGCTGCCGGTGACGGGCAGCCTCAACAACCCGCAGTTCAGCCTGGGGCCGCTGATCGGCAAGGCGCTCCTCAACGTATTGGCGAAGGCGGTCACGGCGCCCTTCGCCATGCTCGGACGGATGTTCGGCGGCGGTGCGGACATCAACAAGGTCGACTTCCCTGCGGGGAGCGCGACCTTGCTGCCCGCTGCGCAGGCACGGGTGGCGGCGGTCGCCAAGGCGCTGGCGCAGCGGCCGCAATTGCAGCTGCTGGTTCCGGCGGTGTTCTCTCCCGATGTCGACCGACCGGCACTGGCACAGCACCAGTTGCGGCATGAGCTGATCACCCTCGCGCGCAGTGGCGCCGGCGCCCCCCGGCGCCAGGGGCGCGCAAATCGGGGGCAGCAACAGGCGCCGCGACCGGCCGCCGGCCGCGAAGTGCTGGAGCTTCCGGGAGAGCATTACCGGCTGCTGCGCGCGGCCTACCAGAACGCCTTCGGCCCCAAAGCAGCGCTGCCCGACGCGGCCCAAAAAGTGCCGCCCTATGACCCCGCCATTCTCGAGATGCAATCGGCGCTGCTCAAACGGATGCAGGTGTCTGACGCCGAGTTGCAGGCTCTGGCGCAACAGCGTGCGCAGGCGATCCGCGCGGCCATTGTCGCAGCCGGCGTCGCAGCCGGACGGGTCGCAATCACCGCGACCGCGCAGCAGCCAGCCGCTGGCGGCAAAGTAGCGGTCAAGCTCGGTCTAAAATAAGCGGTTGCAGCATGCATTCAGGCATGCGGCTGGCTTCCCAGGGCTGCGCTCCGGGTTATGAAGTAGAGAGGAACAGGTGATGCATCGACGTGGGTTTTTGCGTGTGGGCAGCTCCACCATGGTGGGATTTGCTCCTTGGCCGTGGGCTTTCAACCGTCGCAAGCCGCCTGTCCCGGCCGCCAAGGGTGTGACGCTCATGGGCAAGCCCGCACCCTTCAGCTATGCGGATTTGAAGGGGGTTGCGCGCACCATGGGCACCACGCCCTACCGCGAGTCCTTCAAGCCGTTGCCGGAGCCCCTGCAGCACCTCAGCTGGGATCAATGGGAATCGATCGTCTGCCGGACTGAGCGGGCGCTCTGGTACGGCGAGGATCTCCTCTTTCGCATCCGCTTCGATCACCTCGGCTTCAGCTTCTCCAAGCCAGTGCAGTTGTACGTCGTGGAGAACGGGCAGGCGCGGGAAATTCTGTTCGACCCCGCCCTGTTCGACTACGGCAGATCGGGGCTCAAGTCCGCGGACCTGCCGAAGGATCTCGGCTTTGCCGGGTTCAACGTCCTGTTTCACACCGACTGGGCGAGCGATCGCGCGGTGTTTCAGGGCGCCTCCTACTTCCGCGCGGTGGACGGGGATGGGCAATACGGCATGTCCCAGCGCGGCCTCGCGATCGACACCGGCATGCAGCAGCCGGAGGAGTTTCCCGACTTCGTCGCGTTCTATCTGGAGAAGCCGGCCAAGGGCTCATCGCTACTCACCGTTTATGCGCTGCTCGACTCCCCGAGCGTCGCGGGCGCCTATCGGTTCATCATCGACGTCGCCAGCACTCTGGTGATGGACGTCGATGCGGCGCTCTACCCGCGCAAGGAGATCCAGCGTCTCGGCATCGCCCCCTGCACCAGCATGTTCCTGGTCGGCGAGAACGACCACCGGGTGAATGACGACTGGCGCCCGCAGATCCACGACTCCGACGGGCTGCAGATGAATACCGGCGCGGGGGAGTGGATCTGGCGCCCGCTCGTCAATCCGCGCGCCCTGCGCATCAACACCTACGTCGACGAGAATCCCCGCGGCTTCGGCCTGATGCAGCGCGAGCGGCGCTTCTCGCAGTTTCAGGACGACGGCGTCTTCTACAACAGGCGGCCGGACTGCTGGGTGGCGCCGAAGGCGCCCTGGGGCAAGGGCGGCGTCATGCTGGTGGAGATCCCGACCGGCGACGAGACGATGGACAACATCGTCGCTTTCTGGAGCCCGGCGGACAAGAGCGAGCCAGGGCGCGAGTACCTCTACGGCTACCGTTTGTACTGGTGCCGCGAGAATCCGTTCCATAGTCATCTCGCGCAGGTCGGGGCGACGCGCGATGGCATTGGCGGCGTGGTCGGCCAGAAGCGCACTCATTTCGCGTGGCGCTTCGTGATCGACTTCGTCGGCGGCGACCTCGGGACGCTCGGCCCGGATGCCAAGGTTGTTCCCGTCATAAGTGCGTCGCGCGGCCACATCGAGATCACCTCGGCGCGGCCATTGCTGCCGATCAAGGGCTGGCGCGCGATGTTCGATGTCGTGCCGGACGATACGGAGCAGCCGATCGACTTGCGGCTCTACCTGTCCCTGGACGGGCAGGCGCTGACGGAGACCTGGATGTATCAGTATGCCCCGCCGCCGGTCGCCCAGCGGCAGCAATATCTGTAGTATCGAAAGCGGGTCAACGCGGAACCCCTGTTGCGCGTTGGCGTCTAATGCAACAGGCATCTCCACACATAGAGGTTGCCATGAATCTGCTCCAATGCATTTCGCGATTGGCGTCGGCGGCGGCGGCGGCCACGCTTCTCGCCGCAGTACCCACCTTGGCCGTGGCCCAGGACAGCGTCTCAGCCGTGTGGGTGCCGAAACAAGTCCAATTCATCTATCAGGGCTTCACCACCCATTACTCCTGTGACGGGCTGCGGGATCAGGTCAGGGACATGCTGCGGAAGCTGGGTGCGCAGGACCTCAAGGTGCGGGAATACGGGTGTGCGCGGGCGGTCGGTCCCGACCCATTCCCGGGCGTCTCCGTAAGCATGCGCGTGCTCGCCCCGGCTTCTTCGGCGGCGTCCTCCGGGGCCAAGAGCGGGAGTGCTCCGGTAGAGGCCCAGTGGAAAGACGTGGTGCTGCTGTCGCCGAGCTCCTCTTTCGAGGACCAGGGCAACTGCGAGCTGATCGAGCAGTTCAAGGAGACGTTCCTGCCGCTCTTCGCCACCCGCAACGTCAAGTATGGGTCGACCTGCGTGCCGCATCAGCTCACGCTCGGCACCCACCTCAGCGCGCAGGTGCTGATGCCGCCTGCAAAGGTGGCGAGCAGCGGCCGATAGTCTCCGGCGGGAGCGCGCCACGATAGGCGCGATCCTGCTCGATCGC
>JANWJS010000005.1 GCA_025451845.1 Steroidobacteraceae bacterium
GCAGATTCGCGTCGTTGCGGAAGGCGTGGAAACGCGGGAACAGCTTGCGTTTCTGCGCAAGCGGGGCTGTCCCGAGGGCCAGGGCTACTACTTCAGCCGGCCCGTGAGCGCCAGCGAATTCACCCAGTTCCTGCGGCACAGCGCAACGAAATCCCGCGTGCCCGATGGACGAGCGGTGCCCAAATCCCTCATCGGCCTCCGCGGATGACCGTCGAAGCCGGTGGTCGCTGTTGCCCTCGACCGGTGCGCCGGGCAACGAGCCGAGCTCGTCTCTCGGCTGTCGTACAGATGTCGCGGCGACCGCCGCCTGCATCGGCGGCGTAGTCCCTACGATCCGATGACCGCTACAAGTGTGCCAACACACGCACTCTACCTTCGACGTGCTTCCCTGGCACGACGCCGACCTCTTCGCCGATACGATGAAACTTCAGATCGATGCTGGCGTCGCCCACCGGCAGATCGCGGATATTGAGCGACTCGATACCGTTGGGCAACAGCGGTCGCTCGATATGCACTTCCTTGCGCCTGCCGTCGATGCGCACCCCCAGACAGGACTGCAACAGCATGAAAACGGCGCCGGAGGACCACGCCTGCGGCAAGCAGGCCACTGGATATGGCGCTGGCCCCTGCCCGGGGTTGCGCCGAAAGCCGCAGTACAGCTCCGGCAGGCGCATGGCAAAATGGTTGGCCGCTTCAAAGAGATCGCTCAGGATCTTCACTACGGGGGCGCGTCCGCCATAGCGCGAAATGCCCGCTGCGCAAAGCGAGGTATCGTGCGGCCAGATCGAGCCATTGTGGTATGACATGGGGTTGTAGCGGACCTCGCCGCTGGCCAGCGTCCGGATTCCCCAGCCGCTGGAAAAGCGGTTCGATAACAACTCCTGCGCAACAATAGCTCCGCGTTCTTCGCTCGGTACGCCGCAATAGAGAAGATGCCCTGGATTCGAGGCGTAAACGCTACACGGCTTTCCGTTGCCGTCAATGGCGATCGCATAGAAGTTCAACTCCGGGACCCAGAACCGGTCTTCGATCGCTGCACATAGGCGTTCAGCGCGGGCTTTCCATGCTGCGCTTTTCTGTAGATCCCCGCGTACGGCCGCGAGCTCCGCCATTGCATTGAGCGCCGCGTAGGCGTAGCCCTGGACCTCGACGACCGCGAGCGGACCACGCGGGAAACTCCCATCCGCGTAGAACATCGAATCGTGACTATCTTTCCAGGCCTGATTGACCAGACCGCCCTGCTCGCCGCGGGCGTAGCCGAGAAAGCCCGTAGAGCTGCGATCGAGCTGCCGCTCGATCCATTCGGTGGCCGCGAGCAGATTGTTCCAGATTCCGTCGTTCAGGTTGCGATCGCCGGTCTGCCTCTCGTACGCCCCAGCAAGCATCACAAACAGGGGCGTCGTATCGACAGCGCCGTAGTACTGGCCGAAGGGGACCTCGCCCAGGGCCGCCATTTCGCCACGCCGCGTCTCGTGCATGATTTTGCCCGGCTGGGAGTCGCGGAACGCGGACTCGTCCTGCGCTTGGGTAGAGGCTAAAAAGCGGAGCACGCCCGTCGCAAGCGCTGGATTCAGCCACAATGTCTGCAATGATGTGATGATCGCGTCGCGCCCGAATTGGGTCGCGAACCATGGAATGCCGGCGTAGGGATATGGGCCCGTTGGCAGAGCCGTTGTCAACAGCGCCAAATCGGCGCGCGATCGGTCAATCCATTCATTGAAAAGCCGTCCCGACGTACTGATTGCCGCGCCGTCTTGCAAGCGCTTCTGCATGCTCACTGACAAGCGCTGCAGGGCCTTATCGAAACGCTCCGACGAGGGCACGTCGCCTCCTTGCGCGCCGGTCTCGATGAACACTTCCGCGACGGCACCGCGTTGCAGCTCGATCAGAAATTCGGCCTCCTCTGAGGATAGCGATACGGGCGCGGGAGAGAAGTCCATTTGAGTCGAACGCACCAGATCATCGCGGCCACGATAAGCCAAGCGCACTGTGCGCCCACCCGTCTCGGGCGGCAAATACCTGCCGCGCTCCTTGCGTACATGTCCTTGCACCTCGAAGATATCGACAAAATCGGCGGCGAAGGAGAGCTTCAGCGGAACTTGCGCATCGAAGTCGCTGAAGTTAGTAAGACGCAACCGCTCGAAGAGCCGACTCTCGCACAGGAATCGGCTGCGTTCGATATGAATGACGCCCTGTGGAATCGACGCCTCGCCCAAGGCAGGTAGGGGCAGATTCGTCAGATGCGCCGTGAACAAGGTGTTGTCCTGGCTGATTGCTGCGCCCAGGAGCGAAGGCCGCCTGTTGGCGACGGCAAGCTCGAAGCGCGACAACATGCGCGTGTCGTTCGAGAACAAGCCGTCATCCCTCCCCTGAATATCTCCGAGGGCATCCGCAAGCAGGAAGGTGTTCGCGTCCTTCAGCGTGAATCGCGGCAGCAACCCCCGACGTTCACCGGGTTCATCCGTCAAGCTGACAGCCTCGCGGTGCGACGCTCATGATGCGCTCGGTCAAGCGCTGCGCATCGAGCAATCGCTCGTGATGCTCGAACCCGCGATTCCACGCGGAACGTCGCCTATGACGCCTTCCATCATTGATCGTCCTGCGGGCAATGAAGCCGGCAACGAGTCCGAGAACGATCCAAGAAGACAACGACATGCTGATCTCCAGCAGCTACATGAGACGAGCAATGCCAAGGAGCGAGGAGCATCTCGCGATCGGCTTGGCAGGATAGTTGCGAATCACGGCCGGGCTCGGTGCGGCAGCGCACGGAGGGCGCCAGCCTTCCTGCTAGGATAAATCCTGTGGGTCTCGGCAAGCGGATGACGGTCAGCTGACCGGACGGGTGGGCACAGAAACCGGATCAGGAACCTCCACGCCAATGCGGATTGCGCAAATTGCACCGTTGCACGAAGCCGTTCCGCCGAAGCTCTACGGCGGCACGGAGCGGGTGGTGTCATACCTGACCGAAGAGCTGGTTGCGCTCGGACATCAGGTGACGCTGTTCGCGAGCGGCGACTCGGTCACGTCGGCTCGCCTGCACGTCGCGTGGCCGCGATCGCTGCGACTCGATCCGGATATCCGCGACGTGATCGCACCGCACATGCTGATGATGGAGGAGGTGCGCCGGCATGCCGAGGATTTCGACGTGCTGCATTTTCATCTCGATTACTGGCCATTCTCAATGTTCAGCCGGCAGACGGTCCCCTTCGTGACGACCCTGCATGGACGGCTCGATTTGCCCGAGCTTCGGCCGATATTCAATGCATTCCGTAGCACTCCCGTCGTGTCGATCAGCAATGCGCAGCGGTTGGGGCTCCCGCAGGCGCGGTTTGTGGCCACCGTGCCGCACGGAATTCCCGATCGGAGGCCGGGGCCGCAGCCGTCGATTACCCCGACCTACCTGGCATTCCTCGGCCGCATCGCACCGGAGAAAGGACCGGATCGCGCCATTCGGATTGCGCGTGCGTGCGGTATCCCGCTCAGGATCGCCGCCAAGGTGGATAAGGCCGACCAGCACTACTTCGAAGCCACCATACGGCCGATGCTCGGTTCGCCAGGCGTCGAGATGGTTGGCGAGATCAGCGAACGCGAGAAGCCCGCGTTTCTCTGCGGCGCCAAGGCACTCTTGATGCCGATCGAATGGCCGGAGCCCTTCGGCCTGGTGATGATCGAGGCCATGAGCTGTGGCACGCCCGTGATCGCCTTCAATCGCGGCTCGGTGCCCGAGGTGGTCGAAGATGGATTGACCGGCTTCATCGTGGAGGATGAAGCGGCCGCCATCGCGGCCGTCAGCGGTCTCGATCAGCTGGACCGTGGCGCGGTGCGCGCCCGCTTCGAGCAGAAGTTCACGGCACGTCGTATGGCGGAAGACTACCTGGCAACGTACATCAGCTTGGCGGCGGATCAGAATTCTGTCATGCGGCAGCCGCTGCGGGTCATCAAGAGCGCCGCTGGCGGCGCGCGCTCGAATTCGGTCACGTGGTAGCTCAGTGATGCGGTCGTGGTATCGCCGTGGTGCGGTGAGCACATTGCGAGGACAGCTACGGTTTAATATCACGAGTGAGACGAATCGCCGTCGTCCCCATGAGCACCGTATGTGCGATGGCAGACCGACGCGCGCGCTTCGACAGCCCAAGCTTGTCGTTCTGGATGGGTGATCGGTAGGGCCGGCATCCACCGTCACCCGGTAGAGAATTGCCATGAATGCAACATCGATACTCCATCGCGAGCCGCACCTGCGTATCGCGATCGGGCTTATGGGCGCGCTCGCGCTTGGGGCGTGCGCCTCGATGCCACCGCCAACCTCAAATATGCAGGCCGCGCATCAGGCGATTGCCGGTGCCGAGCAGGCCGAGGCGGCCCGCTACGCCCCCGCGGAGTTGAGCGAGGCGCGCGCCAAACTGGCAGCTGCCGCTACCGCCGTGTCGGCTCAGAGGATGACGATGGCTGCGCGGTTGGCGGAAGAGTCTCGAGCTGAAGCCGAGCTCGCCACCTCGAAGAGTGCGCAGGTCAAAGCGGAAACGGCGAATGACGATATGAAGCGGAGTACTCGTATTCTGATCAACGAGATGCAGCGCAGCTCGGGAGAGACGCCATGAACCCTCTGAGTCAAATTGGTGGCAATCCGGTGAAGACGCTCATCGCGACTGCCGTGGCTACCGTGTTGCTTGGCGCGTGCGCCACGGCACCTCTCGAGCCAGACGGCGCGGCGCAAGCCCGAGCCAAGCTGACGCAGTTGCAATCGGACCCGAATCTGGGGAACCGCGCGCCGGTCGCGATCAAAGAGGCGGACAAAGCCGTCCGCACCGCCGAGCAGCCGGAAGTCGACAAGGACTTGGGAGCGTACCGGGTGTACCTGGCCGATCGGAAGGTGGAGAGTGCGAAAGCACAGGCCGAGACGGCGTTTGCCGAAGACCAGCGCCCGACTCTCATTGCGAAACGGGAGAGTGCACGTCTCAATGCCCGGACGCGCGAAGCTGACGCTGCCCGGGGTGAGGTCGCCGCGGCCCGCGCGGACAGTGCTGAGAGCAAGGCGGGGGCTGATCAGGCGCGCGGCGAGGCCGATGTAGCGCGCGAAGCCGCCGCCGACTCGGCGCAGCAGAACGCGGATCTGAAAGCACAAAGTGCGGAGCTGCAGCGGCAGATCGACGTGCTGCAGGCCAAGCCGACGGATCGCGGACTGGTGCTGACGCTCGGCGATGTGCTCTTCACGAGCGGGCAAGCCGACCTGAAGACGGGCGCCTCGAGTCATCTCGAGAAGCTTGTCGCCTTCCTCGATAAGTATCCGGATCGCACCGTGGCCATCGAGGGTTATACGGACAGCGTGGGCCCCGAGGAATACAACCAGGGACTGTCGCAGCGGCGCGCAGAGTCCGTGGAATCGTATTTGACTGGACAAGGTATCGATGCCGCGCGCCTCAGCGCATCGGGCAAGGGGGAGAGTGATCCGGTGGCTGGGAACGATTCGGCGGCCGGGCGGCAGCAAAACCGTCGCGTCGAGGTGATCATCAGCGCTCCGCAGACGGCTGCGCGATAACAGATGCCCCGGGCGTATACCGGGTTCCTGGCGTGTTCGCGCAGCGGGAGCGGCGCGAACTACCCGCGTACGGTGGATCGGCTCGCCGCGTCTTGTGCAGCGTCGTTTGTGCGCAAGCGCACAGACTCTTCCGACAACATGGATCGGCCCAGAGCGGATTTAAGGAGGAGGACATGACAGCAGCAAGGTACAAGATAGGCGAGCACGTGAGCTGGAATTCGGAGGCCGGGTACGTCAGCGGCAAGATCGTTGCGGTCCATCGGAGAGATGTCGATTACAAGGGGTATTGTTGACAGGGTGAGCGCATCAAGGAGTCGTACATGACCGAGCCGCCGGTGCCGAACACCTTGTCCCCAGAACTGCTGAGAAGGATGAACGGCTATTGGCGCGCCGCGAACTACCTCTCGGTCGGGCAAATATACCTGAGGGATAACCCGTTGCTCGAAGCGTCGCTCAAGCGCGAGCATCTGAAGCCGCGCTTGCTCGGCCATTGGGGCACGACGCCAGGCTTGAACTTCATCTACGTCCACCTCAACCGACTCATCACAGAGCATGACCTTGACATGATGTGCGTCATCGGCCCGGGTCACGGAGCCCCGGGCGTGGTGGCGCACACGTATCTGGAAGGCTCCTACACCGAGACCTATCCAAACATCGAGCGCAACCGCAACGGCCTCAGGCGACTCTTCCGCCAGTTCTCCTGGCCATACGGCATCCCGAGCCATGCCGCACCCGAGACTCCTGGATCGATCCACGAGGGCGGGGAGCTCGGCTACTCGCTGAGCCATGCCTACGGGGCGGCCTTCGACAACCCCGATCTGATCGTGGCCTGCGTCGTTGGCGATGGCGAAGCGGAGACCGGCACGCTTGCCACGAGCTGGCATTCCAACAAATTCCTCAATCCGGCGCGCGATGGGGCGGTGCTGCCGATCCTGCATCTGAACGGTTTCAAGATCGCCAATCCGACGATCCTCGCCCGCATCGGCCGCCCCGAGCTGACGGATCTGCTGCGCGGGTACGGGTATGAGCCGCTTTTCGTCGAGGGCGACGACCCGGCGGCCGTGCATCAGCGCCTCGCGGGGGCGCTCGATGGGGTCCTCGCGGCGATCTTGAAGATCCAAAGCGCCGCGCGCTCCGCTGCGCAGAGGAAAGACCCCGAGCGCCCGCGCTGGCCGATGATCGTGTTCCGCACGCCCAAGGGATGGACCGGGCCGAAGGTCGTCGACGGCAAGCCGGTGGAGGGCACCTGGCGCGCGCATCAGGTCCCCATTGCAGATTTTGAGAACCCGGAACACCTGCGGCAGCTCGAGGAGTGGATGAAGAGCTACCGGCCGCAGGAGCTGTTCGACGAGGAGGGCCGGTTCCGCGAGGAGTTTGCCGCGCTCGCGCCAACGGGACACCGCCGCATGGGGGCAAATCCGCACGCCAATGGCGGCCAACTGCTCGTGCCCTTGTCGATGCCGCATTTCCGCGCCTATGCCGTGGAAGTCCCCTCGCCCGGCGCCGTCAGGGCCGAGGCGACCCGGGTGCTCGGGGGATTCCTGCGGGATGTGATGAGCCTCAACCACGACAAGCGAAACTTCCGCCTGTTCGGCCCGGACGAGACGGCCTCCAACCGTCTCGATGCGGTCTATGAGGCGTGCGGCAAGGAATGGATGGCGCGGATCGAGGAGGTAGACGTCGACCTCAGCGCCACCGGTCGCGTCCTGGAGGTGCTGAGCGAGAACCTGTGCGAGGGTTGGCTCGAAGGGTACCTGCTCACCGGGCGTCACGGGCTCTTCAACTGCTACGAGGCTTTCATCCACATCGTCGATTCGATGTTCAACCAGCACGCCAAGTGGCTCAAGACGAGCCGCAACCTCCCCTGGCGCAAGCCGATCGCCTCCTTGAACTATCTGCTGACCTCACACCTCTGGCGCCAGGACCACAACGGCTCCTCTCACCAGGATCCCGGATTCATCGATCACGTCGCGAACAAGAAGGCGGACATTGTGCGCATCTATCTGCCGCCCGATGCCAATTGCCTGCTCTCGGTCGCCGACCACTGTCTGCGCAGCCGAAACTATATCAACGTCATCGTCGCGGGAAAGCAGTCCGAGTGGCAGTGGCTCGACATCGATGCGGCCGTGCGCCACTGCACGGCCGGTGCCGGCATCTGGCAATGGGCAAGCGATGATCGGGGTGATCCCGACGTGGTCATGGCTTGTGCGGGTGATGTCCCAACGCTCGAGACGCTGGCGGCCGTGACTCTGCTGCGCGAATACGTGCCGGACATCCGCATCCGCGTTGTGAATGTGATGGACCTGATGACCCTGCAGTCGCAGACGGAACACCCGCACGGCCTCGAGGATGAAGATTTCGACGAGCTGTTTACAGCCGATAAGCCGGTGATTTTCGCGTTCCACGGCTATCCCACACTGATCCATCGGCTGACCTACCGCCGGCACAACCACGATAACTTTCATGTTCGGGGCTATCGCGACGAAGGCACGACCACGACGCCGTTCGACATGGTGGTGCTGAACAACCTCGACCGCTACCAGCTCGCACTCGATGCCATCCGCCGCATCCCGCGGTTCGGGAGTGAGGTGCAGCGGGCGACCGCGCGCTACTGGAGCACGATGGAGCGCCACAAGCTCTTTGTCAGCGAGCATGGCGAGGACATGCCGGAGGTGCAGGGCTGGCGCTGGAGCGAAGCTGCACGCCGACTTGCAGGGAGACAGACGATATGAACCCACTTGAGCAGCTGCAGGCGTGCGGCCAGGCTGTCTGGCTGGACTATCTGAAGCGGAGCCTCATCGCCCGCGGGGGCTTGCAGGCTGAGCTGGCGCGACCCGCATCGCAAGGCCGCTCCGCGGCGCCGAGCGCCGCGGAGTAACACCATGGCCGACAAGCCGCCGATCCGGACACCTCCCGCGGGGCAGACGGTTGAGTCGCCGCCGCGGCGCGAGGCTCCGCCGGCCGATCCTTGCGCCATGGTGATCTTCGGTGCCGGCGGCGATCTGACCAAGCGCCTGGTGGTGCCGGCGCTCTACAACCTCGCGCGTACCCAGCCAGCACGCCGTCATCCGTCGTGATCGGCGGCGGCGGCGCGGCCGGCAATGCGGCTGCGGAAGTGCTGCGCCGCGAGGGCTACGGCGGCCGGATCACGATGATGAGCGCCGATGAGGCGCTGCCCTGCGACCGGCCAAACTTGTCGAAGGGTTACCTGGCGGGTGTTGCATCGGAGGCATCGAATCTCCTGCGGTCCGCGAAGTTCTATCAAGATCACGCCATCGAGGTGCGCCTGGGCGCGCGCGTGACCGCGATCGACATCGGGAGCGGGCACATCGAGCTCTCGGGCGGCGAACGCCTGGCTTACGGCGCGCTTCTCCTCGCCACGGGCGCCGAGCCGGTGCGGCTCGATGTCCCGGGCGCTGATCTGCCGCACGTGCATTATCTGCGTACGCTGGCCGACAGCCGTGCTCTGGTTGCCAAGGCGCTGACTTCGCGGCGCGCCGTGGTGATCGGCGCGAGCTTCATCGGTCTCGAGGTGGCGGCGTCGCTCCGTGCTCGCAATGTCGAGGTGCAAGTGGTCGCGCCCGAGAAAGTTCCGATGGAGAAGATCCTCGGACCCGAGCTCGGGAATTTCATCCGCCGACTCCATGAGAGCCACGGTGTGAGCTTCCACCTCGGGACCACGGCCGTTTCGATCGATGAGCGGAATGTGTCGCTGAGAGATGGCGCAAAGCTCGAGGCGGACCTCGTCGTCATCGGCATCGGCGTGCGGCCCGCGACCTCCTTGGCGGAGAGGGCCGGGCTCGCGATCGATCGCGGCGTCACGGTGAACGAGTACCTCGAGACGAGCGCTCCACGTGTCTACGCGGCCGGTGACATCGCGCGCTGGCCGGATCGGCTGAGCGGGGAGCGCATCCGCATCGAGCACTTCGTGGTGGCTGAACGCCAGGGACAAACGGCTGGACGAAACATTCTCGGCCGGCGCGAGCGATTCGACGCCGTCCCGTTCTTCTGGACCGAGCAGTACGACCTCGGCGTTGCCTATGTCGGGCACGCGGAGCGATGGGACCAAGTCGGGATAGACGGGGAACTCGAGGCGCGGGACTGCACACTGAGCTACCGGCGTGCAGGCAAGCGATTGGCAGTCGCCGTCATTCATCGCGACCTCGAGGGCCTTCGCGCGGAGGTGGAGTTCGAAAGAGCCATGGTCGGCCGATGCTCGAGCTGATCGAGTCGCCGGGTGGCACGCTACCGCGGGCGATGCGCTCTCGCCGGCGGCGATGAACTGGGAGGTGCCCACGATGAATGCGCAGCAGATCCCACCCCTCCTCGAACCGCTGCGCGCGCGCCTCACCAAGGCGCGTGACAGCATTCGGGCAGGCTCGTGGCTCCCGCCGCAATGGGGCGAGGTGCCA
>JANWJS010000006.1 GCA_025451845.1 Steroidobacteraceae bacterium
CTCCGGAAGGTTCTCCAAGCTGACTTGGCAGCCTGGCACGGATGATGTGTAGCACGCGGCGGACGTGAGGCTCGAGCCATCAGGCTTAGCAATGCTCAGTAGCGTCGAATTCGCTGAGTTGGGTGTGAGAGTCAGCCCCGTAATTCCGAGCCCCAAGCTTTGCGCGGCCGTTCCCGAGAAAGTGAAGTACGCGTTCTGTCCGGGGACGTAAGTCTGAATGCTCGTGCTCGTGCCGTCTGTCGGAATGGTATCGGTAACGCCCGTGGCGAGAGCGACTTGCATGGTCGTCGCGGCGCTGTTGAAGTTATTCGGGGTGATCAAGACCGAATACGTTCCGGGAGCGAGATTGGTCACATTGGCTGTTGCGCTGCTACCATTGAGCGCCTGCCCGTTCATGACCGTCGTGCCTGTGGGCCCCACGATGGTGAATAAGACATTTTGCGTGCTGGGCGATATGTTGACAGAACCAAGATAGAAGGCGAGTGTCTCGCCGGAGGTTGCACTGAAGTTTAGGAGCGCATGCTGGCCCGGAACCAGCGTGATGCCGACTGTCGGGCCGGGTGCTCCAGCAGTCAGAGTGGCCGCGAAGTCCTGGTTCAAGAGAAGGTTGAAGGAGGTGGAATAAAACGCCGTTTGAACCAAATGAACTGTGTATGTGCCAGTTGCGGGCAGCGTGAAATCGCAGTTGCCGGGGACTCTTTGCGCGGCGTAGTAGGCACCGCAGTTCGCCGCTACGGTGCCGTTCGAATTCAGAATGGACGCTACGACCGCGGCTTGCGGCGGCGATGTAAACTGTGTGAGCTCGAGGCTATACGACTGACCCGCGGTACCGGCGAATGTATAGCTCGCGTTTTGTCCTACTGCGAGCGGGACTGCGGCGGGAGTTCCATTGGTCTGGAGCCCACCGGTCGCATCAGTCTGTAAGGAAACGGTGGCGCTGCCGGTCGAGGACCCGGGTACCAAGTAGAGGGAATAGGTGCCACTTAGCGGAAGAGGGGGAAGGTTGATGAATTGGTTATTCGTTATTCTGCCTGTCGTAAGCGTAGATGCGTCCGGCGCATATATTGTGTATGTGCCTCCCATACTCACATTGGTGAATAGGAAGGTCATCATCTGAGCAGCCGAGCCATCGAATAATCCGACGGCCACCTGGGGCGATGTATCCGTTGTATAGATCTGGCCCGGTCCTCCTGCAGTCAGATCCGCCACCGAAACGATGTCCGACGCCGAGTAGCCGGACGCGGGTAGGAAGAAGTGACCGGTGCTCGAGGCCGAACCGAGCGGCGTAGTCACGGTGACGTGGCCAGCCATCGCCCCCGGCACCGAGAACTGCAGTTGCGTAGAACTGGCCGAAGAGACGGTGGCCTGAGTGCCATTGAGCGACACTGAATCGTTTGAGGCGGTGGGATCAAATCCTGATCCCGTAACCGTAACGAGCGTTCCATCCGCTCCAGAGGTCGGTGATAGCCCCGTGATGGCTAGTGGTCGGACGGTGAACGGTGAGGTCGAGGACCCTGTCCCATTCGGCGTCGTGATCGTGATATCACCAGTTGCGGCACCCGCGGGAACCGTAACGACGAGGCGGTTCCCGCTCGCATAGGTGATCGTGGCGGAGACCCCGTCGAACGCCACGGTGTCCTGCGACGCGATGCTGCTGAAACCCGTACCCGTAATTGTTACTGAGGAACCGGCTGCTCCGGTGCTCGAGCTGATCGAGCCTATGCTGAAGGTGCTGGTACCTGCAGTGCGTGTGATCGAGGTGATGTTGCCATCGGCATCGTAGGTATATTGGGTTGTCGTACCGTCCGATTCCACGACCTGTATGACACGACCGAGGTTGTCGTAGGTGTAATAGGTGGTGGCTGAAGCCGGAAATGATAGTGCGCATGCGAGTGCCGCTAGAACGGCAAGCGTTCGGCTTCTTCTTTGAAGAAGCGAGCCTGGCCCGCGGCGCGAGCTCACGAAAACCGAACGAGACCGCGGCCCACCCGCCGAGAGATCGTGCGTATGCATCTCTCCCTACCCTCTGCATCAATCGGCATTCAAGCCGAATACAAATCGCACACCCACTACTCTCGGGAGCCGACGAAGGCACTCGGGAAACATAAATCTGACATGGCAGGGCCGCTATGCCCCGAGGACCGATTTGATAAGTCCTCTGATCCCGTTGTCTTATTAGACCGCCTCGCGCTTCACCCAGAAAGTTCCGTATGTAAGCGTTATGTTGTGACCCTAGCATGGAACTGCTGTGAGCACAAGCGAGCTTATGTTTGAAGTACGAATTGGCTGATCTGGTTTGCTCAGAGAGTGCGCACGGCAACGGTATCTGCTGCGCCGAGTCGTTGCGGGGAATTCTTAGAGAGTTTGTTTCAGTGAGGACACCAAGTTGCGGTGTGCGCAGGGATTCTTGCGCTCTGTGGCGCGCTTGACTCCGACAGCAGGTGTGCCAGGACAGGGGGGGAAATGCTGTTCGTATCAAGCGTCAAGGTCAGTTCGGGTGGGTGGGTGGCCGGTGAAGGAGTGGCCATTGACGCTGCCTGCGCGATTGCGTAAAGCAATGTGCGTTGCCATGCTGCGTTTTCTGTGCAAGCACCCAAGTCAATGGCCTGCACGTGGCCCTGCTCGTCTTGGTGAATGTGGACTTCGCAGCGGACTCCCGCGGTACCGGGATGAGAGACGGCACTCTGGGGCACACTCAATTCGCCGTCGGTGCTCCATCCCGTTTCAGGACGCGGGAGGGCCATGGGAATTGGCTCCAAATCCGGGTTAACCAAGAGCGGTAGGCGGAGGTTCTCATTTGCGAGTGCGGCT
Source organism: Steroidobacteraceae bacterium (assembly GCA_025451845.1). Lineage (GTDB taxonomy): Bacteria > Pseudomonadota > Gammaproteobacteria > Steroidobacterales > Steroidobacteraceae > 13-2-20CM-66-19. The sequence continues at coordinate 2,812 of JANWJS010000006.1, forward strand.
GTGAGGTGGCTTGGCGCAAGGAAGATAACTGCCTGTACCGCCAGGACCGGCGATGATCTCTCGAGCTGCGCGCTGGGAACGGCGTGCATGGCAAATGTGCCGATCTGCAATGCTGAGAGCAAGGTGCCGAGGAACGCAGCGTGCACCAAGATGGCAGTTGTCAGAGCCATAAGCCGGGGGCCCAGCGCGCGCGGCATTACTTTGTGCCCCCGCCCCGTCGGAACCCCGAGCTCTGACTCAAGTTCGTCGTCCTCTGCACAGGAATCATCCGGCCACCCCGGCGGAAACTCCCGACCCGTGATTCGATGATAGCGCTTGAGCTCACCAGAAGCGATAGTCGTGGAAGGCTAACGCGCTCGAGGCTTGCGAAGGTGAGTAAGAGAAAAGTCTTATTGGTTTGAATCGGCGGATTGTATCTGCACTGACCGAGTGCTTCGGGTAGGCATTTTTGTAATGCAGCCCCGGTGGCGCGACATTACCTGCGGCGTCGCAGAGGCGTCACGATCGGCGGGAATTCGACGTTGGGTGCTGCGGTACTGAATGCATTGAACTGGGTAGGGTTCAGGAACATGACGCTGCGACTCCCATGTTGCTCAAGACAGTTCAGAGCCGCAGGATCGACCCGAAGAAGCTCATCACGCACCGCTTCAAGCTTGACAAGATCCTCGATGCCTATGAGACCTTCGGAAATGCAGCAAAGACGCAGGCGCTCAAGGTGATCATCGAGGCTTAGAGGCGGCTTAGAGGAGATTCTCTGCCGCGACGTTACGACACCGCGCAGACAAGCCTATTCGTATGCTCGCGAACACTGGGCACGACTCCGGCGGAGTTCGAGGATGGCCTTTCGGACCTCGCCCAGTGTGGAGCAGGGTGGATGAAGACGCCAAACATACCACTGAAGAAAGGGCGACTCGCCCGTAAAGCGAGCACGCGCCGCTGTGATCCAGAGCTGCTCCGACTGCCCCGGGTTGCTTCCGGGCAGCGAGACTGTCTCATGCATGTGCTACGCCGCCGCAAGACCATCCGCGAGATCAGCGGCCGCAAGTTGCCAGTACAGATACTCTCCAGCCTGCTTTGGGCGGCTTTCGGCATAAACCGGAAGCGGGGGCCTTTCGGTGAGCCCGGGAGAACTGCGGCGTCGGGCGAAGAGCGAAGTCATCTCGACCATCAGGAACACGGCGAACGAGATCCCGACGAGGAGCGCGGCGAATTTCGCGCGGTCGTTCACCAGGAGTTTGTAAGCGATTCTGAGGAATCCGGGCATTGCGAGGGGCATGCCGGCAGTATGGCGATCCGGGAGCTGGGCGCTGTAGGTATGTTCCGCAGCAGCGCTGGGGCGAACGGCAGGAGGGTCCCTCGGTGGGCGAGGCAGGCGGCATCCGTAGGAATGCGGATTCGCTCGAATGCTCGATTCCGGTACTAAGGAGGGGAGTATTACGGCCGGAAACGGCGGGAGCGAGCCATGCAGCAGATCGACAACATCCTCATCGCGGTGGACCGCGACGGTTCCCGGGTCGCGCTCGCAAAGGCGATTGCGATAGCGCGTCTCTTCGGCGCACGGCTCGAGCTATTTCTCTGCGATGCCGAGAGTGCCTACGAGCAGAAGCACCAATACGATCCGCGCAGCGCCGCCCTTGCACGTGACTCGTCTCTTTTCGGAGGGCGCGAGTATCTGGAATCCCTGTGGCGCTCGTTCTCAGCGGTCGACGTGCCCGTGACGATCGACGTCGCCTGCGAGACTCCGCTTTACGAGGGCATCATGCACAAGCTCAAGCGCTCGGCATCGCAGCTCATCGTGCGTGGCGCGAGTGGCCGCGAGGGCAGGGTCTTCGGTGCGAGCGACTGGGATCTCGCGCAGTCCTGTCCCGTGCCCCTGCTGCTTACGAAAGGGCGGCTGTGGGAGCCACGACCGGTCATCGCTGCGGCCGTCGATCTCTCATCGGAGGAATCGCCCGCGCTGACGCACTCGATTCTTGGCTTGGCCAAGGAGTTTGCGGATGCCGGACGCGGCACGCTCGAAGTCCTGCATGCGGGGCACTTCTATGAGCCTGAGACGCTGGCCCTGCACCGGGCGAAACTCGAGCAGCGGGCGCGAGAAGCCGGGGTGGCACCCTCGGCGCTGCACCTGATCGATGGGGAGCCGGCGGTAGCCCTCACGGAGTTCGCCGCCACATCCCACTACGATCTCATGGTGCTCGGCGCCTTGACTCATCGTAAGGCGTTGACCGCACTATTGGGTACGTTGACCGGGCGTCTGATCGATACGATCGAAAGTGACTTCCTGCTCGTGAAGCCGGCGGCCCGCTCTTGCAAGGCGGAGCGGATAGCGGACAGGCCGATGGCTGCTTCGCCGGCCGCCTGAGTGGCCCCATGTCAGAGGAGAGCGCGATGACACAACCCTTGTCGGCCGAGCGGCTCGAGCGGATGGATGCCTACTGGCGAGCGGCGAATTACCTCGCCGTCGGTCAGATCTACCTCAAAGACAATCCGCTGCTGCGCGAACCGCTCAGCCCCGAGCACATCAAGCCGAGGCTCCTCGGCCATTGGGGCACGACACCAGGACAGAACTTCATCTATGTTCATCTGAACCGGCTCATCCAGCAGTACGATCTCGACATGATCTACATCTCCGGCCCCGGCCACGGAGGTCCGGCGCTGGTGGCGAACACGTATCTCGAGGGCACGTACAGCGAGCTCTACCCTAACGTGTCGCAGGACGAGGCGGGATTGAAGCGCCTGTTCAAACAGTTTTCCTTTCCGGGCGGCATTCCGAGCCACGTCGCGCCCGAGACGCCAGGGTCCATTCACGAAGGGGGCGAGCTTGGCTACTCGCTCGCGCACGCCTACGGCGCAGCCTTCGACAACCCCAATCTCATCGTGGCTTGTGTGGTGGGAGACGGCGAGGCGGAGACGGGGCCGCTCGCGACCGGCTGGCACGGCAATAAATTCTTAAATCCGGTGTCGGACGGTGTGGTCCTGCCGATCCTACACTTGAACGGCTACAAGATTGCGAATCCCGCATTCCTGGCTCGCATCGATGCGTCAGAGCTCGAGGATTACCTGCGCGGGTGCGGCTATGAGCCGTTGATCGTGGCCGGCGATGACCCGCGGGAAATGCACCGGCTCATGGCTGCAACGCTCGATCGGGCCCTGGCCGAGATCCGCGGCATTCAGTCTGAGGCCCGCTCGAGGGGCTTCAAGCGCCGGCCGCGCTGGCCCGCGATCGTTCTGCGAACCCCGAAGGGATGGACGGGACCGAAGGTCGTGGACGGAAAGCCCGTGGAGGGGACGTTTCGTGCCCATCAGGTGCCCCTATCAGAGGTGCGCACGAATCCTGCGCACCTGAAGCTCCTCGAGGAGTGGCTCCACAGCTATCGGGCCGAGGAGCTGTTCGATGCGAGCGGTCGCCTCAAACCAGAGCTCGCGGAGCTTGCGCCGAAAGGGATGCGGCGCATGGGTGCGAATCCGCAGGCGAACGGCGGTGCGCTCCTACGCGACCTCAGGATGCCGGACTTTCGCGACTATGCCCTGCCGGTACCCGCGCCCGGTGCGGTCGATGCCGAGGACACCCGCGTTCTTGGCTCCTTCCTGCGCGATGTCATCAAGCTCAACCAAAAGCCGAGAACCTTCCGCCTCTTCGGTCCGGACGAGACTGACTCGAACCGCCTGAGCGCGGTCTTCGAGGCGACCGAGCGGCAGTGGACCGCGACCACGGTCGCGGGTGATGAGCACCTCGCCTCCGAGGGCAGCGTCATGGAGGTCCTAAGCGAGCATCAGTGCCAGGGCTGGCTCGAGGGGTATCTGCTCACGGGGCGCCACGGCCTCTTCAACTCCTACGAGGCGTTCATTCACATCATCGACTCGATGTTCAACCAGCATGCGAAGTGGTTGAAGGTGACCCGCCAGATCCCTTGGCGCCGGCCCATTGCCTCCCTCAACTACCTCTTGAGCTCACACGTCTGGCGGCAAGATCACAATGGCTTCACGCACCAGGACCCGGGCTTCATCGATGTTGTAGTCAACAAGAAAGCGGACGTGATCCGCGTCTACCTTCCGCCCGACGCCAATTGTCTGCTCTCGGTCGCCGATCATTGCCTGCGTAGCCGTCACTACGTCAACGTGATCGTCGCGGGGAAACATCCGGCGCCCCAATGGCTCGACATGCCCTCAGCGCTCAAGCATTGCACGGAGGGCATCGGCATATGGGAATGGGCGAGTACTGACCGTGGCGCTGAGCCGGATCTCGTGATGGCCTGTGCGGGAGACGTCCCGACGCTCGAGACGCTCGCCGCCGTGAAGCTCCTCACCGGCTACTTCCCGGCGCTCAAGATCCGCGTCATCAATGTCGTCGATTTGATGAAGCTGCAGCCGCCGAGCGAGCATCCGCACGGCCTCCCGGATGCTGACTTCGATGCGCTCTTCACCCGCGACAAGCCGATCATCTTCGCCTTTCACGGCTATCCCTGGCTCATCCATCGCCTGGCGTATCGCCGCACCAATCACCACAATCTCCACGTGCGCGGCTACAAGGAGGAGGGAACGATCACCACGCCCTTCGACATGGCGGTTCTGAACGATCTCGACCGCTTCCACCTCGTGGGGGATGCGATAGACCGGCTGCCGCAACTCGCCGCCCAAGCCGGCTACGTCAAGCAGGCCCTTCGTGACAAGCTCATCGAACACCGGGAATACATCTGCGAGCACGGGGAAGACATGCCGGAGATCTGCGACTGGCGCTGGACCTCGTGAAGCCGCAGAGGGCAGGGAAACGGAGATTCGCGGGGCGAACAGCCAAAGCGCTGCGTTGAGCGACCGCTATGCGGTCAGACCGCGCGGGTGTGTGCGCGGGACTCGGCCCGTCTCAAATTCCCTCTGCGGCGCGGGCAGCGCCGAGCAACGCGGCGTTCGAGTTGACGATGAGCCGCGTAGGGATTGATTTAACGAACGACGAAAGCCTGCCTTTCGCCTCGAATCTCTCCCGGAAGGAGCCTTGGGTGAGATAGGGCTCGAGCTTTCCCGCGATGCCGCCGGCGATGAGCACTCCGCCGCGTGCTCCCTGCGCAAGCGCAATGTCGCCGGCGACTGCTCCGAAGATCGAGCAAAACCTCGCCAGGGTCGCACGACAATCCGCATCTCCTTGCGAGGCATGCTCGACGACCTCCGCTGCCGACAGGGGCCGCACCGCTCGACCTGCGATCTCATCCAGGGCTCGCGAGAGGTTTTCCAGGCCGGGGCCTGACAGAATTCGTTCCACCGACACGCGGCCAAAACGACGCCCGAGTGCTTCCAGGATGGCGATTTCCCCGGCATCCTGTGGCGCGAATCCAATGTGACCACCCTCGGTTGCCAGAGGCAACAGGTGGGTTCGCGATTGCGCCAGGCAGGAAACTCCAAACCCTGTCCCGGCGCCGAGAATCGTGATGGTGCCTCCCGCGGCGCCGGAAATATCTGGGCCGATACAGCGCAGATCAGCGGCCCCGAGGCGATCCGCGGCGTAGGCGAGGGCGGCGAAGTCGTTGATGAGATGCGCGGCCCGAAAGCCCAAGGATCGCAGCTCACTCTCGCTGATCTGCCAGTTACGATTGGTGAGGCTCACCCTGCCGTCAACGACCGGGCCGGCAACTGCGAGCACGATGACCTCGGGGATACGACGCCGATCAATGCCATCAAGGTAGTGCCGCAATGCTTGCGCAAACGTTGCAAACGCATCTGGCAGGTCCAGCCAATCCCGTAGCCGAGGTGCCGAGCCGTCGCGATCAACGATGGCGAATCGCGCATGCGTACCACCGATATCGCCCGCGAGGATACTGTTGCTCGACATGATCAAAAAACCCGTCGCCGGCGTGGAGCTATTTAGGTGACGGCCTGAATCGGTGAGACGGCGACGATCTGTGGACCGCGACCGGCGCGAGGGACTCGATTGACGAAGCGCCGCGGTTTCACGATGAGCACATCGCATTTGAGATGGTCGAGGACCCGCTCGGCGGTGTTGCCGACGGCCAATCGCTTGAGGCCCGAGCGCGAGATGGCGCCCATCACCAGGACATCGGCGGCGATCTCGCGGGTCACGTCCTCGATGGCATCGATCGGATGCCTTGCGACCATGTGCCGGCGCGGTTGCGGAATGTTGACGCCGCGCAATGTACGATCGAGCGTTTGGCGCGCCCGTTTCTCCGCGGCGGCCTCGATCGTCTGAGCCGCTTCCGCTAGGGCAAGACCCGTCGGCAGCTTGCCAATCGGGAGGGGATCGAATGCATTGACCGCATGGAGCTGTCCGTGGAGCGCACGCGCAAGAGCGCTCGCACAGCCGAGTATTTCCCGATCGAGCTTGACGGGCTTGGAGAAGGCGTGGCTCGGATCGACCGCCGCCAGAATCCGTGGGCGTCGATACTTCTTCGCGGTCTTCACCAGCAGTACCGGCACCGTCGAGAGCCGCAGGAGCTCAAAGTCGGTGAAGTGCAACAGCCAGGAGAAGCGGTGGGAGGTTGGGTGACGATCAGCGACGATGAGGTCCGCATCGAAGCGCCGCGCGGCGCGGATTACGGCTTCGTACGCCGGGAAATCCCAGTCGACGGCCGAGTCCGCCGCGATACCGCTGCTCGCGAGCCGTCGCGCCAGCGCTTCGAGCCGCCCTGCGGGCCGCCCGAGCTCGGTGCGCTCGATTTGCGGGAGATCGTAGCCATTGGCTTGCGAGACATCGATGTAGAGCGGCTCCGACTTAGCATGAAACAGTCGGAGCTTCGCGCCGAGTGCCCGCGCGAGCTGGGCCGCTTTCTCCATGGCGGGGAGGGATGGCGCCCACGGGTCCTTGACGGCGACGAGGATGCGGCGAATGTCTGACATGGTTGGCGACTCCCGGAATCGGCTCTGTCGCTATCCTCGCCGATCACGAGCGGTCCGCCATCCGGATGGGTACTTACGTACTAGTACTGACGTCCATTGTCATGCGCACGAGCTCAGCGAGCGATGCGGCGCCGCTTTTCTCCATGACCCGGGCACGATGAATCTCGAGGGTGCGCTGGCTGACGTCGAGCTCGTACGCCATGATCTTGTTGGGCTTGCCCTGCACCATCAGCGCGAGCACCTCGCGCTCGCGCGGCGTGAGCGAGGCGAGACGCGCGCGGATGCGGTCGTGCTCCTCGAGGGCTGCGCGCGTCTTGGCGTCCTTGGCGAGCGCGTGCTGGATGCGATCGATGAGGTCCTGGTCGCGGAAGGGCTTCTCGAGGAACTCGTGCGCGCCGTGCTGCATGGCCTCGACCGCCATCGGGATGTCGCCGTGTCCCGTGATGAAGATGACGGGGATGATGGCGCCGCGCAGATTCAGCTGCTGCTGCAGCTCGATGCCGCTCATGCCCGGCATTCGCACATCGAGCACGAGGCAGCCGTGCTGGGCCGGATCGTAGGCCGCGAGAAAGTCGCCTGCGGCGGCGAATGCCTGGTGATTGAGGCCCATCGACTTCAGCAGGAAGCCCAGCGAGCTGCGTACAGACTCGTCGTCATCGACGACGAAGACGATGGGGTGAGATTTCTTCGTGCTCATAAAGAGGTGCCCTTTCAGCCGTCGCCGGCGTCGCCCTTCGGGGGCAGGAGTGTGGAGATCAGCGCCAGCAGCTCATCGGCCCGGATGGGCTTGCTCGCGAGGCGTAGGCGGTCGTCGCGTACGATCTGGCGCAGGGTGGAGGACGTGTCGCCGCTCACGAGAACCGCGCCCAGTCTCTGTCCGACGAGCTCGCGCACCGCTGCGATCACATCGACCCCGGTCTCGCCCTTCTGCAGATGATAGTCGGCGATCACGACATCGATCTGTGGATCGCGGCGCGCCTCCTGCACAGCCTCACTGAGCGAGGCGGCCCGCGCGACGGTAAATCCCTCGACTTCGAGCAGCATCGCGGTTGCGTTGCGTACACCGGCATCATCATCCACGAGCAGGACTCGCGCAGTTGACGGCAAATGCCGCGGCACGGCTGCGGGCTCCGCACTCGGAGCGGCCCAGCCAGCGGCGCGCACGGCCGCCGGCAGCTCCAGCGCGAAGATCGAGCCGCGGCCGACCTCGGAATGCACCTCGAGCCTCAATCCGAGCAATCGTACGAGGCGATGAACGATACTGAGGCCGAGTCCATATCCTTCGCGTGAACTGTTGCTCGTCACCCGGACCTGAAAGAACTCCTCGTAGATGTGCGGCAGTTGATCGGCCGGGATGCCGACGCCCGTGTCGGCGACTTCCAGCCGCACACCGCGGCTGACCGGTGTGGAGCGCAGCTCGACCCAGCCCTGTTGCGTATACTTGATCGCGTTGGAAACGAGGTTCCGCAGGATCTGCCCGACAAGCGACGGATCCGAATGCGCGGCGGGTGCTCCCGTGTCGATTCGTAGCTCGAGCCCCTTGCTCGCGGCGTGGCTCGCGAACTCCTTGCGCATCTCCTCAAAGAGCGCCGCGACGGCGAAGTCAGCCGGGTCCGGCCGGATCGCTCCCGATTCGAGCTTGCTCATATCAAGGAGCGCGTTGGTGAGGCGCGACATCGCCTCGATGGCCTGGCCCTGCTGGGCGACCGCCTCGCCCGCGAGCGGCTCGCGAACAGTGCGCCGGAGTGTCCCGTTCAACAAAGACAGCGTCTGCAGCGGCTGGCGCAGGTCGTGACTCGCCGTCGCGAGGAATCGGCTCTTGGCGAGGTTGGCCCGGTCGGCGGCCTCGCGGGCTTGCTTGAGTTCGGTCTGGGTCCGCTTGCGCTCGGTGATGTCGCGGATCGCCGCGGCGACGAGCAGCTGCTCGCCCTCGCGGATGGGGCTCAGGCTGATCTCGACCGGGAGCTCCCGGCCATCCTGGTGGAGCACGTAGAGATCGAGATCCACGCCCATCGGGCGCGGGTGCGCGTCACGGTTGTAGCTGCGGCGATGGCCAAGATGGCCCGCCCGGAACCGCTCCGGCAGCAGGTCTTCGATACGCCGCCCGACGATGTCCTCTGGCAGATAGCCTGCAAGGGTCGCGATCTGCCGGCTGGCAAACAGGATGACTCCCGCCACATCGACGATCACGATTGCGTCGGGCGCGGATTCCAGGACTTTGCCGAGCAGTTCAGGGGAGAGCATGCGGGGTGATGAGCGTGGCCGCAGGGCACATCATACCCTTTGCGCTAGCTCAACCGGGCTTTCCGTCCACGCGCGGCGCCAACAACATCGGTGCGTAAATGCCCACAAAAAGCGCGAATGCTGCCGTCCAGAGAAGCGCAGCCAGCACGATGACCTCCCGATAGGCGAGCGGCAGCACGGCGAGGCCGAAGACTCGTACGAACGCCGCGGCCGTGAGGAGCACATAGGCGAGCGCGATTAGCGGATCGACGACGAGCGGGCGGCCCGTATGGCCGAGGGAGGCCCGCGTCATGACTGCCAGAATCATCGAAGCCGCCGCCCCGATCGTGAGCGCGTGCAGCCAGAATGCGGCCGGCGCAGCGCCTGTCAGGAGGGCAATCGCTTTCAGCGCAAGTCCGACCGGCAGCCAGAGGTACGCCAGATGCAACACCCAGACGATCGGTTGGCGCAACGTTCGCAGTGGCTGCCACTGCGCGAGTCTCACGGCCTGCACTAGGGCCGCCAGCGCCGCGATGGCTCCGGCGATCGTTCCGTCAGGCACAAAAAGGTCGCCGAGAGCCACGGCGACCATCGCAGCCACGGCGAGCGCGGTCAGTGTCGACGAAACGCGTACCGTGGCTGGATTCCCGGGTCTGAGCGCCGAGGCGGTAAACGCCGGGACGATCCGCCCGCCGATCACGGTGACGAGCAGCAGGACGACATCGATGCCGACAATCAGCGCGTGCAGCGATTGGCTGGAGTTGCCATGCGCCAGGCCCCAATAGAACGCGACGTCTGACAGCCAGAGTGCGCCGAGCACGGCGAGGAGCGGGGTATTGCGGTTGCGCTCTCGCGTAAGCGGTGGCAGCACCAGTGCCGCGAGCGCCGGCAGGAAGGCAAGGTCGATCGCGGCGACGGCGGGAAACGGCCAGAGGGCGGCCGTCGCGACCGCGATCCGGCCGAGCAGCCACAGCCCCGCGAGCGATGCGAGCGGCCAGCCCGCAAATCCGCGCGCGCCCGTCCAGCTGGGCACCGCCGTGAGGAGAAATCCCCCGATCGCGACGCCGATGAATCCGAACAGCATCTCGTGTCCATGCCAGAGAGTGGGCGGCCACCCCGTCACGAGCGGCAGGCCGAAGGCGTAGCTCGCCGCCCACCAGGGAATGAGCAGTGCCGCTGCGAGCCCCGCTGCGAGGAAGAAAGGCCGGAAACCGTATCGCAGGACGGGTGTCATCCGCCTGCAGGCTCTGCCGGGAGCCGGATGTAGAAGCAGGCGCCATGTGGCAGGTTGGGTCTATGCCCGAGGGAACCGCCGTGGGCGCGCACCACTGTGTTGCTGATCGCCAAGCCGAGCCCGGTGCCCTCGGCCTTGGTGGAGAAGAACGGATCGAACAGGCGCTCGAGCGCCTGCGCCGAGAGACCCGGGCCGTTGTCGCAGATCATTATCTCCACATCGCCGTCGGTGCTGAGCCCCGTCCCCAAGCGCAGCTCGCGCGGATCGGACGCGGTGATCGATGACGCCTCGAGACCGTTGCGGACGAGATTCAGGATCACATGCTGCAACTGCACGGCATCAATCGACACCGAAGGCAGCCCCGGTGCGAGCTCGAGCTTCGCGTAGGCGCGGTGAACACGTGCATCCGCTAGAACCAGGTCCCGGATCTGTTCGATGATGACGTTGATATCGGTGCGCTCGCGCTTCATGGGCTGCGAGCGCGCGAGGCTGCGCAAGCGGCGCAGGATCTCGCCTGCGCGCACGGCCTGGTCGGCGATCTCGCGCAAGGCCTTCCGCACGTCCTCAAGGTCAGCCCCGGGACGGCCGAGCAGCCGATCGCAGGCCTGGGCGTAGTTGGCGATGGCGGTCAGGGGCTGATTGAGCTCGTGCGCGACGCCCGCCGCCATCTCCCCGATTGTGGCGAGGCGCGAAACCTGCAGCATCCGGCCGTGCAGGGCATCTGCGCCTTCGGTAGGCGACTCATCATCGAGCGGGGCGGTCCCGGAGGGCGGTGAAGAGGGCGATTTTGGCGTCTGTTCTCGAGACTTCATGGTACGCAGGTAGTCATCAATTCAATGCAGTATCGGCCCTCGTTCCCCCTGCTGTCTCTAGGTAGCTTCCGTACCTCGACGACGGTCACGCTCGGTGGAGGATGCCTTGAGGTGAGCCACCGCCGCAGTCGTGAATAGTGCGTATAGGACCTGCGCTGCGCCGATGACCAGAATAGGCCCGTGAGTGACCATTCATCGCATAGGCCGTCCCGGGCAGCACCGCTCTCGATCCAACGGCCCGCGCATCCGCACGAGCGCAAAGTACCGCTGCCATGGCATCGTCCCAAAGACGCGCGGGATGACCCACGGGCCACCGAGCGTCTCCAGGTCATTCTAGCGAGCGCGAGCTACCGGCAGGCCGATCAGGACGTGGAGTTTCTCCAGCAGGACGAGAACCGCGGCGTTCGCTTGCAGCTCGACTACTCCAAGACCGAGCTCCTTCTCGAGGCCCATGGGATCGAGCATACCGTGGTCGTATTCGGCAGCACCCGCATTCACGAGCCGGCGGCGGCGCGGCGCGAAGCGGAAACATTGCGGGCGGCGCTGGCGAAGAATCCCGGCGAGGCGTCGCTCAAGCGGCGCTTGGCGGTCGCCGAGCGTATCGTCGCCAAGAGCCACTATTACGAGCTCGCGCGCGAGCTCGGGCGCTTGATCGGCGCCGCGGGGCACGGGCCTGGCGATAACAGGGTGACTGTCATCACGGGCGGTGGCCCGGGAGTGATGGAAGCGGCCAACCGCGGAGCTTTCGATGTGGGCGCGAAATCCATTGGTCTCAACATCACGCTGCCGCACGAGCAATATCCGAATCCGTATGTCGCGCCGGAATTGTGCGTTCGCTGTCATTATTTCGCCCTACGTAAGCTCCATTTCGTGAAGCGCGCCTGCGCCTTGGTGGCTTTTCCGGGCGGCTACGGGACGATCGATGAGCTGTTCGAGACCCTGACGCTGATTCAGACTCGGACCATCCGCCCCGTGCCGGTCGTGCTAGTCGGTAAGGAGTACTGGCGGCGCGCGGTGGACATCGATTTCCTCGCCGACGAAGGCGTGATCGATCCGGAAGATCGCGAGCTCTTCTGGTATGCGGAGAGTGCCGATGAGATCTGGCAGGGCATTCTGCGCTGGCATGAAATCAACGGTACTGCGCTCTATCCGCCAGCGGCCGAGGGGGCGCTGTAGGTAGAACAGCGGATGGGATGCGGCCGACGGACGGCGACAATTTCAATCATGAGACTCAAGACTATCGGCGTGCCAGCACGCATTCGCGCCGCCTGCGCAGCAGCGGTCCTGCTGGCAAGCACGCCATCGTGCGCGGGGTCGGAGCCTCCCGCGGCACCGCCCAAAGTATCGTGCGCGGCTTCCGTTGATGAGGGCGGATCGCAGACGTCACTTGTGTCCGCGGCTCTGGGTCTCGCGACGCGCGAGAGTTGGAGCGTCCGCTTCCGGCAAAGCGATCACGGCGCGCCGCAAGCGCTTCGAAGCGTCTACGCCTCCGCGCAGGGGCCGTTGTGGCTCGCCCAGGGGCATCCCACGAGGCAGGCGCTGGCGCTCCTGTCGATCCTCGAGGGGGCTCGAGGATACGGACTGCAGCCAACGGATTACGACGCGGCGCGCCTCTCAGCTCTTGCGACAGACATGAGTGGCCACAGCGTCCCCGGCCTCGGAAGGGCGATATACCGGCCGAGCCGGGCTCCTTGCGGCGGTAACGATGACGCGAAATTCGACCTGGATCTCTCGGCTGCGGCGATTGCCCTCGTATCGGACCTGCACTACGGTCGCATCGACCCGCGTGCCGTGGGCTTCGATCTTGGCGCGCCCCGGCCCGATGACCTCGATCTCGGCAAGGCACTGCGGACGCTGGCCACAACCGACGATGTTGCCCACGCACTCGCAGGGTTCGAGCCGCAGTTCGAGCACTATCGGCTGCTCGAGCAGGCGCTCATGCATTACCAGCAGCTTGCCGCCGCGGACCCCGCGGATGCGAGGCTCGCTGCGCGCGTCCGTAAGATCGATCTCACTCTGGAGCGCTGGCGCTGGCTGCCCGCCTTTCAAGCGCCGCCGATCATCGTGAACGTCCCCGAGTTCCGGCTGTTTGCCTTCCGGCAGATCACGGACCGGGCCGCCGACATTCTGCAGATGGACGTGATCGTGGGACGCACCTTCCCACGCACCCGCACACCGGTCTTCGCCGCCGACATGAAGTCGGTCATCTTTCGCCCCTACTGGGACGTTCCCCGCAGCATTACGCTACGGGAAATGCTGCCCAAGATTCGGGCGAATCCAGGCTATCTGGCTTCGCAGCATCTCGAGATCGTCAGCAACGGTCCGGGAGCCGCGGTGTTGCCCCCGACACTTGCAAGCGCGCAGGCGCTCGCGGCGGGAATGGCGCGGCTGCGCCAGCAACCCGGACCCGACAATGCGCTCGGGCTCATCAAGTTCGATCTACCGAACTTCCACAGTATCTACCTGCATTCGACGCCGGCGCAGCAGCTCTTCCTGCGCTCCCCTCGTGCGTTCAGCCACGGCTGCATCCGGGTGAGCGAGCCGGTGGCGCTCGCCGCCTACGTGCTGCGCAATACGCCGGGCGGGTGGACCCCGGCCAGGATCGAAGCGGCGATGCATAGGACCGAGACCCGGCGCGTCGCGCTCGCCAATCCGATCCGAGTGATGATCTTGTACGGTACCGTGCTCGCCAAGGAGGACGGCGAGGTGTTGTTCTTTGATGATCTCTACGGCCAGGACCAGAGGCTCGAGCGGTTGCTCGCGCTCGCTCCCGTCGAGCGCGTCGCGCCTGTCATGACGGCGAAGTAGCGCGACTGCGTGGCGCCCGTCAGGTGGTTTGAAACAGCGCCATGAAGCCGTAGTCCATGTGAAGCTGCATGTGACAGTGGAACGGTGAGTCCCGGCTGATCGGCAGTGAAATCGACTCCATCGTCTGATAGCCGCCGAGCATGGCCACATCCTTCAATACCCCGGCCGTGGGGCCGCCGGCGATACGGGTCAGCTCGAATCGGCTTCGATGCAGGTGCATCGGATGGATATCGTCGCTCGCATTCCTCATCCGCAGGCGATAGCGACGGTCGAGTTGCAGCCGCCATGTGATCGGCATCGTCTTCATGTCGAAGGCGGTGCCGTTGATCGTCCAGCGATTGAAGCCGTGGTCGGCGGCGTTGTCCTTCGCGATGAGGATCTCAATCGTCTCATCGGACGGGGGCGGCTGTCGGTTGCGGTCGGCGAAGAGCCGGTAGTCCCATCTAAAAGGAGGAGGCGCGCGCCACAGGGGCTTCCCCTTGGCACCGGCGTATTCAATCACGACGCCCATGCCGTGCCCGCGGTCATCCTCATCGAGATCACCGAGCACCCAGATCCCGGGATGGCTCAATTCGACGATCGCGCTGATGCGTTTCCGCGGTGCCTTGTCGGCGGCGTCGCGGGATTCGGGAGTTCCTGGGCTACGCTCTGCGCCTCTCGTTTCCGGGCGTCTTGCCGACCGCAGTCGTTGGTATTGGCCGATCACGCTCACCGGATATGTCGTGCAAATGGCATCCGTTCCACTGCTGGCTGTGGTCGGAAGTTGGCCGATGGCGGCGGTGCTCATTTCTCTTGAGCGCATTGGCCGAGCCACGCGCAATCCGCCGCGCGATGTCATGCCCGCGCAAGCCGGCGGGCAAATGGGACTTGGCTGGGCGTTCGGTATCAACGAAGGGCTCGATCAGCTCGGCGCACTCGTCGGTCCACGGGTGGTCGCGGCCCGCATGCTTCGGGGCTCTCACCAGAAGCGTACGCGGCCGGTGTCGAGATGAACGAAATCGGACTTGGGGTAGTAGCCGACACCACCCCGACGCAGGGCGAGAGCCAGCTCCTGAAGCCGTTTTGTCGCCACGCCGGGCAGGCGCACATCGATTGCCTGCCCGCGCATGTGGAGGCTCTGCACGGCGACCCCGCTCGAGCGGCGGTGCAGCATCGCATTGGTCTGCGCAGAGCGGTAGCCGGAGATCACGTGAAACGGCTCGTCGCAGCCGGCGCGGGTCTTGAGATCGAAAAGGATGTCGAGCACCCCAGGGTCGATCCGATGCACCTCGTCCGTGCGGAAGTCACGCAGGAAATGATTGACCCGGCCGAGCTGTGAGGGCGCGTAGCCGCCGGCCTGGTAGTACGCGCACGTCAAGGTCTCGCCCGTGTGCGTGTGCACGAAAGACAACGAGCGGCACTCCGCAGCGCGTGCCCATGCGGCCGCGGGTGCGGCAGCCAGGAGTACTGCTGCGGATCGGCCGAGAAACGCGCGGCGACCGGCGCAGAAGCGATCGGATCGGTGAGAATCGCAGGACATGGCCGAGGCCTCGGGCGCTGAGGGGGCCATCATTCCGGAGGCGGTCGCGCAAAGTCAATGTCGAGTTACGCACTCCCCGCGTCAATGCTCCGGGCGCAGTCCGAGCGCCCGCTCGATGCCTCGTTCCGCCTGTAGCCAATCGTCAATCTCGCTCCCCTGGGGCGAAGCGCGGCGTTCGGCACAAAAGTACGCGGCCTCGGCGATCCTGGCGTGGAGCTCCGCGGGGTCATGGCGAGCCTGGGGGTAACGGTGGCGCGCATTCGAGGGACCCGCACATTTGAGCCTTCTTCGCGCGGCGGGCCGGTATCTTCATGGAGTTGACGCTCCGAATCGCTATTGAAACCGTCCGTGCTCGTCATGCGCTTGAGAGCCCATCAGAGCCGCGAGCGTACTCAGCTCCTGCGCCACCGCGGGCAGGAGGTCATCCAGCGTGATGATGCCGAAGAGATTCCCCGAGCCATCGATGAGGGGCGCCCGGCGTACGGCCCGCACGTTGAGCGCCTCGATGGCTTCGGTCAACTCGAGGTGCAGAGGTAACACGAGGGGATCCGGCGTCATCACATCCCCGACCGTGAGACTGTACAGGTCCGCCAAGCAGCGCAGCTGTCCGCTGACGATGTCGCGGTCGGTCAGCATGCCGATCGGATGCCGCCGGGGATCATTGCGATCAACGACCACGAGGGCGCCCACGTGCTCATCGCACATGACACGCGCCGCCTCGGCGAGCGGTTCTTCGCGATAGGTCGTCCGCGCTTGCGGAGTGCGCAGATCCTGAATTCTCATCGCATGACTCCTCGGCTTGGCCGCAGTGCGGCTCTCGGAGGGCACCCTACGCCGCTTGCAGTCGACTCCGCCATCCGCATTGGTACGCATTGCCGGTCTTCGTCATTCGTGTCGAAATTCACTCATGAACATCGGAACCCTCTGCAGCCGCCACCCCATCACGACTTCCACGGGCGCGCCGCTTTCGGAAGTGGCCCGTCTGATGCGCGAAGCGCATGTCGGCGCCGTAGTCGTTACGGAAGATGGCCTCGATCATCCGCGCGTCGTGGGGATCATCACCGATCGGGACATCGTGCGCTCACAGCTCGGGCGGACCGCCGACCTTTCGAGCCTGAGCGCAGGGGAGACCATGACGCGCGATCCGCTCGTACTCTTCGAGGAAGAATCCATCGACGGGGCGATCGCTCATCTGCGGGCACGGGGAGTGCGGCGAGCTCCCGTGGTCCGGACGGACGGTACGCCAGTCGGCCTGATCTCAGTCGATGACCTGCTCCGGCATCTGGCCGGCAAGCTCTCTGGGCTCGCAGGCATCGTCGCCTGGCAGGTGCGGCAGGAGCGGCAGTAGGCGAGGTTTGTCCATGAATTCGATGCATCACAGCTCGCCTGGCGCGAGAGTATCCGCCACCGCTTCGGCGTGACCAGGTTGCGCGGCGGTACGAAATGTTCCACCCGCACCATGCGCCGAGCGCGGCGGTGCGCGCGCTCTTCGTGATCGATCCGCAGGCCAAGGTGCGTGCCATGCTGCACTATCCGGTGACTGTCGGTCGCTCAGTAAATGAGGTTCTGCGGCTCGTGCAGGCTTTGCAGACTGCAGACCGGCTCGGGGTCGTGACGCCGGAGGGGTGGACACCCGGAGAGGAGACGGTCGAGCTGCCGCCGGATACGGCGGGCGGAACCGATGCTCGACGGGGGGAGCGCGGCGGTAGCGCCTACGGGTGTGTCGACTGGTATTACTACAAGCGGCCGGCCAGCGAGGAAGGCGGAAGCCCGCGGCGATAATCCGCAAGGTGGCTTGTCGGGCGGCTCTGACTCCACGGGCGTCCCGAACCCGTAACAGCACTCATGTGAAAGTCATTTGGATCGCGATCGCCGTGTCTGCGCCGGGGTCGAGCTGCGCGGTTTGCTTTCTCGACAGATAGCGAATGGAGGCGATCCGAGCCAATCCACTTCCCTGCACCATGATGGCATCGCGCCCACACGCGCAGACGGTGCGCTCATGTTCGCCGGCCACCAGGAAAATCGTCAGAGCGCTGGCGAGGCCAGGAATGGGATGTTCGAGGCGCACGAGGTGCGCTCGCGTCTCGTGTGAAGTCCAGATGAGCAGGGTGCGCTCATCGAGCGGCTCCCAGCTCCCGAGGGCTTCGACGTGGATGGACTCGTGCAGATGCACGGCCCGCGCCTTACATGCCGACGTTGAGGCGGAGGCGAATGGGGCGATGACTAGAGCCAGCAGAACGAGGAGCGGCAGCTCGCCATGGGCAGGAAGGTTGTCGCGAATCCGGCGCATGGTAGTTGAACGGCCGCGAGAGTCAGGTCCTGACGGTGAGCTCGTTTTTGACCTGCAGCACTCCGGGCGCAGACCATGCGGTCCGCTGGGCCTGGTCCCACTCTGCCCACGAGCGGACCTCGCCGCGCAGCGTCACCTCGCCCCCGTGCGCCTCGATGGCGACCCGGTGGGCGTCGATCTCCGCGCTTCGCCTGAAGGCCTCCTCGATCTTGTGCTTGATTTCCGCTGGCGCGATGACGCGGGGGAGGACGCGGATCGAGTTGCGCACGCTCACGACCCCACGCAACTCTCGCACGATACTCTCGGCCTTCTCGCGCTGATGGTGCCACTCCACGGTGCCTTCGAGGCAGACGTGTCCGTCGTGTACCGTGGGCTTGATGTCCTGCGAGCTCATAGGCAGCAGCGCTGCCTGGAGCGCTACGACGATCGCGCGGGCGAGCTGCGGGTCCGTGACGGCATCACTGCTCGTCAGTCTGACTTCGATGTCGTTTGCAACACCCGCCACACCGGTCACACGCTTGGTGGTCGCATCGGCGCGATACTTCTCGGCGTAGCTATGGGCGAATCCCGTGAGGGAGACGACACCCCCGTTCACCGTGACGGCAATGTCGGTGTCGTCGATCTGCGGATCCCAGCCCAGCTCCGCCTTGACGTCACGCTCGATCTCAGTGTCAGTTTTCATGGCCTTCAAGTCCTCTCGCGGAAACTTCGAAGGCAAGATTACGCCGGCCACGCGCCGATTCGATCCGAGGATGTACGTACGGACCATCAGTAGGCCGTCCGCATTTTCCCCTATTCCGGTACTTGCTGTCGGCGAGCAGGCTTCCGATCGGATGAGCACATCAAGGCCAGCACCCGATGCGACACCCAGCTCCGGCGGAACCGGCGGTCGGGTCGTGGCCGTCCGCGGCTCGGTACTCGATGTCGAATTTCCGCTGGGGGAGCTCCCGGCGATTCGTGAAGCGCTCGCGGTGGACTGGGACGTCGGTCCATCGCTCATTGCCGAGGTGCAGCAGCACCTCACTCCGCAGCGGGTGCGGGCAGTCGCCCTACAGGGCAGTGGGGGACTGAAACGGGGCACGAATGTCCGTCGCCTCGGCACGCCCATTCGCGTGCCGGTCGGACGGCCGGTGCTCGGTCGGCTGCTGAACGTGCTCGGAGAAACGACTGACCGCGGAGCCGCGCTTGCGCCCGACATCGAGCGCAGGCCGATTCATGCCGCGGCTCCGGCGCTCGAGCGCCGCAGCAGCGCCCGGGAGCGCTTCCACACCGGGATCAAGGCCATCGATCTGCTCGCCCCGCTGATCGAGGGCGGCAAGGCCGCGATGTTTGGTGGCGCGGGCGTCGGCAAGACAGTGCTCATCATGGAGCTCATCCGTACGACCGTCGAGCGGCATGCGGGAATATCGGTGTTTTCAGGGATCGGTGAGCGCTCGCGCGAGGGGCACGAGTTGCTGACGGAGCTTGCGGGCTCGGGTGTGCTCGCGCGCACGGCACTCGTCTTCGGACAGATGAACGAGCCACCCGGCGCTCGCTGGCGGACCGGTCTTGCGGCGCTCGCCATCGCGGAGCATTTTCGCGACAGCGAGCACCAGAACGTGCTGCTGCTCATCGACAACGTCTACCGCCTCGTGCAGGCCGGCGCCGAAGTCTCCGGCCTCCTCGGGCGCTTACCTTCACGCGTGGGCTATCAGCCCACACTCGCGGATGAGGTGGCGGAGCTCGAGGAGCGGATCGCCTCCGTCGCGGGAACCGCCATCACCTCCATTCAGGCGGTCTACGTGCCGGCGGACGACTTCACCGATCCGGCCGTGGCGGAGATCTTCAGCCATCTCGACTCCTCGATCGTGCTCTCGCGCGAGATGGCGAGCGAGGGTATGTATCCGGCCGTGGATCCCCTCGCCTCGAGCTCGAGCCTGCTCGATCCGCGGCTCGTCGGCGAAGGTCACTTCGCCACAGCTCAAGAGGTGCGCCGCACGATCGCGCATTACCGCGAGCTGCAGGAAGTGATCGCGCTCCTCGGCATCGAGGAGCTTTCCGCCGCCGATCGCACGGCGGTCAAGCGGGCACGGCTCCTCATGCGTTTTCTCACTCAGCCTTTCATGGTGACGGAGGCGTTCACCGGCATTCCGGGACACTCGGTGGAGCTCGATGCGACCCTTGCCGGCTGCTCTGCGATCCTCAACGGCGAGGCGGATGGCTGGGCGGAAAGCTCGCTCTATATGGTTGGCGATCTCGCTGAAGCGCGCGAGCGCGAGTCGCAGGGCAAAGCCGGGAGCCAAGCCGGACGCTCGACGGTGATGGCAACATGAGACTCACGGTTACAACACCGCTGGAGACGGTCGTGCAGGTCGAGGACGCCGCGCACGTGAGGGCCGAGCAGCCGTGCGGCGCCTTCGGCGTTTTGCCGGGTCATGCGGATTTTCTGACCGTGCTCGCCATCTCAGTGCTGACGTGGCGGGACTCGAGGGGCCGGGAACGGCATGTCGCCGTGCGCGGCGGCATGTTGTCCGTGCAGGGGGGAGAGGCCGTGCTCGTAGCGACTCCCGAAGCGGTGCCCGGTGAGGATCTGCAGCGGCTCGAACTCGAGGTGCTCACACGCTTTCGCCGGCAGCTCGAGGAGGAGCGGGAGGCCCACACCGAATCGCAACGGCTGCACGTTGCCGCCATCCGTCAGATCATGCGCCTGCTGCGGCCGGAGATGCGCCATGCCACGCCCCCTGGATGAGGTGGTGCGCCGGCAGCGCGAGCGGCTCTCGCGCGCCCGGCGTGAGAGCCGACGCTCGATCGGCAAGGATTTGGCGCTGACAGGCGTGATCGGCTGGACGATCGTGGTGACGACACTCCTTGGCGTCTATGCGGGCCGATGGATCGACCGCCGTCTCGGGACCGGGATTGCCTGGACACTCGGGCTGCTCTTCGTCGGCATCACGCTCGGGTGCGTACTCGCCTGGCAGAGGTTGAATCGGCCGTGACGATGTATTCAACAGGTGTCGATCTACGGCTCGCTGTGCTTTTTTCGGCCGGCGGCCTCGCCTTCGGCTGGGGCTACTTTGCGGCGCTGCGGCGCGGGATTGACGCTTATGCCGCCCAGCGCGCCGTGTTCAAGAGCCTGCTATGGATGCTCGCGCGACTCGCTGCCGCGGCGCTTTTCTTCGCCTGCGCGGTCCGCTGGGGCGCATGGCCGCTCGTTGCGGCGTTCCTGGGATTCCTTGCGGCCCGGCAGATTGCTGTTCGCGCCGCGCGGAGAGCGGCATGACGCAGGGCTCGCCGCTTGCAACCGTTGTCGTTTTCCACATCGGGCCGCTGCAAGTGACGCAGCCGGTGGTAACGACGTGGGCGATCATGGCCGTGCTTGCTCTCGGGTCCTGGGCGCTGACTCGCCGTCTTCGCCCCGAGCCCTCGCGGCGGCAGGCGATTCTCGAGTTCCTCGTCACCGGTATCGAGAGTCAGATCAAGGAGGTGGTGCGCCGGGATGCGAGACCGCTGCTGCCGCTCCTCGGCACGCTCTTCATCTTCCTGCTCGTGGCGAATGTCAGCGCGGTCCTCCCGGACGTTCAGGCGCCCACCGGCAGGATCGAGACGCCGGCGGCGCTCGCCCTCATCGTGTTCCTCTCCGTACACTGGTTCGGCGTGCGCGCCCGGGGGCTACTCGGCTATCTCGGCAGCTTCGCACAGCCGAAGCTCGTCATGCTGCCGCTCAATCTGCTATCGGAAGTCACCCGGACTTTCTCTCTCATAGTGCGTCTCTTCGGCAACATCATGAGCGGGGAGTTCCTGATTGCGCTCCTGCTCGCGCTCGCGGGGCTCCTGGTGCCGGTTCCACTCATGGCGCTGGAGCTTCTGGTCGGCGTCGTGCAGGCCTACATATTTTCGGTGCTCGCCACGGTCTTCATCGGCGCCGCGGTGGGCGGGGAGTCGGCCGAGTCCGGCGACCCGCTCGAGCATCCGGCTACACCCGTTGAATAGATTCGAGAGGTTCTCCCAATGGACGCGAAGATCATCAGCATCATTGCCGCCGCGGTGGCGGTTTCCATCGGCTCGATCGGGCCGGCGCTCGGCGAGGGCCGCTCGGTGGCCGCGGCAATGGATGCCATCGCGCGCCAGCCGGAAGCGGCGGGGACGATCTCCCGGACGCTCTTCGTCGGACTCGCCATGATCGAGACGATGGCGATCTACTGCCTCGTCATCGCGCTGATCCTGCTCTTCGCCAACCCGTACGCATAGCAACATGCGCTTCGACTGGTCAACGCTCGCGCTGCAGCTCGTCAACTTCGCCATCCTCGTCTGGCTGCTGCAACGCTTCCTCTACCGGCCCATCCTGCGGCTGGTCGATGCCCGCCGTGCCGCGCTCGAGCGCGAGCACGCGGAGGCGGCGGGTGCGGCCGAGACCGCAAAACGGCAGCTATCCGAGTTGCAGGCGCAGCGCACGGGTATTGCTGGCGAGCGCGCGGAGGCGCTTGCGCGCGCGCAGGAGGAGAGCCGGCAACTCCTCACGTCTCGGCGTGAGCAGGCGGAGCACGACGCCGCTACTCTGATGGAGGAAGCTCGGCGGACGCTCGCTCGCGAGCGGGAGCAGGTTCTGGAGGAGGCGCGTCGCGCGGCGCTCGACCTCGCCGCCGACATCGCGCGCCGCGTGCTCGCGGAGATTCCGGAGTCGTTGCGAGCGCAGGCGTGGCTCGAGCGGATCGAGCGGCATCTGGGATCGCTCCCTCCTGCGGAGCGAGCAGCGCTCGCAATTGAGCTCACCGCCAGCAGCCCCATGAAGGTGTTGACGGCGTGTCCCGTCGCCGCCGCGGCCGAAGAGGCGTGGCGGTTGGGACTGCGCACCGCGCTCGGCTCTGAGGTCGCCGTCGAATTTGAGACCGAACCGGCGCTGATTGCCGGCGCCGAGTTGCATTTTCCGCATGCGAAGCTGAGCTTTTGCGTCGCAGGGGCCATTTTGGCATTGCAAGAGGAGGTCGGACGGCGTGGACCGGGTCACTGAGGAATTCAAACAGTGGGTGGCGCAGAGTCGCGGCCGGCTCGGGCGCGCGTCTCTCGAGCCGCAACTCTCACGGATCGGACGCATCGTGCAGGTGGGCGACGGGGTGGCGAGCATCGAGGGGCTACCCGACACGCGCCTGGACGAGCTGCTCGAGATCGAGGGCGGCGTTGCCGCGCAGGCGGTCGACCTGGGTGAGACCACGATTGGCTGCGTCCTGCTAGGGGAGGCCGCGGCCGTCGCCGCCGGCTGCGTCGTGCATGGCACGGGAGACGTCGTCAAGGTGCCGGTGGGCGAGGCGCTCCTCGGGCGGGTCGTCGATGCCCTTGGCCGGCCGCTCGACGGCGGCGAGCCGATTGTCCCGGAGTCGACGGCGCCCGTGGAGCGGCCGGCACCGTCGATCGTCGATCGCGCGCTGGTCGAGCGGCCCCTCGCGACCGGCGTGCTCGTCATCGATGCGGCCATCCCCTTGGGGCGCGGCCAGCGGGAGCTCATCATCGGCGATCGCGGCACCGGCAAGACGGCCCTCGCGCTCGACACGATCATCAACCAACGCACGAGCGATGTGATCTGCGTGTATGCCGCGATCGGACAGAAGGCATCCTCGGTGGCGGGAGTCATCGATGCGGTGCGCCGCTACGGGGCGCCCGAGCGCTGCATCTTCGTCATCGGCGAAGCCGATGCCGCGCCGGGCCTGCAATGGCTCACGCCTTACTCCGCCTGCACCATGGCGGAGCATTTCGTCGAGGCGGGCCGCGACGTCCTCCTCGTCCTGGACGATCTCACCAAGCACGCGGCGGTGCATCGGGAGATCTCGCTCCTCCTGCGCCGGCCACCGGGGCGCGAGGCCTATCCGGGTGACATCTTCTACCTCCATTCCCGGCTTCTCGAGCGCGCCGCGAAGCTATCACCCGAGCGCGGTGGCGGCTCTCTGACGGCGTTGCCGATCGCCGAGACGCAGGCGGGGAACCTGAGCGCCTACATCCCCACCAACCTCATTTCGATCACGGACGGGCAGATCTATCTCGACCCCAGGCTCTTCTATGAGAATCAGAAGCCGGCGGTCGATGTCGGCAAGAGCGTTTCGCGGGTTGGCGGCAAGGCGCAGGCCGCGGTTGTAAAGCCGCTCGCCGAGAGCCTGCGGCTGGAGTATGCACAGTTTCTAGAGCTCGAGGTGTTCACGCGCTTCGGTACGCTGGTCGATGAGCGCACACGGCGGGTCATCGAGCACGGCCGGCGCATACGGGCGGTGTTCACTCAGCCGCAATACGCGCCGCTTTGCGTCGGTGAGGAAGTGGCCCTGCTGATGGCGCTCGCGGAGCGGGTGCTCGATGAAGTACCGCTCGAGCGCGTCGACTCGTTTCGGGAGCGCCTGCGCGACTGGCTCGCCGTGCAGGTCCCGGAGGCGCTGACGCTCGATGATCGCTCGAGCCCGCTCTCGGAAAGGGCCAGCGCGAAGTTGCGCAGCGCGCTCACCGCGCTCGCGCAGACGGTGGCAGGACAGCCCACCGCGCAAGGTGCGTGATGCGACTTGCCGAGATCGAGCGACATGTCTCGAGCATCGAGGAGCTGCAGCGGATCGTCGGCGCAATGCGCGCGATTGCCAGCATGCGCGTGCAGGAGGCGCTGCGCGCGCTGACGAGCGTGCGGGAGTACGGTAGTGCAATGGCGGCGGCTGTCCGCGAGGCGCTTGCGATCGCGGCTGACGAGCGTATCGCCCCCGGCGAGGCGCAGCGGGGTGGGCGGCGCGCCATCGTCGTCTTCACGAGTGAGCATGGCTTCGTCGGCGGATTCAACGAGCGGCTGCTCGAGGCGGCAGGTGTCAACCCCGACGTTGGCGATACGCTGCTCATCGTCGGCAGCCGCGGGGGCGCTCTCGCCAGCGACCGCGGGCTCACCGTCGCATCGACGCATGCGATGGCCACCCGGCTCGCCAGCGTCCCTGAAGTTGTCGAACGCGTCCGGGAAGGACTCTATTCGCGGATTGCGAGTGCCGAGATCAAGCGCGCCGAGGTCGTCTTCGGATCCCATCAACGCAGCGGCGCGACCGTCATCGGGCGCCGCCAGCTCTTTCCGCTCGACTTATCAGCGCGCCGGGAGCGCTTTGAACCCGTGCCACTTCACGACCTGCCCGCGGCCGAGCTGCTGGAGAGGCTTACGGCCGAATACATCCTCTCACAGTTGACGGAGGCGGCCACCGAGTCGCTTGCAGCCGAGAACGCTGCGCGCTTCGCGGCGATGGAGGCCGCCCACGACAATGTCGGCAAGAAGGTCCAAGCGCTGCGCCTCGATGCCTCGCGCGCGCGTCAGGAAGAGGTGACCACGGAGTTGCTGGACTTGGTGATCGGGCAGCAGGCCGTCGACAAATCACTATCCTGATGCCCGAGCGCTGCCCGCCTGAGGTTGCGCTTCGGCCGCGAGAGTATCCTTGCTGGCAGCATGATTGGGGGGCTTACAACGGTGCTCGATGGACGCACGCCGCTCGAGGTGGCGGGGCGGCTGGGGCTTGCGCTCGCAATGGCCATTTTCATGGGCCTGGCGTTCGAGGGCGTCTACAAGCGCGAGGCGCGCACCAGCCCGGGGGGCATCCGTACCTTTCCGATGCTCGCTCTCGTGGGCGCGCTGCTTTACCTGATCGACCCCGGCACTCTCCTGGCATTTGTCGTCGGGCTGGGGGCCGTGGCGATATGGCTCTATGCGCACCTGCACGTGGCCGCCGCCGAGCACTCCGCGGGGCAGCAGCCGACTCTGATGATCCCGACGGCGAACCTGCTGGCTTATACGCTGGGGCCGGTGGCGCTCACGCAGCCACCCTGGCTCGTGGTCGCGGCCGCAGTCACCGCCGTTTTGCTGCTCGAGGGCCGCGAGGCGCTCCATCGAGCCGTGCAGCGGGTCCCACCCGATGAGATCTTCACGCTCGGGAAATTCCTCATCCTGGTCGGGGTAGTGCTGCCGTTGCTGCCGAACAGGCCCGTCGTGGACTGGATCCCGATCACGCCCTTTCAAGTCTGGCTGGCGCTGGTCGCGGTCTCCGCGCTCTCTTACGTCACGTATCTCCTGGAGCGCTACCTGCCCGCCAGCGGCGCGCTGTTGCCCTCGATTCTGGGCGGTGTTTACTCCTCAACGGCCACAACCGTGGCACTCGCACGGGAGTGCAAGGCGCACGCGGAAGAGCGGCCGGACCTCGAGGCAGGCGTCGAGATGGCAACCGCAGTGATGTATCTGCGCCTCGACATCGTGGTGGCATTCTTCAACTTGCGGCTGGCCCGGATGCTGTTGCTGCCCTCAGTGGTGCTCTTTGTCGTGGGAGCGGGAATCGCGCTCTGGCGGCGGGCGGGGCGGCGCGCAGAAGCGCCACGTGCATCCGGCTCCCTGGTTGCGATGAATCCGCTGCAACTCTCGGCGGCCGTGACGTTTGCGGCGCTCTTCGTGGTCGTTACGGTTGCCACGAGCTGGGTGCGCGGCCGCTTCGGACCCGCCGGGGTCTATACCGTGGGAGCCGTCTCGGGCGTCACCGACATCACCCCCTTTGCGCTGAGCCTCGCCCAAGGGGGTGTCTCGGGCATTTCCTCAGCGAGCCTCGCGGCTGCGATTCTGATCTCCGCCTCCGCGAACAATGTGGTCAAGGCCGCTTACGCGCTCCTCTTCGGCGGGGCCCGTGCCTGCCTGCGCCCCGCGCTGGTGCTGGTGGCCATGGCCGCGCTGGGCGTGATCTTTGCGCTCCTTTACCTGAGCTGACCCAGGGGTGCCGCCCTGATGATGGCGCGGCCGTCGTCGCTCACGATCCCCCCGTCTCGGTCAGCACATCCGCCTTCGACGCCAACCCGCGGCCCGCGATGACGCGCGGGGCGAGCAGCCGCAGCTTCACCAGGAAGTCCCAAGCCATGAGCAGCGCCCCGGCCGCGAAGACGATATCGCCCGGCATGCGCATCCACTGCCAGAAGAGCATCGTGTCGTAGAACTGCTGGCTGCGGGCGTAGGCAAGACCGTGCGCATAGACCGCATCGAGCTGTGCCCAGCCGATGGGGAAGAAGTTGAGCGCGATCCAGAGTGCGAGGCCCGCGTTGTAGAGCCAGAACGCCCAGCGCCCGGGCGCTTCGCTGAAGCGGTGCTCTTCCGCTGCCGCGTAGCGCAGGCAGAAGTAGATGAGCCCGATGCCGAGGAGCCCAAAGGCGCCGAAGAGCGCCGTATGGGCGTGATTCAACGTGAGGAAGGTCGCGTGCTCGTAGTAGTTGATGAGCGGTGCATTGAGCGTGCCGCCGCCGAAAACGCCCGCACCGACGAAGTTCCAGAACGCCGCCCCGAGGATATAAGTATAGGCAAGGCCGTACTTGAACTCGCCATTGGATTTGATCGCCCTATGGTGCTGGATCGCCTCGATGACGAGGAGCACGAGCGGCAGCACCTCGATGAAGGAGAACATCGTGCCGAGCGGTACCCACATGCCGGGCTCGCCCGCCCAGTAGAGGTGATGCCCGGTGCCGAGCACGCCGCCCAGGAAGATGAGGATGAGCTCGAAATAGACCGAGCGCTCCGCGAGCTGGCGCGAGACGAGCCCGAGCGCCATCAGCAGGTAAGCACTCACCGCCGCCGCGAAGAACTCGAAGGACTGCTCGACCCACAGGTGCACGACCCACCACCTCCAGAAATCGGAGATCGTGAAGGATTTCTCGATCCCGGTGAGCGGCACCATGCCGCAGAGGTAGAGGAGGGCGATGTTGACGGTCGAGGCCCAGAGGAGGTGCTCGAGACGAATACGGCCGGTCCAGAACTCACGAGTGGCCTGGCGCAGGGCACGGCTGCTCGGCCAGAGGGCGCGGAACACGAGCACACTCCAGACGGCGAGGCCCGCGAAGAAGCCGATCTGCCAGGCGCGGCCGAGCTGGATGTAGGAAAGACCCTGGTTGCCCAGCCAGAACCAGCTGTTGTGGAGGTGCGCTGCGCGCAGGTATCCCATGATGTCGAAGTAGTTGCCGGCGAGCGCGCCGACCACGATCACGAGTGTCACCCAGAAGAGGATGTCGACCAGGATCGACTGTCCCTTGGCCTCCGCGCGGCTGATCGCCGGCGCGAGGAAGAGCGCCGCGCCGATCCAGGAGAGGCCTATCCAGACGATAGGCGATTGTGTGTGGACGTCACGCAGGAAGTTAAATGGCAGCCAGCGATCGACCGGGATGCCGTAGAAGCTCGCGCGATCGGAATAGTAGTGGGCCATGATGGAGCCGACCAGGATCTGCAGCAGCAGCACGCCGGCGACCACGACGAAGTACTTGCCGACACGCCGCTGGCTCGGGGTGAGAGCGCGGAACGTCCCGAACACCGGGTCCATCGGCGCATCGTCCCGCACATTCAGCCAGCGCTCGTAAATGTAAAGCACGGCGCCGAAGGCGAAGAACGTGAAGCAGAAGCTGATCCAGGTCCAGCGGAAAGTGCTCGGCGTCGGAGTATTACCGACTTGCGGCTCGAAGGGCCAGTTCTGCGTCCAGGAAGCGCTGGTGCCGGGCCGGCGCGCGACGGTCGTGAGAGAAGAATAGATCAGGAAGTCTGCCGTCTGGGCGGCGCTCGTCGGATCCAGGCTGTACGCCTGCGTCCACCCGCGGGCGAAGTCATGCTTGAGGAGCGAGGCGACGATCTGGGCTCGAAGCTGCGGGATGGCTTTCGCGACGGCGGCGGGGACGCGCACCTCGCTTTGGGTGAGGTCGATGCCCTGCAGCTGCGTCTGCATCACTGCCCTGATCGCTGCGCGATCCTCCGCTGAGAGCTCGGCCAAGGCCTTGCCGGACCGCTCGGCCGCCAGGCCGGCCTCGGTCAGATCGGCGAGCCGGACGAGATTCGAGGCCGTGTAGTCCTCCCCGAAGTACGATCCCATGCCGTACAGGCTCCCGTAATCCATGAGGTCTGCTTTCTGGAAGCCACTCTTGCCGGCTGCGATATCGGCAGCGGACATGAGCACGGTCCCGTCCTGCCCGATGATGTGGGCGGGAATGGGCGGCGCTCCCTGGTAGGTGAGCTTCGTCGCCCACCCCAGCATCGCGAAAGTGACTACCGCGACGCCGAGCAAGATCCATTTGAGGACATTGCCGACCGGATCTTCGCGCCTGTCCGCAGCTGTAAGGCCTTCGATTGCCGTGCCTTCGATCGCCATAATCGCCCCTCCGCTTCGCGGCGACTCACCGCGACGCCATGAATGATGTCGGAACGCCCGCGCTCGGCGACATACGTACTTCCCGCATCAGCCGCCGGCGGGCTGTGGCGGTTGGGGCTCCACGTCCATCACCATGCGTACGAGCTGGGCCAGCGATGCGGCGCCGCTCTTGTCCATCACTCTGGCGCGATGAATCTCCACGGTACGCTGGCTCAAGCCGAGCTCGTGGGCCATGAGCTTGTTGGCCTTGCCCTGGGTCATCAGCGTCAGGACCTGCCGTTCGCGGGGGGTGAGCGTCGCGATCCGCTCACGGATGCTCTCGTGCTGCTCGAGCGCGGCACGAGTCCTCCCGTCCTTCTCGAGAGCCCGCTGGATGCGATCGATCAGGTCCTGGTCGCGGAAGGGCTTCTGCAGGAAGTCGTTTGCCCCCTGCTGCATCGCCTCCACCGCCATCGGGATGTCCCCATGTCCCGTGATGAAGATGACCGGGATGATGGCGCCGCGCAGATTCAACTGCTCTTGCAGCTCGAGGCCGCTCATCCCCGGCATCCGCACATCGAGCACGAGGCAGCCCGGTTGGGCGGGATCGTAGACCGCGAGGAACTCGGTCGCGGAAGGGAGCGCCTGACACTCCAGGTCCACGGACCGAAGGAGGTAGTGGAGCGAGCCGCGAACCGACTCGTCGTCATCGACCACGAACACGATGGGTTGAGAGTTCTTCGCGATCACGAATGGGTCCTCCGCGGCCGCGCGGGGCTTGGATGTCTTTTAGGAGCGCAGCACGCCTTCAATATGCTGCTCGTTGCGGATCGCGCCCGATACCTCAGCCAGCTCGGTGGCGAGCACATCATCGAGAGAGAGGATGCCGGTGAGCAGACCCTTCGATCCCACCACGGGCAGTCGGCGCACACCCATGCGGCGCATCGTGCGCAGGGCATTGGCGACGGACTCCCCCTCATCGGCCGTGGTCGGATCCCGAGTCATGACATCGGCTACCGCAAAGATGAGCTTCTGCTGAGGAGTCACTGTGACCACCTGACGCTTGCAAAGCCTACCCACGTTGGTGACTGAAGCCTCAACATTCTCAGACGCCGCTCAGGGCGGCGACAGACGATTGAAAACCTGATCCGGCAGGTGAGAGCGCCACTGCGACGGCGGCTGGTGGACGAAGCTCTTGGCGATTTCCGCGACGACGATCGAGCGCAGCGAGTGGGGCAGCGCCTCGCGCAGGAGTCCGAGAAAGGCAGGCGGCGCCATCACCACGAGGCGCTCGAACTCGCCCATACGCCGCCCCTCCTCGAGGAGCATGGCGATACGTCGGGCGAACTCCACCGCCTCGTGCTTGTGCGTGCTGCGCTCCGCGCCGGCGCTGTGATGCGCCGTGGCACCACGGCGCCCGGTGGCGTTCGGTGCATGATTGAAGAAACGTCCAGGTCGATCGGACTCCATGTCCCGGTCGCGCAGATGCGCGAGCGGATCACCGAGGCCGCCCGCAAACCGCGGCTTCTCATCGGCCTTGAGCATGTCGTAGAAGTCGGCCTCGCTATGATCGGCGAGAAGAATGCGCACTCTCATCGGGACCTCTTCGGCGGCGCTTCGCGAGGCGGCGGCGCTCTCTCATCGTGTTTGGATCTGTCTCGCATCGGGCGCATGCTCACCCCATCGGGGCGCGACGCACCATACGCACTTGCCGATATGCGTGAGCTCCCGCGTATCCGTAGCAATGCGGATATACCGGCGCTGCCGCCCGAATAATGTCGATCCCATGGCTACGCACCCGCAGTCTCCCCGTATCGGCAGCAGCCGCGCGGTGGACCTTGCGCGCATGCGGCGCAACTTCCTTGCGGAGCAGGAAAGCGGAGTGCTCTACGAGGCTCTCGCCGCGATCGCGCGTGACCCGCAACAGAAGAGGGCTTATCTCGAGCTCGCTGCATCCGAGCGCCAGCACGTGAGATTCTGGGCCGAGCGGCTGCACGCGGCCGGCGAGACTACGCCTCCCCGTCACCGGCCCTCGCCACGGACGCGGGTGCTCATCCTGCTCGCACGTTCGTTCGGCACCCGTTCCGTCGTGCCGACGATCACCGCGCGGGAGCTCGAGGACCGCGCGGGTTATGACTGCCAGCCGGATGCGGCCGAAGCAGGGCTCGCGGCGTCCGAGCAGAGTCACGCCGAGCGGTTGCGTGCCATGGGTGGCGTGACGGTCGGCACCAAGCTGCGCGCCGCAGTCCTGGGCGCAAACGACGGGCTCGCTTCCAACTTGTGTCTGCTGATGGGCGTCGTGGGAGGTGGCGCGAGGACCTCCGCGATCCTGCTCGCCGGTGTCGCGGGCCTGGTGGGCGGGGCCCTGTCGATGGCGCTTGGGGAATGGCTGTCGGTGACCAATGCTCGAGAGTTCGCCGCAAGCCTGATGGATCGCGAGGCCGGCGCGTTGCATCGCACCTTCCCGACCCGGCGAGAGGACCCGGCTGCGGGGGAGGCGGGAAGCGCCGCGCGATTCTCGTTCGGTCTCTTTGCGCTGGGTGCCCTCGTGCCGCTCTTGCCGTTCACGTTTCTGAGCGGGGTACCTGCGATCGTCGGGAGCATCGCGGCGTCCGTCATCGCCCTCTTGGTGATCGGGGTTGCCACATCACTCTTCAATGGCCGCTCCCCGGCGTTCGCGGCGCTGCGCCAGGTGGTCATCGGCGCGTTGGCGGCGGCGGTGACTTATGCGGCGGGGTGGCTCTTCGAGGCGATAGTCTCGTGAGCCCGGTGCCCTCGCATCGAGCGGGCGTGCTCCCGCTGACAGCAAGCGGGACGACGCGGGAAGTCTCACGTGAGGTGGCCGCATTCGTTCTCGTGCTCGGCTCGCTGATCGCAGTCGGAATCGCCGCGCGCGGCATGCTGGCGCCGATCGGCAGCATGCCGCTTGCGATCTCCCTCTCGCCGGCAGCGCTCCCGGGGTACACGCTGCGCACGATCGCCAGGATGCTGGCGGCGCTCTGCGCTTCGCTCCTTTTCACACTCACCTACGCGACCTGGGCCGCGAAGAGCCGGCGCGCTGAGCGAGTGCTCATCCCGGTGCTCGACGTACTGCAATCCGTGCCGGTCCTCGGCTATCTCTCGTTCACGGCGGCCTTCTTCGTCGCGCTCGCGCCCCGCCGAGCGCTCGGGGCAGAGCTCGCGGCGATTTTTGCGATCTTTACCAGCCAGGCGTGGAACATGGCCTTCAGCTTCTATCAGGCGCTGAAGACCATACCCGCGGATCTCGATGAGGCGAGCCGCAGCGTGCGCCAATCGGCGTGGCAGCGGTTCTGGCGGCTGGAGGTTCCTTTCGCCATGCCGGGACTCGTGTGGAACACCATGATGTCGATGTCGGGCGGATGGTTCTTCGTGGTGGCCGCGGAGGCCATCTCGGTGGGGAGCATGCAGATCGCCCTTCCGGGTGTCGGATCGTACGTCGCAGCTGCGATCGCGGCTCACGATCTCACGGCCGTCGGCTACGCGATCGCCGCGATGACCGTGGCCATCTTGCTCTATGACCGGCTGCTCTTCCGGCCGATCGTCGCCTGGGCGGACAAGTTTCGTGTCGAGCAGACGGCGGCTTCCGAGAGCCCGCGCAGCCGGGTGCTCGAGATCCTCGAGCGATCCCGCCTGATCGGGCTGATCGGTGAGCCGCTGAAGAGGACGTTGGCGCGCGTGGCGTGCGCGCGCGTGACTTTCCCATCCGCGGCCCGGGGAGTGACCTCATGGCTCGCACCGCCCGAATGGCTCGCAGGCGCGCTCTGGTATGTCCTCATCGCGGCAGGCGGCGGATTCGCTGTTTGGGAGCTCGTGTTGCATGGCAGCGCAACCTTCTCCCGGGACGATCTGACGGCGGTCGGCGTGAACGGCGCCATCACGTTGCTGCGGGTAATTGTGCTCACCGTGCTCGCCTCGCTCATCTGGGTGCCGATCGGCGTCGCCGTGGGACTTCGCCCCCGCTGGACCGCGTTCGCGCAGCCGCTCGCGCAATTTCTTGCGGCGTTTCCGGCGAACCTGCTCTTCCCCTTCGCCGTCTTTTTCATTCTGCGCTTTCATCTTAAGCCGGCGATCTGGTTGAGCGGTCTCATGATTCTCGGTACCCAGTGGTACATCCTGTTCAATGTGATCGCGGGCGCGAGCGCCTATCCCACGGATCTCAAGGAGGCGGCGGCGAGCTTGCGGTTGCGGCCCGGGCGGTGGTGGCGTGAGGCGATGCTGCCTGGCATTTTCCCCTACTACGTGACCGGCGCGATCACGGCGGCGGGAGGCGCCTGGAATGCCAGCATTGTCTCGGAGGCGGTGAGCTGGGGCGCGACGAAGGTGTCGGGCGGGGGTCTGGGCGCCTACATCGCCGAGCGCACGCTCGCTGGCGACTTCCCACGAATAGCGCTCGGGGTTGCGACCATGTCGCTCACCGTCACGAGTCTCAATGTCCTCCTATGGCAGCCGCTCTATCGGTTCGCAGAGCGGCGCACGCGGCTTGGTTGAGGTGCCCACATGACGACCGACACTAGCGCCAAACCCGTCGTTCCTTGCCCGCTCATCGATCTTCGCAAAGTCTGCATGGCCTTCCCACGCGCCACCGGGACGCCGCTTGCTGTCTTGAGCGACATCGATCTCGCCGTGCGTGAGGGGGAAATCCTGGGCCTCCTCGGCCGCTCAGGCTCCGGAAAGTCGACGCTGCTTCGAATCGCAGCAGGGCTCATGAAGCCGAGTCGCGGAGAGGTGATCTATCGGGGTGCGCCCCTTGCAGGTCCCACGGAGGGGATCGCCATGGTGTTCCAGACTTTCGCGCTCTACCCGTGGCTCACGGTGCTGCAGAATGTCGAGCTCGGCCTCGATGCGCTCACATTGCCGCGCGAGCAGATGCGGCGGCGCGCGACCGCCGCGATCGACCTCATCGGGCTCGATGGCTTCGAGAGCGCCTATCCGCGCGAGCTCTCGGGCGGCATGCGCCAGCGCGTGGGCTTTGCGCGCGCGTTGGTCAGCGATCCGGTGCTGCTCCTCATGGACGAGCCGTTCTCGGCGCTCGATGTGCTGACGGCGGAAACGCTGCGCACCGATTTCATAGATCTCTGGACTGGAGGGCAGCTCGCAACAAGAGGCGTGCTGCTCGTCACTCACAACATCGAGGAAGCCGTGCTAATGTGCGATCGGATCCTGGTGCTGGCCTCGGGTCCGGGCCGGATCGCGGCCGAGATTGCCATACCGCTGCCGCACCCGCGCAACCGCCTCGATGGCGCGTTTCGCGCGATCGTGGACGACATTTATTCCACGCTGACAGCGCGGGTCACAGAGGCGATCGGCGCTGCAAGAGGGCTGCACGGCGGCCGTGTGCAGGCACTCCCCAAGGTCTCGATCAGCCGGATGCTCGGGTTTCTCGATCAGCTCGACTCCACGGTTTTCGGCGGCGAGGGCGAGCTCGCCGCCATCGCCCGGCGCCTGGCCCTCTCGACCGGCGAGCTCCTGCCCCTTGCGGTCGCGCTGCACCTCCTCGAGCTCGCCGAGCTTCGGGAAGGCGGCATCAAGCTCACGGCGGCGGGACGGGTCCTTGCCGGCGCGGATCTGGAGCAGCGCAAACGGCTCTTCCGCGAGCACCTGTTGCGCTTCGTGCCCCTCGCCGCACATATCCGACAGGTGCTCGAGGAGCGCGACAGTCACGATGCGCCGCGCGCTCGTTTCGAGCTCGAGCTGCAGGACCATCTCACGCGCCGCGAGGCCGAGCAGACGCTCGAGACTCTGATCACCTGGGGCCGGTATGCCGAAGCCTTCGAGTACGATGACCGGAAGAGGACCTTCGCGCTCGAGAGCGCCTCCTGAGAGCCTTGGGTTGATCTGCGGCGACGGATCGTGAGCATCGGTGATCCCAAGGGTGCTCCATGCCCCATAGCGAAATCACGCTCGAAGGGGGTATGCGGGATCTGTAGATTTACGTATCGAACTTGCAGGCTGCGACCGGCAGCATCCTCAACATGGACCGTGTGGTCCAGACCGCCGTGGTGCTCGTGCTTGGTTCTATCTTCGAGGCGGAGCCGGTCATGACCGATTTTCCTACGAGCTCGTCAAACGGTTGTTCGCGAGCAGCGTGTACGGATACGACGACCATAAGGCCCCGGTGGTGGGACAGGCAGGCAGCGAGCATGGGCCGATCGACGAGGAGGGCAAGCGGCTCATTGAGCTGCTGCACCGTCACGCGCGCGAGCTCGCCGGGTCGATCACGGTGGCGTATCTGCCCGACTACGATCTCGATCTCGCTCTCCTTCTGGTGTCCGGCTCCGACATCTGGCTGAACACTCCGCTGCCACCGCTCGAGGCCTCCGGAACGAGCGGCATGAAGGCCGCTTTCAACGGCGTGCCAAGCCTCTCGGTGATGGACGGCTGGTGGCTCGAGGGCTGCATCGAAGGGGTCACGGGCTGGGCAGTGGAGGATGCCGGTTCGCTCTATGAGAAGCTGGAGCATGTCGTGCTGCCACTTTATTAGGGCTCCGGCAATGACCCGCGTGGCTGGGTCAGGGTGATGAAGGGGGCGATCGGCACCAATGCCGCCTATTTCAACAGCCACCGCATGATGCGCAGGTACGCGACCGAGGCGTATCTGCGCTGACGAGCCGGCGCGTCGCGGACCGGTCCACTTCGGAAACTCCTAATGGCCCCGCTCGCACTGGTCGAGCATGATCTTGTGAGCCGAATCACGCTCGAGTCCGGCGGTGCAAATCACATGGGGAATCGCCAAATGGTCGACGAATCGAACGCCTGGGCGGTGATTCTGGCTGCGGGGGAGGGCAGCCGACTGCGAGCGCTCACCACGTTGCCGTCGGGGATCGCCGTTCCGAAGCAGTTCTGCTCGCTCTACGAGGGACCGTCGCTGCTCGAGGAGGCGCTGCGCCGCGGAGAGTCGGTGGCTGACAGATCCCGCATTTGCGCCGTTGTCGCCGCGCAGCACCGGCGTTGGTGGCAAGACGCGCTCGGGTCATTGCCCGAACGCAATGTGATCGTACAGCCGCAGAACCGGGGAACGGCGAACGGCATTCTGCTGCCGCTGATGCATATTCTCCGGCGCGACCCGTCCGCGCGAATCGTGTTGCTGCCCTCCGATCATCACGTGCTTCAGGAGGCCGTACTGACAGCCTCGCTCAAAGATGCGCTTGAGCAGCTCGACTGGCGCTCCGAAGAAACGCTGCTCCTCGGCATCCAGCCTGGGGAGCTCGACCCGGACCTTGGTTATATTCTGCCGGGAGGAACCGATGGGCGAGGAGCGCTCACAGTCGCGCGCTTCGTCGAGAAGCCGCCCCAGCCGGTGGCGGGCGAACTCATCCGCGCTGGCGGGCTGTGGAATGCCTTCATCGTGGTGACGACGGCCGGCGCTCTCTGTGACCTCTTTCGGGAGCGCATTCCCGAAGTCGTCGAGGCCATGTGCGCTGCGGTTCAACGCGATGCGCAGGGCTTTGGGATCGCGGCTGTCACCGAGCTCTATCCGAGGCTGCCGACGATCGATTTCTCGCGCGACATCGTGGCCGGACAGGAATCGAAGCTGCGCGTGCTGCCTGTTCGCCCGTGCGGCTGGAGCGATCTCGGAACGCCAATGCGCGTTGCCGAAGTGCTCGACCGGGCACGCCGGGCAAAGGCGGCACTCCCGGGAAGGTCCGCGGCTCGTGCGCACGTCAGTCTCGCCGCACAGCACGAG
This sequence comes from Steroidobacteraceae bacterium, assembly GCA_025451845.1. Lineage (GTDB taxonomy): Bacteria > Pseudomonadota > Gammaproteobacteria > Steroidobacterales > Steroidobacteraceae > 13-2-20CM-66-19. The sequence continues at coordinate 39,354 of JANWJS010000006.1, forward strand.
CGCATGCAGGTTAGGGGCCACGGCAATCGGGCGGCGGCCGCCCAGTGAGCGGTCAAGCCGGAGGCTCCTGCATGCACTCAAGCCTGCCGCAACACCTCTGCGCTCTCCTTACTCCGCAGGCCTATCCGCATCCTGTCGGCGAGGTACAGCTCATCGAGACCCATATTTCATGGGTGCTGCTCGCGGGCGAGTTCGCCTATAAGATCAAGCGGCCCGTGCGCTATGCCTTCATCGACATGCGAGATCCCGAGCGGCGCAAGTTTCTCTGTGAGGAGGAGCTTCGGCTCAACCGCCGGTTCGCGCCGGAGCTCTACCTCGAGGTGAGTCGCATCACGAGCGACGGCGGCGGCGCCAGAATTGGAGGCGAGGGTGCGGTGCTCGAGAACGCGGTACGAATGCGCCGCTTCGACTGCGAAGACGCCCTCGACCGGCTGCTCGCGCGCTGCCAGGTGGATCACGGAGAGCTCGAAGGCTTCGGACGTCAGCTTGCCAACATCCACGCCGGGCTTCCCGCCGCGCCGAGCGGATCGGCCTGGGGTGACCCGGCGGCGATCCAAGCGCTGCTTACCCGGAATCTGGATGAGTGCGCCGAGGCTGCCCGGGTGCTCGGCGCAGAGGACGCCGTCATCGCGTTGCGCCGCCCCTTGCAGGAGTGCGTCGCCCTCACTATGGAGACAATAGCCGCCCGTCGTGCTAACGGCCGTATCCGCGAGTGTCACGGCGACCTGCACAGCCGCAATGTGGTACGGCTCGGCACGCGGCTGGTCCCCTTTGATTGCCTGGAGTACGAGCCCGCCTTTCGCTGGATCGACGTGGCCGACGAAGTCGCCTTCCTCGCGAGCGACCTTTGCGCGCGGGAGCGCCCACTGCATGCCCATGCGTTCGTGAGCGGTTATCTCGCCGAGAGCGGCGATTATCAGGCCTGTCGCCTCCTGCCCCTCTACGAGGCGCACCGCGCGCTCGTACGCGCGAAAGTGGCCGCTCTCTCGGCGGCGGACTGCGGCGGTCATTCCGAGCTCGAGGCGTTGCGAGAAGAGCATGCAAAGCTCGTGGCCCTGGCCTCGCGAAGGCTCGCCCGCCACGCGCCGGTGCTGCTTCTCATGTGTGGTCTGTCAGGTTCCGGCAAAACCTGGATGGCGCGCCAGCTCTCGGAGCGGCTTCTTGCGGTGCATGTCCGCTCGGACGTGGAGCGCAAGCGCCGTGCTGGACTCGATGCGCTCGCGCGCTCCCGGTCGGATGTTGCAGCGGGGCTCTACTCGAGCGGCACGAGCGCGCAGGTCTACGACGATCTTGCTCGAGCGGCGGAGGATATCCTTCAAGGCGGTTTTACCGCGATCATCGATGCGACGTTCTTACGGCGCGAGCAACGGACGCGATTTGCACAACTCGGCGCTCGGGTGGGAGCCCTTGTCCGCCTCATCTATTGCGAAGCGCCAGTGCACACCCTGCGCGCGCGCATAGCCGCGCGGGCAATGAGCGGCAACGATCCCTCCGAAGCCGACGAGTCGGTGCTCGACTGGCAACTCTCTAACTTCGAGTTGCCAAGGCCGAAGGACCCCGTTGAGACCGTACGCAGCCAGACGGCGGAGCTCGGCGCGCTGGAGAAAGTGCTGCGCGCGGTCCGTGAGCCGCTCGTCAGTGCCCGGACCGATTCGGATGCCGGTCCCCTCGGTTGACTCGGCCCCTACGGTTCGCGAGAACGGATCAACAGTACCGGTACGGGCGCGTGTCGCACGATGTGCTCGGCGTCACTGCCGAGCAGCAGCCGCTTCAGACCCCGCCGTCCGTGCGTGCCGCATACGATCAGCCGGGCCGGCCAGGAGTTCGCTTCGGCGATGACCGTCTCTCCGGCACGATCGCCGAATGACTCGATGATGCGGCTGTCGACTTCGACGTCCGCCGATCTGACGGTTGTCGTCGCGTCGTGGATGACACACTCACCGAAGCTGCGCGCCTGGTTGATGAGCTCTTCGAGGATCGACGGTGCCACGTTGTCGCCGACCCAGGTTACCGTGTTGACGACATGCAAAAGGCGAATCCGTCCGCGAAGCGCGCAAGCGAGCTCGATCGCCTCGCGTAGCCCGAGAGCCGCCGTGTCGCTGCCGTCGATCGGGACGAGGATGTTCTGATACATGGTTGCCTCTGCGAGAGCGCCGTCTGTACATCGGTCGTAAGCCTGCAATGGGCTCTGACCGCGGCCAATACGCAGTAATGCCTACTGTGGCCGCGGCGCACGGACATCGACTGCGATAAGCAGTTCTACGCATTTGCCGCGCAAGGCGGCGGATTTAGCTTTCCGACTTGAAGTGCTGATCGGGGACGTGCATGACGAGCCGCAATCTCAAATTCCTCTTCAAGCCGCGCTCGGTCGCTCTGATCGGTGCGTCCGATCGCCCTTACAGCGTAGGGGCGACCGTCATGCGCAACCTCCTCATGGGCGGCTTTGCCGGGCCCATCTGGCCCGTGAACCTGCGGCGCAAAGCGGTGGCGGGTCACGCCGCCTATACGAGCGTGAAAGATCTACCCGGCGCCCCCGATCTCGCCGTCATCTGCACGCCGGCACGTACGGTGCCCGGACTCATCGGGGACCTTGGAGCGCGGGGCACGCGTGCCGCCGTCGTCATCAGCTCCGGACTCGAGGAGCCTCTGGCCGATGGCCAGTCGCTCGCCGATGCGATGTTGAAAGCAGCGCGGCCGTACACGCTGCGCATCCTGGGACCCAATTGCATCGGGCTCCTCGTGCCGGGACTCGGGCTCAACGCGAGCTTCGCCCATGTCGGCGCAAGAGCAGGAAACCTTGCTTTCGTGGCGCAATCCGGCGCCCTCACCACGGCCATGCTCGATTGGTCGCGCGCGACGAGCGTCGGCTTCTCGCACTTCATCTCCCTCGGCAACGCCGCCGATGTCGATTTCGGCGACCTTCTCGATTATCTCGGGCGGGATGGGGCAACGCGCGCGATCCTGCTCTACATCGAGTCGGTGAGGGCAGCCCGTAAGTTCATGTCGGCTGCGCGCGCCGCCGCGCGCAATAAGCCCGTGATCGCCGTGAAGTCGGGCCGCACCGCCGCATCGGCCCAGGCTGCGCTCTCGCACAGCGGGGCGCTGGCGGGCTCCGATGCGCTCTACGATGCCGCATTCCGACGCGCCGGCATTCTGCGCGTGGATACGCTGCGCGAGCTTTTCGATGCGGCGGAGATCCTCTCCTGCTGGAAGACCTACCTCGGACCGCGCTTGGCGATCGTCACGAATGGGGGTGGGCCCGCGGTACTCGCCACCGATGCGCTCATTGGCGAAGGAGGGCAGCTAGCGACGTTCTCGGATGAGACGCGCGGCAAGCTTCAGGCGCTAGCGCCTTCGGGTGCCTCTCGCGCGAATCCGCTCGATATCGGCGGGGATGCGCGGCCGGAGCGCTATCTTGCCGCGTTGGATGCAGTGGTGGCGGATCCCGCGGTCGATGCCGTGCTCCTCATGCATGCCCCGACGGCCGTGACCGCGATTTCAGAAGTCGCCTCCGTGTGCGCGCCCGCACTCGCACAGGCGCGCTGTCCCGGGATGGCTTGCTGGCTGGGGATGTCCCATGACCATGGCGCGCTTCCCACGTATTCCACGCCGGAGGAAGCCGTGAGTGCCTTCCAACACGTCGTGCGCTATCACGAGAGCCAGGCATTGCTCCTCGAAGCGCCGGCGGCAATAGTCGGCGCGGACCGTGCCGACCTGCGCACCGCACAGGCCATCGTCACCCGAGTGCTCGGCGAGAACCGTCCGATGCTGACTGAAGCCGAATCGAAGGAGGTGCTGTCGGCGTACGGTATTCCAGTAGTGGACACACGCGTCGTGCATGAGATGGCTGAGCTCCCTGAGGCCGCGGCCTCGATCGGCTATCCGGTCGCCTTGAAGATTCTCTCGCCCGATATCGTTCACAAATCGGACGTGGGAGGGGTGGCCCTCGATCTCGATACGCCGGAGCTGCTGCTGAAGGCCGCCGACAGCATGCGTCGCCGGTGTGGCGAGCTTGCGCCGCTCGCTCGCCTCGATGGATTCACGGTGCAGAAGATGGTCCGTCGCGGCGGGGCGCACGAGCTCCTCGCGGGCATCGCGTTTGATGCCACCTTCGGGCCGGCGATCGTTTTCGGGCAGGGCGGCACGGCCGTCGAGGTCGTCGGCGACTGGGCTCTTGCTCTGCCGCCCCTGAATGCCCGGCTGGCGCACGATCTCATCTCACAGACCCGTGTATACCGACTGTTGAGCGGCTACCGGAGCCAGGCGCCCACGGACATTCGAGCCCTGGAGGAAGCCCTCGTGGCCCTGGCGCGGCTTGCTGCCGATTGCCCCGAGATCGTGGAGCTCGACATAAACCCGCTGCTGGCAGACGAGCACGGCGTGCTCGCACTCGATGCACGCATCCGCATCGAGCGCGCCCGCAGCGACGGGACCGACCGATTTGCCATCCGACCCTATCCCATCGAGCTCGAAGAGAGGATCGACTGGCATGACCGGCATTTGCTCCTTCGCCCCATCCGCCCGGAGGACTTCGATCAGCACAGGCGCTTCCTCGCGCAAGTCTCACCTGAGGATATGCGGACGCGTTTCTTTGCGGCCGTGCGCGAGCTGGCGGACCGGGAGCTCGCGCGCCTGACGCAGATCGACTACGACCGGGACATGGCATTCATTGCCGTGGAGAGCGCAGTTGGCAAGGCGGATGAAACACTGGGTGTCGCGCGCGTATCGACCGATCCCGACAACATCGAGGCCGAGTTCGCAGTGCTGGTGCGCTCTGACCTCAAAGGCCAGGGACTCGGCCGAGTGTTGCTCGAGAAGCTCATCCGCTATTGCCGGGATCGCGGCACGAGCCGCATGGCGGGCGAGGTCTTGAGCGACAACCTGCGCATGACCCACCTGGCCGCGGCGGTGGGATTTAAGTCGGAAGCAAGAGACCGGGGCATTTTGAACCTGACGCTCGAGATGAGCTCGGATGCTTCATCGACTCCGCCGGTTGCGGCTTGCTGACCGGGCGCCGTGAGAGCGACCGAGGCTCAGGGCAGCGATTCGAGATAGTCGGCGACGGCTTGCATCTCCGGATCGCGGAGATTCTGCGCCACACCGTGCATCACGGCGATGTTGCGCATGTTGCTCTGGAACGAGGCGAGCTGCTTCAGAATGTACTCCGCGTGCTGTCCCGCGAGCCGCGGGTACATATCGTTGCCGAGCGCATCGGGACCGTGGCACGCCGAGCATGCGGGCACGCCCTCAGAAGGAATGCCATGCTCGAAGAGGTCGCGTCCCCGGGCGATTGTCGCCGCATCATGATGTCTGCCGGGACCGGTCTTCTGCTGCGCGTAGTACTGCCCGAGCGCATCGATCGTCTCATCGGACAGGCCGCTCGCCATGCCCCACATGTAGCCGATCGCATACGGGTCGCCGCGGGTCTCCTCCTTGAACGCCTTCAGTTGGCCGACGAGATAGCCGGCATGCTGTCCGGCGAGACGAGGAAACATCGGGTTGATGCTGTTCCCATCGGGCCCGTGACAGGTTCCGCAGACCCCAGTTGCGACATCCCGTGCGTGCTGCCCGATGGCGGCAGACTCCTGCGCCCAGCCGGGAAAGCTCGCGAGGACGAGCATCATCGTGCCGGCCACCCCGAGTGAGTGCGGGAGCCGAGCGAGGTTTCGAACGTTGCTGCTCATGTTCCCACCTCAGTATGCAAACCAGAGGACCAGATAAAGGGTATCGTTGTCCGAGGCGTTGCGGCCATTGCCGTCATAGTTGGTACTGGCGCCGTTGAATTTAGTGTAGTGGGTGTACTGGAGGGACAGCTTCGTATTGAGCCAGGGCAGATAGTTCAGCTCGCCGATCAGGCCCTTGGTGTCCGGTGAGCCGTTGGCGCTCGTCACGACACCTTGCCCGCCGGAAGAGGGCGCCGGGTAGAGACCGGCATCCGTACTACCCGTGGTCGAGAACCAGCCGGCCGTGGCGCCGATACTGCGCTGGTAATAGTACGTCGCCCATAGGCGCTCGGTGGTCAGATCGTCACTCGAATTCGCCACGGTGGTGGCGGTAAATGAAGCCGCGAGATGCATCTGCTCGTGGATGCGCGTGCCCTCGACCGAGATGATGTGATCCTCGCCGACAAACTGATACTGGATATCCTCGGCTACATCGTTGAAGCGATTGTCGGGGCCCTGCAGCGACGTCGGTGTGCCCGATCCGTTTCCCGGAAAGAGCTTGAACTCCGCTCCGTAGAGGCCCGCCTCGAGCGAGCTCGCACCCCAGTCGTGCTCGTAGGCGAGGCGCCAGTAGGGGGCGAAGCCCTCGATCACATTCGAGGCGGTGCCATCGAGCGGACCGGCTGCCCCGGTGAGCGCGTTCGTCTGGCCCTGCTTCGCGGAGCGGTAGCCGCCGATCTCCGCATACAGCGACTCCTTCCAGAACGCATAGGCCGTGATTCCCGCAACGTCCTGGGCGAGTGCACCGTCGATCTGCGTGCCGGCGAGCGGCGAGACGGCGGCGTTGCTCGAGGCGTAGGGGAAACCGAACGCCGGCGTGCTATTCCAGAGATCCTGCATGGTCGGATTGTTGTTGAGTGAGATGCCGTAGATCAGGCTCTGCTTGTGCGGCAGGATGGCCAAGTTCGCGAAGCGCAGGTCGGTGTTGTCGATGCCGATCGTGCCACTGTCGTTGGCGTAGGTGAGCTGAGCGAAGGCGCCGAAGTGCGGCGCGATCTTGCCCGCGTAGAAGAGGCTGAGCTGCTGCGGAAATCCTGCCGTACCGCTCTGAGTGAGCCCGGGGGCCGCGGGGTTGCTGGTATCCGGCAGCCGCGTCTTGAGCTGCGTGTACGACACCTGCGCCATGATCGAGAGTGCCGGTGTCTTGGCCAGCTCGAGCAGTTCCTGGCGCTGACTGTTTACCGCCTCGACCTGCTTCAGGTTGTCGAGCACGTAGCCGTTGGCCTTGAATACGCGTCCGAAGTGCGTGAGCTCCGGGAAGACGGTATGGCACGCCTCGCAGGCCATGCCAGTTTGCCGCGCGAAGCTCGGCACCGCCTGCGCGGCGGGAGCCATCGCCATGGCGAGCGCCGCGACCGCGATGGCGCCCTGGATTCTCGGTATATGGTGCATCATGACCCTCCCGTTGTAGTCAGGAGCGTACGCGCGCTTTACGCAACGTCGAAATACGCACTTGCGCGTATGCGGCAAAAAGAAGGGCGGCTGCCGACGGGAATCGCACAGCCGCCCATTCACGCCGGCGTCCGCGGTCGGCCCGCGGGCACTATCGCTCACTGGACCTTTATCTCGATTGGCTTGCGCTTCTCGATTTCCGTCTTTGGGATGTGGACGGTGAGCACGCCATCCTGGCTCTCGCACCGGATGCTCTTCTCATCCACGTTGTCCGGGAGCGTGAAGCTGCGCGTGAAGCTGCCGGTCACACTCTCCACGCGGTGGAACTTCTCATTCTTCTCCTCCTTGCGCTGCTTGCGCTCGCCTTCAATGGTGATCATGCCGCCATCCACCGTCACCTTGACATCCTCCTTCTTGACGGCCGGCAGCTCCGCGCGGACCAGATACTCCTTCTCCGTCTCACTGATGTCAGCGGAAGGCGACCACTCCAGCTTCGGGCCGCCGTCCTCGCTTGCCGCAAACCGCGGCCACGAGCCCATTGATCGGGGCATCAGCCGGTTGAACAGCGTGTCCATATCGGCGAAAGGATCCCAACGTACCATACTCATGAGCATTACCTCCGTAAGCGGTTGCGCGCCGATCAGGCGCGATCGTTCGACACGCGTCAGATTAAGTCGGCTCGCGTCCCGGTACCATTCGAACATCTACGTAGGCAAAGGGTTTCAGCGGCGCGTGCGGTGCTCACGGCTCTGCTCGCGCGATACGATGTCGACCAGCGCGCCTGCGTCGGTGACGATCTGCTTGAGCAGGTCGTCGAGACACAGAATGCCGACGAGTCTCTGCGATTCGCCCATCACGGGGATGCGGCGCACGCCATGTGCCTTCATCCGCTCGACCGCTTCAGAGACCTCTTCAGTCGCGTGCGCCACGACGACGGGCGTCCGCATGATCTCCCGCACGGTGACTTTTGCCGGATCCTGTTCCTTCGCAATCACCTCGATGACGATGTCACGGTCGGTCACCACTCCGATCGGCGTCTGATCACCATTGGGCTCATCGACGACGACGACATCGCCGACGTGCCGCTCGCGCATGAGGCGGGCGGCGGCGAGAGCGGTGCTGTCGGCACTGCAGTAGACGACATCGGGTGTGCAGATCTCATTGAGCAACATGACGGTCTCCTCGGAATGGAATCAGCGTGCCAGCAGCTGCGCCAGCTGGATCAGTTGGGGGTCGAGCGGCTTGGCGGCGTGCAGTACATCCGCGTATGCCTTGGCACTCACGCGTCCGCCGGTGAGTCCGAGCAGTACTCCATGCCGCCCTGCCTGCAGGTGCTCGACGGCTGCGGCGCCGAGCAGCGTGGCGCTCAGCCTGTCGAAGACGCGCGGCGCGCCGCCGCGCTGGACATGGCCGGGCTTCGTCACGCGCAGCTCGAACCCCAGGCGCGCGGAGTGCTCGGTGAAGAAGTGGGCGAGGGCGTCCGCATCCTGCCGTGCACCCTCGGCAACGATCACGATCGCGTGGCTCTTGCCGCGCTGGTAAGCGTCCAGAATGGACGCCGCCACCTGCTCGGGGCTTTCTTCGATCTCCGGGATGAGGATGGCTTCGGCGCCCCCAGTGAGGCCGGCGACGAGCGCCAGATAGCCGCAAGCGCGGCCCATCACCTCGACGAGGAACACCCGCTTGTGCGCGGAGGCGGTCACGCGCAAGCGGTCGATTGCCTCGAGAGCAATGTCGAGGGCGGTCGTGGCGCCAATCGTCACATCCGAGCCAGGAAGATCGTTATCGATTGTTGAGGCGACACCGACCACGGCGATACCTCGGCGGGCCAGGGCGTGCGCACCGGCTTGCGAGCCATTGCCGCCGATCACGACGAGGCCGGAAACGTCCCGCTGGACCAACTGGCGGACCGCCGACTCCTGTCCCGCATCGGTGAGAAACGCCGGGCAGCGGCTCGTGCCGAGCATCGTGCCGCCACGCTCGATGATCCCACCGACATCGCGCAGGCCAAGTCCGATCAAATCCCGGCGATGAGGCCCGTGTAGCCGCACCTCACGCCGAATGTCTCGAGCCCGAGCGAGATGCCCTTACGCACGACCGCGCGGATCGCCGCGTTCATGCCGGGCGCGTCGCCTCCGCTCGTCAGGACCGCTATTCGCTTCATTCGCCCTCGCGGCACCGGTGCATGAGCGCGCGGCGCTCAAGGGAGCCGAGCAGGCCGGCGAGGCGAGCTCGCGAGGACCACCGGTTGCAGCGCGCGAAGGTAGCCCTGCTGCCAGCTGAGCCGGCATAGACTCGCGGCGGCTTCCTCCATCGCGGCAAGGAGTGCGCCGATCCATCGGTCTGTGTTCCCCTGCAAGGTGTCGGGCTTGCCGTCATGGGCACGCAGAGTCGCACGCCGGTCACTCCCGCAGAAGTAGTACTGTCCGCGAGGGGAATAGGTAGAAATTCGGATCTGCAGCGTGAGCGACCGCCGGCAGCGAACGCGGCCGATCGGCAGTGCCACCGAGTGCTGTCAGGCCGCCAGCAACGCCCGCATCAGCGTCAGCAGCTCGTCAGCCTTGACCGGCTTGCTCGTTATCCGCATGAGCGGATCGCGAGGTAATTCCCTCATGGCCGTGGAAGTATCCCCGGTGATGAGCACGGCTTTCAGATGAGTGCCCAGGGACTCGCGCAGTGCCGAGATGACCGCAGTGCCGGTTTCACCGTTCGCCAGGTGAAAATCCGTCAGCAGCAAGTCGATCACGTTGCGAGTCGCCTCATCGAGAGCTTCGGCAAGGGTTGCCACCGCCGTCACTCGGTAACCTTCAACGCCGAGAAGGAGTCTCGTTGCATCGCGGACGCTCTTGTCATCCTCGACGAGGAGTATATGAGGCGCCCCGGGCGGGTGCTCAGCGGCGGAAGCGGGCAGCGAGGCACCCGAGCGCTCGACACGCGTCCTGCTCATCGGTACCGCGAGTGAGAAGATGGATCCCTTCCCCAGCTCCGATTGCACGTCTAACTTGAGATTGAGAAGCCTTACCAGCCGCTGAACGATGCTCAGGCCGAGCCCATAGCCGTCGCGGGAGCTATTGGCGGCAACGCCGACCTGGTAGAACTCATCGTAAATGTACTGGATCTGTGCGGTCGGAATGCCGACGCCTGTGTCGATGACCTCGAGACGAAGCATTTGCTCGGGCGAGGTCACGCAGCGTAGTGACACGGTTCCCCGCTGCGTGTACTTGATCGCATTCGTGACGAGGTTCCTCAGGATCTGCTCGATCAGCGAGGGGTCGCTGTGAGCGCATTCCTCTGCGGCGCTCACCTCGAATCCCAGCCCTTTCTGCGCGGCGCTGGCGGCGAAGGCGCGGCGCAGCTCCTCGAAGATGGCCGCCACGGTGAAGTCCGTTGGCTCGGGCTTGATGGCGCCGGATTCGAGCTTGCTGATGTCGAGCAACGCGTTGAGGAGACGGGACATTGCGCCGATGGCCACACCCTGCTGCGCAACCGCTTCCGCGACGGCGGCGCTGACCGGCAGCCGCTGCAGTGAGCCGTTGAGGAGCTCAAGGGTTTGCAGCGGTTGGCGAAGGTCGTGGCTCGCCGTCGCAAGAAAGCGGCTTTTGCCTTGGTTGGCGCGGTCGGCGACCTCGCGCGCCTGCACTGCAAGCTCTCGTGCCCGGTCGGCCGCTTCGCGGGCGTGGATGAGCTCGACTTCGACCCGCTTGCGATCGGTCACGTCGCGGATCGCTGCCGCGACCAGGGTACCCTCGTCGCGCTCGATGGGACTCAGGCTGATCTCAACGGGAAATTCAGTGCCGTCCTTGCGTCGTCCAAAGAGCTCTAGCCCCACGCCCATCGGCCGTATGCGCACACTTTCAGTGTATTGCTGCCGATGCGCAATGTGACGAGCGCGAAAGCGCTCTGGCATGAGCAACTCGACGGGCAGGCCAATGATCTCGTCGTGATCGTACCCGAAGATCGAGGAGAGCTGACGGTTCGCAAACTGGATTACGCCCGAGCCATCGATGATGATCATCGCATCCGGGGCGGCATCCAGTGCGCTTCTGGCAAGCTCGGGGGCTACTGATTTCATGACGGGGAGTGCATGTGATGCGTCTTCAGCTGACGCCGGCCTCAGTGAGCGGTCCCTTGGCATCCCCGTTCCTCGGGTGCCAACCCACCCGTATTCGCTCCTGAAGCCAAACCATAATACGCCCCTGGCGGGACGGTGAGCAATTACTACCGCCCCTAGGCACGGCGTCGGGCCGATCAAGGCACGCGGCGATTCAGCTCATCGAGCCAGACTTCGGCCTTTGCGTCGCTCGGCGCACGCCAGTCGCCCGAGGCGGACGGATCTCAATCGAACAGTGGCGCCAATCGCAGGGCGATGACTTCCTCGGGAGCCACGGGTTTTCCGTGGTTTCCCCAAGCGACGCGGATGTACGTGACTGACCTGCCGGCTTTCTACGGACCAGCCTTGGCTTCGGAAATGGCCTCTTCGGGATTGGTTGTTAACAGTCGCTGTTTGAATTCCGCCGGGGTCAGCTGGCCGAGGCTCGAATGTGGCCGCACCTCA
>JANWJS010000007.1 GCA_025451845.1 Steroidobacteraceae bacterium
ACGCCGATTGGCATCGAGAGCTACAAGCCCTATCAGTCGTCCTCCGATGAAGACTTCCTGCAGAACTATCTCGGCAATATCGGGATCCCGATCGATCTCACGCCGCACTTCCCGAAGGGCGCGCCGGCCGTCCTGCTCACCGAGAACGCCGCTTTCGATCCCCACCTGGTGCGGGAGATCGAGGGCAACCTGGAAGCGGGCGGCCAGGTCATCATCACCTCCGGCCTGCTGCACGCGCTCGCACACCGGGGCATCGAGAACGTGGCGGAGATCAGCTACAGCGGAGCACCCATCGTGGCGCGACATTACTACGGCACCTTCGGGCCGCACGATGGCGGTGGCCTCGACGTACCCGGACAGAAGAACAAGCCAGTGATCTTCCCGCTCATTCACTTCTACACCAACGACAGCTGGCCGCTGATCCGGGGCGAGTCCTCGGCCAACGCCGTGCCGATCCTGCTGGAGACGCCCTATGCGCGTGGCCAGCTCTACGTCCTCGACGTGCCAGCCAACATGGGCGACCTCTATCAGTTGCCGGAACCGGCGCTCGATGAGCTGCGCGGTTATCTGCTCGAGCGCTTCCCGGTGCGCATCGACGCGCCGGCGCAAGTGAGCCTCTTCGCCTACGACAACCATACTCTCGTCGTGGAGTCCTACAAGGCGAGCCCATCGACGGTGCGCGTCTTCGTCAAGGGCAGCGCCGCGAGGCTGGTAGACCTCGCTTCCGGACAGAGTGTGTCGCCGGCACCGCAGACCACCTCGGAACCGGTGCCGGCAGAGCAGGGCGAGACCAGCTTCGTGGTGCAGTTGCCGGCGCACTCGTTCCGGGCCTACCAGCTCCAATGAGCAAGCCGGCGCGCAGAACCCGCGGCCGGCTTCGCGCCGGCGCGACCATCAAAGACGTCGCCCGGCACGCGGGCGTGTCGCCGATGACCGTCTCCCGCGTCGTCAATGACAGCGAGTACGTGAGCAACACGACACGCAATGCCGTGCAGCGCGCCGTGCGCGAGCTGGGATATTCGCCGAACCTCGCCGCGCGCAATCTTGCGAGCGAGCGCGGCGAGCGGATGGGGCTGCTCTATGGCAACCCGAGCTCGGCCTATCTGAGTGAGTTCCTGGTCGGAGCGCTCGAGGCCGCGACGCGCCATGGCGTGCAACTCGTCCTGGAGAAGTGCGAGCCGACGCCGGTTGCCTCGCGCAGGGCGGTGCGGCGGCTCCTCTCCGGTGCCGTGGTGGGTGTGGTGTTGCCGCCGCCCCTCTGTGAGTCATCCATCGTCCGCGCGGAGCTGAACGCGGCGCGTCTGCCCATCGTGACCGTCGCCGCGGGTCTGCCGCCTGCCGATACCATGTGCGTGCGCATCGACGACTACACCGCGGCGCTGGAGATGACCCGCTTTCTTCTCAGCCTGGGTCACGAGCGGCTCGCTTTCATCAAGGGCCATCCGAACCAGAGCGCGAGCGATGAGCGCTGGCGCGGTTTCAGGGCCGCGCTCGAGGAGGCCGGCCGCGGACCGCGCGGCGAGCGGCCACCGCCGCGGATGGAGCAGGGGTTTTTCAGCTTCCGCTCGGGGCTGGATGCGGCCCGTAAGCTCCTCGCCGCCGACCCGGCGCCGACTGCCATCTTCGCGAGCAACGACGACATGGCGGCCGCCGTCATCGCCGAGGCGCACCGGCGCGGGCTCGACGTGCCGCGCGACCTCACGGTCGTGGGCTTCGATGACACGCTCATCGCCTCGACCATCTGGCCCGAGCTCACCACCATCCAGCAGCCGATCGCGCGCATGGCGGCGGAGGCCATCGACATGTTGGTCGCGGCAGTCCGGGGCAGTGTCGCGGAGCTGACGAAAGCGCCGGGAGCGCTTGCGGACGGGGATAGCCGCTCAGGTGGGAAAGGCGCCGGGACGAAGCCCGGCAACCGGCGCGCGCCCACCCAGGAAGCGCAGGCCGGCGGTCCTGCCGCGAGGGAGGGACTGGAGCGGCTGCACAGGCTCATTCCGCACGCACTCATCTCGCGCGAGTCGGCGGCTGCGCCGAAGCTCGCGGCGCGGACTTGACAGGGGCGTGCCGGTGCGCGATGGTAACGTTACCAATTCTTTCCCCGAGAGCGCCCCGGGAGGCGCCGCGATGCTCGATTCCCTGCCCCGAGACTGGCGCCAGGCCACACTGCTCGGGCGCCTGCTGACCCGCGAGGGTCCAACGCCCATTCTCGTCCGCCGCGGCCGCGTGCTGGACGTCTCCACCTTGGCGCCCACCACCGCGGAATTCGCGGCCCGCTGGCGGGGGGAGACAGAGGTGCCGGGCAAGGACCTCGGTGACATGGAAGCGATGCGGCTCGCGCCCGCCTGGGAGCGCCAGGACGAACGGGTGCTGCCCCGCCTGCTATCGCCTGTGGATTTGCAGTGTCTGAAGGCCTGCGGCGTGACGTTCGCGGTCTCCGCCGTGGAGCGCGTGATCGAGGAGCGCGCGCGCGGTGACATCAGTGCCGCGCAGGGCGTCCGCGAGGCGCTGGAAAAGCGTGTCGGGACGCAAATCAGTGCGGTGCGGCCCGGATCACCCGAGGCCATGCGCCTGAAGGAGGCGCTGCTCGCGGCGGACCTCTGGTCGCAATATCTGGAGGTGGCCATCGGGCCCGATGCGGAGGTCTTCACCAAAGGACCGGTGCTGTCGTCGGTCGGTTGGGGCGAATGGATCGGCGTGCGCTCGGACTCCAAGTGGAACAACCCCGAGCCTGAGATCGTGCTCGTCTGCGATTCTGCGGGGCGCGCCGTCGGGGCCACGCTCGGCAACGACGTCAACCTGCGCGACATCGAGGGCCGCAGCGCCCTGCTCCTGGGCAAGGCCAAGGACAACAACGCCTCGTGCGCAATCGGCCCCTTCATCCGGCTCTTCGACGGCGGCTTCACGGTGGACCAGGTACGCACCGCGGAAGTGACGTTGGAGGTGCGAGGGGAGGAGGGGTACGTGCTCCAGGGCTCGAGCTCCATGCGACTCATCAGCCGCGATCCGCTCGAGCTCATCGGCCAGACCATCGGCCGCCACCATCAGTATCCGGACGGCTTCGCGCTCTTCCTCGGCACGATGTTCGCGCCGATCGAAGACCGCGATGCGCCGGGGCTCGGCTTCACGCATCGTCGCGGCGATCGGGTACGGATCGCGAGCGAGTGCCTCGGCACTCTCGAGAACCGCGTGACCCATTGCGAGCACGCGCCGCCCTGGACGGTCGGCATCGCTGCCCTCATGCGCAATCTCGCCGCGCGCGGTCTGCTGCCGCGCCCCGAATGAATCGACACCCGGAGTTTTCGCGCTGCTGGCGCGCCCGCCGCGCGACTCTGGCACACGCCGGACGAGGAAGCGCATACTCGCGCGGCGATGCCTCAAGGCCCCGGTGGAGCCGGAGGTCGTTGGCTCGCTCGTGCCGTTCCTGGCTTGCGACCATGCGAGAACGAGCACCGCTCACGAGTGTCGGGTGGCTGCAGGTTGGTGTTGAACAGCAAGTCATCGAGCGGCCACGGGCCATTCCCGGAGCCGCGGGACGAAATGCGTTATGGGTTGGCCGCGCCAAGCGCCGCAGGCGACTTTGCGCCAATAGATAAGGGGGTCTGCAAATGAGTGGCAAGGGTAATCCGGGTCTGGTGGCGGCGCTCACGGTCGCGGCGACTTTGGGAGGACTGCTGTTCGGCTACGACACCGCGGTGATCTCCGGGGTGACGGATGCGATCACCCACAACTTCGTGCTGCCGCGGCATCTCGCGGAGAACCAGGCGAACATCCTCTCCGGGCTCGCGATCTCGATGGCCCTCCTGGGCTGCGTCATCGGCGCCGGCGTGGCCGGTCCCCTGTCGACGAAGATCGGCCGCAAGGGCGGGCTGATCATCGCCGGCGTCCTGTTCTTCCTCTCCTCGCTCGGCGCGGCCTATCCGGAGTTCTTCTGGAGCATCTTCGGTGGCACCGGCTATCACGCTCTGCCGGCCTTCGTCGGGTATCGCCTGCTCGCAGGCATGGCCATCGGCATGGCATCCATGTTGGCGCCGATGTACATCGCGGAAGTGGCGCCCCCGGCCTCGCGCGGCATGCTGGTCACGTTCCAGCAGATTGCAATCGTGGTCGGCATCACGCTGGTCTACTTCGTCAACTGGGCTATCCAGACGGGCCACACCCGGGACTACCTGATGACGACCGCATGGCGGCACATGCTGGCCTCTGCGGCCATTCCGGCGGCGCTGCTCATCATCTTCATGACGATGGTGCCGGAGACGCCGCGCTTCCTGGTGCTCAAGGATCGTGATGCGGAGGCGCTGGGACTGCTCAAGCGCCTGGTCGGCGAATCGGAGGCGCAATCCACGCTGCAACAGATCAAGGGCACGCTGGTCGAGCACACCCGACCGGTGCTCAGCTTCGGCTGGCTGGTGCTGATCGTCGGCATCATGCTGTCGATTTTCCAACAGGTCGTCGGCATCAACGCCGTGCTCTATTACGCGCCGCACATGTTCGAGAACATGGGCGCCTCGACCACCCAGGCGCTGTGGGATTCGGCGATCTACAGCGGCGTGACCATGACTGTCTTCACGCTGATCGCCACCTTCACGGTGGACCGGATCGGGCGCAAGCCGCTGCTCGTCGCGGGCGCTTTGATCATGGCGGTGGCCATGATCTTCCTCGGGATCCTCTTCGATCGGCATCTGGCCGCCGCGACTGCCGGGCAGGCCGGCGGCTCGGCCGGATCCTCCTACATCGCCCTGGGGGCGGTGGTCGTCTACATCCTCGGGTTCTCGTTCTCCTGGGGACCGGTGGTGTGGGTGATGCTGTCGGAGATCTTCCCCAACTCCATCCGCGGCAAGGCGATGTCCATCGCCGTGGCGGCGCAGTGGATCATGAATTTCGTGGTGTCGACGACCTTCCCCATCATGGACGGCAACAGCTACCTCAACGCCCAATTCAACCACGGCTTCGCTTATTGGGTGTACGGCGCCTGCGCGGTGCTCGCAGCGCTCTTCGTCATCCGCTTCGTGCCGGAGACCAAGGGTCGCCCGCTCGAATCCATCCAGGAGCTCTGGCACCCGGGCGGATCCGATGCGCGTCTCGTCTCCCCGCCGGCAGCGGGACAGTAAGTGCAGCAGGCATTGCGTGACGGGCGCCACGAAACGCTGGCGCTTGCCGATGGCGACCTGGCGCTGGAGCTGCTGCCCGAGCTCGGCGCCGCGCTCGCGACGCTGAGGTATCAGGGACGCGATGTGCTGCGGCCGACGCCGGCCGGTGCGACCGATCCGTTCGAGACGGCGGCGTTCGCCCTCGTGCCGTTCGCCAACCGCATCGCCGACGGACGTTTTCGCGTGGGCGATCGCGAGGTCAGTATCCCGCGAAACGCGCCAGACCAGGCGCATCCGCTGCATGGCCACGCCTGGCGCAAGCCCTGGCGCGTCGAATCGGCGGCCCGGGAGAGCGCGGTCCTCTCCTTCGAGCATCCCCCCGACAGCTGGCCTTGGTGCTACAGCGTCACGCAGATCCTGACACTGCGCAGCGACAGCCTCGAGGTGTCTCTCTCGCTCGAGAACCGCGACTCGACGCCGATGCCCGCGGGGCTCGGCTGGCACCCCTACTTCCACAAGGGGCCGGGGGCGGCGCTCAAGGCCCATCTGGAAGGGGTGTGGCTCACGGACGAGGAGTACCTGCCCGTGCGGCTCGCGCACGGCACGCGGTTCGGGCAATGGGGCCGCGGCGAAGGGCTGGACCGGCCGGAGCTGATCGATAACTGCCATACCGGCTGGCCCGGCGTAGCCGAGATCCTGCTGCCCGAGCCGCGGCTTCGTCTCGCGCTGACGGCGAGCCGCGCGCTGCACTGGCTGCACATCTACAGCCCCCCCGGCAAGGACTTCTTCTGCGTCGAGCCGGTGAGCCAGATGCCGAACGCGGTCAACCGCTCGGCGCCGCCGGCGATCACCGGCCAAAAGCTGCTCGCGCCGGGAGAGCGCTTCGATGCCCGGGTGACGCTGAGCGTGGTCAACTCCGACAATTGAGACGGATGCGGGATGGATAGCATCAACAGGCCAAGGGCCTCTTCCCAGAGGGCGTGATCGTGGATGCGGAACACGTCTGCAAAGTGGGCGCTGAGCTCGGCGAGGGCCCGGTGTGGGTCGAGCGCGAGTCGGCACTCTGGTTCGTCGACATCAAGGCGCGGCGCGCGCACCGCTGGCATCCGGGCAAGCGCGAGCACCGCTTCTGGGCCGCGCCGGAACAGCCGGGATTCCTGGCGCCGCTGCGCGGCGGCGGCTTCGTCGTGGGCCTCAAGACCGGGCTGCACCGCTTCGATCCCCAGGCAGGCGAGTTCGTTCATCTGGCGCACGTCGAGCCCGACCTTCCTGCCAACCGCCTGAATGATGGAAGTGTCAGCCCGGAGGGGGAGCTGTGGTTCGGCTCGATGCATGATGCGGAAGCCGAGCCGAGCGGTGCCCTGTACCGCCTGGATGCACACGGCCGGTGCGTGTGCCTCGAGAGGGGCTACGTCATCACGAATGGTCCAGCGTTCAGCCCCGACGGCCGCGTGTTCTATCACACCGATACGTCACGTCGGACTGTCTATGCCTTCGACCGGACCGAGCCGCACACCCTGACGCGTAAGCGCGTGTTCGTGCGGATCGAGGAGGGCGCCGGCTGGCCCGATGGCACCACCGTGGATCAGGTAGGCTGCGTGTGGATCGCCCTCTGGGGTGGGTGGGGCGTGCGCCGCTACTCGCCCGAGGGCAAGCTCCTCGCAACCGTGCGTCTGCCGTGCGCCAATGTCACCAAGATCGCCTTCGGGGGTCCGGATCTGCGCACGGCCTATGTCACCACCGCGTGCAAGGGCATGACGCAGGCGGAGCGCGCGGCGCAGCCTCTTGCGGGCGATCTCTTCAGCTTCGCGGCGCCGGCGCCGGGACTGCGGCCGGTGGAAGCGCATATCGTTCCCCCACCCTGAGATGATAGAGGGAGCGACGGCAGATGGCGGCGATCTATCCTGACTTGAAGGGCCAGGTCGTGCTGGTCACGGGCGGCGGCTCGGGCATCGGCGAAGCGATCGTGCGCCAGTTCGCAGCGCAGCAGGCCAAGGTTGCCTTCATCGACATCGCCGTGGACCCCTCGCGCGCGCTGGCGAAGGAGCTCGCCGCCGCTGGCGCGGAGGTGCACTTCGAGCCGTGCGACCTCACGGACATCCCCGCAGTCCAGCGCTCCGTGGCGGCGATCCGCAAGTCCCTCGGGCAGATCCAGGTGCTGGTCAACAACGCTGCGCACGATGAGCGCCATCCGACCGAAGAGGTGACGGAAGCGATCTGGGACAGCCGCATCGCCGTCAATCTCAAGCACCAGTTCTTCTGCGCGCAGGCGGTGATCCCGGACATGAAGGCCTTGGGCAAGGGGTCCATCATCAACCTGGGATCGATCTCGTGGATCATCGGTCAGGGAGGGATGGCAGGCTACACGGCGTCAAAATCGGCCGTGTTAGGTCTGACGCGCTCTCTGGCGCGTGACTTCGGCGTGTTTGGTATACGCGTCAACGCCGTCGCTCCAGGCTGGATCATGACGAAGCGTCAGCTCGAGAAGTGGGTGACGCCGGAGGGAGAATCCGAAATCGTGGCCCGGCAGTGTTTGAAGCGGAAGATCGAGCCGTCAGAGGTGGCGAAGGTCATCGTCTTCCTCGCCTCGGAGGAGGCGAGCGCGGTGACGAATCAGCACTATGTCGTGGATGGCGGGTGGGTGTAGGCAGACGACTAGTGAATGAAATTCGCGATGGCGAACACGAGTCCTGCGGTCGCGATCGTCGTGCCGACTGCCCATTGAATAATCGAGGCTTTGAGGTCGCTTACGTCGGCCTTGGTCGCCAGATGGGGTGTCTGCGCTTTGATGCCGGAGAGGTCGTTCTCAACCTCGCCCAGCCGCTTCAAGATATCGTCCATCTTTCCTCTGCCATTGTTGGCTGCGCCCCGCCCTCGCTGCCAAAGCATCAGCTACGCTCACAGAATGGCTGGCGGCGCAAGCAGGGTCAAGGCGATTTGATTGCGTGTTCAGGCAATTTTGCGCCATACTGAGCTGAGTCATGGCCTTCCTCATCCAGCAGATCAGCTCGATTACCTGCCCGGCTTTCGCCTGAAAGCCGGGGCTGTCGTGCGCTCGATCGAGGTGAGAATGCGATGAGGACTCCTTCCCATGACTCCAGAAGAAGCAATATTAGAAGGGACGGCAACGCAGGCGCTTTGCCTGCGCGTCAGTGCTGAAGCCGATCCGGGTGCGCTTGCACGCGTCCTGAGCTGTTTCCAGACCCTCAACGTCGTACCACGCCGCGTCGTCGCGGAGCACGGCACGACGGGTACGTTGTACATCCGGATCGACGTCACTGGGCTCACCGAGAGGCATCTCTCGATCATCGCCGCCAAGGTGGGGCAGGTGCCCTGTGTGGGAAACGCTTACTGGCACCGTCTCTAAACGAAGCCTCGAACCGTGAAAGCCCTCATCATTGGCAGTGGCCTGATCGGCATTACATCCGCCTACTTCCTGTCGCGCTGCGGTTGGGAGGTCACCGTCCTCGACCGTCAGGAGGGTCCGGGTCTGGAGACGAGCTTCGCCAACGGGTCGCTCCTGACACCCAGCATGCCGGAGCCCTGGAACGCGCCGGGGAGCTGGCGGGTCCTGCTCGCTTCCATCGGACGCGCCGACTCGCCGCTCAAGCTGCGTTTGGGGGCTCTACCGCATCTGGGCCGCTGGGGGATCGAGTTCTTGCGCAACTCGAGTCCGGAGAACTACGAGCGCAATACCCTCAAGAACCTGAATCTCGCGCTCCATTCGCTCGCGGTCTTGCGCAGCCTGCGCCAGGAAACGGGGATTCAATATGGTTGTGCATCGCACGGGTCGCTGCGGGTCATTCGCGATCCTGCCGCCCTCGAGCGGGCGCTCGCGTGGGGGGATAGGCTGCGGGCGGCGAACGGACCGGCCTTCCGGCGCTTGACGCCCGACGAGATCGTAGCCATGGAACCCGCACTGGCGCCGATCGGCGGTCAGCTCGCAGGCGGCATTCATTATCCTGCCGATGAGATCGGCAACGCCTACGAATTCTGTGTGGGCCTCGCGGACCAGGCCCGCCGAAGCGGTGTGGACTTCCGCTTCCGCACGCCCGTCAGCACGATCGAAGTCCGTCAGGGCAACGTCACCGCAGTGTTGAGCGGGGAGACCCGTTTCACCGCCGACCGTTATATCGTCGCTGCCGGCAGCTACAGCCCGCTCCTTCTGAAACAACTCGGGCTCAACCTTCCTATCAGGCCCGCCAAGGGCTACTCGCTCACTTTCGAGAATCCTCGGCTCGAGCGCCAGTTCAAGCTGCCTATCAACGACGATGACTTTCACGCCGTGGTGGTTCCCCTCGAAGGAGCCATCCGCGTGGCGGGAACTGCCGAGTTCGCGGGTTACGACCTGTCGCTGCCTGAGAGTCGGATCCGGAACCTCATGAACCTCGTCCGCCAGGTGTTGCCGCGGGCAGGGCTCACGCGAGCGCAGGCGAAGCCCTGGTGCGGCCTGCGCCCGATGACCGTCGATGGCGTGCCGATCATCGGACCGACTCCGCTAGGCAATCTCTGGCTCAATACCGGGCACGGACACCTCGGGTGGACCCTGGCGGCGGGATCAGGGCAACTCCTGTCGGATCTGCTGACGGGAGGCTCGCCCCGAGTCAACTCCGGGGAGTACGCCCTCGCGAGGTTCAACCGGGCCGGGTGAGGGGCGTTGTCAGTCGCGGCCAACACCAGACCCCTGGTCATGCCGGCAATCCTGTAGAGTCAGCGCTCGGTCAACGCCTGAGTTGGGCTGGGCCGTCCTCGGGACCACTGGACGCCGGGGAGCGGAAGATTCATCCTTCCGCTTTGGCGGCCTGAGGGCCGATTCGACCCAGAAGACACAAGGGGTAGCTCGTGCAAAGAGACATCCGGGACACCGCGCTTTATCGGGAAACCGAGGCCCTGTACAGGACGTTCCGCCGGCCGGGCAGCGGGCTCATCGCGGATGCCGCGGAGATCTCGGCGCATGGCAGCCGGGTGGTGTTCACGGGCACGCTGGTCGACTCCGGGAACGAGGCAGTTTCGCGCATTTGCGTAACGGACCTGACGAGCGGTGACACCCGGGTTCTGACCTTCGGTCCCAATACCGACCGCGCCCCCAAGCTCTCCCCAGACGGGCGGCAGATCGCCTTCCTCTCGGACCGGCGCAAGGCGGGCGACTTCCAGCTCTACCTCCTGGATGGCGAGACCGGGGAGTGCCGCGCCACGCCCCCGGTCGATGGCTGGGTGGAGTACCTTCAGTGGTCGCCCAACGGCCGCCGAATCCTGCTCAGCGTCGCCGGGCACGGAGCGGATGTCTCCGGCGCACAGGGCGCCGCGACGAGCAAAACGGCCGCTCAGGACCTGCCGGCCTGGCTGCCGGCTGTCGACACGGGAGAGGAAGCCTACCGCTGGCGGCGGGCCTGGGTGTATGACCTGGAGGAAAACCGCGTCAGCCACTTCAGTCCGGCGAACAGCAACATCTGGGAGGCCGCCTGGTGTGGCAATGACGCCGTCGCGGCGGTCGTCTCCCCTGGGCCCAGCGAGGGTCTTTGGTATACCGCCCGCCTGGCGGTCATTGCGACAGAGGGCGGCGCCAGCCGTGACATTTTCGTGCCGCAGGATCAGCTGGGCTGGCCGAGCGGCTCGCCGTCCGGCCGCCACGTTGCTGTGGTCGAGGCGCTCTGCAGCGACCGCTGGATCGTGGCAGGGGACCTCAGGCTGATCGACACGCAGACCGGCGAGGTCCGCAAGATCGCCACCCGCGGAATCGACGTCACTCACACGGAGTGGCGCTCCGACCGGCATCTGCTGCTCGCCGGTCACCGCGGTTTCGAGACGGTCATCGCGCTATACGACGTGCAGCGGGGTGAGCTCAAGGAGCTCTGGCAGAGCGAGGAGATCACCACCAGCGGCTTCTACACGCAGGTCGCGGGCTTTGGTGAGGCAGGCGATTGTGCACTGGTAGGTGAGGGCTTCAAACGCGCGCCAGAGATCGCCGTCATTCGCCACGGCAGATACCAAACCATCAAGTCCTTCGACCCCCGCGCAGACGAGGAGCTTTCCGTCCTCGGCGGCGTGGAGACGGTAAAGTGGCACGCCTCCGATGGACTGGAGATCCAGGGACTGCTGCTGAAACCCGCCGGCCGCGCGCCCCATCCCGTCATTCTGAACGTGCATGGCGGCCCCGTATGGCATTACCGGCCCTTTTGGCTGGGCCGCAGGAGCATCGGGACCCTGATGCTGCTGAGGCGGGGCTACGCCGTTTTCCTGCCCAACCCTAGGGGCAGCACCGGGCGGGGACAGGAGTTCGTACAGCCCGTGCTCGGAGACATGGGGGGAGCCGATACCTACGACTATCTTTCCGGACTCGATCATCTGGTGGCGCGCGGTATCGCCGATCCTGCGCGGCTTGGCGTCACCGGAGGCAGCTACGGCGGCTACATGACGGCCTGGCTGATCACCCAGGACGCGCGCTTCGGGGCCGCGGTCGCCGTCTCACCCGTCACCAACCAGGTGACGGAGCATCTGGTCTCCAACATCGGGCATTTCGTGTCGCTCTTCCTCAAGGACACCTACGCCAACCCCGGCGGCAAGTATTTCGAGCGCAGCCCGATCATGCACGCGCACAAGACGAAAACCCCGACGCTGTCCACGTGTGGTGCGCTCGACCGCTGCACGCCGCCGGAAGAGGCCGTGCAGTTCCACAACGCCTTGCTCGAGAATGGGGTGAAGTCGGTGTTGGTGACTTACCCGCAGGAAGGACATGGTGTGCGCAAGTGGCCGGCGACAGTGGATTTTGCGGCGCGGATGGTGGGGTGGTTCGAGGAGCATATACCGGCCGCGCGGAGCCGATGAGCG
>JANWJS010000008.1 GCA_025451845.1 Steroidobacteraceae bacterium
TACCGCAGGATGCACGCGTCGTTGCGACGGATGTGCATCTCCCTCTCGGAGAAGGTTGTGCGGCGCCTGATGAAGCAGGAGAACTCAATCGCGGCCACTCCAAAGCGGCGCCGGTACGGCTCGTATCTGGGCGAGATCAGTCCTGCACCGGAAAATCTGGTCAATCGCGACTTCCGGTCGGCCGCGCCAAATCAGAAGTGGCTCACCGACATTACAGAGTTCCAGATCCCGGCTGGCAAGGTATACCTGTCACCGATCATCGACTGCTTCGACGGTCTGGTCGTCAGCTGGTCGCTGGGTACGACTCCAGACGCTGAACTCGTGAACACTATGCTCGACACGGCCATCGAGACGGTTGCCAACGGCCCTGACCGACCCATCGTGCACTCCGATCGCGGCGCCCACTATCGATGGCCGGGCTGGCTGTCTCGATTGATGGTGCACGCCTGATTCGCTCGATGTCCCGCAAGGCCTGCTCACCAGACAATGCGGCATGTGAGGGCTTCTTCGGCCGTTGAAAGAATGAGCTGTTCTACCCAGGGAGCTGGCAGACCACGACCATCGAGCACTTCATCGCTGAGGTTGACTCATATATCCGATGGTACAACCAACAGCGAATCAAAATCTCACTGGGTTCATGCAGCCCCATGGAGTACCGCGCGAACCTCGGATATGCAACCTAAACCAGTCCAAGGTTCTGTCCGCACCCCGCGCTGGTCAACCTTGGAAGCCGATTGACAGGATCAGTTCCCGAAGGAGCAGCCGAAGGAGCCGGACGCGCACAAGGGTGCGTGGCTTCAGTAGGGCGCAGCACAGGGGCACCTTGGGGGAGACCTCAGGGTGCCCGATGTGTGACAAGAACTGAGAAGTAGATTCCAGGGCGCACGTACCACATTTGGTAATCTCTACTTTGGCATTAGGAGGTGTCATGTTGAAGGCACAACTAGCAGTTATGGGATTCGCGGTTATGCTTCTGCCGCTTGTGGGCTGCGCTCCAAACCCGACCCGGATAGACCCGAAGCCTGTTCCGGTCGGGAACTACGCCAGCATGACCTGTGGGGAACTCACGACACTCCACAATGTAGACCTGAGAAGTCTAAGGTCTAACGATGCAGAACAGCGCGCAACCCGTCGAAGCGACGCCTGGGGCGTCCTGCTGATCGGTCTACCGGTCGGCAGAATGGCTGGAGGCAACCGCGCAGACAGGATTGCTGAGCTGAAGGGCGAACTGGTCGCAATTGATTCGACGTTCGCGGCGCATCACTGCTCGGGAACGCTGCTTGGTCAGGCGGACTGAGGCAGGATCCATCCGGGTTCCCGTCCCATCGACAGGTAGTCCAATTGGTCGCGGAAGTCCGACTCGGGGTTACAGTGACTTGACCAGCGCGTCCACCTCGGCGCCGTAGGATACCTTGCCCATGGCATCGACTAGCCGTTGCCACTCAGGGCCGGCGGAGTACAGCCCGAAGGTAAGGCCACTGCGCGCATGGCCCACCAGCAGCTTGACTGACGAGACCGGGATACCGGCATCCTCGCACCGCTGCATGAATGACCGGCGCAGGGAATGCGCGTCCACGTTGGGGGGCAGCCCAAGCCGATCCAGCCATCGCCGGTACCGCGTGCTGAGGCTGTGTGAGCGCTTATCGTCGGTGCCCGATGCTTGCAGCCCAGGTATCAGGTAGTCGGTGCCACTCTCACGCAGGCGGCCCACTAGGGCACTGATGCAGGCATGCAGCGGGACTGTGCGGATGGAGTTCGCATTCTTGGCCCTGGTGATACTGAACCTGTCGGCGGCAACGTCGGCAACCTTCAACGCGCATATCTCCTCCGTACGCGCCCCCGTGAAGGCACCAATGGCCACCACAGACAGCAGCGGGTCACCCACAGGCAACCTAGCGCGCAGCTCTTGGAGAACCTGTAGCAGCTCCGCAGGCGTGTATGCACGCTTGTGCTCCGTCACGTCCGCCCGCCTCGGTTCCCTCACGGTACGCGTTAGACGCGCCATAGGGTTTGCTTCAAGGTGCCCATGGTCCACCAGCCAGGAACCGAAGGACACCAGGGCGGCAATGCGGTTGCGGCGGGTGACTGGTGCGCCGGCTGATGCGTTGATGGTCTTTCCAACGTACTCCGACAGCATGCGGCGGGACAGCTCGGTTACCGCTATGTCACGCTTCAGCCATTCCCGCAGGCCGCGCAGCTCGCGTTCCTTCGCGTTCCTCCAGGACGCTGTAACAGTGCCGTCTAGGTCCGCTAGGTGATCCCTGATTGCCTCGGACAGCAGCAGCCCTGCTGTGCCTCCCAGGCGCGCGTAGGCTAGCCGTGCCTCGCTGGTGTCGGTGCTGTCGTCGTCGTCCGCGTGCGGCCCGTGATGCTTCTCTATCGCCGCGCTCAGCACGGCATAGGCTTGGTGCTCGTCCAGTTTGTCCGCCAGGATGTGGCGCACGGTGTCGAGTAGATAGCCCGGCTGCTCGGCTTTCGTGGCTGTGCCCCTGGCTAACCGCTCGATCCTGTCGCGAACCTCAGCCCGCTTCCGGTCCCGGAGCCGCACGGCTTCGTCTAGGTCCCCTGTGCCCAGTGTTTCGACAATCTCACTGCGGCCCACCTTGGCGCGCAGCGGACGCGGCACGGAAACCTTCACGTACCAACGCGCACCTCGGCGCAACAGTCCCGCAGTCTTGCTCACAGATCACCTCCCCAGGGGCTCGACACCGGGCGGTGAAGGTACACTCTGTGGGTACATGATGCAAGCGGGAATGCCTGTAATGCTAGTATTTCAGCACTTCGTTCCTTGCTGTCGCTGATTCCGGTAATTTCCCGCACCCTGGCTCGAACGGCTGAGCCGCCTGCGGCGCTTTTGGCAGGCAGCGATCGCCGGCTCGATGCTGGACGGCGCGCAGCGCCGGGGCCGAGGAGGGGCGGAGCAACGGCGGCCTTGGCCGGCTTACTGACTTGCTGTTGACGTGAGCTCGAGCAAATCGTTCGGCGTATCGAGGTCGAACGCGGCGCTCGGCATCGGCACCCTGACCAGATGGTCCGCATGGCGCCTGAGGAGGATGCGCGCGCCGCTGTCGCCCCTGAGCTCACTCAGCTCGCCGAAGAGATGCTGCGGGAAGATCGCAGGCGCGCCGATCGCGGCGCCATAGGCTGCCGCGGCGAGGCACAGCGGCTGGCGGCGCCATGCGCCGGCGAGCCGCCGCAGATCCTCCGCCGTGACACAGGCCTGATCAGCCAACACCAACATCACACCGGCGCACGAGGACGGCAGGCGAACGACGCCTGCGCGGATCGAGCTCGCGAGGCCCTCGCGCCAGTCCCGATTGACCACGAGTGAGCCCGGTGAGTGCTTGAGCAGCGGCGCAAGCTCGGCCGCATGCGCGCCGAGCACGATGAGGAGCGCATGGCCGACGATCTCGGCGGCCCGGCCCGCGACCAGACTGAGGAGGGGGCGGTCGCCGATGCGCACGAGCTGCTTGGCGGAGCCAAAGCGGGTCGAGCCGCCCGCCGCGAGCACCATCGCATGCAGGCCCGCCGCCTCGCCCTCGGCGATCATGACCCGGTGCCGGCAGGTGGTGTCCGCCGCAGCTCGACTCCCGCGGGGCGCTGCGCGAGGACGCGCTCGAACCGTTTGCGCTCATCGAGCATGGAATCCGCGTCGATCGCGCATACGGCGCGCCAGTCCGCCACCCCGAGGTGCTCCGCGAGCGCTCCCGCGAGCGCGGCGCGGCGCGCGGCCCAGGCCGAGTTGAAGAAACGGGCAAACTCCTGCCAGCCCGTGCGCGCGCTCGCGGAGTCGCCGGCCGCAAGGGCGGCCTCGAGCCGCGCGAGCGCCTCGCGGCTCGTTCCGGCGCGGGCAATGAGAGCAGCGAGCGGCCGCAAGCTCGCGGCCGCGGCGCCGTTGGCCTGCGACTGTCGCGAAACGAGGAGCTCCGCCAGGCTCTGGTCACGCTCCTCGAAGCGCGCGAGCACCCACACGAGGTAGCCTACACAGGCTTCGCGAAAGCGCGCTGTTGCCTCGGACGGCGCGGATGCGGTGCTTGCCGCTGCGAACACCGCGGCGCAGGCGTTGGCGACTTCCACGGCGTGCGACTGCTCCAGGGTCAGCTGGGAGCGGATGATCTCGAGCTCATTCACGCACGTCGTTCCTCGCTTGTTGCCTGCCATGCACGAAGGCGTGGATTTCGGCCACGATCGCCAGTGCGATGGATTCAGGCGTCCGGCCCCCCAGGTTAAAACCGACCGGCGCCCGCAGCCGCGGCCGCAGGCGGTCTGCGTCAGGCCCGAGCTCCGACAACAGCTTCTCACGCCTCGCGGGAGGGCCGAGCAGACCGATGTACCGCAGCGGGCTCGCGCTCAAGGCGCGCAGATACTCCAGGTCCGACGGCAGGTGATGACTCATCACCACCGCCGCGGTGAACTCATTGAGATTCAGAGCCTGCGCGATCTCTTGCGGACGAGCAAGCACGACGCAATCGGCCAAGGGGAAGTGCGATGGCACTGCGTACGCCGGGCGATGGTCCGCGAGGCTCACGCGCCACTGCAGGCGAGCGGCAAAATCCACCACCGGCAGGGCATCGGGGCCTGCACCGAGAAGGAGCAGTCTTGGTGGCAGAGACAGCGGCAGGAGGAGCAGCTGCCAGCGGGTCCGGGGCCCTTCCAGCCAGCCGACGGTCTGCGAGCGCGGCGCCAGAGCGAGCGCCGCGAGGGCGCGTGGCTCGAGGAGGTCTGCCGCCGCCTTCGCTGGCAGCGCCCGTGCGCAGATCGGCGCCGCGCTCGCCAGGGCTGGCGAGATCCCCGAGCCCTGCGGCAGCAAGAGGGCCCCCACTGGCGCGTTGTCGTCCTGGGATTCCGTTATGACTCCGATGGCGGTCGCCCGGTACTCGGCCAGCGCCGCGGCCAAGTGTGCCAGCGGTTGCCACTCCTCGTGCGGCCCAACGCGGAGCAGCAGAATGTGCATGGCGCCTTCGCAGCCGAGGCCGAGGCCCCAGACGAGATCGTGGGAGTTGCGCAGATCATAGGTCACGAGGCACGCCCGGCCGGTTGTGATCACCGCGCGGGCGCGCTCCCCGAGGTCGCCTTCGAGGCATCCCCCGGAGATCAGCCCGGCGTACTCGCCGTTGCCTGCAATGAGCAGCATCGCTCCGGCCTTGCGGTAGGTCGAGCCCACCGTCCGCGCGAGGATGCCGAGCGCGACTGCGCGCCCGGCTGCACGCTCGCGCGCAAAAAGGGGCAAGAGGGGACCGAGTTCGGAGTCCATCCCGGCGAATTATGCCTCGCCGGGCTTGCGCCGGCTGCAGCGGCAAGACTCGTCGCTCCGACGTCCGTTCGGGACGGGTTGGCGAACCTCACGAACCTAAGCGAACATCATTGCGCGCCCTCGGCCTCGTCAGTAGAGTCGCACGGCCTTCCACTGGTCGATTCCAATCCATGCCCAATTCCGCTTCCTGGGTCGTGCATAAGTTCGGCGGCTCGAGCGTCGCCGATGCCGGCTGCTTCCGTCGCGTCGCGACAATCATCGATTCCTTGCCGGCTGCGCGTGTGGGCGTCGTTCTCTCGGCATGCAAGGGCGTCACGGACGCCTTGCTCGGACTTGTAGCCCTCGCAGAGAGCCAAGACGACCGGTATCGCGTGGAGCTCAGCGCGTTGCGCTCGCGCCATGCCGAGATCGCCGCGACGCTCCTTTCCCCGGAGTCCGCGCGGCTGTATCTGGCGGGATTCGACCGCGACTGCCACGACCTCGAAGGTATCCTGCACACGGTGAAGCTGACCCGCGCGGCGGCGCGAAACGTGAGCGACCTCATTGCCGGCTACGGCGAGATCTGGTCGACGAAGCTTTTTCACCGCTTCTATGAGGAGCGCGGCAGCCGCCGTGGCCCGGCGCAATGGATCGATGCGCGGCGGGTGGTAGTCGTCGAGTGGGGTCCGCTCGGTCCCGGCGTGAATTGGGTGCAGTCCCGGGCGAACCTCTCCGACCTGGTCGACCGTGACTTCAAAGGCACTCTGATCATCACGGGCTTCATTGCCTCGGACCCGCGCGGCGTGCAGACGACGCTCGGCCGCAACGGCAGTGACTTCTCGGCCTCGATTTTCGGCGCATTGCTCGATTCCGCGGAGATCCACATCTGGACGGACGTCGATGGCGTCCTGTCGGCAGATCCGCGCCTCGTACCCGATGCGACGGTGATCGACTCGCTCACCTACAACGAGGCGATGGAGCTCGCCTACTTCGGGGCGAAGGTGATCCACCCGCAGACCATGGCACCTGCCGTGGGCGGCGGGATCCCCATCTGGATTCGCAACACTTTCGCGCCGGAGAAAGCCGGCACGCTCATTTGCGCGCAGCCGACCTCGACGCTGCCGGTCAAGGGCATCGCGAGCATCGAGCGGGTGGCGCTCATCAATCTCGAGGGCGCGGGAATGATCGGCGTGCCCGGGACGGCACATCGGCTCTTCGGCGCGCTGCGCGAGGAGGGCATTTCGGTCATCCTCATCTCCCAGGGCAGCTCCGAGCACTCGATCTGCTGCGCCATCCCGCACGAGCAGGCCGAGCGGGCCGCCGCGCTGGTTCGGCAGGCGTTCGAGCGCGAGCTGAAGGAAGGTCAGATCCAGAGCGTCGAGGTCGATCCAAACCTCGCGATCCTCGCGATCGTCGGCGACGGCATGGCGGGCACGCCGGGCGTGGCCGCCAAAGTTTTCAACTCCCTTGGCACGGCGAGCGTGAATGTACGCGCAATCGCTCAGGGCGCCTCGGAACGTAACATCTCCGTCGTCGTCGAGAGCCGCTCCGCTACCCGGGCCTTGCGCGCGGTGCATGCAGGTCTCTATCTCTCGCCGCATACCATCTCGATTGGGGTCATCGGGCCAGGCACCGTGGGACGGGTGTTTCTCGATCAGCTCGCCTCGCAGAGCGCGCGGCTGCGCGAGCAATTCAAGATCGACCTGCGGGTGCGGGGCATTCTCGGCTCCCAGCGCATGGTGCTCGCCGAGACCGGCATCGCGCTCGAGCGTTGGCGCCAGGACTATGAGGAGCGGGGCGTTCCAGCGGACCTCGACCGTTTCATCGAGCACGTGCGCGTCGATTACCTGCCGCACTCGGTCGTCATCGACTGCACGGCGAGCGCCGCCGTCGCCGCACGGTATGCAGCGTGGCTGGGCGCCGGCACGCATATCGTGACACCCAACAAGAAGGCGAACAGCGCGGATCTCGCCTACTATCGCGCCATGCACGAGGCTCGCCGCGCCGGCGGCGCGCACTACCTCTACGAGGCAACGGTAGGCGCGGGCCTGCCCGTCGTGCACACCCTGCGCGATCTCAGAGAGACCGGGGACGAGATCACGAGCGTCGAGGGGATCTTCTCGGGAACGCTCGCCTATCTCTTCAACATCTATGACGGCCGCAAGGCGTTCTCCGACATCGTGCGCGACGCGCGCCAGCGAGGCTACACCGAGCCCGACCCGCGCGATGACCTCTCCGGCATGGACGTGGCCCGTAAGCTCATCATTCTTGGCCGCGAGATGGGCCTCGAGCTCGAGCTCGCGGACGTCAAACTCGAGAGTCTCGTGCCCTCCGGCCTGGAGACCGGCTCCATCGAGGACTTCATGGCGCGTCTGCCGCGGCACGATGAGGCGATGCGGGAGCGGCTCGAGGCCGCCCGCGCGCGCGGCAAGGTGTTGCGTTACCTCGGCCGGCTGACTTGCCAGCCCGGCAAGCAGGGCGCAGGGTCGCGCGCGACATCGGGGGCGGCGACGGTGGGTCTGGTGGAGCTCGAGGCGAAGCATCCCTTCGCCAACATTGCTCTCACCGATAACGTCGTGCGCTTCGCCACGCGCCGCTATTGCGACAATCCGCTCATCGTCCAGGGCCCGGGGGCAGGACCGGAGGTCACGGCCGGCGGTGTCTTCGCCGACCTGCTGCGCCTCTGCGCCTACCTGGGGGCGCGACTTTGAAGGTCACCCCTCGCTGGGCCACTGCTTTCGCGCCGGCGTCTGTCGGCAACGTCGCAATCGGTTTCGACATTCTCGGCTTTTCGGTGGCGGCGCTGGGCGATCGTGTCACGGTGAGCCGCACCGACGCGAGAGGCGTCACGATCACCGACATCACGGGCGTGGCGGGGAGTCTGCCGAGCGCGCCGGCGCAGAACACCGCCGGCCGCGCGCTGCTCGCCATGCAGGAGGCGCTGCAGCCGGGCTTCGGCTTCGCGATGCGCATCGACAAGGGGATCCCTCTCGGCTCCGGCCTCGGGGGATCGGCCGCCTCGGCAGTCGGGGCGGTGGTGGCGGGCAATGCGCTGCTGCCGCACCCCTGCAGCAAGCTCGAGCTGCTGAAATTCGCGATGCAGGGCGAGGCGGTGGCGAGCGGCTCCGTGCACGTGGACAACATCTCTCCCTCGCTCTTCGGCGGCCTGGTGCTCACCGTTGGGATCGATCATCCCCGGGTGAAGCAGATTCCGGTACCGCAGGGGATCCGCGCCGTCATCCTGCATCCCCACATGTTTCTTTCGACCCGGCAGGCCCGGGCGATCCTCAAGCGCAGCGTCGAGCTCTCCGACTTCGTCTGGCAGACCGCCAACCTCGCGGGCTTCATCTCCGGCTGCTACACCAACGACCTCGACATGATCCGCGCCTCTTTCGAGGATGTGGTCATCGAGCCGCAGCGTCAGGCGTTGATACCTGGCTTTCAGGGCGTGCGCCTCGCGGCCATGGAGGCGGGCGCGCTCGGCTGCTCGATCTCCGGGGCCGGGCCGACGCTCTTCGCCTGGGCGCTCGCCAAGGACGCGCACCGGGTGCTCGAGGCGATGCGCAGCGAGTTTGCTGCCGCCGCCATTCGCATCGATGAGTGGCTGGTGGACGTCGGCGGGGACGGTGCCCAGGTCATCGAGAGCGGCTGAGTGGGTCGCGGAGGGCGAATTGAGCGTGATGCAGTTCAGAAGCACGCGTGATGCGCAGCTGACCGCCGGATTCGGCGAGGCCCTGGCGCAGGGGCTCGCTCCGGACGGTGGCCTCTATGTACCGACCGAATGGCCGCGCGCCCAAACCGGCTCCTTCGGTCTGCGCGACAGCCTGGCGGGCGCCGGTGCCAGGTTGCTCGCGCCGTTCGCCGCCGGTGACCCGCTCGAGCCCTTTCTGCCGCAAATCACCGCCGAGGCGTTCGACTTCCCGGCACCGGTAGTCGCGCTGGGCGGCAGCGGGCGGCTGGCGGTGCTCGAGCTCTTCCACGGGCCGACGGCGGCCTTCAAGGATTTCGGCGCGCGCTTTCTCGCCGCCTGCCTCAGCCGCTTGCGCGGTCCGGGGGCGCGGCCCCTCACGATCCTCGTCGCCACCTCGGGTGATACCGGCGGTGCCGTCGCGGCGGCCTTTCATGGCCTCCCGGGCATCGAGGTGGCCGTGCTCTTTCCCAAGGGCCTCGTCTCACCCACGCAGGAGCGGCAGCTCACGTGCTGGGGCGGCAACGTCCGCTCCTTCTCAGTGCGCGGCACGTTCGATGACTGTCAGCAGCTCGTCAAGCAAGCCTTCCTCGAGCGCCGCTGGCAAGAGGAGCGGGCGCTCTCGTCCGCCAACAGCATCAACCTCGGGCGATTGCTGCCGCAGGCCGTGTACTACGCCGCGGCGAGTCTCGCCGTCTTCAGGCGTCATGGCGAGCGGGCGTCCTTCATCGTGCCGAGCGGCAACCTCGGCAACGCGGTGGCGTGCATCTGGGCGCGTCGCCTCGGACTGCCCATCGCCGAGGTGGTGTTGGCCCACAACGCCAATCGCACCGTGCCGGATTTTCTCGACACCGGGGACTGGACTCCGCGCGCCAGTGTCGCCACGCTCGCGTCCGCCATGGACGTCGGCAACCCCAGCAACATGGAGCGCTTGCGTGCGCTCTATCCGGAATTGAGCGAGATCCGGTCCGCGGTGAGCGCCTACACCGTGGATGACGAGGCCATCCGAGCGCGCATACGCGCCGGTTACCGGGATCTCGGCCAGATCTGGTGCCCACACACCGCCACCGCGGCCGAGGCGTATGCCAGGCTCCCCGCGGAACGCCGGGATGGCGGCCGCTGGGTGTTGGTGGCCACCGCTCATCCGGCGAAGTTCCGCGAGATCGTCGCCCCGCTGATCGGCCGCGACGTCGCAGTGCCGGAGTCGCTGGCAAAATTGTTTGCCCGACCGTCCCAGTGTACCCAGATCGATGCCGATCTGGCATCGCTTCGCGATGCGCTGCGGGACGGCCGGGTATCGGAGGGTAGTTGACGTGGGTGAGATCGAGAAGCTGCCGCCGGCCGCCTGGGCTCTCATCGCGGCCGCCGCGGGACTCGGGTTCGGCGTTTCCTGGCTGTGGCGCTGGTACCGACAGTACAGCCACCGCAAGTCATTGCGAATGGCGGTGATCGCGACCGGATCCGATCATGTCATCGATGTTCTGGTGCCTGACGGAATGGGGGGCGGATTCCACGTCGACTTCCTGCTGCTGACTTCGCGCGGCGTTCTCGTGGTCGACCTGCGCGACGTGCAGGGCAACATCTTCGGCGGCGATCAGATGGCGGAGTGGACAGTCATGGACGGACCGCGGCGCTTCACCTTCACCAATCCGCAGAGCGGTCTCTATGACCGCATCGCGGCCGTGAAGGCGATCTCAGGAGAAGTGCCCATCGAGGGCCGCGTGGTGTTCACCCGGCGCGGAAGATTCCCCAAGGGATTGCCCAAATGGACGCTCATGATCGATGCGCTGCGGGCGGAGTTCCCCGCCATGGAGCACAACACCGAGGGCGCGGGATTTCGCGAGAGCTGGGACAAGATCAAAGGTGCGGTGAAGCCGAGCTACATGACGCACATGCGCTAGCGGTGTTTCCATTGGCGCGCAAGGTCGGCATCCGGCCGCGTCGCCAGCCCGGTAACTCGCGCGATCCCGCGGTCCGGGACCGCTTACTCAGTTGCTGTCGAGCGGCGCACGAGGATGGCACTGCCTGGCGTGATCGGCCAGCACCAGCGACACGCAGGCGGTAAGCTTCTCGACGTACTCCAGGTGGAGGAATTCGTTCGGCCCGTGGGCGTTGGAATGCGGTCCGAGGACGCCGGTGATGAAGAATTGCGTGCGCGGAAAGCGCTCGCCCAGCATCCCCATGAAGGGGATAGTGCCGCCGCTACCGACGTGCACGGCTTCGCGTCCGTAGACCTCTCGCGAAGCGCGCGTGATCGACTCCTCGAGCCAGGGTGCGAACGCGGGCGCGTTCCACCCGGCCGTCGCCCCTCCCGACTCGAAGCGCACCTGGGCCCCATAGGGCGGATTGCGCTCCAGGGCGTCCTGCACGGCGCGCGCGGCGCGTGTTGGATCGCAGGTCGGCGGCAGCCGCAGCGAGAGCTTCAAGGTGAGCGCGGGCAGCAGCACGTTGCCGGCCGAGAGCGTCGGCGGCATCCCGTCGGCGCCGGTCACCGCCAACGTCGCTTTCCAGGTGCTGTTGATGAGAAGCTCGACCGGATCGTTGGAGACCGGGCGCACGCCCGCTGCCCAGGGCAGCTTGCCGGCAACCGACTCGCCGAGCACGCGCGCCGCGGCTTCGATCTGTGCGCGCCGGTCCTGCGGAATCGGAACGGCCAGCGCATCGACGAGCAGGCCGCCGTTGATCGGGCTCTCGAGCCTCGCGAGCAGCTGCTCGATGATGCGAAAGGGCGTGGGTGCGATGCCCGTCGCCATGCCGGAGTGCACACCCTCCTCGAGCACGCGCACGTGCAGGAGTCCGACGAGATTCCCGCGGAGCGAGGTGGTGCACCACACCTGGTCGTAGTTGCCGCATTCAGCATCCAGGCAGACAACGAGCGAGGGGTCGCCGATGCCGTCCCCCAGCGCCGCCAGATGCGCCGCAAGATCGATGCTGCCGCTTTCCTCCGACGCCTCGATGAGTAGGATGCATCGCGGCAGCGCAACGCGCTGCGCCTTGAGCGCGGCGATGGCGGTGAGCGAGCTGAAGGCCGCGTAGCCATCGTCCGCCGCACCGCGCCCGTAGAGCTTGCCGTCGCGCAACACCGGCTCCCACGGGCCGAGACCCGGCAGCCAGCCGGTGAATTCCGGCTGCTTGTCGAGGTGGCCGTAGAGAAGGACCGAGCCCGGGAGCTCGCCGGGGACATCGACGAGGAGCAAGGGCGTGCGGCCGGGAAGCCTGCGGACCTCGACGCGCAGGCCGGGGATGGGCTGAGTGCGGCACCAGTCAGCGATGAGCTGCACGGCGGCGGCCATGTGTCCGTTGGCTTCCCATGCCGGATCGAACACCGGCGATTTGTTCGGAATGCGCACGTAGGCGGTGAGGCGCTCGATGATGGAGCTGCGCCAGGCGGCGCCGATCGCGGCACGCACTTGCTCAAGGTTCACGGGACTATCCTTCGTTTTGATTCAATAAGTTATGTGATATTTCTAGGGTCGGGTCGAGGTAAGCGGAACAGCCTCCGCGCCGCGGCCGTACTCGTTTGCGCCAGCGACTCGACCGGTTCGCCACGCGCGCGGGCGACGACGGCGGCGATGTGCGGAAGATACACCGGCTCGTTGCGGCGCGAGGCAGGCTTGGGCCGCAGGTCACGTGGCAGGAGGTAGGGACCATCGGTCTCGAGGAGCAGGCGGTCGGCCGGAATGCGCGGCACGAGCTCGCGCAGGTGTGCGCCGCGCCGCTCGTCGCAGATCCAACCGGTGAGGCCGATCGCGAGGCCGAGCTCGAGATAACACTCGAGCTCGGCGGCGCCGCCCGTGAAACAGTGTGCCACGCCGCCGGCGAGCCGCGGCCAATGCTCACGCAGGATGGCGATGAAGTCGGCGTGTGCGTCGCGCTGGTGCAGAAACACCGGCTTGCCGCAGCGCGCGGCGAGCTCGAGTTGACGATGGAAAGCATTGCGTTGGGACTCGTGAGGCGAGTAGTCGCGGTAGTAGTCGAGGCCACACTCTCCCACGGCAACCACCTCCGGCTCGAGCGCCAGCTCGCCGAGCTCCGTCAGGACGGCGGCAGAGAGCCCGGCTGCATGGTGCGGATGCACGCCCGCCGTCGCGAACAGCCTGCCGGGGTGTTGCCGGGAGAGAGCAACGCCCTGGCGCGAGCTCGCGGCCGAGGCACCCGTGACGACCATTTGCACCACACCCGCTGTCGCGGCGCGCGCGATGACGGAGCTGCGGTCAGCGTCGTAGCTGTCGTGCGACAGGTTGATTCCGATGTCGATGAACGGCGCCACCGCGCGCGCCTGGGACACGGGGGCGGCCGGCGCGGTGCCTGTGATATCGTTCTCTATCATGGTTGCGGGGCATTCTACTGAACAGGGCGGTTTGCGGCCCGCTGCACGGCTGGCTGCGGTCCTGCTCTTGGCCTCGATTGCGGCGGCGCCGTCGAGGGCGGCTCCCACGCCAGCCGCCGCGGCTCCCGTGGCGGTGGCGCAGTCGAGCGCGCACTGGATGCGGGTGGAGAGTCGCATCGAGAGCGGCTACTTCCAGCAGGACGCGGCCGGCCTGGTGGCCTTGGCCGCCACCCTCTCGGCAGGCGGCGATGCGGCGGCCAGCGATGGAAACGGGGGCTGGCAGAGTTATTACGCGGCGCTTGTCGCCTACCGGCTGGCGCTCCTCGCCAGGAATGAGGCGAGTCGGGCGTGGCCCTTCGCGCAACGCTGCGTCGATGAGCTCGACCGGACGCTCGCGCTCGACGGCGGCTCCGCGGAGGCGCTCGCCCTGCAATCGGCCTGCCTCGCCTTGCAGAGCCATCTCGATCCCTGGCGCTCGCCGTTCGCGGCGCCGCTCAGCCGCTCGCGCAGCGGCGAGGCGCTGAAACGCGCCCCGGACAATCCGCGCGTGCTTCTCCTGGGCGCCCTGGCCGCCCGCGACCGGCCGGCGTTTTTCGGCGGCGACAACCAACGTGCCTTCGTGTTGATGCAGCATGCGGTGTCGGCATTCGAGCGGCAGAGGGCGCAGGCGGGCGTGCCTGGGTGGGGCGCCGCGGATGCGTTCACGGACCTGGCGGAGGATTATCTGGGGCGCGGTGAGGCCCTGGCCGCGCGCAATGTGCTCGAGCGGGCGCTCCTCCTCGCGCCGGACTTTACGCATGCGCGGCGGCTCATGGCGGAGATCGTCTCCGGATAACACAATAGAGGACCGTCAAGGGTACCGGGAGGGGGAGGGGAACATGAGCAGCCTGCCACAACCGGTCGAGCCGCCCCCCGGCGATCTCGGCGTACGCTTTCTCTACATGCTCCTATTCGCGGTCGTATTCTGGATCGTGAGTTGGACGCTCGCCGTTACCGCAATCGCGCAATTGCTGGTGCGGCTGTCCTGCGGACGGGTGAGCGGCGAGTTGGCGCGTTTCGGGGGTGCTCTGGCGCGTTATACTCAGCAGATCGTAGAATTCCTGACGTTCGTCACCGAGCGGGTGCCGTATCCGATAGGGGAATTTCCGCTCCAATAGGCGTGCGTCGCTTCTGCAAGAGGCGCAGCCACGGGCGCCGTTTGGAGGTGACAACTGTCACCGCAACGGGTGATGAACCGCACTTGGGATTAGGCTTTCGATACGAGATTCTGGCACACATGTCACCCGATTCCGACAAGGCGCAGCTCATCCATCAGCTCAGGATCGACCGGTCCGAGCGCGAGCAGACCGGCGCGGGCGTGCGCAAATGGTGGCTGCCGGTCTCTATTGCGGCAGTCGTCATCGCCGCGGCGGTCGTTCTCCTCCTCACGCGCAACAGCGCAATCCAGGTCAGCGAGGCGACGGCGGTGGCCGCATCGGCGGCCGCGCGGCCCGCGGCAATCCTGCAGGCGACCGGCTACGTCACCGCGGAGCGCGAGGCGACAGTGTCCTCGCAGATCGCCGGACAGTTGTCACACGTCTATTTCGAGGAAGGCGAGCACGTGCACCGCGGGCAGCTGCTCGCACGGTTGGATGACAGCGCGCAGCAAGCCGCTTTGGAGCAGGCCAATGCCCAGTTGGCGGCGGCACGAGCGCAGTTACGCCAGTATCAGGTACAGCTCGAGCAGGCGCGGCGCGATTTCGCCCGCGACCAGGCGCTGATCGGCCAGCATCTGGTGTCGGAGCAGGATTTCGAGACCGCGCGGACGCAGGCGGCCACTCTCGCGGCGCAGGTGGTGACTCAGGGGCGCACGGTGGCGGTAGCGCGCGCCGGCGTCCAGGCGGCGCAGGTACAGGTGAATTACACCATCGTCGCGGCGCCGTTCACGGGGGTGGTGATCGACAAAGCGGCCCAGGTGGGCGAGATGATCTCGCCTATCTTCGGCGGCGGTTCGTTCGAGGCGGCCGGCATCGCCACCGTAGTCGACATGAGCTCCCTCGAGGTCGACGTCGATGTGAACGAAGCCTACATCCACCGGGTGGAACCGCGGCAAGCCGCCGTGGCGGTGCTCGATGCCTATCCCGACTGGAATATCCCGGCCCACGTGATCGCCATCGTGCCGACGGCCGATAAAAGCAAGGCCACCGTGAAGGTGCGCGTGGCGTTCGAGAAGCTCGACCCGCGCATCCTGCCGGACATGGGTGTGCGCGTGTCGTTTCTGCAGGCGGCGTCGGCAGAGCCCGGCGGCGCCGCGGCCGCACTCCCGGCCGGCACGGTATGGGTGCCTGCGTCAGCTGTCGTGAAGCGTGGCGGCCGCCCCGTCGTCTTCGTGGTCCAGGGGGACAAGGCCCACGAGGCATCGGTCACGCCTGGTGAAAGTGCAGGCGATCTTCGCGCCATACAGGGTATCGCCAGCGGCGCTGCCGTGGTGCAATCTCCTCCTGCGCGCCTCAACGACGGCTCGCGCGTCACCGTGAAATCGGACAACGGGTAAGGACCGCAGAGGTGGCAATCGTCACTTCAACGGGTGATGAATCGCACTTGGGATAGCGCCTTCGATACGACATTCTTGCGCACGTTAGGGGAATGATGCCATGAGCCCACTGGTCGAGATCCGTAGTCTCAGCAAGGTGTACACGCGCGGTCGGCAGAAGATCGAGGTGCTGCACCACGTTGACCTGGACATCGCTGCCGGAGACTTCCTCGCGCTCATGGGTCCGTCGGGCTCGGGCAAGACGACGCTCCTCAACCTGATCGGCGGGCTCGACTCTCCGAGCGAGGGCACCATCGCCGTGGCGGAGAAGCGCATCGACAGGCTCGGGCAGAGCGAGCTCGCCCGCTGGCGGTCCAACCATGTCGGTTTCGTCTTCCAGTTCTACAACCTGCTGCCGATGCTCTCGGCCACGCGCAACGTGGAGCTGCCGCTGCTGCTCACGAAGCTCCCGGCTTCCAAGCGCCGCAGCCATGCGGCGGTGGCGCTCGAGCTCGTAGGGCTCGCCGACCGCGCCGCGCACAAGCCGGGGGAGCTCTCCGGCGGGCAACAGCAGCGCGTCGCCATAGCACGCGCCATCGTCTCCGACCCGACACTGCTCGTCTGCGACGAGCCGACGGGAGACCTCGACAGGCAGTCGGCGGTTGAGGTCCTGACGCTGCTGCAGCGCCTCAATCGCGAGCACGGCAAGACCATCGTCATGGTGACGCACGACCCGAAGGCCGCGGAGTACGCGACGCATACACTGCATCTCGACAAAGGCACGCTGGTCGAGGCGGGCGCGGCGGTGGCGGCGGTCGCGGCGGCCTCATGAAATATCTGCATCTCATCTGGTCGGCCCTCTTCCGGCGCAAGACCCGCACGCTCTTCACCATCGTCTCGGTCATTGCCGCGTTCCTGCTGTTCGGCCTCTTGAACTCGGTGCGCGATGCCTTCACCAGCGCCGGGCACAATGTCGCCGGCGCGAGTCGCATGATCACGATGTCGAAGGAAAGTTTCGTGGTGTCGCTGCCGACGAGCCTTCTCATGCGCATCCAGGCGGTACCGGGCGTGAGCGCGGTGACCTACGCCAGCTGGTTCGGCGGCTATTACCAGGAGCCGAAGAATCAGCTCGTGGCCGAGGCGGTGGCGCCCAATTACTTCGACCTCTATCCGGAATGGGTGTTGCCGGCGGCGCAGCTGCAAGCGTTCCACCGAACCCGCACGGGCGTGGTGGTGGGACAATCCCTCGCCGAGCACTATCACTGGAAGCTGGGCGACAAGATCCCGCTGCAGGCGACCATCTTCCCGCAGAAGGACGGCTCGAATGTCTGGACGTTCGACCTGGTCGGCATCTATCACGTGAACGATCCGCGGCTGAAGGGCGAGGAGGGTGCGCTCTTCTTCAACTGGGATTACTTCGATCAGGCGACCCAATTCGGCGGCGGTAAGGCCGGCTGGTACGTTCTACGCGTCGCCCAGCCGAAGGACGCGGACCGCGTTGCGCGGGCCATCGATACCCTCTCCGCCAACTCCGATCACGAGACCAAGACCCAGAGCGAGGACGCCTTCCAAACCTCCTTCGTCAGCCAGTTCGCCGATATCGGTCTCATCGTGGGGTCGATCATGGGTGCGGTGTTCTTCACGCTCATTCTCCTGACCGGCAACACCATGGCGCAGGCGGTCCGTGAGCGCATTCCGGAGCTGGCGATTCTCAAGACCATTGGCTTCTCCAACCGCAGCGTCCTCGCGCTGGTGCTGGCCGAGTCGGTGCTGCTGCTGGCACTCGGCGGCGCCATCGGCCTGCTGATCTCCGGCGCCGTGGTGAGCGGCATCCGCGCGAAGCTGGGTCCGCAGTTCCCGATGCTGCCTGTGGGGGGGGACGCCTGGGCCGAGGGGATTGCGCTCATGGTCATCATCGGGCTCGTCGTCGGGGCATTGCCCGCGCGCCGAGGCATGAAACTGCGCATCATCGATGCGCTTTCGGGGCGGTGAGGCATCATGCCAAAGTTTGTCTGGAGTCTCCTCACGCTCCTCATCGCTGCGGCTTTCGTGGCGCTGTTGGTGTGGCTGCCCTGGTGGGCGGCCGCGGTCGCGGCGGCGCTGCTGGTGGCATGGCTCCTCCTCACGCGCACGGGCCGTCAGGCCTGGTCGGTCACCCGGCTCGGCATCGCCACCGTGCCGCAACGTCTGGGGGCGGCTTCGGTCGTGGTCGTGGGAATTGCCGGCGTGGTCGGGGTCCTGGTGGCGCTTTTTGCGATGGCGCAGGGATTCCAGTCGACCCTCATCGAGACGGGCAGCGACGATACCGCCATCGTCCTGCGCGGCGGCTCGCAGACCGAGCTGAACTCCGTTCTGAATCATGATGCGACGGTCGGGATCGGCGATGAGCCGCAGGTGATGCACGACGCCCAAGGCCGGCCGATCGCCTCTCCGGAGCTCGTGGTGGTTGCATCGCTGCCGAAGGTGAGCAGCGGCCTCGACGCCAACGTCGAGGTCCGCGGCATCGGACAGGAAGCTTGGCCGCTGCGCTCGCGGGTGCGCATCATCGCCGGCCGCCGCTTCACGCCAGGCCTGCGCGAGCTCATCGTCGGCAAGCGCGCGGCAAAGGAGTTCGAGCATACGGCGATCGGCGCCAAGGTCAGTCTGGGCGGCCAGCCCTGGACCGTGGTGGGCGAGTTCGATTCCGGCGATGAGCACGACTCCGAGCTCTGGGCCGACGCCGATGTGGTCGCATCGGCTTACCGCCGGGGCGACAGCCGCAATTCCGTCACGGTTCGCCTGAAGAGCCCGAGTCAATTCGCCGCCTTCAAGGCGGCGCTCACCACCGATCCGCGTTTCAAAGTCGACGCCAGCACGACCCGCGACTATTACAGCAAGCAGTCCGAGGGCCTCACACGTCTGATCCGCATCCTCGGCACGACTGTCGCCATCATCATGGCAATCGGCGCCATCTTTGGCGCGCTCAACACCATGTACGCGGCGGTGGCGACGCGCACGCGCGAGATTGCGACCCTGCGGGCAATTGGCTTCCGGGGCGCCCCGGTGGTCGTATCGGTACTGATCGAGACCCTGCTGCTCGCGATCGCGGGAGGGGTGATCGGCGCGGGTCTGGCGTGGGCCATCTTCGATCACTACACGGCCTCGACCCTCGGGGCGAACTTCAGCCAGGTGGTGTTCGAGTTTCGGGTGACGCCGGCGCTGCTCGCAAGCGGCCTGAAGTGGGCCCTCGCCATCGGGTTCGTCGGCGGCCTCTTCCCCGCGATGCGGGCCGCACTGATGCCGGTGACGGACGGACTGAGGGAGCTGTAGGTCCTACGCCCACTCGGGCGCCTGACCTGACCTCCACTTGATGCTGCAGCCGATGCTCGGGATCTGCTTCCCGAGTGCCTTGCCGGCGAGGAGCGCGTCCGCGGCGGCGCGCAGGTCGCTCCCCGTCACGGGCTGACCGTTGCCGGGCCGGCTGGCATCGAACTGGCCCCGATACGCGAGCTTGCGGGCCGAATCGAACAGGAAGAAATCCGGCGTGCAGATGGCCTGATAGGCCTTGGCCACGGCCTGGGTGTCGTCGATGAGGTAGGGAAACGTGAACCCCTTCTGCGCTGCGATCCGCACCATGTTCTGCGCGCTGTCTTCGGGGTAGGCGGCGGCGTCGTTGGGGTTGATCGCCACGATCGCGATGCCCTTGGGACCGTACTCGCGGGCGAATTCCACGAAGCCCTCGAGCAGGTGCTTGACGAAGGGACAGTGGTTGCAGATGAAGGCGGCCAGGAGTCCCTTCGAGCCGGCGAAGTCGCGCAGCCCGAAGCGCTTGCCGGTTGCATCGGCGAGGTTGAAATCCGGCGCCTGCGTGCCGAGCGCCAACATACGGGACTCTCGTGCGGCCATGCGGTCTCTCCTTCTCCTGGGTCTAGATTGCGGCCAGCGCCGCGCACAGCGCCGCGACGTGGCGCTCGTCCTGGTCCCAGGAGGCGACCAGGCGCGCGGCGCCCGAGGCGGGCGATCCCCAATCGTAGAATTCAAAGCCCGCCGCACGCAAGGATGCCTTGCCCGCGGCGCCAAGCGCGACGAACACCTCGTTCGCCTGGACCGGATGCAGCAGGCGGCTGCCAGCGGCTTCGCCAATGCTCTGGGCGAGCGCGTTGGCGCGCAGCGCGTTGCGGCGCCAGACACCCGACTCCACGTAGGCGAGCAGCTGCGCCGCGACGAAGCGCGACTTCGACAACAAGTGGCCGGCGCGCTTGCGCCGCAGCTCGAAGTCCCGCACCAGTCCCAGATGAAAGAACACCACGGCCTCGGCCGCCATGGCGCCGTTCTTGGTCGCTCCGAAGGAGAGGACGTCGACCCCGGCTCGCCAGGTGACATCGCCGGGATGACAGCCGAGGTATGCCACGGCGTTGGCAAAGCGCGCCCCGTCCATGTGCACGTGCAGGCCGTGTTCGTGCGCGACTTCGCACAGGGCGGCGACTTCGGCGGGGCGGTACGCGGTGCCGAACTCGGTCGCCTGGCTGATCGACACGGCAGCCGGCTGCACGCT
Source organism: Steroidobacteraceae bacterium (assembly GCA_025451845.1). Lineage (GTDB taxonomy): Bacteria > Pseudomonadota > Gammaproteobacteria > Steroidobacterales > Steroidobacteraceae > 13-2-20CM-66-19. The sequence goes on from JANWJS010000008.1 coordinate 20,298, forward strand.
GTGCACCGAGACCGTTTGGCCTTCGAGCGTTGCCGCCAGCGCTTCGGCGGTCAGCTTCGCATGCTCGCCGCCGACCAAAGCGAGCTGTGCGCCGCCGGTGAAAAAACCGGGCGCACTGCATTCGTCGACGGCGATGTGGGCCTCGGGGTGGCAGTAGATTGCGCCGTAGGGTGGCGTCAGGGTCGCGAGCGCCAGGGCATTGGCCGCTGTGCCCGTGGCCAGCGGGAACGCACGCAACTCCGTGCCGAAGAACTCGCCGAGCACTTCGTCCAGCCGCCCGGTCCAGGGGTCCTCGCCGTAGGCCACCTCGTGGCCGCCGTTGGCCGCCGCGATCGCTTCCAGGATCTCGGCGCAGATCGAAGCGGTGTTGTCGCTGAAGAAGCGCTTGGCGTGGCTCAATCGACCCTCCACCGGAACGACCACGCGCCGAAGGCGAGGAACACGAGCGTCGTCACCGCGAGATAGATGAGGTTGGGTGTGATCCGCTGCAGGCCGGCACCATCGAGCATCACGGCGCGCGCCGCATCGATGAGCTGAGTCAGCGGAAAGATGTCGGCCACCCACTGCACCCAGCGGGGCGAGCTGTCGATCGAGAACCAGACACCCGAGAGCAGCATCATCGGCCAGGTGAGCAGGTTCAGCAGTCCGCCGACCACTTCCTCGCTGCCGAAGCGGGCGGCGACCGTGAGACCGAGCGCGATCATCGAAAGCGATCCGATCACCGCCAGGAGCAGGAGCAAGCCAATGCTGCCGGCACTGTGGAAGTGGATGATCGCCGCGATCAGGACGTAGAGGAGCGCGGTCACGAAGAGGATGAGGCTCAGGCGCGAAAGCACCTGGGCGGAAAGGAACTCGAACGCGCTGAGCGGGGTCGCGTGCAGGCGTTTGAGAAAGCCGCTCTTGCGGTATCGCAACACGACGTAGCCCACTCCGAAGAGGCAGCTGAACATCATGTTCATGGCGAGGATGCCGGGAAAGAGCCACTCGACGTAGCGTACCGCCTGGCCGGTCACGGGCTGGCGCCGTGCGCCGGGGTCGGCGGCGATGAGCAGCTTCTCGACGATATAGCCCTTTGGTGAGTCGGTGTTGACCCAATACCGCGCGGTGCCGTCGAGGTCGAGGAGCAGATCGATGCTCTGGTGAGTGATCTTGTAGAGGCCCGCCGCCGCATCGTGGATGGGCACGGACTGCACGTAGCGCTCGTGGAGGAAAGGATTGGCGTGCCTCGCGACATCGGTCCCGAGTACGCCCACCGTGAAGAGCGGGCGCGGCGGGCCCCCGTAGATGAATCCCATGCTGATCACGACGCCCAGGGGCAGCAGCAGCGTGAAAAGCAGAGTGGGGCGGTCGCGCAGGAACTCGAGATTGCGTGCATGCCAGACGGCGAGGAGTCGCTTCATCATGCGCGCAGCTCCTTGCCCGTGAGCTCGAGGAACAGGTCCTCGAGATTCGCGGGACGGATGCGTAGATTTCGTAACGGCACGTGCGCGTCGATGAGCGCACGTAACGTGCCGTCGAGATCGTGTGTGCTGATCTCGACGCGGTCGCTGGCGTCGATGAGCTTGAGCGGCAGTTGCCGTGCGACCTCGGGAAACTCGTGGCGGGGCAGCTCGAGGAGCACTTCGGCGAAGTGCTCGCTCAGGAGTCGTTGCGGGGCGCCCTGCGCGATGATGCGCCCGCCGTCCATGATGGCGATTTCGTCGCAGAGCAGCTGCGCCTCCTCCATGTAGTGGGTGGTGAGGATGATCGTCTTGCGCCGCGCCTTGATCGATGCGACCAGCTCCCAGAAATTGCGCCGCGCCTGCGGGTCGAGGCCGGTGGTCGGCTCATCGAGGAAGAGCACCTTCGGATCGTTCACCAGCGCGATCGCGAGCAGGAGACGCTGCTGCTGGCCGCCCGAGAGCTTGCGGTTGTCGCGGCTCGCGAGCTTCTCGAGCGCGCAGAGGCGCAGCACCTCATCGACCTCGAGACCGCGCTCGTACAAGCCGCGAAAGAGCGCCACGCTCTGGCGGACCGTCAGGAAGTCCTGCAGCGCGGTCTTCTGGAAGAGGATGCCGGCTTCCTCGCGAAAGCGCGGCCCCAGCGACTCGCGCCGGTAGCGCACCTCCCCCGCCGTCGGCGGCAGGATGCCCTCCATGATCTCGATAGTGGTCGTCTTACCGGCGCCGTTGGGTCCCAGCAGCCCGAAGCAGGTGCCCTCGGGCACGCCGAACGAGATGCCATCCACGGCGGTGACGGTAGGATACTGTTTGACGAGATCGTGAACTTCGAGGATCGCTGCGCTATCGGGCACGGCATCTCCTGGCCGGACGCGCCGCCTATGCCGCGCCGTCGACTGGTATTATGGGGTGGCCGGGGATTCTGCCGCCACGGCTCATGATTTCCAATATGGTAACGTCCCAGTTGCCGTTGTGGTCCGACAAGGATGCCACCGAGGGGTGGAGCGTCCGCGAAAGCCAGCGCGCGAGGCGTTTGACTGTGCGTGTCTTTCACACCGGACGCGTGGAGGTCGTGGTTCCCTTTCGGACTTCGGGGCGCGCGGTGGAGCGCTTCCTCGAAAGGCATCGCTCCTGGATCGAGCGCAAGCGCGAGGAGGCGCGGCGCCGGGCCGGTCCGCCGACTCCCTTCCCCCCACCGCGGATCGAGCTGCCGGCGTGCGCGGAGACCTGGCACATTCACCTTGCGGGAGGCCCCCGCCGCGCAGGGATCGCCATGCCCGCACCGGGCGTGCTCAGCCTTGCCGGCGGTGGTGGCAGCGGCCAGTCCGTGCGCCAGGCGCTGCGGCGCTGGCTCACGAAGCGTGCGAGTCTGGTGCTGGCGCCGCTTCTCGCAGAGTGCGCGCGCGAGCTCGGCTTCCGCTACGATCGTATGCTCATCCGCCGCCAGCGGACTCGCTGGGGAAGCTGCTCGACCCGCGGTACGATCAGCCTCAACTGTTGCCTGCTGTTCCAGCGGCCGGCGGTGGTGCGCTATCTCATGATCCACGAGCTCGCCCATACTCAGCACATGAATCACTCGCGCCGATTCTGGCATTGCGTCGCACGCTACTGCCCCGACTATCGCAGCCTCGACCGGGAGCTGCTCGATGGTTGGCGGCGTGTGCCGGACTGGGTATTTGGCGACGACGCCTCATGAGCCCGAGACGCTACGACAAGTCCGAGCGGGTGGACCTGAGCGGCGAGGGCATCCACTGGGACCTCGGCTCCTCGCTCTCCTACGGGGAGTACCTGCACCTCGACAAGGTGCTCGATGCGCAGAAGCCGCTCTCCTTCGAGCACGACGAGATGCTGTTCATCATCGTGCACCAGACCTCGGAGCTGTGGATGCGCCTGATGCTGCACGAGCTCGCAGGCGTGCTCGAATGCGTGCGCCGCGACGATCTCGACCCGTCCTTCAAGATGCTCGCGCGCATCTCGCGGGTACAGACCCAGCTCACCTCCACCTGGGAGGTGCTCTCGACGATGACACCGTTCGAGTACTCCGCGTTCCGCAACGCGCTCGGGCGCTCGTCGGGCTTCCAGTCCTTCCAGTACCGCCTGATCGAGTTCCTGCTCGGCAACAAGCACGCCGAGATGCTGGAGGTGCACAAGCGGGACCCCAAGGCGTACGCTGCGCTCGAGCGCGCTCTGGAGACGCCGTCACTCTACGATGAGGCGCTACGCCTGCTCAGCCGCCGTGGCTATGGCATCCCGGAGGACCATTTGACTCGGGACTTCCGCGAGCCCTACCGCGCGAGCAAACAGGTCGCGGGCGCCTGGCTCGGCGTCTACCACAACGCCGAGAAGGACTGGGACCTCTACGAGCTGGCCGAGCGGCTGGTCGACCTCGACCACAAGTTCCAGCTCTGGCGCTTCCACCACCTGAAGACCGTGGAGCGCATCATCGGCTACAAGCCCGGGACCGGCGGCACGGGCGGGGTGTCCTATCTCGCCAAGGCGCTCGAGCTCAAGTTCTTTCCGGAGCTGTGGCAGATCCGCACTTCGATGTAGCGTCGTGAGCGCGCCGACGCCACTCACTGCCAATCCGCGCAGGTGAGTCCCTCGCGGCGAGCAGCGCGCCGTGCAGCGGCGGAGCCGTTGATCAGCGCACCCCGATCGACGAGCCTCAGGTGTGCGATGTCGCTCGCGGCGTTGCCATAGGCGAATGACTCCAAACCGGGATAGCGCGCCCGCAGCGCTGTGACGCAGCGTGCTTTTTCCTCACCCCGGCGGTTGGGTGTCGTCAGGGTGCCGCGCAGGCGCTCACCGTCCCAGCTCAGGCCCGTGCAGATGACTTCCTGGAATCCGAGCGCGCGCGCGATCGCGGGTACGTAGAGATCGGTGCTCGCGCTCAGGAGAACGAGATGATCGCCGGAGCGTGCGTGCTCCCCGATGGTCGCGACGGCCCGCGCCAAGAGACCCTGCGCCACGAGGCGATCGACGAATTTCGCGGTCCACCGCTCCAGATCCTTGCGGTGGCAGCCGCCGAGAGCCGCGCGGATGAATGCCGACTTCAGCGCTCCGCGATCGGTGAGGCCCAGCGCGTGTCCGAGCACCGCGGGCAGCACGAAGAGCAGGGCCGCAAGCCGCCAGGGCCGCTTGCGTACCACAAACCCGAGCGCGTACGGCGCCAGCGTATCGTGCCGCGTGATGGTCCCGTCGAGATCGAAGACAGCAAGACGCACGTGTGCCCCCAACGCGCGCCTCGTCCCCTCTGGGTCGTCGCTCAGCTTGCGCGGCCGACGCCGGCGAGCTGCCGCAGCACGTACTGCAGGATGCCGCCGTGACGGTAGTATTCGCGCTCTTTCGGCGTGTCGATTCTGACGCGGGCCGTGAAGGTGATGGGCTTGCCGCCCTGCGCAGGCGTTACTTTCACGGTGACCTCTTTCGCATCGCCGCTCGCGAGCCCGGAGATCTCGAACACCTCGCGGCCGGTGAGGCCGAGGGACTTCGCGTTCTCTCCCGGCTTGAATTGCAGGGGCGCGACGCCCATGCCGATGAGGTTCGAGCGGTGGATGCGCTCGAAGCTCTCCGCGATGACCGCACGCACGCCGAGGAGCATGGCGCCCTTGGCCGCCCAGTCGCGCGAGGAGCCGGTGCCATACTCGCGTCCGGCGAGAATGATGAGCGGCGTGTGCTCCTGCTTGTAACGCATGGCGGCGTCGTAGATCGAGGTCTGCTCGCCGCTCGGGAGGTGAACGGTGATGCCGCCCTCGACGCCGGGTACGAGCTGGTTGCGCAGGCGGATGTTGGCGAACGTGCCGCGCATCATCACTTCATGGTTGCCACGGCGCGCGCCATAGGAATTGAAGTCGGCGGGCTTCACGCCCTGCTCGACGAGAAAGCGCGCCGCGGGGCTGGATTTTGCGATGTTGCCCGCGGGGGAGATGTGGTCGGTCGTCACGGAGTCGCCGAGCACTGCGAGGACGCGAGCGCCGTGGATGTCGCTGAGCGGCGCGGGCGTGCGTCCCATGCCATCGAAGTAGGGCGGGTTCTTGACGTAGGTTGACTTCTCGTCCCAGGTGTAGAGCTTGCCGGCGGGCACCTTGATGCTGCTCCAGTGCTCATCACCCGCGAACACGCCCGCATAGCTCTGCTGAAACATCTTCGAGTCGATCGAGCGCGTCAGCAGCTCCTGCACTTCCTGATCGGTCGGCCAGATGTCCTTGAGGTATACGGGCTTGCCGTCCGTACCGGTCCCGAGAGACTCCGTCGTGAGGTCGAGGTCGAGCGTGCCGGCGAGGGCATATGCGACGACCAGGGGCGGGGAGGCGAGGAAGTTCATCCGCACCTCCGGATGCACCCGGCCCTCGAAATTGCGGTTGCCCGAGAGCACGGAGCAGGCCGTGATGTCGCCGGCCTTCACGCCAGCGGAGATCTCGGCCTTGAGCGGCCCGGAGTTGCCGATGCAGGTGGTGCACCCGTAACCGACCAGGTCGAAGCCCACGGCCGCCAGGTCATCGAGCACCCCGGCGCGCTTGAAGTAGTCGGTGACCACGCGCGAGCCCGGGGCCAGGCTGGTCTTCACCCAGGGCTTGGCCTTGAGGCCGCGCTGGCGCGCCTTGCGCGCGAGCAGGCCTGCAGCCAACATGACCGAGGGGTTGGAAGTGTTGGTGCAGCTCGTGATGGCAGCGATCAGCACCGCGCCGTCCTGAAGCTCGAAGCTCGCGCCGTTGAGCTTCACTTTCGCCGTGCCCTGCGCGTTGGCGTTCGCAGCGGCGTTGCGGGCGGCACGCTCCTCGGCGGCTTTCTTGGCATTGCTCTCGTAGGTGCTCTTGGCGGATTTCAGCGGCACGCGGTCCTGCGGACGGCGGGGACCCGCGAGGCTCGGCTCCACCGTGCCCAGATCGAGCTCGAGCACGTCGGTGTACTGCGCGGGCTTCTCGCCCTGGTTGCGCCACATGCCCTGGTGCTTGGCATAGGCGCTGACGAGATCGATCCGCTCGCGCGGGCGGCCAGAGAGCTCGAGATAACGCAGGGTCTCCTCGTCGATGGGGAAGATGCCGCAGGTGCTGCCGTATTCCGGCGCCATGTTGGCAAGGGTCGCGCGGTCGGCGAGCGGCAAAGAGGCGAGGCCGTCACCGAAGTACTCCACGAACTTGTCGACCACGCCTTTCTTGCGCAGCATCTCCGTGACGGTGAGCACGAGGTCGGTCGCGGTGGCGCCGGGCCTGAGGCGCCCGATCAAGCGCAGGCCGATGACCTGCGGGATCAGCATGGTGACCGGCTGGCCGAGCATGGCCGCCTCCGCCTCGATGCCGCCGACACCCCAGCCGAGGACGCCGAGTCCGTTGATCATGGTCGTGTGTGAATCGGTGCCGACCAGCGTGTCGGGATAGGCGCTGCGTACGCCGTCCTTCTGCGCATCGAAGATGACACGGCCCAGGTACTCGAGGTTCACCTGGTGCACGATGCCCGTGCTCGGCGGCACGACGGCGAAGTTGCGAAAGGCGGACTGGCCCCAGCGCAGGAACGCGTAGCGCTCCACGTTGCGCGAGAACTCGATGCGTGTGTTGGCATCGAGGGCGCCTGGCGTCCCGTACTCATCGACCTGCACGGAGTGATCGATGACGAGCTCGGCGGGCGCCAGCGGGTTGACGCGCTCCGCATCGCCCCCCAGGCGCACGATCGCCTCGCGCATGGCGGCGAGGTCCACCACGCACGGCACGCCGGTGAAGTCCTGGAGGATGACCCGCGAGGGGGTGAAGGCGATCTCGTGCGCGGGTATTGCCGCAGGGTCCCAGGCGAGGAGCGCCTCGATGTCGTTGCGAGTGACGTTGACGCCGTCTTCGGAGCGCAGCAGGTTCTCGAGCAGCACCTTGAGCGAGTAGGGCAGCCGCGCCACCTTCTCCCGCGGCAGCGCCGCCAGGCTCCAGATCTCGTACGAGCGGTTGCCGACCGCGAGGCTCGAGCGCGCCTTGAAGCTGTTCGTCATGAGTCGATCTCTCCGCCTGAAAGCGGCGCGGATTATATAGGCTCGCGGGCTGAAAATGATTTCAGGTCGCTGTTCTCCCGGGCGCCGCTGCGCGCCGTCGTGAGGCCGGCCGTGGCAGGGGTTGTGCTCTCGATCACGGCGCCGCCGAGGCACCTGTCGCGCTCGTAAAGCACTGCGTACTGGCCGGGCGTGACCGCGCGCTGTGGCGTTTCGAAGGTAATCCGGGCGCTGCCATCGGCGCGCGGCTCGAGCAGCGCCGGCTGGTCCGCCTGCCGGTAGCGAACTTTCACCGTGCAGGGGAACGGCTCCCGGCGCGCCGCGCTCAGCCAGTGCAGGGGACCGGTGGCGAGTGCGGCGCTGCACAGGAGCGGGTGGTCGTGTCCTTGTACGACCACCAGGGCATTGCGGGCGGCGTCCTTGCGGGCCACGAACCAGGGCAGCTGCGCATGGCCCGCGCGGCCGCCTATCTTGAGGCCCTCGCGCTGCCCCAGCGTGTAGAAGGCGAGTCCCCGGTGCACCCCGAGCCGCTCGCCATCGGCCGACTCGATGGGCCCGGGCCGGTCGGCGAGAAAGCGGCCGAGAAACTCGCGAAAGGGGCGCTCGCCGACGAAGCAGATGCCGGTGCTGTCGGGCTTGTCGAAGACCGGCAGCCCCGCCTGGCGCGCCTGCTCGCGCACCGCGCCCTTCTCGAGGTCGCCGATCGGCATCAGTGTTGCGGCCAACTCCTCGATGGCGACCGCATGGAGGAAGTAGCTCTGATCCTTGGCCGCATCGCGCGCTTTGTGCAGCTCGGCGCCGGCGGGCGCTTGCAGGATTCGGGCGTAGTGTCCGGTCGCGAAGCGGGCGGCGCCGAGTCGCCGCGCGTAGCGCAGCGCCACGCCAAACTTGATCTCACGATTGCAGAGCACGTCGGGATTGGGGGTGCGGCCGGCGCGATGCTCGGCCAAAAAATGCTGAAAGACGCGCTCGCGATACGCGACCGCGAAGCTCGCCCGATGCAGCGGAATGGCGAGCTCGCGGGCCACGGCGCGGGCGTCCTGGAAATCCTGCGCGGCCGTGCAGTAGCCATCATCGTCCTCTTCCCAGTTGCTCATGAAAAGGCCGTGGACCTCCCAGCCCTGCTCCTTGAGGAGGAGGGCCGCAACGGCGGAATCCACGCCACCCGACAGCCCGACGATGACGCGATGGCTCATGGCGTGCGGCCGGATCAGAGCCCAACCGCAGTGATCTGGGTGGCCGAGCCGAGGTCGAGTGCCGCTACCGCGGCCAGCGGCTGGCGCCGGCCGGCGAGATAGTCTTCGATGCAGCGCAACACCAGCGGACTGCGCAGCTGCGGCTCGCGCCCCCTGAGCTCGGCCTGGGTCAGCCAATGCGTGGCCACGATACCGCGATCCAGCTTTTGGTCGTCGCGGTGATCCGCCACTGTGCCGGTGAACGTGAAGCGCTTTGTCGTGCGCCCTGTGCCCGGGTGACGCCACAGGTAGACGCCGACCAGCTCGTTCGCACTGAAGAGCCAGGCCGTTTCTTCACGCACTTCACGCACGACGGCCTCGAGCAACGTCTCGCCAGGCTCGACGTGACCCGCGGGCTGATTGATGACGAGGCGGCGGTTGATGCGCTCCTCGACGACGAGAAAGCGGCCGTCCGTTTCCGTAACGGCGGCCACGGTGATCTCAGGCTTGGACATGGACGGGAATTATACGCACCCGCAATCCCATCCCTCAGGCACAGGGATGTGCCCCGCCGCCGCGCTTTTGCTTGCGACCGCGCGGGGCCGGGCAGGATGCCCGGATCCAGCGCTATAGACTAGGCGCGGCGAATCGCGTGCAGCCCGTGCTCGGATGCACTCGAATCCCAGAACTGGTCGAACTCTTGCAGATAGAGTCGCGCCACGGGCGGGTTGTTGCTGTCCGCGACACCGTCCCAGCTATCGGCGCGCAGCCGGTACACGATGGCCCGATCGTCGGCGATGAGGTAGGCCGAGGCGCGTTGGCGGGCCTGCTTTGCGGCGTAGCGGATATCGATGCAACTCGAGAGGCGCCGTCCCATGGCCACGAAGCGGTTGCTATCACGCATGACACGTGTCGGCTCGGCGAGGAGCACACGGACTTTGGCGAAGCTGCGCGCGAGCACAAAGCGTTTGATCACTTCCAGGAACGGCGTCTGATCGTAGAGATCGGGCTCCAGATCAGGGGTATAGATCGAGATCAGGCGCTGGGCCGAAGTGGCCACCTGGCAAACCGCGCTGCGCACTTCCGCGAGGGTGGTGAGCACGGTGAGCGTCTCCATGCCACGGGACAAGCGCACGCCTGACTTACCGGTGTTCGATTCCGGCGAGTAACGCGCGTTGGCCAGCTGAGCCAGCGCGCTATTGCGTTCGAGTTCCCCGTATTCAGCCACGAGCGGCGCCTGCCGTCTTTGCCCGTAAATGGGTTAGGCCAGCGATCTTAGAGAGGCGCGCATCGGACGCTTGTCGAATCCATCACGAATTCAGGCGCTTAGCTGGCCTTAATGAGTTAAAACCGAGGTGTAGTTCTCATTTCGGGGTGCGGCGGGCGTGCGCGATTTGTCATATTTCGCGCGCCAGGCGGGCGGCGAGGCCGGTGTAGTCGACCGGCCGCAACGCCTTCAGGCGCCGCTTTTCCTCCGTGGGCAGTGGCAGGCTGTCGATCAGCTCCGCCAGGGCTCGCTCATCGATCGCACGTCCGCGCGTGTGCTCTTTGAGGCGCTCGTACCCACCGGGTATTCCGGCGGCACGTAGAACGGTCTGAACGGCCTCTCCGAGTACCTCCCATGCCTCCTGCAGATCGGCCGTGAGCGACGCGGCGTCCGTGTCGACCTTACCCAGACCGCGCCCCAGCGCACGCCAAGCCACAAGCGTGTGGCCCAATGCCACGCCCAGATTGCGCAGCACGGTCGAATCGGTGAGATCGCGTTGCCAGCGAGAAATGGGAAGCTTGTCGGCGAAGTGGCGCAGCAGGGCATTGGCGACGCCGAGATTGCCTTCGGCGTTCTCGAAATCGATGGGGTTCACCTTGTGCGGCATGGTCGAGGAGCCCACCTCGGCCGCAGCGGCGCGCTGCTTGAGATAGCCCAGCGAGATGTAGCCCCAGAAGTCGCGGCACAGATCGAGGAGCACCACGTTGGTAGCGGCGACGGCGTCGCAGTACTCCGCGATCCAGTCGTGCGGCTCGATCTGCGTCGTGTAGGCGTTGCAGACGAGCCCGAGGGACTCGATGAAGCCGCGGCTCACGGCCGGCCAGTCGACCGCCGGCAGCGCGGCATGATGCGCATTGAAGTTGCCTACCGCGCCGTTCCACTTGCCGAGAATCTGCACGGAGCTCCAGCGCCGCTGCGCGCGGCGCAGTCGCGCGACGAAGTTGGCGACTTCCTTGCCGAGCGTCGTCGGGCTCGCGGGCTGCCCGTGCGTGCGCGCCAGCATCGGCACGTCGGCCTCGCGGCGCGCGAGGTGGGCGAGCTCCGCCGTCCGGTCCGCGAGGGTGCCGAGCATGCGCCGGCGCGCCTCCTCGAGCAGCCGCGCATAGCTCAGATTGTTGATGTCCTCAGAGGTGCAGCCGAAATGCACGAGCTCGAGGGAGGCTTCATTCGCCCCGGCGGCCGCGAGCTGTTGGCGGACGTAATATTCGGCCGCCTTGACATCGTGGTTGATCACCGCCTCGATGGCCTTCACCGCTTGAGCGCAATCCGCGTCGGGCTCGCGCGCTAGCTCGCGCGCGCGGGTGAGCGCGCCGGGGACCAGAGCGGCACCCGCGAGCTGCGGCACCGCCGCGGCCAGGTGCAGGAGCCATGCGGCCTCGAGCCGCACGCGCTCGCGGATGAGGCCCGCCTCGGAGAGCAGATCCCGCAGCGGCTGCGTGGCGGAACGGTAGCGGCCGTCCACCGGCGAGAGCGCGGCAAGGGCGGCGAGAGGCTCGGGGCCCAGTGAATCCGGGCCAATAGAATCCGGGCGAAAGTCGGGCATGCGCTATCATAACGCAGACGAGCCATGGAGCCGACGATGCCGAGTTCCTTTCGAGTCGAGCGCGACAGCATGGGCGAGCTGCAGGTGCCCGCGGATGCGCTCTGGGGCGCGCAGACGCAGCGCGCCGTGCAGAATTTCCCGATCAGCGGCCTGGCGATGCCGCGCGCCTTCATCGGCGCGCTCGGCCTCGTCAAGCAGGCCGCCGCGCGCGCCAACACCCGCCTCGGGCTCCTCGATGCCGCGATCACCCGCGCGATCGATGCGGCGGCCGAGGAGGTGGCGGCCGGGAAACACGATGCGCACTTCCCGATCGATGTTTTCCAAACCGGCTCGGGCACCAGCACGAACATGAATGCCAACGAGGTGATCGCGACGCTCGCGACGCGGCGCCTCGGCAAGGCGGTGCATCCCAACGATCACGTCAACATGAGCCAGAGCAGCAATGACGTGATCCCGACGACCATCCACGTCAGCGCTGCCCTCGGCGTGCGGCGCGAGCTCATTCCCGCCCTGGAGCACCTGCGCGATGCACTGCTCGCCAAGGAGCGTGAGATCGGCGCCGTCGTCAAGACGGGTCGCACCCACCTTATGGATGCCATGCCCGTGACCGTAGGGCAGGAGCTCTCCGGCTGGCGCGCGCAAATCGAGAGCGGCCTCGCACGGCTGGCGGCGGTGGAGCCGCGCCTGCTGGCGCTGGCGCAGGGCGGCACGGCGGTCGGGACCGGCATCAACGCGCATCCTGACTTCGGCGCCCGCTTCTGCGAGGCGCTCGCCGAGCTGACGCGCGTGCCGTTCACTCCGGCGCGCAACTACTTCGAGGCCCTCGCCTCGCAGGACACCGCCGTGGAGCTGTCGGGACAACTCAAGACCATTGCCGTGAGCCTGATGAAGATCGCGAACGACCTGCGCTGGATGAATAGCGGGCCGCTGGCCGGTTTGGGCGAGATCGCGCTGCCGGCGCTGCAGCCGGGCAGCAGCATCATGCCGGGCAAGGTCAACCCCGTCATCCCGGAGGCGGCCGCCATGGTGGCCGCGCAGGTCATCGGCAACGACACCACCATCACGGTGGCGGGGCAGTCGGGCAACTTCCAGTTGAATGTGATGCTACCCGTCATCGCCTACAACCTGCTCGCGAGCATCCGCCTGCTCGCCAACATCTCGCGCGCGCTCGCCGACCGCGCGATCGCCGGGTTCAAGGTGAATCCGGCGCGGCTCGCCGAGGCACTGGAGCGCAACCCGATCCTGGTCACAGCGCTGAACCCGGTCATCGGCTACGAGAAGGGCGCGGCCATCGCGAAGAAGGCCTATGCCGAGGGCAAGCCGTTGCGCGAGATCGCGGAGAAGATGACCGATTTGCCGCGTGAAGAGCTCGCGCGGCTCCTCGATCCGGCCGGCCTCACCCAGGGCGGCATCAAAGGCGGCACGAGCGGCGGTGGTTGAACCGGACGGCAGGAGCGAGGTGGCGGGCACGCCGGCCGCCGCCGCACTCGGGGCTGACGTGGACTGGCCCGCGCGGATCCGCGAGCGGCTCGCGGGTAGCCAGCCGCGACATGACGCCGCGGACTGGCTCGTTCCCGGCCTCACCGCAGCGGAGAGCCGCGCCTACCGCCGTTTCTTTCCGCTCGAGCCCGTTCCAGCGGCGGTGCTCATTCCGATCGTGGAGCATCCAGGCGCTCCCACGGTGCTCCTGACGCAGCGTGCCACGCAGCTACGCAACCACGCCGGTCAAGTTAGTTTTCCCGGCGGCCGCATCGAGCCGCAGGACGACAGCCCGGCGGCGGCAGCGCTGCGTGAAGCTCGGGAGGAGATCGGTCTGGAGGAGTCCCGCGTGTCGGTCGTCGGCTTTCTGCCCGATCACGTGGTCATCAGCGGCTTTCGCGTCACCCCGGTCGTCGCGATGGTGCGTCCGGGATTCAAGCTCCTACTCGATGCGCAGGAGGTGGAGGATACCTTCGAGGTGCCGCTCGCTTTCGCGCTCGATGCGCGCAACCATCAGCCGCGGGTCCATCGCTTCCGCACCGCGGATGCGGAGGCCAGGTTGTTCGAGATTTCCTACGGCAACCGCAATATCTGGGGGGCAACCGCCGGCATGCTGGTGACACTCTACCGCGTGTGCATCGGGGACGAGCAGTGAGTGCCGCCGGCGCGCCCGGAGAAGCGGTAGCGGCGCTCCTCGAGCTGATGGCGCGCCTGCGCGACCCGCAGCGCGGGTGCCCATGGGATCGCGAGCAGACGTTGCGCACCATCGCGCCTTACACCATCGAGGAAGCATACGAAGTCGCGGACGCCGTGGAGCGCGGTGAGCCGCAGAAGCTGCGCGACGAGCTCGGTGATTTGCTCTTCCAGGTGGTGTTTCACGCCCGCTTGGCGCAGGAGCAGGGTTGGTTCGATTTCGCTGCCGTCGCGAGCGGCATTCGCGAGAAGCTCATCCGGCGCCATCCCCACGTGTTCGAGGATCAGGGGCACGCCGCCGATGTCGGCCAGCTCTCGCGGATCTGGGAGCAGCAGAAGGCGCGCGAGCGCGCTGCAGCGGCGGCGGCGGGCGCCGCCGCGGATCACAGCGCGCTTGCGGATGTGCCCCGCGCGCTCCCGGCGCTCACCCGGGCAGCGAAGCTTGGACGCCGCGCGGCGAACGTCGGCTTCGACTGGGAGACGGCCTCGCAGGTTCGCGACAAGGTGCTGGAGGAGGTGCGCGAAATCGAGGAGGCGCTGGCGGAGGCGCCGCATGCGAGCCAGGAGAAGCTCGCGGAAGAAATCGGGGACCTGCTCTTCGCGGTGGCCAACTGGGGGCTGCACCTCAACATCGACCCGGAGGAGGCGCTGCGCGCCGCGAATGCCAAATTCGAGCGCCGCTTCCGGCGCATGGAGGCTTTGGCGGCCGCCCAGGGCGCACGGCTGCAGGCGCTGGATGCCGCGCAATGGGACGCCCTCTGGCGGCAGGCGAAGCGCCAGACTTAGCTTGCCGCAAGGCCCAGGCTTGATTCAGCCGGGATTCACACGGGCAGAGCTATCTTCCCCGGGTTATGAAGGCCGTTCGTCCCCCCTTGCTCGCCCTGATGGCGCTGGTGCTCTCGGCCGCAGCACCGCTCGCTCGCGCCCAGGGGGCGCCGGCCACAGCGCGGACGGCTGCGCCCCAAACGTCCCCGCAGCGGGAGGTCTCAATGGATCAGGCCGTGCGGTTGGCCCAGCGCCGCTTCAGGGCCCGGGTCGTACGGGCCGAGACGGAAACCCAAGGAGACCGTACCATCTACGTCCTGAGGATGCTGGACGGTGCGGGACGCGTCTTCGCCGTCCGGGTCGACGCGGCGAGCGGCGCGATCCTCTGACGCTCGCCAAGAACGCTTGGGTTCGCAGGGGGGACTTTTCCAATGCGGGTACTGGTGGTCGAAGACGAGGCTGCGCTGCGGGACACGCTGAAGGCGCGCCTCCAGGAAGCGGGGTTCACCGTCGATGTCGCGCAGGACGGCGAAGAGGGCCTCTTCACGGGGCGCGAGTACCCCCTTGACGTCGCGATCATCGATCTCGGCTTGCCGAAGCTCGCGGGGCTGGAAGTCATTCGCCGGCTGCGCGCCGCGGGCAAGACTTTCCCCATCCTGATCCTCACCGCGCGTGACAACTGGCAGGACAAGGTCGAGGGCCTGCAGGCCGGAGCCGACGACTACGTCCCCAAGCCCTTTCATTTCGAGGAGGTGCTGGCGCGGCTGCAGGCGTTGCTGCGGCGCTCGGGCGGCTGGGCGAGCCCGGAGCTCAAGTGCGGCGTCGTGATGCTCGATACCCGCGCCCAAATCGTGACCGTCGACGGCCACTCGGTCGATCTGACCACCTTCGAGTACCGCATCCTCGAGCACCTGATGCTGCGCGCCGGAGAAGTGATCTCCAAAGGCGAGCTCACCGAGCGGCTCTACGACCAGGACTTCGAGCGTGACAGCAACGTGATCGAGGTGTTGGTCGGCCGGCTGCGCCGCAAGCTCGATCCAGAGGATAGCCTGAAGCCCATCGAGACGCTGCGCGGCCGCGGCTACCGTTTCGCGCTGGCGCGCGATCCCGCCTCCTGACCCTTGGCTTCCGCGCAGGACCTCCCGGCGCGGCGCACCGCGCACTCCCTCAGCCGCCGGCTGCTCGTCTCGGTTGCCGTACCGCTGGCGCTCTTCTTCGGCTTGATGATGTGGGTGCTCGACAGGGGCTTTCGGACGCTTTCGGATCGGCAGCAGGAGGCGCTGCTCAATTCCCAGATCGTCCAATTGATCGCTGCCGCAGAGCCCGGCCGGGCGGGCGGCTACGACGCCCCGCTCAACGAACTCGATGCACGCCTCGCCACGCCGGATTCGGGCCTCTACGCCGAGATCCGATCCGACAATCACCTCTGGCGCTCACCCTCGATGGCGGGAGTCACGGCCATCGATTTCGGGCCGCCTCTCGCGCAAGGCGATCGGGAGTTCTCCTATGCGCTGGTCGGTCACACTCGCGTGGCGATCGAGAGCCGCGGCATCTCCTTCGAGGATGACCCGACCAAACCAGGCCCCGCACTGACGTTCAGCGTCGCGGTGAGCCTGACTCCCTACGAGCAGCAGCTCTGGATCTTCCGCAGCCGCCTGCTCGGCTGGTTCACGGGGCTCATGCTGCTGCTGCTGGTGTCGCTCGCCGCGCTCCTGCGCAGGGTGCTCGCGCCGCTGCGCCGCTTGGAGCGCGAGATCCATGAAGTGGAGGAGGGGCGCAGCGAGATGCTCGGATCGGGCTATCCGCGCGAGTTGAGCGGCGTGGCGCGCCATCTCAACGCGCTGCTCGTCGGCGAGCGCAAGCGCGTGGCCCGCTACCGCGACACGCTGGGCAACCTCGCGCATGGGCTCAAGACCCCGTTGGCGGTCATGCGCGCGGCGCTGCACCTGGATGCCGGATCAGGCTCTACGCGCACGATCGGAACGGAAATCGATCGCATGACCGACATTATCGAGCATCAGTTGAAGCGTGCGGCTTCGGGCGGCGCACTCCTCGGGCAGGCGCCCGTGGCGGTGGCCCCGGTGGCGGCGGAGCTGCGCAGCGCACTGCTCAAGGTCTACTCGCGCAAGGACCTCTCGATCGAGCTCGCGATCCAGGAGGGCAGCCACTTCATCGGCGATCGCGGCGATTTCATGGAGCTATTGGGGAACCTCCTGGACAACGCGTGCAAGTGGTGCCGCGAGAAAGTGCGGATATCCGCGGCTGTGCAAAGCGGGCGGTCGGGGGGCGGGGAGAGCCTCTCGTTGACGGTGGAGGATGACGGACCCGGGATCGCGGAGGAAGACCGGGCGAAGGTGCTGGAGCGTGGTGTCAGGACGGATGAGACGGTGCCCGGGCACGGCCTCGGACTCGCCATGGTCCACGACACCGTCGACCTTTACGGCGGCACGCTCGCGGTGGAGCAATCGCTCCTCGGCGGAGCGCAGTTCTCACTGCGGCTGCCGGGCAAGAAGCTCAGCCAGAGCTCGAATTAGAGCTCGAATTTGATCCCCTGCGCCAGTGGCAGGTCCCGGGACCAGTTGATCGTGTTGGTTTGACGGCGCATGTAAGCCTTCCAGGCGTCGGAGCCCGATTCCCGCCCGCCGCCCGTGTCCTTCTCGCCCCCGAATGCGCCGCCGATCTCGGCGCCGGAGGTGCCGATGTTGATGTTGGCGATGCCGCAATCGCTGCCGGAGGCCGCGAGGAAGGCCTCGGCATGCTGCAGGCGGTCGGTGAACAGGGAAGAGCTGAGGCCGTAAGGCGTGGCGTTCTGCTGTGCGATCGCCTCCTCGAGAGAATCGACCGGGATCAGGTAGAGGATGGGCGCGAAGGTCTCCGCCTGGACCACGGGCCAGTCGTTGCGCGCCCGGATCAGGGTGGGCTCGACGAAGTAGCCCGGGCCGGCGAGCGTGCGCCCGCCATGGAGCACCTCACCGCCTGCGGCGCGGGCGGCTGCCACCGCGGACTCGAAGCGCTCGACGGCTTGCGCGTCGATGAGGGGTCCCATCAGCGTCGCCGGATCGACGGGATTGCCGATGCGCACCTGCCGGTAGGCATTCGCCAGGCGGCGCTCGAGATCCGCGGCCACGGCGTTGTGGACGAACACGCGGCGCGTGCTGGTGCAGCGCTGTCCGGCGGTGCCGACCGCTCCGAAGAGAATCGCGGGCACGGCCAGATCGAGATTGGCGGTCTCATCCACGATGATGGCGTTGTTGCCTCCCAGCTCGAGCAGGCTCTTGCCGAGGCGCGCGGCGACGCGCTCGCCCACTTTGCGGCCGACTGGAGTCGAGCCCGTGAAGGAGACGAGGGCGACACGGGGATCGTCGACGAAACGTGTCGCGAGCTCGGTCCCGCCGTCGATGAAGAGCTGAAAGACGGGCGGCAGGCCGCGCTCGCCGAGCACGCGGTTACAGAGTTGTTGCACCGCGATGGCGGTGAGAGGGGTCTTGGGGGAGGGCTTCCAGACCGAGACGTTGCCGCAGACCGCGGCCAGAAAGGCGTTCCAGGACCAGACGGCGACCGGAAAGTTGAATGCGGAGAGAATACCGACGACTCCGAGCGGATGCCACTGCTCGTACATCCGATGCCCCGGGCGCTCGGAGTGCATGGTGAGGCCGTAGAGCATACGGGACTGGCCGACGGCGAAGTCGGCGATGTCGATCATCTCCTGCACCTCGCCCAGGCCTTCGGCAAGGATCTTGCCGTTCTCGAGCGAGACCAGCGTGCCGAGGTCGGCCTTGGCGCGGCGCAACTCCTCACCGATGAGGCGGACGATCTCGCCCCGCTTGGGGGCGGGCACGGCCCGCCAGTGGGCGGCGGTCGCGGCGGCGGAAGCGATGACGGCATCGTATTCCTGCGCGCCGGCGGGCCGAACCTGGGCGATGAGACTGGCGGTGGCCGGATTGCGCACACTCAGGAGGGGTACGTTGGCGCCACTGGTCCAGCCCAGCGAGCCCGACCATGCGCCGGGATTGAGCGGGGCCAGGTCCAGCCGCGCCAGGATGGCGTTGATGTTGGATTCGGCGCCGCTCATCGCGCCGCCGCCTTCTTCTGCGACCGCTGATGACCGGTCTTGCCTGAGACGATGACCTCCCCCGAGACATCCTTCGAGCCGCCCTGCTGGTAGTGGCGGCCGAAGCGGTTGGCCAGGATATCGGTCAGCCGGAATTCCTCCTGAGCGATGAAACCCTGGTAGCGGTCGGGATGCTCGAGTACCCGGTCCACCACCGAAGTGATGCCCGCGGCAGTGGTCACCTGGATCGCGGACCAGAGCCGCCCCGCGATGAGCTGCGGGTAGACCTTGTTGACGTAGTTCTCCTCACGCAGCTCCCCGTCCTGGGTGCCAGTGACCGCGGCATACACGATGACGACATCCTGCAGCGTCTGGGGCACTGCGTTCTCGAGAATGCGCTTCAGAGTGCCGCGGTCCTGATTCAGCTTCAGGTCGTTCATCAGCAGGCGCATCTGCTCGCAGTGGCCCGGATAGCGGATCGTCTTGTAGTTCATCGATTCACAACGCGTGCCGTGGGTCTCCGTCAGGGATCCGAGGCCCCCGGAGGTATTGAAGGCTTCGTAGAGCGTGCCGTCGATCTCGATCTCCTCCATCCCCTCGAGCGGTGCGACCTCGACGGTGCGGCCGTCGACGATCGCCTGACACGGATTGCCGTACTCGTTGATCAGCCCTTCGGTCGACCAGGTGAGCGAGTACTTGAGCACGTTGTTGGGATGTTGCGGCAGGGCGCCGACGCGCAGCTTCACCGCGCGCAACTCCTGGAAATGCGTGATGAGCTCCGCCGCGGCGATGCTGATGAAGCCGGGCGCCAGACCGCATTGCGGCACGAATGCGCGCGAGGAGCCCGTCGCGATGGAGCGGACGGAGCGTGTGACCTCGACGTCCTCGGTGAGGTCGAAGTAGTGGACTGCGGCGGTGCGCGCTGCCTGCGCCACCGTGACATTGCAGTAGAAGGGCAGACTGGAGATCACGGCATCGACCGGGTGGCTCATCAGATGATGCTCGAGCGCGCTGCGCTGCTTGGCATTCAGGGCGTATGAGCTGAGTCCGGGCGCCCCGTGTGCACGCACCACGGCTTCCGCGATGGAGCCGTCGACGTCCCCCAGTTGAACCTCGTAGGCACCGGAGCTCGCCAGCAGCCCGGAGATGAGGGCGCCAATCTTGCCGGCGCCAAGAACGAGTACGCGATGCATTCAGCCCCTCCGGCCAAAGCGGATGGAAGAGGCCGGGCATTCTCGCCTCGCGACGCTGTCCGCGCCAGCCATTCCCCGCCGGGCAGGGCCCAGGGGCCCCCGCATGGTAGGATCAAGCGGTTATGCGATCCCCCGAGATCACGTCCTGGCATTGCGCCAGCTGGCAGGCCAAGCCCGCCCAGCAGCAGCCCGTTTATGACGATCCTGCCGCCCTGCAGCGGGTGGTGGCGGAGCTGTCGCGGCTGCCGCCGATCGTGGTGTCCTGGGAGGTCGAGGCGCTGCGCGAGCGCCTGGCTGCCGCCCAGCGGGGGCAGGCCTTCCTGCTGCAGGGCGGTGATTGCGCCGAGACCTTCGCCGACTGCGAGTCGGACGCGATCGTCAAGAAGCTGAAGATCCTCCTGCAGATGAGCCTCGTGCTGCTGCACGGGCTGAAGAAGCCCATCATCCGTGTCGGGCGCATGGCCGGCCAGTACGCCAAGCCGCGATCGGTGGACACCGAGAGCCGCGATGGCTTGACCCTGCCGAGCTTCCGCGGCGACCTCGTCAACCGTCCGGAATTTACGGCCGCGGCGCGCAGACCCGACCCGGAACTGCTGCTGCGCGGCTACGAGCGGGCGGCCCTCACGCTCAATTTCGCGCGGGCGTTGGTCGATGGCGGCTTCGCCGACCTGCATCACCCGGAATACTGGGACCTGGGCTTCATCCAGCACGCGCAGCTCAAGGACGCCTATCAGGGCATCATCCAGTCGATCGGCGATGCGCTGGATTTCTTCGAGGGCATGAGCGGCACCGCCGTTCATGAGGCGACACTCGTCGATTTCTATGCCAGTCACGAGGGGCTGCATCTGCTTTACGAGCAGGCGCAGACGCGCTTCATCCCGCGGCAGAACCGCTGGTACAACCTCTCGACGCACATGCCGTGGATCGGCATGCGCACCGCGAAGCTCGACGGGGCGCACGTGGAATATTTCCGCGGCATTGCCAACCCCGTCGGCGTCAAGGTCGGCACCGCGATGGATGCGACGTGGCTGCAGGGTCTGGTCACGGCGCTGAATCCGCAGAACCAGCCCGGACGTCTGACTCTGATCCATCGCTTCGGCGCGAAGGACATCGCCACGGCGCTGCCGAATGCCATAGAGGCCGTACGGGAGACCGGACAAACCGTGCTCTGGGTTTGCGATCCGATGCACGGCAACACGGAGACGAGCACCGGGGGACTGAAGACCCGGCGCTTCGAGAACATCCTGAAGGAGCTCGATACCGCCTTTCGCATTCATGCGGAGATGGGCTCTCATCTGGGCGGCGTACACATCGAGTTGACCGGCGAGGACGTCACGGAGTGCACGGGCGGTGCGCGCGGTCTCACGGATGCGGACTTGGCCAGGGCCTATCGCTCGACGGTCGATCCGCGCCTGAATCACGAGCAGGCGCTCGAGCTCGCGATGCTCATTGCGGAACGAAGCCAGAGCCGCCGAGCCAGTCAACGCGGTTAGTGATGGCGCTGGATCCGGACATCCTGCCCGACCCGGCAAAAAAGCGTGCCTTTTGCCCGGTGTCCGCCGCCTGCGGCGGCGGGTACATCCCTACGCGTGGACCAACTGCACTGCTTGACCTTTACTGCAATTCAGGATGGCACGCCGCATTGCCGGTACAATTCACTCCATGCAATACGAGCACATCGTCGTCCCGCCCGAGGGACGCAAGATCACCGTCAACCCCGATAACAGCCTGAATGTTCCCGACAACCCGATCATCCCCTACATCGAAGGGGACGGGATCGGCATTGACGTCACGCCCGCGATGCTGCGGGTGGTGAACGCTGCCGTCGAGAAGGCGTACGGGCGCAAACGCCGCATCAGCTGGATGGAGGTCTACTCCGGCGAGAAGGCGAATGCGCGGTACGGGCAGTGGTTTCCGGATGAGACGCTCTTCGCGCTGCGCGATTTCGTCGTCTCCATCAAGGGACCTCTCGGCACGCCCGTGGGCGGCGGCATCCGCTCGCTCAACGTAGCGATGCGCCAGAGCCTCGATCTCTATGCCTGCGTGCGTCCGATTCGCTATTTCTCCGGCGTCGTGAGCCCCATGCAGGATGCGAGCCTGACGGACATGGTGATCTTTCGCGAAAACACCGAGGACATCTACACCGGAATCGAATGGCCGGCGGGCTCCGCCGAGGTGCACAAGCTCATCGCCTACCTGCAAAAGGAGTTTGGCGTCACGAGCATCCGTTTCCCGGCGAGCTCCGCCATCGGCATCAAGCCGGTATCGAAGGAGGGCAGCCAGCGCCTGATCCGCAAGGCGATCCAGTATGCGATCGACAACGACCGCGTTTCGGTGACGCTGGTGCACAAGGGCAACATCATGAAGTTCACGGAGGGCGCCTTCCGCAACTGGGGCTACCAGCTCGCCAAGGAGGAGTTCGGCGCCCAGGAGATCGACGCCGGCCCGTGGCTGAAATTCCCGAATCCACTCACCGGCCATGAAATCATCGTCAAGGACGTGATCGCGGACAACTTCCTGCAGCAGGTGCTGCTGCGGCCGGAAGAGTATGACGTCATCGCGACACTGAATCTCAACGGCGACTACGTTTCCGATGCTCTGGCCGCGCAGGTGGGCGGCATCGGCATCGCGCCGGGAGGCAACATCGGCGACGGGCTGGCGGTGTTCGAGGCGACACACGGCACGGCGCCCGGCTTCGCGGGCAAGGACCGGGTCAATCCGGGCTCGCTCATCCTCTCCGCGGAAATGATGCTGCGTTATCTCGGCTGGACAGAAGCTGCCGACCTCATCATCAAGGGTGTCGCCGACACCATTGCCAACAAGGAGCTCACTTATGACCTCGCACGGCTGCGCGAGGCCATCAAGGCTCCGAAGCGCGAGCTTGCCGGACGCAAGAGCGTCGAGGAGGACCTGCAGCGCCTCATCCCGGGAGCGACGCTCATGAGCTGCTCCGGGTTTGCGACGGCGATCATCCGTCACATGGACGACCCGCATTAAACAGCTCAGGACCAACGGGGGGCGCCGGCCGGTCGTTCCGGTCACACGCAGCGAGGCATACGATCCGAGCTGCACGCGTTGCCCGCGGCTGGCGGAGTTCCTGGCCGAGGTGCACGGCAGCTACCCGGATTATTGGGCACGGCCGGTGCCCTCATTCGGCGCCGCGAATCCGCGCCTGGTCTTCGTGGGCCTCGCGCCGGGCCTGCACGGGGCGAACCGGACCGGGCGGCCTTTCACCGGGGATTATGCGGGGGAGCTGCTGTACCGCACGCTCCATGAGGCGGGTATCGCCACGCGGCCGGAATCGATCGCGGCGGACGACGGCCTCGAGCTCAGGCACGCACGCATCATCAATTCGGTGAAGTGCGTGCCGCCCGGCAACAAACCGCTGCCCGATGAAATCCGCAGCTGCAATGCATACCTGAAGGCCGAGCTCGCGTCTCTCACGCGCGTGCGGGTCGTGCTGGCGCTCGGCAGGGTGGGCCACGATGCTTTCCTCATGGCCTGCGGGCTCAAGCGCAGCCAGTTTCCCTTCGGCCATGGACGCGAGCACCAGCTCGACGAGACGCGCTACCTCATCGACTCGTATCATTGCAGCCGCTACAACACCTCGACTGGCGTGCTCACCGAGCCGATGTTCAGGAAGGTGGTGGCGCGCGCCTGTGAGCTTGCTCGTTTATAGCGCTGGATCCGGGCTCCTGTCCGGCCCAGCGCTGCTTTGGGCAAAAAGCGTGGTTTTTGCCCGAAGCTGCGCCAGCTCCGGCGGCGGGGCACATCCCTGTGCCTGAGATCGGAGGGAGACTTCCATCGATGGCAACGACGATGACCTCGACTGCGTTCGATCCCAAAGCATTCACGGCGGCGCTGCCGCGCCGGCCGGGTGTCTACCGCATGTTCGACGGGGGGCACGAGCTGCTCTATGTCGGTAAGGCGCGCAGTCTCAAGGATCGGGTGGGCACGTACTTCGCGGCGAGCAACGTCAACCCGAAGGTGCAGGCGCTCGTCCAGCAGATCGCCGACATCGAGGTCACGGTCACCAACTCCGAGACCGAGGCGCTGCTCCTCGAGTACAACCTCATCAAAGCGCACAAGCCGCGCTTCAATGTCGTGCTGCGCGACGACAAGAGCTTCCCCTACGTGCAGCTCTGCGTCGATCACGACTTTCCGCGGCTCGCCTTCTACCGCGGGGCGCGCAGTGCTCCCGGACGCTATTTCGGCCCTTTCCCGACCGCCTGGGCCGTGCGCGATACGCTGAATCAGCTGCAGAAGCTCTTCCGCATCCGCAACTGCCGCGACAGCTTCTTCGCCAACCGCAGCCGCCCCTGCCTGCAGCATCAGATCGGGCGCTGCACCGCACCATGTGTCGGGCTTATCAGTCGCGAGGCGTACGCTCAGGATGTCGAATCCGCCGTCAAAGTGCTCGAGGGTCGCAGCGACGAGGTGAACGCCACGCTGCAGAAGCGCATGGAAGAGGCCGCGGAGCGGCTGGAGTACGAGCGCGCGGCGCAGATCCGCGATCAGCTCGTCGCGTTGAAGCACATCCAGGCACAGCAGATCGTGACGGCGGAAGGGGAGCGCGACGTTGATGTCTTCGCCATCGTTGGGGAGCCGGGCGAGTACGCCATCAACGCGATGCTCGTGCGAGGCGGACGCAACCTCGGTACCTCCAGCTACTTCCCGAAGGCGATCGCGGAGCCGGAAGAGGCCCTCTCTTCCTTCATCATGCAGTACTACGCCTCGCAGGAGCCGCCGCCGGAAGTGCTGGTCGGGCAGAGGCTCGAGGACACACAGTCGCTGAGCCAGGCGCTGACCTCGCGAGCATCGCATGCCGTGCGCGTCCGCTGCCCATCGCGTGGGTTGGGCGCGCGCTGGGCAGAGCTGACGCGGGAGAATGCCTCTCAGTCTCTGCGGATGCGGCTCGCGCAGAAGCAAGGCTTGGAGGAAATGCTCGCGGCCCTCGCGGCGGCGCTCGAGCTGCCCGAGGCGCCGCAGCGGATCGAGTGCTTCGATATCAGCCACACGGGCGGGGAGGGGACAGTGGCCTCCTGCGTCGTCTTCGGCCCGGAAGGGCCGCTCAAGAAGGAGTACCGCCGTTTCAACATCACGGGCGTGACGCCGGGCGACGACTACGGCGCGCTGCGCCAGGCTCTCGAGCGGCGCTATACGCGTGTGCGGGACGGGGAGATTCCGGCGCCCGACCTGCTGCTGATCGACGGCGGCCTCGGACAGATCGCGGCGGTCCACGATGTGCTGGCGGAGTTTGGTTTCGACGACGTTACGCTGGTAGGTGTGGCCAAGGGTCCGGACCGCCGCCCCGGGCAGGAGCGGCTCTTCGTGTACGGCGCCGCGGCCCCGCGGATCCCGGAAGCGCATTCCCCCGCGTCACGGCTCGTCCAGCGTATTCGCGACGAGGCGCATCGTTTTGCGATCACGGGGCACCGGCGCAAGCGCGCACGCCGCTACAATGAGTCGGTGCTCGAGGCAGTGCCCGGCCTGGGACCGGCGAAACGCCGCGCGTTGCTCACCCATTTCGGCGGCTTGCAAGGGGTCATGCGCGCCGGAGTGGCCGACTTCACCGCGGTGGCCGGAATCGGAGCGGCATTGGCGCGCACACTTTATGATCACCTCCACCCCGGCTCCTGAACGCGCGATGGCCTGGAACCTGCCGAATACCCTGACGTGGCTGCGGATTGCCGCCATCCCGCTCATCGTCCTGCTCTTCTACATGCCCTACCACTGGTCGGAGCCGGCGGCAGGCCTGTTCTTCGCGGCCGCGGGCGTCACGGACTCGCTCGACGGCTACCTCGCGCGCCGCCTCGGGCAGACTTCGCGCTTGGGCGCCTTTCTCGATCCCGTGGCCGACAAGCTCATCGTGGCCGTGGCGCTCGTTCTCATCGTCAGCAAGGACACCCGGGCCCTGATCGTGCTCACGGCCGCGGTCATCATCGGCCGCGAGATCACGATTTCCGCGCTGCGGGAATGGATGGCCGAGATCGGCGAGCGGCGCAAAGTCGCCGTCTCGCAGCTCGGCAAGATCAAGACCATCCTGCAGATCGTCGGCCTCTCGATGATGCTCTACCGCGTGCCGCTCCTGCACCTGCCCATCTATCGCGTAGGCGTGATTCTCACGGAGCTGGCCGCCGCCGCGACCCTCGTTTCCATGGTGGCGTACCTACGGGCAGCCTGGCCGGAGCTGCGCCGCTGAGCGCGCAAGCTGCTGGATCGACACGATTTTTCGTCTGGCCGACGCGCAGCTTGCCTTGACTTCGCAAGGGCCGCACTTACAATGCCGTCCCTCACGCGGCGCGGGAATAGCTCAGTTGGTAGAGCGATACCTTGCCAAGGTATAGGTCGCGAGTTCGAGTCTCGTTTCCCGCTCCAAATCTTCTCAGAACGCCCTGGCGCTATGCTGCGCTTCGGGCCGCGCGCGAGCGGGAGATGCGCTGCAGCAGCATGACCCGATTTCTGCTGCCATCCGCCGCGATCCCGCGGCGTGCGCCACGAATCAGGACGCGACTCGCGAGTGAGGCACATCCGGCGTGCCTGGGGTTTTGAGTGATGCGCTGAGCGAGTGCCTATGGCGTAACCCTTGAGTGCCCCCGCGCCGTCTGCTCGAGTCCCGCACCCGTGCGGCGTGCTTCTTCAGCCATCTTTCTGCGCAGTACCCATGGGCCGATTACCGGTGGGACCCAGAATGCCGGTACCAGCTCAATCCGAACGTCCAGGCAACTCAACTCCTTCGCTCGCGGACAGGGCGCAACGAGCCAGAGCCCGTGACCTCCTTTGAAATCGCTGCCGTGAGCTAACAGTTCGGCATGCAGCGTGCCACCTTCCGCACTGGGCTTGGCAGTCATGATCTGCTCCTGGTGCAGGGTCTTGCAGAAGATCAAGACACAGGTATGGATCGTCGTGAAGAGTCGCACGCGATCAGGCGATGCGGTCGGCTCGATTCGCACGGTACGCAGGTCCGGGTTGTAGCGCGCCATCGTGGCGTA
>JANWJS010000009.1 GCA_025451845.1 Steroidobacteraceae bacterium
CACGCCATCGACTTGGCGCAGCGCATAGCCCGCCACGCTCGCCCAGCCCGGCACCGCCTCGCTGCCGGCCGTCGCGTGAAATGCGCTCTCCATGTCACTCCAGGAAAAACTCGTGGGATCACCGCCCCAGGGACGATCGCCCGCAATGGCCGGCGCGGGCGAGCAGAGCTGCGTCCAACTGAAGAGCGTGATCTCCGGTGACTTGGCGAACATCGTGTCCCAGAGCTGTTCGGCATATCGGTCGGCGTAACGCGTGCCGAACGTATCCACCCAGCCGCCGCGGTTGCCGCCGTTTGGCCGGATGTTGCTGTAATAACGGTAGACGAGATAGCTCTCGTACTGCTGCAGGAGCTGATAGGTTGCGACCGGATCGCGTGTCTCCGTGCCGGTGTAGATGGAGTCGAACATCTGCGCCTCGCGATCGAGGTCGAAGCCGAGACCCTGAAAGTGCTCGTACCAGTTCGGGTACTTGATGATCACTTTCGCGCGCGGGTTGACGCTGCGGGCCGTACCCAGGATGACGTGCTGCGCCACCCAGCGCATCTTGTTGAGGCGGTACCGGGTCCAGGAGAGCGAGCCCTTGGCCTTGATGTCCGCGTCGGTGCGGGTGTTGTAAAAGGAGAAGTCATCGAGAATCACGGTATCGAAGTGGCTCGCCGCCTCGCGCACGGCGCGCTCCGCCATGGCGACGTCCTGCGGGTTCTCGTAATCGAAGGTGCGGAACGCTCCGCTCTGGTCCTCCTGCGTGAGCGTCAGCCCCCCGTCGACGGTGATGCCGCGCGCGCGGAAGAAGCTCGCGATCCTATCGAGCGAAGCCGGGTCGGCAAACACCCCGCTGCGATAGTCCTCGAGGTACACCTTGTTGAAATGCACCTGGCTCCAGATCCGGTCGAACTGCTGCTGCAGGACCTTGGGATCGGCGAGCTGCCGTGTGGAAAAAACGGGAATGTAAATGGCGACGCTGAAGTCGTGAAAGGGCTTCTGCGGCTGCGCGCCGGCCGCGACGTTGCCCACTACCATCAGACACGCGGCCGCAAGGGCGCCGCGCAAGTAGTACGTTCTCCGCATCACTTCCTCCCCGCGCCAGCGGCGCAAACCGCGCAATGAATGGCGACCTCGGCCCCCGCATATACGACGGTACGATCGGCGGGCGCCGAGAAATCATCTCCGGGCCGGGCGTGCTTCGACAGCCAGCGGATTTGGAACGTTCGCTTCTGTTGCATGCCTGAAAACTCCCCGGACCGCCGTCCGATGGTCAGCGTGCCGGTGGCCCGGTCGAATGAAAAAGGAATGGTGGCGTACTGGCCGCGCCGGTAACCGAGGTCGGTTCCCTGGTCCTCATAGAGAGTGAAGCGGCCGCTCGCGCCGGTGTACACGAGCAGTGTCAGCGGCGCATCGGGCTTCTCACCCGTGTACTCGATCGCCGGCCCCACCGGGACGATGGAGCCTGCGCGGACGAAAAGCGGCATGCGCGCGAGCGGCGCCGCGGCGGCAATGCTCTGCCCACCCTGGAAGGTGCGGTTGCTGTAGAAGTCGTACCAAAGGGTTCCCGCGGGCAGATACACCTGCCGCTCGCGGGCGTGATACTCGTAGACCGGGCTCACCAGGAATGCGGGCCCGAACATGTACTCGTCCGCGATGTCCCGCACCTTCGGGTCGGACGCAAAGTCCATTTCCAGCGCCCGCATGATGGTGGAGTCATCGAGCCATGTATTCCCCGCCAGGGTGTAGACGTAGGGCATCAGGCGGTAGCGCAGCTTGTCGTAATAGACCAGCGTCTCGTAGACCTGCGAGCCCGCCGGCGCCAGGTTATAGATCTCGCGGTGCGGCATCTGGCCGTGCGAGCGGAACACCGGGCAGAAGGCGCCGAACTCGAACCAGCGCGTATTGAGCTCGCGCCACTCCTCGAGGTCTTGCGCATCGGGATTGAGATAGCGCGACTCCGGCTGATAGCCGCCGATATCCATGGTCCAGTTGGGCAGGCCCGAGAGCGAGAACCCGACGCCCGCCGCGATCTGATCCTTGAGATCCGACCAGCGCGGCGCGATATCGCCGCTCCAGACCGTTGCGCCATAGCGTTGCAGTCCGGCAAACCCGGAGCGGGACAGGATGAAGGCGCGGGTATTCGGACGCGCGGCGAGGTTGCCGTCGTAAACGCCGGCTACGTGCTCCAGCGAATACGCATTGAAGAGCGCGAGACCCGGCCCGAGGGGAGTCGGCGACATCAGCGCCTCCCGCTCCTCGAGGGTGGTGTTCGAGATCATGTCAGGCTCGTCCGCATCCAGCCACCACGCATCCACCCCCAGAGTCTCCAGGTCCGCATCGATCTGCTGCCAGTAGAGCCGCCGCGCAGCTTGCGAGAAAGGATCGTAGAAGCCGTATGGATAGCCCGGGCCCACCCAATCCTTGACGCCGAGCTGCATGCTGAGTGGAAACACGTCGCCGTGCGCCGCGAGCTCTTTGTAGTGGACCGTCGTCGGGTAGAACTTCGGCCACACGGAGATCATGAAATGCGCGTGCAGCGCATGCACCTGCGCGATCATGGCGCGTGGGTCGGGGTAGCGGGAGCGGTCGAACTCGTGCGAGCCCCACGCATCATCCTTCCAGTAACGCCAGTCCTGCACGATGTTGTCGAGCGGGATGCCGAGCTGGCGGTACTTCTCGAGGACGCCCAGGAGCTGCCGCTGCGTCTCGTAGTGGTCGCGGCTCTGCCAGAATCCGTAGGCCCACCGCGGCAGCAGCACGGCCCTGCCGGTGATGTGACGATAGCCGCCGATCACCTCATCGAGGCTCGCGCCGCGAACGAAGTAGTAATCGATCGCCCGCCCCGCCGCGGAGGAGAGCGACAGCCGCTCGCGGTCCGCACGTGGCGGCCGATGCAGCAGTGCGAGATATCCGCCCTCACGATCCCACTCCAGACGCAACGCCACGGGCATTCCCGGCGACATCTCTACGCTGAAATCCCGGAACCACGGATTCCAGTTCTGCCGCCAGGCGTCGAGACGCAAATGGCCGCCGATCCAGAGCTTCTGGTAATCGCTCCCGTACAGTGAGAACGTCTGCCGGCCCCCGCGTTGGGCCTCGACCTTTCCGCTCCAGACGACCTTCACGTGCGGGAGCTTGAGGAGGGACTGGGGAAACGAAGCCGGAAATTGCGCTTTTCGGTCGACATACTGGTAGTCGATATCGCTCTCCGTGCGCTCGAGGACCAGCTTGCCGTCGACGTAGTAGCGCGCCGTCAGTCCTCCCTTCTTGCCGTACGCGTCGTACAGGGTCAGGCCCTGGGAAAGGTGCTCCCACGGCTTCGGATCACCGAAGCGCGTGACGGAATCGTTGTCCCACAGAATCCCATAATCCCGGCTGGAGACGACGAACGGCACCGCTACATCCATGTTGTGCTGCGCGAGGGTAAGATCCGCGCCCTTGTAATCGATGAGCCCCGTCTGATGCTGCCCGAGCCCGTAGAACGCCTCCCCCGGCGTGGACTCGAACTGCTGCCGGATCGCGTAATACGGCTTCCCGTCGAGGGTAACGGCCCGCAGCTCGCGGCCATTGGCCACCTCGCGGGTGATGACCTTTCCTTGCGGATCCTCGAACAACACCCGTCCGTCGCTGCGGCGAACGACCGCGCCAAGCTTACCGGTGGAAAGCGTCACCGCATCCGGCCCGCTCTTCACCGTAAATGCAACACCCCGGCTCCCCGTCCGGACCGCCATGAGGCTGGCCGGCAATTGCAGCGTGTCCCCCGGAAACGCGGTGACGTGAATGATCGTCGGCGAGACGACTTCGAGCCGAATTTTCTTCGCCAGTCCCGCCGCCGGAGTCACCACGATCCCATCGGCAATCCTGACGTAAGGTGCATCAGACGCTGCACACGCTGGCACGGACCCCAGGACCAACACCACCAACAGCAACGAGGCCAAAGCCGCTCCGCACTTTACGGGAGTGCACCGCAAAATGATCCTGGCCAGAAGCTGATCGCCAGGACGGCGATCCGCTAGCCTACATGGACGTACTTGCGGCGTTCTGGCCGGCGTCATTTTGCGGTGCGCTCCCACGGTGTTAATCGGCCAGTATTCTCTTAGTACGTAGCCAGCCGCACGTGCAGCACCTGAGGGATGGACGTGAAATTCAACCCCCAATCAACCTGATCACCATTCCAGACACGCCTCGCCCGCCATTGTCCGTTCCCATAACTCCCCTCCTCCACCCGTGCGTACTGCGCCTGCCGCCCCCCGCTCGCATCGGCCAGCGCGAACGCGACCCGCGCGTGCATCCCGGTCACCAGAAACTCATCCGTACCCAACCGCCCCACCAACGCCCCGCCCTCCGGCACCGGATTTCCCGGAGGCGTACTGTTGCCGAACATCGGCAAGCCATATGACACGACCGCCCGCCAACGCCCCAGCGGTATCGTCTGCACGTGAACAGCGCTGTCTTCCGAAACCCCGATAAGATTGCCCGCAAAGCTCATTTGCGCCAGCTCCGGAGCCATCGGCGCGATGAGCCCGTACTCCAGCGCGAAGGGCGCCAGCGTCTTGCCGTCGACCACCCGCGCGCCGAGCGGAAAGTTGCTGTAGCCGCTGAAGTCCACGCCGAAAGGCGCGAACCCGATCCCCTGATGCCCCAGGACCGCGAAAAGATAGCGCGCGTACGGCTGCTTGCTGCCCGTCTCCGCGACGAAGAGCGCGTTATCAGGACGCTGATAGAGATCGAGCACTTTGGTGTAACGCGCGTAGTCCGGGAGATAGATGTCCGGAGCGATGACATCGATCGCCGGCGCCGCCGCCTTCCAGACAGTCAACGCATCATCGGCAGGCCCGCCGCTCTCATAGGTTGTCGGCGGCCCGGGATGCAGCGGGTCACGTAGCGCGGCGTTGACATAGAGCGGCAGCGGATACACCGCCTTGCCCGCTGCGGCGACCTGCTGCACGAACCGCCCGATGTACCATGCATGGAAGAACTCGTCGGCCTGCGGTCCAAACACCTCCCGCCAGGTACCGCGGTGCGTCCGCAGCGCACGAGTGAGTTGCCGCGGTACGGGCCCGTCGAAGAGCCGCTGCGCCTGCGGCGAGTAGTCTCGCGCGCTGCCGTAGGTGCCGGTCTCGTTCTCGACCTGCACCATGATCACCGTGTGCTGTGGGTCGGCCGCCTTCAGGTGCCGCATCAGCGCCACGAAGGCGGCGCGATCCGCAGCTAGCGTCGCCGGCGCGAGCGGCGACAGGGAAGGCATGCGCTTTCCCTGCGGGTTGAGGACGCGTGGAAATCTATCGTTATCGAGCTTCACCCACTCCGGCGTGTACGCCGGGCTGCCGTTCTTCCACGTGCCAAACCAGAGGAGGACCGCGCGCAGACCATGCTCGCGCGCCTGCGCCAGAAAGAGATCGAGGAAGGAGAAATCGAAAACGCCCTCCTGGGGCTCGATCTGCTCCCAGGCGACCGGCATGACCACCGTGTTGGCGTGCATCTGCCCCAGGGCCGGCCAGACCGCCGGCAGCATGGCGGGATAGTTGCTCGAGTTGTTGACTTGGGCGCCGAGGACGAGATAGGGCTTGCCCGCGACCAGGAGCTCGTACCGCCCATGAGAGCTCGCGATACGCGGCATCGGCGCACCCTGCGCCGCCACCGGCCCGCCCGCGGCGGATGAGATCAGGAGACCGGTGACCAGGGCAAGGACGAGTGGGCGCGCCGCGCAGATTCGATTCAAGGTTCCCCCTCGCTCCCCCTTGTTGTGCCGGATATGGTAACGCTCCCAAACGCCGCGCGCCACCCTTGCTTGGAGCGCTCCTCAGGCAAGCTGCGTGAGCTCTTTGAGGTAGGCCGCATGAGCGGGAACCGCCGCGACGGCCGTGCGGATCATTCCCGGCATGGTTTCGAAGCTCGCAGCCATGGCGGCAGAGCCGAAGAGGTCGATGACCGGTTCGTGGCGCTCCGGCCAGACACCGAGGCCAGTGTAGATCGCGAGCCAACTCGCCGGCTGGAAGGTCTCGTGCTCCAGCACGGCGATCCGGCCGGTCTTCGTGAAGAGGTCGCGCTTGTACGTCAGCATCTCCGGCAGCGGCATCGCACGGCACTGGCGCCAGAACGGCGAATCCTCGCGCAGCGAGGCGGCGTAGTGCAGGATGAGAAAATCCCGCACGTGCTCGTATTCGAGGGCGGTCTGTCGATTGTATTCGGCGCTGATGGCCGGATCGAAGTCGCGGTCGGGGAAGAGAGCGAAGAGCCGCGCCAGGCCGGTCTGCACAAAGTGGATGCTGGTGGACTCGAGCGGCTCCAGGAAGCCCGCCGCGAGCCCGAGCGCCAGACAATTGCCGACCCACGCCCGCGTCCGGCGCCCGGCCTTGAAGCGCAGGAGCCGGGGATCGGAAAGCGGCTTGCCCTCCAAGCGCTCGGCGAGCCTCGCCGCAGCTTCGTCATCGGGCAGGTGCGCGCTCGAATAGACATAGCCGTTGCCGACCCGATGCTGCAGCGGAATTCGCCACTGCCAGCCGGATTCCCGCGCCGTTGCCTGCGTGAGCGGCGCGAGATCACCGGCGCTCTCGCACGGAACCGCGACAGCACGGTCGCACGGTAGCCACTGTGACCAGTCGATGTAGCCTGCCTGCAGCGCCCCTGCGATCACGAGCGCCTGGAAGCCGGAACAATCGATGAAGAAGTCGCCGCTCACCGCGCGGCCGTCCCGCAGTCGCAGCGATTCGACCCTTCCCCTCGGGTCGAACGTTACGTCGACGACCTGACCCTTGATGCGGCCGACGCCGCGCTTCTCGGCATAGGCTCGTAAAAAGTGCGCGTAGAGCGCGGCGTCGAGGTGGTACGCGTAAGACAGATAGCGCAGGGGGGAGGATTTATCCGACGGCAGGCCGCCGAACCGGCCGAGTTTCGCGGCGAGTCCTGTTACCGACCACTCCTCGAGAGGTGAAGGGCGCCCTTCCTGCCGGCGCTTGAGCCAGTACGCCTGAAACAGGTTGTGCTTGGCGTCGATCCCGTACGGACCGAAGGGGTGCAGACAGGTCTCACCGATCTGCCGCCAGTCGCGGAATTGAATCGCCAATTTGAAGGTGGCGCCGGTGGCGCGCAGGAACTCACGCTCCTCGACACCGAGCAGGGCATGAAACGCGGGTAAGCTGGGGATGGTGGCCTCTCCCACCCCCACCGTGCCGATGGCTTCGGACTCCACGAGCGTGATCTCGCACTTCGGGGGCGTGAGCACGCGGGCGAGCGCCGCGGCGGCCATCCATCCCGCCGTTCCGCCGCCGAGGATGACCACTTTTCTCACGCCGCGCGCGCAGCGTTGCCCTATCTCGCTCATGTTGCTGCCCGGCAATACTTGTCGATGAAAGTGCCGTGCGCCGGCAGCGACTGCGCGGCCCCTGCCACGATGCCGGCGCGGCGCTGCAGTTCGCGGCTCAGCGCCGCATCCTCGATCAGATCGGCCATGGGATCGTGGTGGCGCGGGAACGCTCCGAGACCGAAGTAGATCGAGACCCAGCTGGGCTCGGCGAAAGCACCGCTGTCATAAAGGGCGACCCTGCCGCCGGCCTGGAACAATTCGATCTGGTGACGCAGGGCATCGGGGATGGCCATGTTCTGGACATAGCGCCAGAACTCCCCCTCGCGCCGGCTCACGTGGTAATGCAGGATGATGAAATCCCGGACCGATTCGTAGCTGCGGGTCATCAGGCGGTTGTATTCCTGCGCGAGCTTCGGCTCGAATCCTCGGTCGGGGAAGAGCTCGAGGAGCCTGCCGAGGCCGGACTCGACCAGATGGATGCTGGTGGACTCGAGCGGCTCGAGGAAGCCGCCGGCGAGGCCCAAGGCCACGCAATTGCGCACCCAGCTCTCGCGTCTGCGTCCGGCTGTGAATTTGAGCAGTCGCGGGCCGGACAGCGCCTGCGCATCGAGGTTGGCGAGCAGCGTGTGGGCGGCCTCATCCTCGTCGATGTAGCTGCTGCAGAAGACGTGTCCATTGCCAGTGCGGTGTTGCAGAGGGATGCGCCATTGCCAGCCCGCCCGATGCGCGATCGAGCGGGTCAAGGGGCTAGGCTCGCCGGCACGTGCGCACGCCACCGCCAGGGCGCGATCGCAGGGCAGCCATTTCGACCAGTCCTCGAAGCCCGCATGCAGGGCCCGCTCGATGAGGAGCGCCGCGAAGCCGCTGCAATCGATGAAGAGATCCCCGCTCACCGAACGCTCGCCCTGGAGGAGCACCGATTCGACGAAGCCGTCTTCAGGCCGCAGGCGCACATCGACGATGCGTCCCTCGATGCGCTTGACGCCGCGCCGCTCCGCGAAGCCGCGAAGGTACGCTGCGTACGCCGTAGCATCGAACTGAAACGCGTAGGAATAGGAGCCTAGAACCGAGCCCCGGTCGGGAATCGGCGGCGCAAATCGGCCGAGTCCCGCGGCCACCGTGGCAATCGAGTAGTCGGCGTAGGACCGGTGGTCCCCGGCCGTGCGCATTTTGAGCCAGAGCTGGTGCGGGGAAACGCCCCGCATGTCAGGACCGAAATCGCTGAAGCCGTGGAAGAATGTCCGCTCGGGGTTCCACCCGCGAAACTCGATCCCGAGCTTGAAGGTGGCCTGGGTCTTGCGGATGAATTCGATCTCATCGAGGCCGAGGGTTGCGTTGAACGCGCGCAAGGTAGGCAGCGTCGCCTCACCGACCCCGATCGTGCCGATCTCGGAGGACTCGACGAGAAGAATCTCCTCGACCCGCCGGCCCAACAGCATGCTCAGCGCCGCAGCCGCCATCCATCCGGCACTGCCGCCGCCGACGATCACGATTCTGCGAACGGCCGAGCCTGCCATGCCCCTCCTTCTAACCGAAGCCGCCGGGGATGAAAAGGGGGCGCCGGACACGGCGCCCCTCCCGGACTCATGCATGCCGCTCAGAACGTGACACGCACTTGCGCCGAGTACGTCCGCCCGCTGTCGTACCAGGCGAAGGTCGAGGTCGCAATGTGCTGCTGCGCCAGCTCCTTGTAGACCGAATCGGTCAGGTTGAGAGCCTCGAAGCCCAGCGTGAGGTGCTCGTCGATCTTGTAGAAGATCGATGCGTCGAGCTCGCCATAGCTGTCCGCGAACAGGGGCAGACCCCAGGCCACGTTCTGGGAGCCGAAGCTCGCGCTGCTCGGGTCGGTATTCAGGCCGTTGGTCCCCTGGGTCGGGTTGACGTTGACGCCCATCAGGTACTTGCTGCGCCAGCTGTAGGCGAGACGCGCGGAGACCGGACCGCGGTCGTACAACAGAGCAGCGTTGAAGGCATACTTCGACAGGTTCACCAGGGGAAGGTTGCCAAAAGTGGTGCCGTTGGTATCGCAGCCGTTGAGATTGAGTCCGAGGTTGGCGGCGCCGCCGCTCGTCCCGTCGCAATACTTGCCGGTCACCGGGGTGTCTAGAGTCTGACTGCTGTCGATGTAGGTGAAATTCAACTGCGTGCCGAAACCTCGTAGCAGGCCTGGCAGGAAGTCATAGTATTGCTGATAGTCGAGCTCGAGACCCTTGATCTCCCCGCTGGCGCCATTGACGGGACCGGTCGTCGTAAACGTATGCGCGCCGCCGGCCGCATCGGTCCCGGTTATGTCGAACACCTGGTTGATCACGACGTCCGTCAGGTGCTTGTAGAAGACGTCCGCGGTCAGTGAGCCGGTCGGCGCGAAGTACCATTCCAGGGTTCCGTCGACGTTCACCGATTTCGTCGGCTTCAGTTTCGGGTTGCCGTTGGCAGTGCCGGTGAAGGACTGTACGCCGGTGGTGGTGTCGATGCTCGAGCTGTTGGAGGTAAAGGCCTGTAGCTGCGAGAATTGCGGGCGCGCCATTCCCTCGGACACGGCGAAGTGCGATTGCAGGTGGTCGCTCCAGTGCAAGCGCACGTTGAGGCTCGGCAGAACGTCCGTGTAATCGTTCTCGGCCGCTATTGGGGTCGCTGAGGCATCGAAGAACGCGTATCCCGCCGGCGAGCGACCGGTCGGCACATTGTTCGGCGCGAATTGATTCACGACCAGGTAGCCGCTCGCGGTATCCACGCTTCGCACTACACGCACGCCGATGTCGCCGTCATACGGCGTACCTGCGAGCTTGGAGCCGAACGGCAGCATGAGGTATGCGGCGTAGGTGTGCTCGTCCTGCGTATTGAGCCCGCCAGCCGGCGGAGCCCCGGGCGCCGAGGTGAACGACGCCGCCTTCCATGAATTGGTGCAGCCAGGATTGATCTCTTTGCACAGAGTCGTAAAGAACGACTGCAATTGCGCGAAGGTGCCGGGCCACCCGGTCGCCAGGGAGGTCCCGGGAAATACCACCGGAGATGGCAGACTCACGCGGCCGTTGAAGAAGTTGGGAAAGCCGTAGCTGGTATGGGGTGCCGGAAATTTGTTCAGGTAGGCCAGCGTCGGAATGTCCCACGGGAGCATCCAGCTTTGGCTGACCGCCGCCCAGTTGTAGCCGCTGCCGGGCTCCGTCACATCGGTCTCCGCACTGCGATCGTCCCAGCGCAAGCCGGCGCGGATCGACTTGAAGAAGCCGTTGCCGAGGCTGTAGTCCACGTCCTCGCGCCAGGCCCAATCCTGGCCGTGGCCGAACTCGAGGCCGTCCTGCGTGAACGCCCAGTAATAGTTGCTGGGATTCTGCATGAAGGACGCGGGGACCGAAGCGGTCGGAAACTCTCCTGCGAGATTGATCGTCTCGTACGGAACGTTCACCCCCGTCGCGACGGTAAAGTCATCGGCGTGGTTGTTGCCGCGGACGAGCTGCGCATCGGTCGTCAGCTTCAGCCTGTCGGTGGGGTCCCACTCCAGATTCCACGAAAAATTGTTGGTTACGGAGTGCTGGTCGGCGGAACGCGTGTCGTCGTTCATCGGCAGGCCGTTGTCGCTGGGGTCGGTGAACGTCCCCGCGGTCAGCATTCCGGCCGAGTTGTACTTGAAGCTGGTGCCCGCCGCGGGCTGGATGTTGTAGGGACTGGTCTGCGGGAATATCGCATTCTCATCCCAGTGGAACTTGTAGGATGATCCGAAGTAGGTCAGCGTCGTTACGACGTTATCGCTCGGACGCCACTGCAGCGCCACATAGGCGCCCTTTCGTGTCCTCTGGTATCGCAGCGTGCGCCACGTGACGCCCCCGTCCGGGACCCAGACCGTCTGGCCCGCCGGAACCCACGAGTCCTTGCTCGAGGTGGAGTTGGTGCGGGGAAAATAAGGGTACAGCTCCATGCCGTCCGTACGGTCTTGCACCTCGGAGTCCGCCACATCGACCAGCACGCCGACATCCCCGATCCCCGTGCGCCAGCGGTCGCTCAAGAGTAGCGACTCGTCGGGCTTGACATTGCCGCGGCTGAGATCGCCCCAGCTGCCCCCCACTGAGCCGCTGATCCGCGAGCCGCTGAAATCGAAAGGCTTCGCCGTGCGCAGGTCCACGACGCCCCCGACCCCGCCTTCGATCTGCGAGGCGTCCGGATTCTTGTAGACGTCCACGCCGGCCAGGAGCTCGGGCGGTATGTCATCGAAGCTCAGTGTACGGCCGCCATTGGCACTGAAACTGTCCTGGCCATTGATCTCGGAGCGGACATAGCTCAGCCCGCGGATCGTGAGGCCCGACCCCTCGGCCTGAAAGTGTTCCGGGTCGACGGTGCCGGCAATGTTGACGTAGGTGTGGTCGATCTCGACACCGGGGATGCGCTGCATGACCTCCGTGACGGAGCGATCGGGCATCTTGCCGATGTCGGCGGCGACCACCGAGTCGACGATCTGGCTCGACATCTGTTTGATGCGCTGCGCGGTCGCGACGGCCTGGCGTTGGCCCGTGACGACGACCTCCCGCAGCACCGCCGAATTCGACTCGGCCGGCTGCGCGGCCCCCGCCGCATTGGCTTGCGGGAGCGCCTGATTCTGTGCATGCGCGCTTGCGCCAGACAGCGCGAGCACCAGCGCCAGCGCCGACACGGCGCCGGGTACTCGCAACGGTATGGCGGCTGCGGCGCTCGGGATGCAACGCGGGCCGCGATGGTTGAAGCGATGTGCCACGATATTCCCCCTTTGGATGTCGATGGCTTGGTGGATCAGCGGATCAGTGGCGATTGGCGAAGAAGACGCGGACGTGGCGACAGGCGCCGACAGCGCTGTCGCGAATTTTGAAGTCTCGTTGCAGCGAGCGCGTCGTATGATTTTTCATGACTCACGCAAGATAGCGTTGCTGTGCGAGCGTTACCAATGAAATAGTGGCCATAGGCCATATCCGAAATC
The DNA here is from genome assembly GCA_025451845.1 of Steroidobacteraceae bacterium. Lineage (GTDB taxonomy): Bacteria > Pseudomonadota > Gammaproteobacteria > Steroidobacterales > Steroidobacteraceae > 13-2-20CM-66-19. Next base: position 12,237 of record JANWJS010000009.1, read on the forward strand.
GTATGTTGTATGTCAATTCAAGCGTGGCGAATCACTTCGGTATGCTCGCAGGGTGAATACAGCTTTCCGGCGACTTCGCGCAGCGTGACCAGCATCAAACGCGCGCCCGCAGACAGCTCGCGGTTGCGGCGCGTAACCAGGCCGAATCCTCCGAGACCCACGGGAAGGTCAGGCATGAGCACCTTGAGAATTCCGGCCTTGCAGTAGGACGCGACGGATACCTCGGGCAGTGCGACGATCATGCGGCCCTGCTCCAACAGAGCAGTGATCATGGGAAGCGACGATGTTTCGACGATATCGCCCGGTTGCGGCAGGCCTTCGTGCAGGAACATCGCGGCGAGCTTCTCGCGCACGAGGCTCCCGGGAGGCGGCACGATCCAAGGCTGCTCGATGAGGTCCTCGAGACGCAGATGCGCGCGCCCGGCAAGGGGGTGCCGAGCCCCTGCAATGACGGCGTGCGGCTCATCCAACGCGAGCGGCTCGTACGCGAGCTCCTCGGCGGCCTCGGCATCGAGCAGGCGCGCGACGGCCATGTCCAGGTGCCCTTGCAGAAGTCTTTGCACGAGCAGTCGGCTGGCGTCGATCTCGACATGAACGAGAGTGCCGGGGTAACGCTGTTTCAGCGTTGCTATCGCCGTTGGGAGGAGACTCGCGCCGGGCTCGACGATGGTGCCCACGGCGGCCTTGCCGGTGCGTCCAGCCTTCAGCGCCGCAACCTCTTCGCGCGCGAGCCCGATCTCCGATAGCGCCGAGCGGGCATGGCGAACGAGGATCTCGCCATAACGGGTGGGCGCGACGCCGCGGGCATGACGCTCGAAAAGCTTGACGTCGAGAGTCTCCTCGATCTGACGCAACAGCTTGGAAGCGGCCGGCTGTGTCAAACCGGCGGCGCTGGCCGCCCGCGCCAGCCGGCGCTCCTCATCCAGATGGACCAGGAATGCAAGTTGATGTGTCTTGAGCTGCGGGCGCCCGAAGGGCCTGACTGCGCGCGTCACGACGCCGGGCGCGGACGCTCGGATCGGCATGTCTCGGTGCGAGATACTCACAGTGGGAATACGCGATGGCATGGCTCTCACGGATCACATGGGAACCGACCCGTCGATCTCGACCCTCTTCCATCCGAAAAGCTTCGCGTCCAGCGACCAGGCGCCCGGTCCGAGCAGCGCCAAGGCCGCCGCCACCACCGCAGGCAGCAGCCAGAATCGGTACCCGGCCGGAAGCGAGAACCCGACCAGAATCGCATCGCATGCCGCAAGCACTGCCACGACGGGCGTCCAGAGTCCCGCGGCGAGGAGCACACCCACGGCCGCGGAGGGCACCTGGAGAACCACCCCGGAGAATCCCTGCGCGCGCTGCAGCGCCGTGATCGCGTGCGCCAGCAGAATGGCGGCGCATGCCAGCCGCAGCAGGAGCAGCCCGACTCCAGGCGCACCGGAAGCGAATGTTGAGAAGAGTCGCCGCACAGCACGGCAACCATAGCGGACTGGTAGCCGGCGGCACCGTCCAAAAGATAGTACGGGCCGCTCTTGTGGCGGCCTCAGGGCGCGATGATGCCGCGCCTCAGGCCGATCATCGCCGCCTGGGTGCGGTCCTGAACACCCAACTTTGACAGAATCGTCCGCACCTGCCACTTCACGGTCGTCTCCGTGGAAGACATCATTCGCGCTATCTCCTTGTTGGGTTTTCCCTGGGCTATCAGTTGCAGGACGTGCACTTCGGTCTCCGTGAGCATGTCATCGGCGACGTGCTCGGCAAGCTCGTATGAAACCTCGGGCGAGACGAATCTCTTACCGCAATGAACGGCACGGATCGTATCGAGGAGCGCGCGCTCCAGGCTGTCTTTCAGCATGTAAGCGCGGGCTCCTGCCTGCATGGCGCGGCGCGCCTGGGCATCACCCGCATAGGTGGTCAGAACGATGATGCGCGCGTCCGGAAATTCACCGCGAATGGCGCTGATCGCGTCCACCCCGCTCATTTCCCGCATCTGCAGGTCCATCAGCGTCACGTCCGGCCGGTGCGCCCGGAACTGCTGGATGGCCTCGTGCCCGTTGGCTGCCTCCGCCACGAGTTTGAGATCGGGCTCCGTCGAGAGCAGTAGCGCGATGCCCCGGCGAACGATCGGATGGTCGTCGACGGCCAGGACGCGAATGGGCGTGCCCGTGTTCATATTCAGCTCGATGCGGGCGGGTCCCGGCGCCGCGTGGTGGGGTAGGCCCTCGATGCGGGAATGATGAGCTCCACTTCCATCCCGGCATGGGTCGCGCTCCAAAGCGCAAGTTTCCCGCCCGCGAGCGCGGCACGTTCGCGCATACCGCTCAGCCCGAAGTGTCCCGTCCGGTCCCCCGCGAGAATCTTGGGGTCCGTTCCGCGCCCGTCATCGCGTACGCGCAGCCGAAACTCACGCGCTCCGTAGCGCAATTCTACCTCGATCTGGGTGCCTTGCGAGTGATGGACGGCATTGCGCAGCGCCTCGGCCGCGATCCGAAAGATCTCGTCCCGCTCGATCGGATGCAGCGGTCGCACCGTACCTTGCACCTCGACACGAACGGATGGCGCCGCGGCGTCTTGCCGCTCGGCAGCCAGCTCTTGGGCCAACCGAGCGATCGGAGCCGCAAGATCACTCGACTCCTCGGCGGACAGGCGTAGTCCCTGCACCGCCTCGCGGGCTTCCCTGATCGCGTGCCCCGCCTGATCGATCGCACCCGCCAGGACTTCGCGCGCCTTCTGCGGCTCTCTTGCCAGCAGGCGCAGCGCGGCTCCGAACTGCAGCAGGACGCCTTGGAAGCTCTGCAGCAGGGTGTCATGCAGATCGCGCGCAATCCGCATACGCTCGTGAACGCGGGCATCGAGAGTCTTGTTGAACTGGAGCGCCAGCTGGCGCGCCCGCAGCCAGTAAACAGCCAGCAGCAGCGCAACGAACGCCGCGCCGCATGCGATCCGGAACCAGGGTGTCTGCCAGAACATCGGGGCGATCGAGAAGTCGATCGCGGCGCCCCGTTCGTTCCACACGCCGCTGTTGTTGCTGGCGATGACATGGAACCGATACTCTCCCGGAGGCAGGTCGGTATAAAGCGCCAAGCGCCGATTGCCAGCGTCATACCAACGGCGATCCCTGCCGTCGAGCCGATAGCGAAACTGATTCGCCTCCGGTGCGACCAGACTCAGCGCCGCGTAGTCGATCTCGAGATCGCGGGTTCGCGGCGGCAGGCGCAGAGTCGCCACAGTAGCGGCCCGCAAGTTCTGCCAGTAGAGCTTTCCGTCGGCGATGACCCGCTCGACGTGCACGGGCGGCGGCAGCCTGTTGAACACGATGTGACCCGGGTCGAGCACCTGCACGCCGCCCCCCGATAGAAACCAGATCTTGCCGTCGGCGCCAATGGCGGCACGCGGAGCGAACGAGGTGGCCGAAATGCTGCGCAATCTCACGCCATCCTGTGGACCGAGGACCGTCGCCTCGATCCTGCGGCCCGGGTGTGCGATCCAAGCCGAAAGCTCAGGCCGGGCGATGCGTACCAAACCGCAAGCCGTGTACACCCAGAGCGAATGTTGGTTGTCTTCCAGGGTCCACATGGCCGGATCACACGGCAGTCCGTTCTTGCTCGTGAGTGTGGCGATGCGCCCGTTCTCGAGGCGGCTCACACCTCCCATCGTTGCCACCCACAGCGCACCGTTCTTCAGCCGAAGATCCGTGACCTGGCCCCCACTGAGTCCTTCGGCGGCCGAGTAGGAGGCGCGCACGCGGCCGTCTTTGAAATACGCCACTCCTCCGCCTTGCCAGAATCCCAGCCACAGCCCGCCCCGCTGCGGGTCGGAAAGGAGCACCGAGACATTCTGCTGACGTCCAAACGCCGACCAGGGGATCCGCTCGAGCAGCCTGCCGCCGCGCAAGTGCAGGAGACTGTGTTGCCCCGAAAGCCACAGGTTGCCCGTGTCGTCACCGGTAATACTGTTCACCTCCCCGCCGGGGACGCCGGGTATGGTGCGGTACCGCCCGTGCTCGAGGTAGCCGAGCCCGCGGTCCGTGAATGCCCAGATTCGGCCGGAATGATCCTGAAACAAGGATTGCACGGAGTCATCGGCAAGCCCGTTTGCCCGAAGGTATGTCTTCACCTTGCCGTTCTGCCATCGCGTCAGACCGTCATGGGTCCCTATCCAGACACTCGCGTCCGAGGCCGCGAGCACCGAGCTGGTGACATCGCTCGGCAACCCCTGTCTGACGGAGAGAGTGCTGACCGGCAGCTCCCGAAAGCGATCCAACCCTGCGGTGGTGGCAACCCACACACTGCCCTCACGGTCCTCGAAAAGGCTGAGGATGATGTCGCCCGAGAGGCCGTCGGACTGGGTAAACGTGTCTGTCCGGCCGTTGTGGATATGGATGAGCCCGCGCTCGATGGTTCCGATCCACAGGCTTCCGTCGTGGTCCCGCAGCAGCCTGTTCGAGTCGCTGACCCGGATCGGATAAGGCTTCAGGCCATCACCGGCGAGGCGCATCAGGCCGGCATTGTGCACGGCGATCAGCAGCCGCCCCGGGCCGGAACGGGTCAGGCCGATCGGCCCCGAGCTCGGCAACACCGCCCCTCCCAGGGCCGCTGCCGTGGCAATCCGCTGCGCAGGGCCCGGTTTGATTCGCCAGAGCCCGGTCTGTGTACCGGCCCAGAGAGTGCCCGAGTCATCCTCATAGACGGTCCAAACCGCCGTGCCGAAGTCGGCCCTCGTTCCGTAGCAGTGTGCACGGCCATCCCGCAACGCGCAGAGCTGGGCCGGAGTTTCCATGGTGCCCACCCAGACCGTGCCTTCATGATCCTGATAGAGGGCGGTGATGAAACGGCCATCGAACACGTGCACCGGAGTGAATTTGCGGCCATCCCATGTCATCAGACCGGCAAACGTCCCGATCCAGAGAGTGCCATCATGCGTGACCATGAGGTTATTGACAGCATTGTTGGCCAGATGCTGTCGGGAAGGGGGTCGCCAAACGCCATGAGCGCCATCGAAGCGAAACAGACCAAACTCGCTTCCCAGCCAAAGATAACCATCAGGCGTCTGGGCCATCGCATAGATGTTTCCCAGCGAGAACCCGTCCCTGACGGTCCAGGCGGTGTGGGCGTACTCATTGATATCGAAAGCCGCGTCCAGGGCGCGGGCCGAGTGCCATCCTCCGAGGATCACTTCGAGTGCCAGGATCAGCGCGAGCCGCTTGGCGGGGCGAATGGTGATGCCGGGGCCTCTGCGATGTGGCACGGGTTGCAGGCGTATCCGCAATCGGTCTGACGGGTCGGGAGCGGAATCGGATTCCGTCAGAACGCCGAGCCGACAACGCTATCGGGAATGTTGCACGCGTGCCGCGAGCGCGTCGCATGAGACGTCATTCGTGCCCCCTTGATGATGCGCGCCGATTCTATTGCATCGTGCGTGGCGCGCGAACCACCCATCGAGTGTAGATTGCCGCAGGTTAGCGCTGTCATTGTTGACGCTACCAATCCCAAGTATGATGCCAGCCATACGAGGAATCGTATAGTCATACCAGCAAGTCGGGTCGGAGGGGACATGGGGCGCGGTTCCGGAATCCGAACTTTCCTCCGTAGGCGTTTGAATATTCCGCATATTGCGCTCATGGCGCAGCTGGATGATGCCCGGGCCGTTGCGACGGCGATTGCATTCGCGTTGCCGCTGGCCCACGCCCACGCGCAGCCAGCTGCTCGGACCCTCGTCGCCGACATGAGCGCCGTTCAGGGCCCCCGCGACCTCTTCTGGCAGGATAGCGTCGGCGCGGATCACGGCCCCCTCATGCTGCGCCCGGCCAATCAGGCGCAGCTGCGGCGGGTCTGCCGTGAGATCGGCTTCAAATACGTCCGCTTTCACGGCGTCTTCACCCATACTCATGTCTACCGCGAGTCGCACGGCGCAGCGGTCTACGATTTCTCAACGATCAACGCCATCTACGCCGCGGTCCTGCGCGCCGGCATGAAGCCGTTCGTCGAGATCAGCTTCATGCCTGAGGCTCTCGCGACGGGCCGCAAAACCATCTTCTACTACACGGCGAACGGCTCACCCCCCAAGGACTACGGTAAATGGGCTGCGCTGATCCGCGCCTTCGCTCGTGACCTCGAAGCGCACTTCGGCCGGACCGAGGTCGAAAGCTGGCGCTTCGAGGTCTGGAACGAGCCGAATCTCGACGGTTTCTGGACTCGGGGGGATCAGCAGGCTTACTTCCATCTCTATGACGTGACCGCCCGCGCCATCAAGGCCGTCGATCCTGCCCTGGCAGTCGGCGGTCCCGCCACCGCGGGTGCCGCCTGGATCCCCGAGTTTCTCCGGCACGCGCGCACGGTAGGAGTGCCGGTGGATTTCATCACCACCCACACTTACGGCGTCAACGGAGGTTTTCTCGATGCGGGCGGCCACAGCGACGTCGAGCTCTCCCCGGATGCCGGTTCCATCGTCGACGATGTCTTGCGGGTGCGGCGGCAGGTCGATGCCGCAGGCCTGGGGCGGACACCGGTCTACTTCACGGAATGGAGCACGAGTTACAACCCTCGCGATCCCGTGCATGACGCCTACATCAGCGCGCCTTACATTCTCGAGAAGCTGAAACGGGTCGCGGGCGCCGTACAGGCGATGAGCTACTGGACCTACACCGACCTCTTCGAGGAAGCCGGTCCGCCGCCCACCTCGTTCCAGGGCGGATTCGGGCTCATCAATCGCGAAGGCATCCGCAAGAGCGCCTTCTTCGCCTACAAGTACCTCGACGAGCTCGGACCCGAGGTGCTGCGCAACTCCGATCCGGAGTCGTGGCTCACGCGCGGCGGCGGGGGTTTCTCGGGGCTCATCTGGAACTACACGCCGCCGCACCAGACGGTGGGTGATCGCTCCTATTTCCGCCAGTTGCATCCCGCCGAGCCTCTGGCGCCCGTCAGGCTCGAGATCTCGCACCTGCAGCCCGGCAGTTATGAATTGAGCGCATTCCGCACCGGTTACCGGCGCAACGATGCCTACTCGCAGTACATCGCGTGGGGTCTGCCGGCCAACCTGACTCGCAAGCAGGTCGCGCGCCTGCAGCGCCTCACCGGCGACCCGGCGGCGAGGATGACGATCCATGTCGGCGCCAGCGGCCGATTCGGGCGCTCGATCCCCATGCGCACCAATGATGTCGTGCTGATCAAGTTGCGCCGGGTGTCCTCATGACTCGGCGGCAACCGCTCGACCGCTTGCGCAGGGCCCTCTGGATGGCGCTCTGGCTGGTCATCGCGGTGGCCCTGCTCGGTGCGCCGGGCGCTCGTGCCGACGATGGCTACCGCCTCTGGCTGCGCTACGACCCGCTGGAGCATCAATGGCGAGCACGCTACAGCGCCGCCGCGGCGGAGCTGGTCGCCGCCTCCGGGCTCTCCCCGACCCTGCAAGCCGCGCAGGCGGAGCTGCTGCGGGGTTTGACCGGACTGTTGGGCGCGGCACCTCGCGCCACGGATGATGTCACGCAGGACGGCGCCATCCTCTTCGGTACTCCAACATCCTCCCCGCTGGTGAAGGGCCTGGCGCTCGATCTGCGGCCCGCCGGCCGGGAAGGCTACCTCATCCGCACGCTCACGATTCATGGCCATCGCGCCACCGTCATCGCGGCAAACACCGATGTCGGCGTGCTCTATGGCGCCTTTGGTTTCCTGCGGCTGCTGCAAACGCGCGCGCCCGTCGATCATCTCGACATCGCCTCGAGCCCCAGGATCAGCCGCCGAGTCCTCGATCACTGGGACAACCTGGACGGCTCGGTGGAGCGCGGCTATGCGGGAGACTCGCTCTGGAAGTGGGAAAGCCTGCCGGAATATCTCTCCCCCCGCTACACCGACTATGCGCGCGCTTGCGCCTCGATCGGCATCAACGGGGCGGTCCTCAACAACGTCAACGCGACTCCCTTCATCCTGACACCGCTCTATCTTCACAAGGTCGCGGCGCTGGCAGGCGTGCTGCGCCCCTATGGCGTGCGGGTTTATCTCTCCGCCCCCTTCAGCGCACCGGTCACCCTGGGAAAGCTGAAAACCGCCGACCCGCTCGATCCGCACGTGCAGGCCTGGTGGAGCGCCAAGGTCAACGAGATCTACCGCGAGATCCCCGACTTCGGCGGCTTCCTGATGAAAGCCAACTCCGAGGGACAGCCGGGCCCTGAGGACTACGGGCGCACACAGGCGCAGGGCGCCGACCTGCTCGCGCGCGCGCTCGCCCGGCACGGCGGCATCGTCATGTGGCGCGCGTTCGTCTACTCGACCGGCAGCCACTCCGAGGATCGCGCCCGGCAGGCGTACGACACCTTCAAGCCGCTCGACGGCGAGTTCGCCGATAACGTGCTGGTGCAGGTGAAGAACGGCCCGATAGACTTCCAGCCGCGCGAGCCCTTCCACCCGCTCTTCGGCGCGATGCCGCATACCCACCTGATGCTCGAGCTGCAGGTCAGCAAGGAGTACCTCGGCCAGCGGACGAGCTTCGTCTATCTGGGGCCACTCTTCGAGGAAGCGCTGCGCGACGACACCTGGACGCGGGGCGCGGGATCGACGGTAGCGCGGGTGATCGACGGCTCGCTCTACGGAGAGCGGTTGACGGCGATCGCCGGGGTGGCCAACACTGGCTCCTCCCGCAGCTGGTGCGGATCGATCTTCAACCAGGCCAACTGGTACGCGTTCGGCCGCCTGGCATGGGATCCCGACCTCTCGGCGGCAGAGGTCGCCGCGGAGTGGGTCAAGATGACCTTCACCAGTGACCGCCGGTTCGTCGCTCCGGTGGTGCAGATGATGCTGGGATCGCGCGAGGCCGCGGTCGACTACATGACGCCGCTGGGACTTGCGAGTCAGATGGCCGCAGGCACTCACTTCGGCCCCGGCCCGTGGGTGGCGCCGGCGAAGGGTATGCCGCCGGACTGGAGCAGCACCTACTACAGCCGCGCGGACGCGTCGGGTCTCGGTTTCGATCGGACAGCGAGCGGGAGCAATGCAACCGCACAGTACTCGCCCCGCCTCGCCGCGCAGTACGGCAATGCCGCAGCCTGTCCCGACAACCTCCTGCTCTGGTTCCATCACCTCTCGTGGGACTACCGCATGCGCTCGGGACGTACTCTATGGGACTCACTCGTGCTGCATTACGGCCGAGGCGTGGACTGGGTCAGACAGGCCCGCAAGACCTGGAGCAAGCTATCACCCTACGTCGACAGTCAACGCTATCGTCTGACGGCTGACTTCCTCGCAGTCCAGGAGAAGCACGCCGAATGGTGGCGCAACGCGAGCATCGCCTACTTCCAGTCGATCTCCCATCGCCCGCTGCCGGCAGGTGTGCCGGCGCCGCCCGACACCCTCGCGCACTACGAGGCCTTCTGTATTCCTTACGTCGAGGGCTCGCCGGGGCACTCCCCGGGCTGCCCACCAGCCGATATTCCGGTGCCCCGATGAGATTTACCAGTCCCACATGGAGCCGTCTTCCAGGCGCGCGATCGGCAACTGCTTCGGGCTATAGGGAAAGCGCGCCGCGAGCTTCTCGTCGATGCTGACGCCATGTCCCGGGCTCTCGCCGCAATGCAGCCGGCCGTCGCGGAAGAGGTAATCGTGCGGAAAGACCTCGTCCGTCTGCTCGCAGTGGCGCATGTACTCCTGGATGCCGAAGTTGGGCGCCCAGGTGTCGAAGTGCAGCGCCGCCCCCATCGTGACCGGCGAGAGATCCGTCGCGCCATGAAAGCCGGTGCGCACCTGATACATCGCGGCCAGATCCGCAATGCGCCGCACATGGGTGATGCCGCCGGCATGCACGATCGTCGAGCGGATGAAGTCGATGAGCCGTCCCTCGATCAGCCGCTTGCTGTCCCAGATGGAGTTGAACACCTCGCCCACCGCGAGCGGTGTGACCGAATGGCGGCGGATGAGCTCGAAACCGTCCGGGTTGTCCGCCGGTGTCGCATCCTCCAGCCAGAAAAGCCTGTGCGGCTCCAGATCACGCGCCAGCCGCGCCGCCTCCACGGGCATCAGGCGGTGATGCGCATCGTGCAGCAGCTCGACCTCATTGCCGTGCTCGGCGCGCAGCCGCGCGAAGAGCTTCGGCACGATCTCGAGATAACCCGGTGTCGACCACTCCGTCTCGAGCGGCAGCTCGCTCTCCGCGGGCTCGTACGCATCCTTCAGCCGCGACACGCCGTAGGGCTTCTTGAGGCCCGGAACGCCGCACTGGGCGCGCACCGCGCGATAGCCCAGGGAGATGTACCGCCCGACTTCCGCGGTCGCCTCCTCGATGTCGCGGCCGTTCGCATGCCCATACACCAACACGCCGTCGCGCGAGCGCCCGCCGAGCAGACGATAGAGTGGCATCGCCGCCATCTTGCCGAGGATGTCCCAGAGTGCCACGTCCACCGCGGCGATGGCCGTCATGGTCACCGGTCCCCGCCGCCAGTACGCGCCGCGATAGAAGAACTGCCAGGTGTCCTCGATGCGCCCGGCATCGCGCCCGATGAGGTTCGGAATCACGTGGTGCTCGAGGTAGGCGGCCACGGCAAGCTCCCGGCCGTTGAGCGTGGCGTCACCGGCCCCGAAAACGCCCGAGCGCGTCTCGATCTTGAGCGTCACGAAATTGCGCCCCGGACACGTGACGATGACGCGCGCGGCGACGATCTCCCGGTCCCGGGAGGAGCCGTGCGCTTCGGACTGAGGATTTGCCATGAACGATGACTCCAACTGGAAATCGGCCGGCGCACTGCATCCGGACCGACTCTTTCCCGCTGACCCCGGCGTGCGTGCGGTCGCACGCAGACTCTACAACAGCATTCGCGCCCTGCCCATCATCAGTCCGCACGGCCACACCGACCCGCGCTGGTTCGCGCACAACGCTCCCTTCAGCGATCCCGTCTCGCTGCTTCTGACGCCGGACCACTACATCACGCGGATGCTTTACAGCCAGGGGCTGAGCCTCGAAGAGCTGGGCGTCGTGCCGCTGACGGGCGCGGCTTCCGGGGCGGCCCTCGATCCGCGGACCCTCTGGCGCAAGTTCGCCGCGCACTATCACCTCTTCCGCGGCACGCCCACCCGGCTCTGGCTCGACTGGGTGCTGAGCGCGGTCTTCGAGACCGAGGCACCGCTCAGTGCTGCGAATGCCGACCGAACCTACGATCGGATCGCCGAGCATCTCGCTCGGGACGCTTTCCGGCCGCGTGCGCTCTTCGAGCGTTTCGGCATCGAGGTGCTCGCCACGACCGAGTCGCCGCTCGATGACCTGGCGCACCACGCCGCGATCCGCTCGAGCGGCTGGCAGGGACGCATCATCAGCGCCTACCGGCCCGATCCGGTCGTCGATCCGCAGGCTCCAGGCTTCGCGGCCGGCCTCGCCCGTCTCGGCGAGCTCACGGGTGAGGACACGAGCTCCTGGCGCGGTTATCTCGCCGCGCATCGCCAGCGGCGCGCCTTCTTCAAGCAGATGGGTGCGACGTCCACCGACCACGGTCATGCGACAGCGAACACCGCGGACCTGAGCGAGCGCGAAGCGGAATCTCTCTTTGGCCGCGTCCTCGGCGCCGCGCGCAACGGCGCAGCAGAGAGCGCGGATGCGGAGCTCTTCCGCGCGCAGATGCTCACCGAGATGGCGCGGATGAGCCTGGATGACGGCCTGGTGCTGCAGATCCACCCCGGCTGCTGGCGCAACCACAACGCATCGCTCTACGAGCGTTTCGGTCCCAACGTCGGCGCCGACATTCCGCTGCGCACCGATTACGTGGGAGCACTGCGTCCGCTGCTCAACCGCTTTGGCAACGAGCGCTCCCTCACCCTCATCGTCTTCACTCTCGACGAATCCACGTACAGCCGCGAGCTCGCGCCCCTCGCCGGCCACTACCCTGCCCTCAAGCTCGGCCCCGCCTGGTGGTTCCACGATAGTCCCGAGGGCCTGATGCGCTTTCGCGAGCAGACCACCGAGACCGCGGGTTTCTACAACACCGTCGGCTTCAACGACGACACCCGCGCGTTCTTCTCGATCCCCGCCCGCCACGATGTCGCGCGGCGCATCGACTGCGCCTTCCTCGCTCGCCTGGTGGCCGAGCACCGGCTGCCCGAGGACGAGGCCGTCGAAGTCGCGCGCGACCTCGCCTACAACCTGCCCAAGCAGGCCTACAAGCTGTGAAAGTCCGCCGCCCCCTAGCCGGCCCCCTCGGGCGAATGGTAGCGTTCGCAATTGCACTTTTGCGGCGGCCAGACGTGGTGTCCAGCGCTGTGGCGGCAGTGCTGCCGGTGACAGTCGTCGGCCGGACGGTTTAGTTTTATGATATCGGTACCATGGCAGCCGGAACGGCAGCCACCACCCCGGGGGAAGATCTTGTCGCATCGCAGAACCTCACGCGCCGACCGGCGCTCGCACCGCACACCCGCATCCGCTCTCCCCGTGGCCATGGCCATCGGTCTGGCCATGAGCCTGGCCGGCATCGGCGCCCATGCCGCCGATGCACCGCTCTACAAGGATCCTCACGCTGCGGTCGATGCGCGCGTCAACGACCTCCTGTCCCGGATGACCCTGCAGGAGAAGATCGCGCAGATCTCCTGTATCTGGCAGCGCAAAAGCGACATCGAGGATGCCAACGGCAACTTCGATCCCGCGAAGGCGAGCCGCGTATTCCCGTCCGGGATCGGACAGGTGGCCCGGCCCAGCGATCGCGTGCCCCTTGAGGCCAATGACCCGCTGCAGAACGTCTTTCGCGACGTCCCGCAGACGGTGGAGTTCGTCAACGCCATTCAACACTTCTCGATCGATGACACTCGCCTCGGGATCCCCACGATCTTTCACGGGGAAGGCTTGCACGGCTTCATGGCCCGGGACGCCACGAGCTTTCCCCAGGCCATCGCGCTCGGCAGCAGCTGGGACCCCGCCCTCATCACGCGCATCTACACGGTAGTCGCTCATGAGGCGCGCGCGCGGGGCGTGCAGTTGCTGCTGACGCCCGTCATCAACCTGGGGCGCGATCCGCGCTGGGGACGCATCGAGGAAACCTTCGGCGAGGATCCGTACCTCGTCAGTGAAATGGGCGTTGCGGAGGTGCACGGCCTCCAGGGGGACACGCTGCCGTTGGCTCCCGATCGTGTCTTCGCCACGCTGAAGCACATGGCCGCCTACGAGGTCCCGGAAGCGGGCACCAACGTTGGGCCCGCCGAGGTCACCCGGCGGACGCTGTTGCAGATGTATCTGCCACCGTTTCACGCCGCCATTCAGCAGGCCGGCGCGCAGGTCGTGATGGCCTCGTACAACGAGATCGGCGGCATTCCCTCCCACGCCAACCGCTGGTTGCTGACCGACGTGCTGCGCAAGCAGTGGGGATTCCAAGGCGTCGTGACCAGCGACTATGAGGGCATCGAACAGCTCATGTCGCTGCATCACGTGGCGGGTAATCTGACCGATGCCGCGGTCCGCGCGCTCGAGGCCGGGGTCGACAATGACATGCCGGATGGCGAGGCCTACGCCAACCTGCCCCAGGCGCTCGCCCAAGGAAAGGTGACGCAGGCCGAAATCGATACCGCCGCGCGCCACGTACTGCGGCTCAAGTTCCTCGCCGGTCTCTTCGAGCATCCGTACGCCGACGCGAGCTACGCCGAGAAAATCACGGATGACGCCGAAGCGCGAGCACTCGCGGTGAAAGCGGCGCAGGAGAGTGTCGTTCTCCTCAAGAACGATGGGACTTTGCCGCTCGATACCCATCGCATCCGCACCCTGGCCGTAATTGGCCCCAACGCGGGCGTTGCCCGGCTCGGGGGCTACTCCGAAGTGCCCGCCCACGCGCAGAGCATCCTGCAGGGCATCCGCAGTCTCGTGGGCCACAGCGTCCACGTGGTGTACGCGCCGGGGGTCAAGCTCGTCGCAAGCGGCGACCAGTACACGGATCAGGTCGTGCTCCCGACGCCAGCGCAGAACCACGTTCTCATCCGGCAGGCGGTGAGCGTCGCCCAGTCTGCCGACGAGATCGTGCTCGCCATCGGCACCCGCGGCGCTCTTTGCCGCGAGGGCTGGGCGGACAACCACCTGGGCGATCGCGACAGCCTGGCGCTCATCGATCAGCAGCAGCAACTCGCCGACGCAATGTTCGCGCTCGGCAAGCCGGTCGTCGTCGTCCTGATCAATGGCTGCCCGCTCGCCGTGGGTGAGATCGCGCACCAAGCCAACGCCCTCATCGAGGGCTGGTACCTGGGTCAGGAAGGCGGCACCGCCATGGCGGATGTCCTCTTCGGGAAGACCAACCCGGGCGGTAAACTCACCGTCACCATCCCGCGGTCCGTGGGCTTCGTGCCCTACAACTACGACGAGAAGCCCAGCGCTCACCGCGGCTATCAATTCGCCGACAACTCGCCCCTCTTCCCCTTCGGCTACGGACTTTCCTACACCACTTTCGATGTAGGGCCGCCTGTGCTTTCGGCCGCCAGCATTCCATCCAACGGTAAGGTGACGGTCAACGTGAGCGTCCGCAATACCGGTAAGGTTGCCGGCGATGAGGTGGTCCAGCTCTATTTGCACGAGCTCGTCACTTCCGTGACGGAGCCGACCCAAGCGCTGCGGGGGTTCAAGCGGGTGTCGCTGGCGGCGGGCGCCTCGGCCCAGGTGCGCTTCGAGCTCGGCCGGGATGACTTCGCCATCTGGGACGAGAACCTGCGCTACCGCGTCGAGCCCGGCACATTCGAGGTCATGGCAGGCCCGGACTCCGTGAACCTCAAGCGCGCGACCCTCGAGGTCACGCGCTGATTGCGCGTCCGAGGGCATACTAGGACCGGCGTTGAAAGACGAGCGCGGCTGCTCCGCGCAGGCGCGCCAAGTCGCCGTCAGTGGCCGAACTCGCCCGCCATTCCATCCTGGCCGGTGATGATGCTGCCGTTGGCGTAGATGGCCGCTCCAACCCCTTCGGCGGTGGTGATGAGGACCGCGTTGCGGTTGCCCTCATCAGGGTGAAAGGTCAGCTGCGCCAGCAGGCACGCGATCACCGCATTCGCGACGTACACGGGCAGTTTCATGCCCTTCTCGATGGCACCCTTGAGATCGAAGTCGCGCCAGTGCAGGTTGGGGGCGAAGAGGAACTGATCGGTTTGTGGATCCACCCGGCCCGGAAAGCTGACGCCCACGCCCTCGATCGACATCCCGCTCAGGCCTGTCTTCATTCTCGAGAGGCCTCGAGGATGAGATCCGTCGAAGCGCCCGCGTCGCCGCTGAGCGTCGGACGCCGCCCCCGCTTGGAGACGGCTGTGCGCCCCTCGCACACCCTAGCGCGTCCCCAAAGGGCGAAGGTAGTGGCGAGGCTCGCGGCCAGGCAGACCACTGGACCGTTACTGGAATCCCTCAGGCATTGGCCACCGCCGCACGGCCGCCGCGCAAGGTCCGCAGGATCTCTCCCAGCTGCTCGACGCGACTCCGGATGGTACGCACGTCAGTTGCGGCAGGAAAAAGCACCATGGCCGGAGGCAGCGGGCGATCGATGGTGAGCCGGGAAAGCGGTGCGCAGTAGATGTTCTGCGCGAAGGCTGCCTGGTACGCCTCGACATCGTCCATGCCTTTGGGGAGCCAACCGACGATCTGCAGGCCGGAGCGAATGGGGGCGAGGTCCATGACATCCGGGATCTCGTGCCGTACCGCCTCGGTCAGCGCCTGCAGCCGGCCGGTGTAGAGCTCGCGCATGCGCCGCATGTGCTGCTCCATGTGCCCGCTCGAGATGAATTCCGCCAGCACCGCCTGCTCCAACACCGGCGGGAACCGTTCCAGCACCGAGCGCGCGGCCGTGACCGCGTCGACGAAACGCTCCGGAACGATGAAGAACCCGAGCCGCAGCGACGGGAAGAGCATCTTGCTGAAGCTGTTGGAATACACCACACAGCCCGTCCGGTCGAGGCTCTGCAGTGCGACGAGCGGCCGGTCGGCCAGACCCAACTGACTGTCATAGTCGTCCTCGAAGATCAGCGCTCCTGCCTCTGCCGCCCACCGCAGCAGGTCCAGGCGCCGCTGCAGCGACATCGCATTTCCCAGCGGGAATTGGCAGCTCGGCGTCACATAGGCCAGCTTTGCCAGACGTGCGCGCCGCGTGCCGGCGGCACAGTCGAGCCCCTCCTCGTCCACCGGCACACCGATGACTTGCGCGCCCAGCGCGCGCAGCAGGCGGGTGATCGCAGGGTATCCGGGATCCTCCATCCAGACGCGGTCGCCTTCATCGAGGAGGAGCCTCGCGATCAGATCGAGCGACTGTTGCGTTCCGGTGGTGACTACCACCTGCTCGGCGGTGCATTTCACGCCTCGCGTCAGCCCGGTCTGGGCCGCGATCGCCGCGCGCAGCGCCGGCAGTCCACAGATCGACCCGTGATGCAGCAGCCGGTCGGCGGCCGCGCGGCGCAGGCAGCGCGCGGTGATGCGGCTCCAGGTCCTCATCGGGAATGCCTCGAGCGCGGCCAGATCGCCGAGGAAGCTGAGCTCCTGCGGGTCGCGCCCCTCCCAAGATAGCGGAAAAGGATGGCTCGCCAGGCGCCGGCCGCGGGCAGAGAGTGCGGGTGCCGCTACAGTAGGGCGCTGGCGCGCGCGCGTCGCTGCAGATCCGGCCGCGGATGACAGCGCTGTCATTCGACGCACGAAAGAGCCGCTCCCAACGCTCCCTTCTATGTACCCCTCGGCAATCAGATGATCGAACGCCGCAACCACCGTCCCGCGCGCGACGCGATACTGCCGCGCGATACCGCGGGTAGAAGGCAATCGCGCTCCCTCTGTCAGCCTGCCCTCGACGATGGCGAGCCGGATCTCATCGTAGAGCCAGCGCAAGAGGGTAGCGCCGGCCGCCCGGGGCCGGAGCTCGAGTGTGCAGGGGGCTGCGGTCTTCGGCACGGCAAACCCACGGGGAAAGTGGAAAGTGGCCCATCCAGCGCGCGAGCAGGTGCCCGATGCGCCAGTCCATGTTCAGCTGCGCAAGAGCGTATCACAGGACCGCTTTTGCAGGGGCCCGGCCACGCCGCCGACCCTAATTGACACCCGCGATCTGATACCGCTACCATCGCGCCCGGAGATCCCCGACTGGAGCGCCGCGCCTGTATCTCGGCATCGACATCGGCACCTCGAGTGTCAAGGCTGTGCTCCTGACGGAGCAAGGCACCGTCTCGGCCTCTGCTTCCGCCCCGCTCGAGGTCAGCCGGCCGGCCCCTGGGTTCTCGGAACAGGATCCCGAGGCCTGGTGGCAGGCGACGGTGCGCGCCGTCAAAGGCCTCTCGGGCGCGGCTCGCGCGAGCGTGCGCGCGGTGGGTCTCTCGGGCCAGATGCACGGGGCGACGCTGCTCGATGCGCAGGACCGTCCGCTGCGGCCGGCCATCCTCTGGAACGACGGGCGCTCCGCCGAGGAGTGTCTGGAGCTCGAGCGCCGGGAGCCCTCCTCCCGCGCCATCACCGGCAACATCATGATGCCGGGATTCACTGCGCCGAAGCTCCTGTGGGTCGCCCGGCACGAGCCGGACATCTTTCGCCGCACTGCCTGCGTACTGCTGCCGAAGGACTACGTCCGCCTGCGCCTGACCGGTGACAAGGTCGGCGACATGTCCGATGCCGCTGGCACCGGTTGGTTGGACGTGGGCCGGCGTGAATGGTCCGATGCAATGCTCGCCGCGACCGATCTCAGCCGGGCGCACATGCCGCGGCTCGTCGAAGGCTCCGCCCCATCGGGAACTGTCACTGCGGAGGCTGCCTCAGCACTGGGCATCCCGCGTGTTGTCGTCGCAGGTGGCGGCGGAGACAATGCCGCGAGCGCCGTCGGCCTTGGCGTGGTGCGTTCGGGGCAGGCATTCCTGTCGCTTGGGACGTCCGGCGTGCTCTTCGTGGTAACGGACCGCTTCCGTCCGAATCCGGAGCGAGCAGCGCACGCCTTCTGCCATTGTCTGCCCGGCCGTTGGCACCAGATGTCAGTGATGCTCAGCGCGGCCAGCACGCTCGACTGGGTCGCGCAGCTCGTCGGCTCGGCCGACCTGCCGGGACTCGTCGCCCAGGCCGAGGCTCATGGCCTCAGCCGTCATTCGGCCCTCTTCCTGCCGTACCTCACCGGCGAGCGCACGCCCCACAACGACCCCAGCGCCCGGGGTGTCTTCTTCGGCCTGCGGCCGGATACGACTCCAGCGGAGCTCACCGGAGCGGTGCTCGAGGGCGTTGCGTTGGCTTTCGCGGACGGTCTCGATGTCCTTACGGAAAAGAGCGACCCGGTGGGTGAAATCAGCGTCACCGGCGGCGGCGCCCGGCTGCCGTATTGGGGGCGTTTGATTGCTGCCGCTCTGCGCCGCCCGCTCACGTATCGCGCCGGCGGCGAGGTCGGGGCGGCCCTCGGGGCCGCGCGCTTGGCCCGTCTGGCCGCGGGTGAAGGCGCGGAAGAGGAAGTCTGCACGGCGCCGCCCGTGGAGCGGGTCGTCCAGCCGGACACCGCGCTCTCGGCGCTGCTCGCCAGCCGCCGCCGCACCTTCCAGCGGCTTTATCGGGATCTCAAGAATACATTCGTGGAGTTTTCCTCATGACTTTGTTTTCCAACATCGAGCCGGTCCGCTACGAGGGTCCGGAGACGGCGAACGAATTCGCCTACCGGGTGTACGACAAGGACCGCAAGGTCCTCGGCAAGCGCATGGAAGACTGGCTGCGGTGCGCCGTCTGTTACTGGCACTCCTTCAACTGGCCGGGCCAGGATATCTTCGGCGGCGGCACTCTGCCGCGTCCCTGGCTCGCGCCGAAGATCACCCAGGAGATGGCGGACGAGAAGCTCGAGGCCGCCTTCGATTTCTTCACGCGTCTCTGCATTCCCTACTTCACTTTCCACGACGTCGATGCGATGGCGACAGCGGCATCGGTGAAGGAGCACGACCGCAACGTCAAGACTCTCGCGGAGAAGATGCAGCACAAGATGGCTGCGACCGGCATGAAGCTCCTCTGGGGCACGGCGAATCTTTTCAGCCACCCGCGCTATGCGGGCGGCGCGGCAACGAGCCCGGACCCCGAGGTCTACGCCTGGGCCGCTGCGCAGGTGCGCGCCTGCCTGGATACCACCCACCGCCTGGGTGGCGAGAACTACGTGCTGTGGGGCGGCCGCGAGGGATACGACTCCCTCCTCAACACGGACTTGAAGCGCGAGCTCGATCACTACGGACGCTTCCTTTCCCTGGTCGTCGAGCACAAGCACCGCATCGGCTTCAAAGGCACGATCCTCATCGAGCCCAAGCCCTTCGAGCCCACCAAGCACCAGTACGACCGGGACGTTGCCGCCGTGTTCGCCTTCCTGCAGAAGTATGGCCTGACGAAAGAAGTGCGCGTCAACATCGAGGTCAACCACGCGACGCTTGCCGGCCTCGACTTCGAGCACGAAGTGAACGCCGCGCGCGCCTACGGCATTTTCGGCTCCA
This sequence comes from Steroidobacteraceae bacterium, assembly GCA_025451845.1. Lineage (GTDB taxonomy): Bacteria > Pseudomonadota > Gammaproteobacteria > Steroidobacterales > Steroidobacteraceae > 13-2-20CM-66-19. The sequence goes on from JANWJS010000009.1 coordinate 31,616, forward strand.
TCGACATCAATCGCGGTGATCCGCGCAACGGCTGGGATACCGACCAGTTCCCCAACAACGCGCAGGAGCTGGTGCCGGCTTTCATCCAGCTGCTCGAGGACAAGGGCTTCGCCACCGGCGGCTTCAACTTCGACGCAAAGCTGCGCCGCCAGTCCGTGGACCCCGACGATCTCTACCTCGCCCATATCGGCGGCATCGACACCCTCGCGCGCGCTCTGCTGGCCGCCGCCGACATCGTGACGGAGCGCAAGCTCGCTCGACTGCGGCAGGAGCGGTATCAGCGCTGGGACAGCGAGCTCGGCGCGCGCATCGAGAGCGGCGCGATCGACCTCGCGACGCTCGCCGATCTCGCCGCGGAGAAGGGTCTCGACCCGACCCCGAAGTCAGGCCGGCAGGAGCTGGCGGAGAGTATCATCGCCAGGCACTGCAAGTATTAGGGAGTACCCGGCAACCGCTTCTGCCGCCGCGAGGCGGCCTGGGCTTTGCGTGGCCGGACGTTCTCGCGGCTCGATGCCACATCGAGTGTCGTCGATACAGCACCGGTGAGGCCCCATGCCCGTCGATCCAATCCGCAGCGTCGCAATCATCGGTGGAGGAACCGCGGGCTGGATGGCCGCGACGACGCTGTCGCGATTCTTCCCGCGGCTGCGGGGCGGCATCCGGCTGATCGAATCGGCGGATATCGGGACCGTCGGCGTCGGAGAGGCGACGATTCCGCCGATCATCGAGTACATCCGCACGCTCGGCTTCGATGAGAACGAGGTCGCGCGCCGTACGCAGGCCACCTTCAAGCTCGGGATCGTGTTCAATGACTGGACGCGGCCAGGGCATTCTTATATTCACCCCTTTGGCCCTACGGGCCTCGCAAAACGAGGGGTGCCGTTCTGCGCGTATTGGCACAAGCGCGCGGAACGCGGCGCGGCTGCATCGCTGGAGGAGTACTCGCTGCAAGCCGTCGGCGCGCGCCACGGCAAGTTCATGCGCCCGGTCCGCGCCGCTAATTCGCCCCTGGAGACGATCACTTACGCTCTGCATCTCGATGCCAACCTGTTTGCCGCCTATCTGCGCACCCACGCGCAGGCCCAGGGCGTCCTGCGCACCGAAGGCAAGGTTCAGGACGTTACGCTCAGGCCGGAGGATGGCTTCATCGAGTCGGTCACGCTCGCCAGCGGCGAGCGGGTCGCGGCCGACCTCTACATCGACTGCACCGGCTTTCGCGGCCTGCTGATCGAGGGAGCGCTCAAAACCGGTTACCAGGACTGGACGCAGTGGTTACCTTGCGACCGCGCCGTGGCCGTACCCTGCGAGCGCACGGGTCCGCTTTCCTCGCACACCCTCGTCACCGCGCGGGATGTGGGCTGGCAATGGCGGATTCCCCTGCAGCATCGCGTGGGCAACGGGTACGTCTACAGCAGTCAGTTCATGAAGGACGATGAGGCGCAGAACATCCTCATGTCGGGGCTCGAGGGACGGGCGCTGCGCGATCCACTGCAGCTCAGGTTCACCACCGGCCGGCGCCGGCTCAGCTGGAACAAGAATTGTGTCGCCATCGGCCTTTCCGCGGGCTTTCTCGAGCCGCTGGAGTCGACGGGCATTCATCTGATCCAGCGCGGCATTTTCGTCCTGCTGAATTTCTTTCCCGATCGCAACTTCAGACAGGTCGACATCGATCGATACAACCGGCAGCTCGCCTTCGACTACGAGCACGCCCGCGATTTCATCGTGGCCCACTATCACCTGACGGAGCGGCCGGGAGAGTTCTGGCAGCATTGCCGCGCCACGGCGATGCCCGATGGCCTGAAGGAGCGAGTCGAGCTGTTCCGCAGCCACGGCCGCCTGCTGCGCGACGACCGGGAGCTCTTTACCGTCCAGAGCTGGTTCTACCTGCTCACCGGCCAGAACGTTCAGCCGGCCGGCTACGACCCGATCGCCGACAGCCTGAGCGACGAGCAGGCGCAACTGGCGCTCGATGAAGTCCGTGAAGTCGTTGCGAACTGCGCTGCGAAAATGCCGTCGCATCAGGAGTTCATCGCCGAAAACTGCGCCGCGGCGGCCGGCTAGGCATCAGCTCGCGAGCGACAGCATGCCTTGCGGAATCTGTGAGCTGGTGATCTCGAACCGCAACTCCTTGCGTCCGTAGTCGATCGAGACACGCGTGCAGCGCCGCAGGCAGTCCATGCCGATGAGCAGGGCCGGTTGCTTACTCAAACCCCAGATGCTGAACACGGGCAGATCGGCGACCACCGCGGTAGCGTACGTCAGAACCAATTCGCCGAGGGTGATCCTGGCGAGCAGGGTCGTGATTCCCACGACACTGCCGCCAGTCACTCCGGTCAGGGCTTCCGTAGTCCGTAGGGTCGACACGGGGTTGTGCCGTTGCAGAGCCGCATATAAGGCCTGGTTGATGACTGATACTTCGGCGCCGGTGTCGAGAAAGGCGGCAGCATGGATACCGTCGATCACGCAGTCTGTGGCCCGCAGGCGCCCTGAATCGCCCAGCGTGGGAACGCGCACTTCATCGTTGCGTGTCCAGAACGCCGAGAAGAAGCCTTTAGGTCGCAAGATCGTCAGCGTTCTCGCCCCGAAATCGAAGATCACCCGCCGCCCATCGAGCACGTCGAGGCCGAGATAGCCGTCTCCATTCAGCATGACGCGCGGCAACGTGGGCACCTCCAGCCGCGGACAGACGAGAGATCCCATTTCCAGCTGTCGGATCTCGACGAGGCATGCAGGCTCGCCGCGGACGATTCCCTGGACGAGCACTTTGCGGCCGCGTGGCAGCGCCAGTCGCTCGGCGATGTCTGCTGCAATGATGGTCCGCTCGGACCCCGTGTCTACCATCAGGCGATAGACCCCGTAGCCATTGATTCTCACCGGGGTGGTCAGTCTTCCGGTCAGGTCGGTCGCCGAAGCCAGCGAGCCTGACTCTCCAGCAGCAGGCGAAGGTGGAGGTGCGCCATTCGCCTGCGTCACGCGGGGTGCGCGCTCGAGCCGTTCCCGCCCAAAGGCCGGGGGAAGCACGGATGCGAATGCCAGAGGCAGGAACCCGGTGGTGATCAAGCGCCGCCGCGACCACGAGGCACGCAGGCTCTCTTGCCCCCCAGGAGGGGCCGGTCGGGCCGAAATGACGTCATTCCCATCCATAGGGGAGTCTTGGGGCGCCCTCGGTGACTACCCTGCCGAGCAGCATGCCCCTTAGCCGGCCGGTTGTCATCGGCCGCCAGGCCCTGCGGACCCTTTATTCCCGGGTTCAGCCGCCCCGCAGCATGTGCATGACCCGAGCGCGGATCCGCGCGTAGTTCTCCGGCTTCAGGGGCCCCAGCAGCCCGTGCTGTTCCGGCGGCAAGTGCGCCAGGGGGTGGCCTCTGGTGCGGAATACGTAGTGCTCGAAGAACGCCTTCCATGCCTGGCGCTCGGCAGGCGGCCGCTCCGCGATCGCGATCATGCTGAGAAGCATGCTCGCATAGGGCGCATCGGGCCCGGCGCTGAAAGCATCCCACCAATAATTGATGAGGCCATTGACGGGGGCGAGTGACTCCACCTTGTGCCACCACAGCTTGGGCAGATAGAGCGCGTCCCCCGCCTCGAGCTCGACCCTGAGCGCCTGATCCCGAATTTCCTCGAAGAGCGGGAAATCCCCGTCCTGCGGACCGTCCGCCGACGCAGCTAGACTGACAGGAGCGCCGGCCATCGTGTTGTCGATGGGACCGACGTAGAGTTTGCCAATCAGGTCGGGCGCAAACAGTGTGAAGCGACGCCTGCCTGCGATCACACAGGCGAGATTGTCGAAGGTGTCGTGATGGCAGGAGACGTTCGAGCGCGTGCCGAGCCAGATGCGCGGACCCACCCCGGGCGCGAGCAACGGCATGGGGTTGCTGGAGGCGAAGCCCGGCAGCGAGTCGCCCGTCGGCACCGAGCCGACGTAGATCGATGGCGCATCGACACGATCAAGCGAGTCCACCATGACTCGCAGCGCCTCGGCCAGCGTCATCATGCGCCGCTCGAAGTTGAATCCCTTGTAATCCGGCGCGTAGTAGTACTTGCCCGCGATCTCGGGATTGCCCAGATAGGCCTCCACGCGCCCGCCGACATCGAGCCCCGATAGATAATCCTTCAGCCGCGCCGGGGATTCCCGCGCCGCCCGCACGACCGGCCAATCGGCGATGAGACCGCGTAGAACCACGGGTCTGCACCCCGCGACCACCTCGAGTTGGAAGCGCTCCGCATCGAAGTCCCGGTCGGCGCTCTCCTGGGGCGAGAGCGTCATGGGTCACCGCGCAGCGCGCCGGCGGGAGCGGCAAAACGGAAATTCAGCCGTGCGTCGATGCGCGCACCACCGCGAGTCCTTCGGTGCTCTCCAGGATACGTCCGTTCTTCTTGCGCGCCAGCTCCGGAAACTGCTTGAGCGAGGCGATCATGTAGTGACAGAGACGCATGTAGCCGCGCCGGAAGAGCTCCACCACGGCCGCGTCCGGCAGCGTGCTGAGAGTGTCCTGGTTGACGGTGTAGAGCCCCTCGCAGTTGATGATCCTGCCGTCGTCGAACTCTGCCTCGATCTCCACCGGCTCGATGAGCTTCAGCTCGAGGAGGCGGGCAATGAAGTGCCGCGTCACCTCGATCCCAGGCTTCAGGTCCTGAAAGGCCCAGATGATGCTCTGCAGGTACCGTGTGGGCTGCCCGTGCTCGGTGAAGAGCGCCTTGCCGTCCTCGACGCCAACCCGCGGGTGATCCAGGTCGATCGCGACGTCGGGCCCGTGCGCGTAGAACGGGACGCGCTGCAGGCCCAAAGGCCGGTAGAACTGCAGATCGCGCCACTCATCGAGAAAGAGATTCTCTCCCTCATCGAATCCGAGCATGGCCCCGCAGTAGAACTCGCCGGTATTCGCGTCCTTCGAGAAAAGGAGCGGGTAATGCACGACCAGCTGCGGAAACTCGCTGACGATCACGTGCGCGAAGCGCTGATTGTCACCGTAGGCCGCCGAAGCCCGCGCATCGACCTTCAGCGACTTGTGGGTCTCTTTGTTCAGCGGAACGATCTGGGTCATCTGCGAAATCCAGGTCTTGGACGGACCTCAGACGGGCTGCAGTCCGTACTCGTAGATCTTGTTCAAGAGCTCGCGGTTCTTCGGCAGGCGCGCGCGCATCTCACCCGTCGCCCGCTCATTCTCCTTCAGAAGCCGTGAGGCGGCCAGTGCGGTCTCGACCGTATCCTCCGGTGCGACCTGGGTCTTGAAACCCATGCCGTAGAGCACGTACTGGTAGCTGGCCGCGGGGAAGACCTCCTCCAGCCGATCGAGCTCGTCGAAGAACCAGGGCGACTGGTACTTCCACAGCATCAGCAGGTCCCGCAGCCGGTCCGGCACGGTGGCCGGATCCACATTATCACGCCAGAAAGCCGTATCGGTGCGCTTCGTGAGCACGTAGTGCAGCTTCAGGAAATCGACGATGCGGCCGAAGCGATACATCGTCACCTCGTTGAAGCGCCGCGCGATGATGTCCATCACCTCGCGGCACGCCGGCATCTGCTCCGCGATGAGCTTGGCGGAAAGCTCGACGAGGACGATGGCCGAGGACTCGAGCGGCTCGAGAAAGCCGCTCGCGAGCCCGACCGCGACGCAGTTGTTCTTCCAGAAGGTCTCGCGATGGCCAGCGCGGATCGGAATCTTTCGCACCGGCAGGTGCTCGTGGTCCGGGCCGACGTACCGCAGCAGCGTCTCGCGCGCCGCCTCTTCGCTCTGGTGGCGGCTCGAGTAGACATAGCCGATGCCGCGCCGGGTAGGCAGGCAGATGTCCCAGGTCCATCCGGCCTGCTGTGCCGTCGAGACGGTCTGGGAGGCCATCGGCGCATCGGGGGCGTCGAACGGCACCTGGACGGTAAGAGCGGTATCGCAGAAGAGAACATCGCTGCAACCCTTGAATCCGACACCGAGCGTCTTGCCGATGAGCAGCGCCGCGAAGCCGGTGCAATCGATGAAGAGATCACCCAGGATCTCCCCGGCCTGCTTCGTCAGCACGCTCTCGATATCGCCGGACTCCCGTTGGTTGACCTGCACCACATCGGCGAGGACGTGGCGGACGCCGAGCTTCTCGGTGCAATGCTTGGCGAGGAAGGGAGCGAATTTCCCTGCGTCCAGGTGATAGGAATAATTGGCCAACCCACGGTACTCCGCGTGGGTGATCGTCTTCGGCGCCAACCCTTCATCGCACAGCCGCCCCTGCGGACTCACGAAATCGCAGAAGCTTCGCCCCTGGCCCTCGCGTACCCAGTGGGGCACGAGATTCACCTGAGAGAACCCCTGCGGGACCATGAGCGGATGATAGTAAGCGTCATCCTGCGCCCCGGTCGTCCAACCGGCGAATTTTCCTCCCTGCTTGAAAGCGGCATCGCACTCCCTGAAGAGCGCAGTCTCCGACACGCCCATCCTTTCCAGGGATGAGCGCATCGTCGGCCACGTCCCCTCCCCGACGCCGATGATCTTGATGTCCGGAGACTCGATCAGCGTCACGGAGAAGCCGCCCGCCTTCATCCGAGCCTGATGGCGGGCGGCGATGATGCCTGCGGTGAGCCAGCCGGCAGTTCCTCCGCCGACGATGACGACCGCCTTGACGGCTTGCACCATCTTAGAACTTGGCGCGCACCCCCAGCGTGTACGAGCGTCCAAAGTCCACGAGGTTCAAGGTCTGGTTCTTGAAGCGCCCGTAGGTATGGTAGACGCTATCCGTGAGATTCAGCGCCTCGAAATATACGCTCACGTTGCTGGTCAGGTCGTAGGTGCTGCTGAAATCCAAGTTGGTCGAGGACGCCAGGTACACCGGTTCGTTACCGAATGCTCCACCGCTCTGCTCCTGACCCAGCGTGAGCAACTGGCTGCCCTGCCACTGCAGTGCGATTCTAGCCTGCAATCCGTGCGCCTGGTAGAAGGCGATGAGGTTCGCCGAGTTGCCGACGCCCGGCAGCGCGAACTGGTTGCTGGTGTAGGTAGTGGCGTTGAAGTTCCTGTTGCTGTGCGCGTAGGTCCCGTTGATCTGGAGCCCGAACCCGTACATCAACATCTGCTGCCAGGTTGCCTCCAATCCGGTGACGTTGGCAGAGAGGCCGTTGACGATGGTGCTCTCTTGGAACACCATCGGTTTACCGGAGGTGTTCGACAGCGGTCCGCCCGTCAAGGGATTGATGGCCGGAGCAGGATCGAGGATGTTGGGAAACTCAACAGGCGTAATGCTCGAGACCGGGAACTGGGTGACGTGCTTGAGGAAGCCGTCCAACGATACGTAGTCGTTCTCCGCGTAGTACCACTCAGCCCCAAGATCGAAGTTGTCCGCCAGATACGGTAACAGCTTCGGGTTCTGGCCGGTCGCACTGAGTGCGTTGACCCGCCCGCTATAGGTGATCCCGGGAATGAGCTGGCTGTTGACCGACGGCGTCTCGGTCCGGGAGAAGTCGGCCCGCACCTTGAGGTCCGGCGTGACCATCAGGTTGAGGTCGAGCGCCGGCAGGAAGTAGCCGTAGGAGTTGTTGCTCGTCGTCTTCGCGGGAGTGGTCAGGTTGATTTGGTACGCCGTGGCATCGCCGGGTCCCGACCAGGCCACGCTCTGCACCGTCGCCCCGAGTCCAAAGATGTCCACTTTGGTCTTCTGGTAGCGAAGTCCCAGATCGACTTTCAAGGTCATGTCACCGAGCGGAACGTTCTGCTCCGCGGTGACGAAGGGCGAGTAGTTCTGGCGATCGACGTGCTGCACCGTGCCGTAGTTCAGGCCGGGCTGGGGAAAGCCTCCGGTATAAGCGGGATAGCCACTGCTGGCCTTGAAGCCCGCATTGATCGGCTTCCCTAGCAGGTAGTTGACGACCGTGTACGGATTGTACTCGAGCAGGCTTCCGGGCAGGTTTCCTCCGCCGCTGTAGCCTGGCATCCAGGTGCCGAGGTTCACCGCCGTGAAGAACGACGACGGCAGCGCCTGACCGCTCTTGTTGCCCGAGGCCGGTCCGTAGCCCGACCAGAGCTGCCAGTAGTTGTTCTGCAGCGTATCCATCGAGTGCGAGTTCCAGGTGTCATCCTCGAACTGGGCGCCGAAGTTCACCTTGGTGCTGTCCTTATGCCAGGTGGCATCGAGCTTCACCTCGTTGATCTTGTCCGTGTTCTCCTGGATCCCGTTCACGATCACGTGCGAGCCGACGATGAACGGATTCAATCCGTTGGCGTTCGGCGATGCGACGGCGGAGGAGCCCGAGGCCACGGCGCCCGGACCATAGCCGGTCCAGTAGGGCAGCACGTTGCCGTTGGAGTTGAGCGCCAGGCCGCCGGTGTAGTTGTTCAGCGTATTGCCATAGCCGGTGTCGGCGTCGATCTGGCTGAGGCCGCCGTTCGGGTTGAGCTTCGATACCGATTGATCGGCATCGAACTCCGCAGACCAGTCGTCGCTCATGTCCCACTGGACATTGATACCCGGCGTGTTGGTCACGAAGTAGATGTTGGTCACGAAGGCATTGAAATCAGTCGGGCCGGTGTAGTTGAAATTGGTGATCGTGCCGTTGGAGTCGACGGTCGCGTTGGGGAAGGCACCGAACCAGGTGCTGCGCTGCCAACGATCCATGTGCTCATTGTCGGACGAGTAGTTGTCATCGATCGTTACCAGCACCGCGTCCGACGGACGCCACTCAAACGCCACGCGCCCGTCCTTGCGCCGGGAGTCGGTGCGTTCCAGGTACATGGCCATGTCCTGCGGGAACCACTGCGGGTTGACGCTGGCGCCGGTGGAGTCGGGCGTGCAAGCAGCAGGGTTCGCGAACGATGAGCAGGGCAGGTGAGTGCCCTTCCAGCCCACGATATCCTGATGGTGGCCGAGGATATGGTCGTCCGAGTAGTCCGCGTCGATCAGGATACCGAACTTGCCATCGGCGAAAGTGTCGCTCAGCAATCCGCCGAAGGAAGGCCTCATCCCGCCGTCCAGATCGTGGTCGCTCTCTTGCACGAAGGTCTGGGCGTGAAGGCCGGGATGATCGAAGGGATTGGGGAACTTGATGTTGATCGTCGCGCCGATGGCCCCGCTGGACAGACTCATGTCCGGAGTCTTGAGGACGTCTATCTCGCCGAGGTAGTTCGCCCCGATCGCGCTGAAATCGAAGTTCTGGCCGTTGCCCGAGGCGATCGTGCGGCCCGACTCCAGGACCTCGTTGAATTGCGTGCCAAATCCGCGAACGGTGATGCCCGTCACGTTGCCGGTCGCAGTTGGAGCACCGCCTCCGGCCATCTGGTTGACGGAGCCGCGGTTGACGGTAATGCCGGGTATGCGCCCGATGGCCTCACCCACCGATGCGTCCGGGAACTGTCCAATGTCCTCGGCAGAAATCGCATCCACCACGCCCACCGACAACTTCTTGATCTGCAGAGCTCGCTGCAGCGACGCGCGGATGCCCGTCACCACGATCTCCTGCAGGGTCCCTGCGCTGTTGGTCGGGGCCGGAAGGTTCGTGTCCTGCGCGGCGCTGCCGGCAGGGGCGGCTTGCGCAATCAAACCGGCACCGTCGGCCGGCAATGCACTACTGGCGGCGAGTCGTGTGACCTTGGTTCGCAGCGACTTCGCAGCCTGCGTGCTGGGCGCGGGCTTTGCCTTGGTATCAGTGCTCGCCCCCTTGGACGCAGCAGCATCCTGCGCGTGTACCGCGCCGGCAATGGCCATGGAGCCCAGCGCCAGGCTGGAGAGGCCAAGGCTCATGTAGGGCAGGCGCAGCGCGGCGGGCGACTGCTCTGCCTTGGAGGCATTATTCGACGACACATTTCGTCTGGACTTGCGGCTCATCAGACATCTCCCCCTCAACAGATCTGGACGTTGCAGAAAAACAACAATCAGCATCCGCCGCGGCGCGACAGATACTTACAAGCAGAATTCGGAAGACCCCTTACGTAATGGCGCTCTTGGCTACCGCACTCTCGCGATGGTAGCGCTACCTTAACGCGCAGCGAGTATGTGCCTGTTCTTTGGCCCGTGTCAACTGCCGTGGCGTGCGGCTGACGCGCGAGCTTTACTCGCGGGTAATTTGCGGCCGACCGGGCGTAGGGCGAGTGACCCCAAACGTCAACTTCAGCCGCCGGTGATGCACGGCAGTATGCAGCCCGCCAGATCAATGATTGCGCGAACAGCAGCCGCCCGGCCCGCCCGTAGCGCTGCCCCGGCGGCCGGGTACCGACCGTCTTGCTGACTATCAGAAGCCGTTGTTCACAGACCACGCCCGCCCGCCTCCTGCAGTGACAGCGCTATCATTGCCGAGCCGCCGGCCCTTTGCAAGGCGCTTGATGCCCCTCGCCCCTCGGACTCGTTGTTCTTGCCCCGAGGGGCATCCGCAGGGCGCCGGGTGCGCGGCGCTTCGAGCAGGGCTCGGCGCTCGTATGCTCGAGGTCTGGCCAGCAGCCGGGCCAAGGCTCACGCTCGCAGCACTCGGGCGCCATCGACCCCGGGGGCGGCAACTGCTGCGGGATGCCCGCCAGCAGTCCATGGCGCGTCCCCCTCCACAGCGGGCCGCGCTGAACGCCAGGCCGAGGCAGGTCAGTTCACGGTGCGGACAGCAGCACGCGCATGACCTGATCCCGCAAACTTTGCGGCAAACGCTTCGCCAGGGATCTGATCAGATGTTTTCTGAGATAGTTCGCGAGGCCCGGTGACAGTGCGCTCAACATCCCGCGGCGGTCGCGCGGCAGATAGGGGGTCGGGTCCCCGTTGGTCTGAAAGACGTAGTGATCGAACATCATCCGCCAGACTTCCCTGCGGTTGGCGGGCAGAGGGGTTATTGCGAGCAATCCGTGCGCCAGCGCGCCGAACGGCTCCGCCTCCCAGGGGATGGCGTCGAACCACCAGTAATTCACCGATAGATTCACGGGCTCGAGCGACTCAACGTTGTGCCACCAGAGATTCGGGATGTAGACGGCATCCCCCGGCTCGACGTCCGCCTCCTCGGCCGCGGCCAATGCCTGTGTGAACCGCGGATATCGCTCCAGGTCGGGCGCCGCGACTTTCACCAGGCTGATGGGCTGCCCGGCGGGACCGAGCTCCAGCGGTCCGATGTACAGGTTGGGCAGCTGGTCCGGCGGAAAGAACGTGAAGCGCTTGCGGCCAGTGACCATGCAGTTGATGCCATCCATGTTGTCGTAGTGCGTCGCCGTAGTGACGGCATTGCTCAGCCAGAACCTGGGCTGAGACGGCCTATCCAGGATGTCCAGCGTATTTTCCCGGGCGATCTGCGGGCAGCTCTCGGCCGCCGGCGTCGCCATCGAATAGATGGCGGGCGGATCCGGCCGGCCGATGTTGTCCAGAATGCGCGCGAGCGTGGCATGCAGCGAGTGGCGCTCGACCTCGAAGTTCAACCCCGCCATATCGTCGCGCAGAAAATAAAGGCCTTTGATGTCCGGCCGCCCAACCATGACACTGACGGGAGTGCCCAGGTCGCGGGTACGGACATAGTCGAGCAGCGCCTGAGGGGACTGCGCGCTCGCGCGCACGATCGGCCAGTGCTCGACCAATCCCTTCAGGACCGCCGGCCGATCGCCCGGGATGATCTCGCCGCGAAGCGTCTTCAGATCAACGTTCCGCCATTCCCTTGTCTTGCGCAGGGAGGGTCGTTCCGAAATGTTGGCGGTTTCCATTGGGGCTCTCTGTGGGCTGGGCGGCGCTCAGACTCGGGTTGGTCTCGCGAGCGCATGGTACCCGCATCGAAATGAGGGCGAAAGCGTCCGCGCAGACCCTGTCCGCTCGGGTGCGACACCGCTCGCCGGGCTCATCGGCCGTGCGATGCCTATATAATGAAGGCCTCGATCATGGCGACTGACGCAGCACTCCAGGTGGAATCAGCGCTTCGCGAGGCGCACGGGCTCCATCGGGCGGGGCGGCTCGAGGACGCCCGCGCAGTGTGCCTGCGCGCTTTGCAGTTGCGGCCGCGGCAGCTCGAGGCGTTGAATCTCCTGGGCATCATCGCCGCTCAAACAGGCGACCCTGCGCGCGCCGTTGCGTTCTTTGGTGAGGTGCTGCAGCTCGATCCGCGAAACCTCGCGGCGCACAACAATCACGGCAACGCCCTGCGGGCCCTCGAGCAGCCGGCGGCGGCCATCGCGAGCCATGACAGGGCAATCGCGATCAAGCCGGATCATGCCCCGAGCCACTATGGCCGCGCCAAGGCGCTACACGAGCTGCGACGCTACGAAGCTGCCGTCGCAAGCTACGACCAGGCGATCGCGCTGCGGCCGGACTACGCCGAGGCTTTCTGCAGCCGTGGCAGAGCGTTGTTCGAGCTGCAGCGGTACGAGGCCTCTCTTGCGAGCCATGACAAGGCCATCGCGCTGCGGCCTCGCTACGCGGCAGCTTACGTGGATCGCGGCCGGGCACTGGCCGGGATGACACGCTACGAGGAGGCGATCGCAAGCCTCGGCAAGGCAATCGAGCTCGAGCCCGGGCATCCGGGCGTGTGGTATATCCGTGCCAATGCTTTGTATTCGCTCGAGCGGTTCGAGGCCGCGCTGCAGAGTTACGACAGGGCGATGGCGCTCGCGCCCGCCGATGCGAGCGCCTACCAGAACCGTGGCAACGCGCTGCTCATGCTCGAGCGCTACGAGAGCGCGATAGCAAGCTATGACAAGGCGATTGAGCTCGACCCAGACGACAGCTCGGCGTATGGCAAGCGCCTGCATGCCCGAATGTACATCTGCGATTGGCGCGATTTCGCGCCCGAGGTTGCGCGGCTGGCGCAGCGTATAGAGCGCGACGAGGCCACATTGAATCCTTTCGCCGTCCTCGCCCTGTGCGGCTCCGCGCAGTTGCAGAAGCGGGCGGCGCAGAACTGGGTGCGGCAGGAATGTCCCCCGAATGACAGGCTGCCCGCGCTACCCCAGCGAAGCCGGCGCGACAAGATAAGGGTCGGCTACTTTTCCGGGGATTTCCGCGGCCACGCGATTTCCTTCCTCACCGCTGAATTGTTCGAGACTCACGACCGGCGCCAGTTCGAGCTGACCGCGTTCTCGCTGGGTCTGAATACGAAGGACGACATGAGAGCGCGGCTCGAGGCGGCGTTCGACAGCTTTCTCGACGTGCAGCACGAGTCCGACCATGACATCGCGCGACTTGCCAGGAGCCTGGAGATAGACATCGCCGTGGACCTCGGCGGATTCACGCGTGGCGGCAGGCCGAGGATCTTCGCGACGCGGGCCGCGCCGCTGCAGGTGAGCTATCTGGGCTACCTCGGTACGATGTCGGCCGACTACATGGACTATCTGATCGCGGACGGTACGATCGTCCCCGCGGCGCATCAGCAGTACTATTCCGAAAAGATCGTCTACCTGCCCAGTTATCAGGTCAACGACTCGAGGCGGCCGATCGCCGCGAGGCGATTTAGCCGCGAGGAGCTCGGCTTGCCGCCCGCGGGCTTCGTCTTCTGTTGCCTCAACTCCACCTACAAGCTCACGCCGGGCACCTTCGCGGGCTGGATGCGCATCCTGGCGCGCGTGCCCGGCAGTGTGCTTTATCTCCTGGGCGGCAGTGCGGCGCTCGAGAGCAATCTGCGCCGCGAGGCCGATGCACGGGGAGTCGCGCCAGAGCGGATCGTGTTTGGCGCGAGACTACCCCGTGCCGAGTATCTGGCCCGTTATCGCACGGCCGACTTGTTTCTGGACACGCTGCCTTATAACGCGGGCACGACAGCCAGTGATGCGCTGTGGGCAGGCCTGCCGGTTCTCACCTGCATGGGGGAGGCGTTTGCCAGCAGGGTCGGGGCGAGTCTGCTGCGGGCCGTCGGGCTGGCGGAGCTCATCGCCGCGACGCCGGAGCAGTACGAGCAGCTCGCTGTTGAGTTGGCGAGCGACCCGCAGCGGATGGCCGCCATCCGGGCAAAGCTCGCAGCCGGCGTTCGAACGTCGCCTTTGTTCGATACCGCCGCCGCGACCCGGCACCTGGAAGCAGCCTACGCGAGGATGTATGACCGCTATCACACCGGTCTGCCACCCGAGCATATCCGCGTAGATGCCTGAGCCAGGCAGAGTCCTATGATTGTGACCGTTATCGTTGCATTTGACAGCGCTGTCACCCCGTGGGATTCTGCGCCCGCCTATGCAAACAGCCAAGAACGAGCATTACGGGGTCGGGGTCACCGGGCGCATGGCGCTGCTGGCGGCACTGGGGGCCATTCTCTTCGGGCTCTTCGCCTCCGCTCAGGCCTACGGCGCCGAGCCGCGGGCCGTCATCCATCCGGAGATCTGGCCCGAGGCCCGGCCGCAGCTGCCACCTGATCCGGCGCTCGAGCGCAAGGTCAACGCCCTCCTCGCCGGCATGACGCTCGAGCAGAAGGTCGGCCAGGTGATCCAGGGTGATATCTCCACTCTCACCCCCGCGGACCTGAGTCAGTATCCGCTCGGCTCGGTCTTGAACGGCGGCAACTCCAAGCCCGGCGGCAACACGCTGGCGCCGCCGTCGGCATGGCTCAGCCTCGCGAACCAGTTCTATCTGGCATCGATGGCGTTCTCCCAGGGCCCGCACCCCATTCCGGAGTTCTGGGGCATCGACGCCGTACACGGCAACAACGATGTCTATGGCGCAACGGTGTTCCCGCAGAATGTCGGCCTCGGCGCGACGCACGACCCGGCGCTGATGCGCCTCATCGGCGGCGTCACCGCGGAGGAAGTCCGTGCAGTGGGGCTCGACTGGACTTTCGGGCCGACGCTCGCGATCGTCAGTGACACTCGCTGGGGACGCAGCTACGAGAGTTATTCCCAGAGCCCGGCGATCGTGCGCCAATACGCGCGCGCCATGGTGTTGGGTTTGCAGGGCAAGCCCGGCACGCGCGAGTTTCTCGATGCCCATCACGTGATCGCCACCCCGAAGCACTACCTCGGCGACGGCGGCACGCACGGCGTCGATCAGGGTGACAACACGGAGAGCGAGCAGCAGCTGCGCGACAGCGACGGCGCGGGCTACCCGGTCGCGGTGGCGGCCGGCGCGCAATCCGTCATGGTCTCATTCTCCAGCTGGCAGGGCGTGAAGATCGTCGCCAGCCACGGCCTGCTCACCGAGGTCCTCAAGGATCGCTGGCACTTCGACGGCTTCACCGTCGGCGATTGGAATGCGCACGGCCAGGTGCCGGGCTGCACGGATGCAAGCTGCCCCCAGGCCGTCAATGCCGGGCTCGACATGTTCATGGCGCCCACCGACTGGAAGCAGCTCTACACCAACACCCTGCAACAGGTGCGCTCCGGACAGATTTCGCAGTCGCGGCTCGATGACGCCGTGCGGCGCATCCTGCGGGTGAAGCTGCGCGACCGGCTCTTCGAGGAAGGGCCGCCCGCCTCGCGGCCGCTCGCCGGACACTTCGATCTACTCGGCTCGCCGCAGCACCGCGCCATCGCACGCCGCGCCGTGCGCGAGTCACTGGTGCTGCTGAAGAATGAGAACCACCTGCTGCCCTTGAAGCCCCGCGAGCGAGTGCTCGTCGCCGGCGACGGCGCCGACAACATCCCGATGCAGTGCGGCGGATGGACCATCACCTGGCAGGGCACCGGCACGACCAACAAGGACTTCCCCCATGGCGAGTCCATCTGGCAAGGCATTGCGCAGACGGTGCGCGCCGCCGGCGGCGACGCCGAGCTGAGCGCCGAGGGCACGTTCAAACAGAAACCTGACGTTGCCATCGTCGTCTACGGTGAGAATTCGTACGCGGAGTTCCAGGGCGACGTACCTAACCTCGCCTTCAGCCCCGGGAACGACACCGACCTCGAGCTCCTGGGCCGCCTGCGCGCCGCGGGTATCCCGGTCGTCTCCGTCTTCCTCTCCGGCCGGCCTCTCTGGGTGAATCCGGAGCTCAACGCCTCAAATGCGTTCGTTGCGGCCTGGCTCCCCGGTTCAGAGGGCGACGGCGTCGCCGACGTACTCTTTCGCAAGCCCGACGGCGCGATCCGCTACGACTTTCAGGGCAAGCTGGCCTTCTCCTGGCCGCGCACGCCGCTGCAGTTCGGCAGCGACACTCCCGGCCAGCGCCTCTTTGCCCTCGGCTATGGCCTGCGGGACGCGAGCAACGGCAACCTCGCCAAGCTGCCGCAGGGGTCCGGCCTGCCCTCGGCCACCCTGGTCGACACCCAAGTCTTCTTCGCTTCCGGCCGCACCGGCTCCGGCTGGCACTGGGCAGTCGCCGACGACGCCGGCGCCAGCCCGGTGGCGCGAGGCATCGGCTCGTCCGACGCCGGACGTCTGACTCTCACCGCGATCGACAGGGTCAAGCAGGAAGATGCCCGGCAGCTGCGCTGGTCGGGCACCGGCCAGTCCACCGCGGAAATCACCGGCGTGACCGCAATCGACCTGACGCGTCAAACCAACGGCCAGATGGCCCTCGGCTTCGATTACCGGGTCGAGGACGCGCCGAGCGCGCCGGTCACCGTCAGCATGAGTTGCGGCGCCTCTTGCGCCGGCATCGTCGCCGTCACATCAGCTCTGAGCGCGGCACCCCGCGGCCACTGGCAACATCTGGACATCCCTCTCGCGTGCTTCGCCTCCGCCGGTGCGAACATGAGCCGAGTGCGCACGCCCTTCGCGCTGCAGACGGTCGGCAAGCTGACGCTCGCCATCGGCAACATCCGGCTGGAGAGCGGCACGGCGGGCAGCGCCGCCTGCGCTCACTGACTACGAGCTCGCACCGCCTGCAATCGCGCATCGCGAATCGCTCATCTCCATCGGCATCTTTTTGATGAGGGAGCGCATCCCGCGCCGCTCGCTCAGTCTGCCGGGCGTATCATTGCGATCTGCTCACCTGCGATTGCGGAGGCCATGTGCCCGAACCGACAGCACCAGTGAGCGCCGCACGGCGCCCCGCGCGCGTTCCTGCGGCACCGGACACCCACGCCATCGTAATCGGCGCCAGCATGGCGGGCCTGCTGGCCGCCCGCGTGTTGTGCGACCACTTCGCACGCGTGACGCTCGTGGAACGGGACGCGCTGCCCGATGGGGTGCAAGCGCGCAAGGGCGTGCCTCAGGGTCGCCATCTGCACGTGCTCCACACGAAGGGTGAGGAAATTCTCAATGGATGGTTTCCCGGCTTGAGCGCCGACCTGGTGGCGAGCGGGGCCACGCGACTCGATATCCCGGGCGACCTGCTCTGGTTTCACCTCGGCGGCTACAACGTGCGCTTCCAGAGCGGACTCACGACCCTCGCCATGAGCCGCCCTCTGCTCGAGACCCATGTGTACCGCCGCGTGTTGAGACTCCCGAATCTTGTTTGCCGCCCGCGGCATGAGGCCATCACCTTGGCCACCAATCCCGATCGCAGCCGGGTGACGGGAGTCATCGTGCGCCGAGTGCCTGCCGACGGTTGCACGGAATTGCTCGAGGCAGATCTCGTCGTCGATGCCTCCGGCCGCGGCTCGCGATCGCCTGCATGGCTGGAATTGCTCGGCTATCGGCGCCCCACCGAGAGCACCGTAACCATCGGCTTCGGCTATACCACCCGCCTTTATCGGCAGGACGCCGCAAGCCTGCCGCAAGCCAAGGCCATCTTCATCCAACCTACACCGCCGCAGCAGAAGCGCGTGGGAGCCCTGTTTCCGATCGAAGAAGGGCGCTGGATCGTGACGCTGGGCGGTTATCGCGACCATCACGCGCCCGCGGATGAACAAGGCTTTCTGGCGCATGCACGCGCCCTCTGCGCGCCAGATCTTCACCGTGTCCTGGAGCGAGCGGAACCGGTGTCCGACTTCATCGTGCACGGCTTTCCCTCGAACCTGAGGCGCCATTACGAGCGGATGAGGGATTTCCCGGAGCGCTATCTGGTCGTCGGCGACGCGATGTGCAGCTTCAATCCCATCTACGCGCAGGGCATGACCGTGAGCGCCTGGGAGGCCGAGGCGCTCGATGGAATGCTGCGGCAGCGCGCCACGACGCCCGCGAAAGCGGCCACCCGCGCCTACTTCACCGCGGCGGCAAGGATGATCGACAAATCGTGGCGCATAGCGGCAGGCGAGGATTTCCGCTATGCGGGCGTTGCAGGCTCCAAGGCGCTCGGGACCGATATCATCAACTGGTACGTCGGCCGCGTGCACAAGGCGACGCACCGCGATCCGGCCATCTCCGCAGCCTTCATCAAGGTGCTGATGTCACTGGAAGCTCCGACATCTCTATTCAAGCCGGGCACCGCGCTGACAGTATTGAAAGGCGCTCGTGCCTAGGCCGGCTCGGATATCGACACCTTCGAGATCAGCTCTCTCATCGCTTTTCCCCTCGATCCCAAGCCTCTAAGTCCTCCAGCGAGTACAGCGGACGAATCTCAACCTGCGAGTCCGCTGGCATGGGGGACTTCTTCGCCCATGCGACGGCCTCTTCGATGGACTTCACCTCCCACAGTGCGAAACCCGCGACCAATTCTTTCGTCTCGGCAAACGGTCCGTCTATCACGGTGGGATTCTTGCCTGAGAACTGCACGCGCTTGGCAAAGCGGGTTGGTTTGAGTCCACCGAGTATTTCCACCTTGATGCCCGCGGCGATGAGAGCCTCGTTATACTTCTCCATCGCGGACATCGCCTCGGGAGTGGGCGGCACGCCGGCTTCGGTGTCCGGGGTCGCTTTACCAATCACCATGACTTTCATTACACATCTCCTGCCTGGGGTGAATTGCGCTTCAAGGACGCCCTGAGGATCTCTCTGCCGACAATCGCAGGGGAAATATTTGCATCCTGTCGGTCCGGAGCATAGTCCATCGTCCTTGCAGCAGATGCACGACCCGGCGCACATCGATATCGCTATTTCAGGGGCTCGGCCGAAGGCCGTTGCAGCCCTTCTGCGGTACTTCCGTGACCTGGACACGGCTGAGGAGGCATTTCAGGAAGCCTGCCTTCGCGCTGTGCAGACCTGGCCCGATAAAGGGCCGCCCCGAGACCCCGCGGCGTGGCTCATTACGGTCGGGCGCAATGCGGCCGTCGACACCAAGCGCCGTATCCGCTCCATCGGACCGTTGCCTGAGGCTGATGCCCTCCCGGACGCCCGCGACGACCTGGCTCCGGAACGCCTCGACGAGAGTCACTATGGAGACGACATCCTGCGGCTGTTGTTCGTCTGCGGGCACCCCGCCCTGCCCGCGACCCAGCAGATCGCCCTCGCACTGCGCATCGTATCCGGGCTCACGGTGGAGCAGATTGCCAAGGCATTCCTGGTGTCTCCCGCTGCGATGGAGCAGCGGATCACCCGCGCCAAGCGGGTGATTGCGGAAGCGGGCGTCGAATTTGACGCACCCGGCGCTGACGAGCGGCGCACGCGGCTCGCCGCCGTTGCGACGATGATCTATCTCATCTTCAATGAGGGCTACGGTAGCACTCCGGACACCGCCGCGGCGCGCGCGGTGCTCGCGGACGAAGCCATCCGCCTGGGGCGGCTGCTGTTGAGCCTTTTCCCAACCGATCCCGAGGTCTTCGGGCTTCTGGCTCTGATGCTGCTGCAACAGTCCCGCGCGCCGGCACGCTTCGATGCGCATGGCGAGATCGTATTGCTCGAGGAGCAGGATCGGAGCCGCTGGAAACGGACGCTCATCGATGAAGCGCGGCTGTTGCTGGAAAGAGCTTCCGTGAGCCAAAGCCTGGGCCCTTACCAACTTCAGGCGGCCATTGCCGCGCTCCATGCCCGCGCGACCCGGCCCGAAGACACGTTGTGGAAAGAGATCGACTCGCTGTATCAGGTGCTCGAAGCCCTGCAGCCCTCTCCCGTGGTGACGCTCAATCGAGCCGTGGCAGTTTGGAAGCTGCGAGGTCCTGAGGCTGCGCTGGAGTTGATCGACCCGTTAAGAAGCGAGCTGGATGCCTACTTCTATTGGCACGGGTTGCGGGGCACGCTGCTCAAAGAACTGAATAAGCCGGACGAAGCTCGCGGTGCGCTGAACCGTGCCATCGCCCTGGCGAATTCCGTTGCGGAAGCCAAACTCATCCGGCGCGAGCTGGACAGTCTTGGGGCGGCGCCTGCTACGCGACTACCGTGACGGACCGACCTGGCCGCGCGGCCTCGTGATACAGGTCGTCCAGATATCGCGCGATCTCTGCCGGCGTCTGAATTTCCTCCGGGATCGCCAGGTTGTTGATCCTCACGCGCTTGCCGGGAGCGATGCGGTAGGCCACCCATTGACCGTTTTCCCGACGAACCTCGATTCGAAACCGTCCGTACACGTCGAATTTCATCGCGCCTCCCTCGAAGAAGCGACCGCGAAAAACAATCCAACGAACGATGGCATGTCGCGAGTCTCGACCGCAATCAGGGATTGCGAGCGCGCGGCTCCCCATAAACGATCCCCCGCCCGTCCGTGCCCACATAGACCCGCCCGAAGACTCGCGGATCACCGGCGATGCAGCGGAATCTGCGGCCGTATTGATGCGGGCCGTCGTTGATACGTATCCACGAGGAGCCCTCGTCGTCGGAGCGCCAGATCGCGAACGTGTCATCTTTCATGCCCAGAGCGTAGAGCGCGGGATAGCGACGGCCAGGCGGTGCCTTGCCGAAACTGAGAGCCGCCACGAAGATGCCGCCGTCCAGCCGCGAGAACGAGCGGCCCGCGTCAATGGAATGGAACAATCCCGCGCGCGACACCACCCATAGGTCACCGCCGCGCCCCGGCGTCGCAATGAGCGGCCACTGCCGTTCAGGGGACCTGGGCACATCATTCTGTAAGCTCGCCGGCAATCCGCGGCTGACGCGTTGACGGAACGTCCTGCCGCCATCCGTGCTCACGTAAAGTGACGATGTGCGCAAGTCGAGCGCATAAAAGGTTTCCGGTGCCACCCTGTCTGCAATCGGATGTGCTCCGGTCGGAAGGCCCCGCGCTGGCGTCCAGGATCGCCCGCGGTCGAGGGTGACGAGTGGCATTGGCGCCGTTACCATGAATGCGCGTCCGTCCGCAGAAACGGTTATGGCGGACGTAGCGCCGGAAGGTTTCAGCGGCTGCCAGGATCGCGCCGAATCCAGCGAATACGCTAGCGTTGGTGCTCCAGGCCCGGCGCCCGGTGCGGGCGCACGTGACGGTGTGCCACTGCGGACGAGCACCCTCGGCTCCGATCCGGCGTAGTCGATCTCGTCCGTGTTGGCGAATACCGGGTGGGTGAATTGCTCGGTGGGCGAGCGCGAAAGATCCTCATGCGCAAACCCGCTGATATCTCCCAACCCGCTGAGGAGGTGTGGGCCCTCCGGCGGGCTCACCAATGTGAGGACTGCCGTCTGCTCGATACCGCGAACCCATGGTTTCCAGACGATGCCCTTGCCCTGATCCGCATTGAGCAGCTGCTGCGTGGCGTAGACCGTCGCGCCAGTCGTGTACGCGACGTGCCCGGAGTCGAACGGATCGATCGCCACGCCCGCCATCCACCAGCCGAAATCCGCTTCCGGCTCACCCCAGAGGAGGAACGGGCTCGCGGTGACATCACGGCGGCTCAGAGCGCGGAGATTCTGCCAGGTACGGCCGCCGTCCGTCGTCCGCCACAGGATATCGCCTGGATGCCAGCGGTTGAGGGTCGCGACCACAAGGGTGCCCGGCCGCTGCGCATCGACGCTGAGGCCCATGTATCCACCGGGCGCGCGAGGTACTCCTCGTTCGGGTGTGATATCAGTCCAGTGCCCGGAGCGCGTGTCATAACGGAACACACCACCATCGGTCACACCGTTCGGTCCGACTCCGTTGCTGTAAGTGATATACAGGATGCCCTGCGAGTCGAGCTGGGCATGCACGGGCACTAACGTGCCGCGCGGTTGCCCCGATACGGCCGTCCAGCTGGCCCCGGCATCATCGGAACGGTAGAGGTGTTGGGCGGCGGCGTCAGTGACCCCGACGAAGATGCGTCGTGCAGGCTGCCCTCTCCGATCACTCGACGGATCGATCACCACGAAACTGATGCCGGTCTCGCCGCGCGCCGCCGCTCGCCAACCCACTCCGTGGATCGGAAAGGAGCTGACACGTGACCACCTCTCGCCGCGATCCGTACTGCGCTGCAAGCCGTCGTAGCGTGAGCCGAAATAGAGAAGCGACCGGTCACTCGGATCGAGCGCGAGCCGCTCGCCGACTCCCCGCCCCGGCTCGTTGCCTCCCATGCGAAACGGCGTCGGGAAGATCTGCCAGGTTTTGCCCCGATCTTGCGAGCGCAGGATGGCGGCAGGCTCGGACGCGTACATCCCCGCCGCCACATACACAACGTTCGGATCCACAGGATCCGCGGCGATGCCTTCGATGCCGAAGTAGCTCGACTGCGCGATGCCGTCCTCGAGAGGTATCCACGCCTGGCGGCGCGCACTCCAGCGGTAGATGCCTCCCATGTCCGTTCGCAAATAGGCAAGTCCGCGCTGCGCGCGGCTGAAGACGATATCGGGCGCAAAGCCTCCGGCGCCGACCGTGACATTCCGCCAGAGGTAGCTCGGGGTCTTCTGCACGGCCGCAGCGGCAACAACCCCCACCGCCCAGACGCAAGCCGCGATCACTACGGCGAGCGGGCGCCGCCACCTGGCCAAATTGTCAGTGTGCATCATCGCATTTGCTCCAGCCGACATAGGCGCGGCCCGCAAATTTACACGAACGCAGAGGCTATTGCGGCTGCCTGGCGAGCCGCCGATGGCTACCTTGGCCTCGCCGGCGCCCTTCCATTTCCAACCCGCTTGACATAGTGAATATAATTCACTAGCCTCATCCAGATAGCGCGGCGGTTGTCGCGCTAGATACCCTCGAGGTGCTGAGTGGTTGGGTCGCTGTGAGCATCCTGACCGAGGCACGCGACTGGGCGAGCAGTCCTTCAGCGAAGATCGCCGCCGAATGGCTGCGGCTGAATCCGGAGAAGCGGCGGTGAAACTCAAACTCGTGCGCGTCTCGGCGCAGCCGCCGGGCCGCCTGCGGCTCGAATGGGCAAACGGCAACCAGAGCGACGTCGACCTCGGTGAATATCTGAAATCGACCGGTCACGAGCGATTACGCGATCCGATACTCTTTGCTCGAGCTCAGGTGGAAGAATGGGGTCACGGTGTCGAGTGGCCCGACGCGGACATCGGGATTCCCGCCGACGCGCTCTACCGTCTGTCGAAGGAGCAGTCGGGCGCTGCCTTTCCCACAGCCGACTTCAACGCCTGGATGAAGCGCAATGCACTGTCTCTCACAGGTGCCGCCACGGCGCTGCATCTGACGCGCCGCACGATCATCTATTACAGCACGGGCGCAAAGCCGATCCCCCCGTATATCGGTCTCGCTTGCAAGGGCTGGGAAGTCACCCGTCGACCGCGCGCCAATGCGGCGCGCGCTGGAAGACCGCACGCTGTGCGTCGCAGCCGTACACGCTAAAATCCGCCCGTGGCTATCCGACGCGCCTCCCTCTACCGCACCCTGCCCACCGGCCGGCAGATCGTGACCTACGGCCTGCCCCGCCGCCCCTGGCAGGACCTCTACCACCTCTTCATGACCATGAGCTGGCCGCGGCTCTTTGCGACCTACGGCAGCGTCTTCGCCCTTTTCAATCTCGTTTTCGCCGGGCTCTATTATTTTCAGGCCGGCGACGTTGCCAATCTCAATCCTGGCGGCTACTGGGGCCGGTTCTTCTTCAGCGTCGAGACACTGGCGACCGTCGGTTACGGCGACATGCATCCGCAGACGGTCTACGCGCACGTGATCGCCTCGGTCGAGATTTTCTTCGGCTTGATGGGCGTGGCGCTGATCACCGGGATGATGTTCGCCCGCTTCTCACGCCCGACGGCGCGTATCCTCTTTGCCCGGCACGCCGTGGTCCGGCATTTCGACGGCCGTCCGACGCTCATGCTGCGCGCCGCCAACGAGCGGCAGAACGTCATCATGGAGGCCATGGCGCAACTGCGCCTGATTCGTGACGAGCACACGGTCGAAGGCTCCCGCATCCGGCGCATCTACGATCTGCCGCTGCGGCGCAGTGAGCAGCCGATGTTCGTTTTCGGCTGGACGCTCCTGCACGTCATCGACGAGGCCAGCCCCTTGTATGGCGCGACCGCTGAGAGCTTCGCCTCCGCGAAGGCGTATCTCCTGCTCACGATCGGCGGGACCGACGAGACAACAGGCCAGACGCTGATGTCGCGTCAGGAGTACGTCCCCGCGACGGTCCACTGGAATCACGCCTTTGTGGACATCTTCACCTCAGGCGAGGACGGTATCGATCGCTTCGACTACGCGAGATTCCACGATGTCGCGCCACTCGAGGAGCAGGAGCCGATCGACACAGCGCAGCCGGGCGGCCCGCAGGCTGTGAGCCATTAGAAAAATGCGCCGAGGCGCCCCGGCGGCATCGCAGCGGACTTATTCCGCATCCCAGTCGAGATTCGCGGTCGTCTCCTTCACGAGGAAATCGACTACGGCCTGCAGGGCTTCCCGCCCGCTCGCGCCCGCGGCGCGCGCCGCCTCGTAGATCTTGATCTGCCGGTGCGCGCTGGTCCCGCGCTGCAGCAGCGTCTCGAGATGCTCGAGCTCGCGCAGGCATCCCAGCTCGGCGGCGTCCTCCCGCGTCAGGGCGATCAGCTCGGCGACGAGCTGCGGAAAGGCGACGAGTTCCCCGCGCGCGAGGTCCAGCAGCTCTCCATCGACGCTGTAGCGCATGGCGCGCCAGCGATTCTCGGCAATCAGCATGTTGGGATAGATGCGCCAGCTGCGGTTCTGCCGCTTGAGCCGATAGAGCCGCCGTGCGAGCGACACGATGAGCGCCGCGAGGCACGCCGCATCCTCGATGCTGGTGCAGCTGTCCATGACCCGCACTTCGAGCGCCGGGAAGTGCGGGTTCGGGCGCAGGTCCCACCACATCTTGCTCGCATCCTCGATCACTCCGTTGCGGATGAGCATGTCGAGATTGCGCCGCAGCTCCGCGTGGCTCGCGAACCGCTCCGGTAGGCCGGTGCGCGGCAGAGAGTTGAAGAGCGTCATCCGAAACGACATCAGCCCCGTGCGCTCACCTTCCCAGAAGGGCGATGAGCACGAGAGCGCGAGCAGGTGCGGTACGAAGTACGACAGCTGGTTCATCAGATCGACGCGCAGGTCATCGTCGTCGATCCCCACGTGCACGTGCATCCCGCACACCATGAGGCGCCGCGCCGCCCCTTGCATCTCGTTGGCGAGCGCGAAGAACTGCTCGTGCTCCGTCGTGATCTGGCGGGTCGACTTGGCGAATGGGTGCGTGGAGGCCGCGATCGGCGCGCGCCCAAACCGCCCGGCCACCTCCGCGAGGAGGGTGCGTAACCGCGCGAGATCCGCCTTGGCCTCGGCAACGGACCGGCAGGGGCGCGTGCTCGCCTCGAGCTGACTGCGCAGGAACCGTGGATTCAGCTGCCCGCCCGAGCGGCGGGTGCACTCCTCGAGGAGGGGTGGCGGCGGGTTCTCGTCGACATCGCGCGATTCGCGCTTGACGAGCAGGTATTCTTCTTCGATGCCGACCGAGAAGGGCGGTTCAGAGCTCATCACACTACGCTCCCGGGTAAGCCCCCAAGGCAAGTGTACAGGTTGCGGCCCCGGCGGGTAGATCGCGCAGGACGCCCGCGGTCAGCTCCCTGGCTAAAGGGACAACCTCTCGATCGGCTCCGGCCGCGCCAGGAAGAAGCCCTGCGCGTAATCGACTCCGATGCGATTGAGCTCATCGAGCACCGCCTGCGACTCGACACATTCCGCCACCGTCTCGATGCCGAGCGCCTTGCCCACCTTGCAGATGGCTTCCACCATGCTGCGGTCCACCGCGTCATCGGCGACGTGGCTGATGAACTGGCCGTCGATCTTCAGGTAATCCACCGGCAGAGTCTTGAGGTACATGAAGGAGGAAAGACCGGTGCCGAAGTCATCCAGCGCGAATTTGCAGCCGCGCGCCTTGAGCTCGCGCATGACAAAGGTCGCATTGGACAGGTTGGTGACCGCGGCGGTCTCGGTGATCTCGAAGCAGAGCGCCTGCGCCAGGGTCGCATCGCCCACCTGCTGCAGCACGAAGTCGATGAACGACTGCTCGTTGAGCGAAGTGCCGGAGAGGTTGACCGCGAGCAGCGGCAACTGCGTTCCGGACTGCTCACGCGCTTGGCGCGTGCCGGCGTTCGCCGCCTGCAGCAGCTCCGAGCGGCGAGCCCATCCCTTCAGCCGCTCGATGGCCCGCTGCACGACCCAGCTGTCGATCACCGACATGACATTGTAGCGCTCCGCCGCGGGGATGAACTCGCCTGGGGACACCAGGCGCCCATCATCGTCCCGCAACCGCACCGTCAACTCGTGGAACGCCGTGGCGCCGCTGCGCGCGATCGGCCGGATCGGTTGGAAGAAGAGCTCCAGCCGGTTCTCCTCGGCAGCGCGCGTGACCCGCGCGACCCAGTGCATCTCGCGATGGCGCGGGTGGGAAATCCCATCCGCCTCATAGAGGTGTACGCGGTTGCGGCCCTCGTCCTTCGCCGCGTAGCACGCGATGTCGGCTGCGCTCATCACGTTCGCGACGCTCTCCGTCTCCGCCGTGATCTGAACGACGCCAACGCTTGCACCCACGGAAAGCGTCGAGGCTCCCCAGACGAAACGGTAGTCTCGGATGGCCTGTCGCACACCCTCTGCGATCCGCGTCGACTGCTCCACGGTGCAACCTTCGAGCAGCACCCCAAACTCATCGCCGCCGAGCCGCGCGATCGTATCGGACGCGCGCACGCGCGCCTGCAGCAGGCCGGTGACGTCCCGCAGCAGTCTGTCGCCGGCCTGGTGTCCACAGGTGTCGTTCACGACTTTGAACTGATCCAGATCGATGTAGAGGAGCGCGTACGTGCCCTCGCCCCGCTGCGCGCTCAACACGGCCCCGTGCAGGCGGTTGTCGAACTCGCGCCGATTGATGAGGCCGGTCAGCGCATCGTGGCTCGCCTGGTAGGAAAGCGCCCGCTTCAGGCGCCGCTCCTTCGTCACATCGTGGAACACGATGACAGCGCCGATCACCCTTCCCTGGCGATCGCAGATGGGCGCCGCGGACTCCTGGATGGCCACTTCGCTGCCGGAGCGGGTGACGAGTACGGAGTGGTCGGCCGGCGCGCTGGCCTCACCGCCGCCCAGCACGCACAGCAACGGATCGTCGAGCGGCTCGCGGGTGATCTCGTTGACGAGGCGCAGCACCTCGCCGATGGGGCGGCCCCGTGCCTCCTCGAGCGTCCAGGCAGTTAGGCTCTCGGCGACAGGGTTGATGTACTCGATGCGCCCGTCGGCGTCAGTGCTGATAACCGCATCACCGATCGATTGGAGGGTCACTTGGGCACGCTCCTTCTCGGCGAATACGGCCTGCTCGGCGCGCTTGCGCTCGGTGATGTCGGCAATCGTGCCCTCGTAGTGCGTGATGCGCTGGGCCGCATCGCGTACCGCGCGCGCATTCTCGAGAATGACGACCTGCTCACCATCGCGCCGGCGCATCAAGAACTCCGCGCTTCGGATCTCCCCCTCCGACTCGACCTGCCGGATGAACTCAGCGCGGTCTGGCGGATTCCAGTAGAGCGTTGCAACGCTTGGCAGCGCGTACAGTTCCTCCGCGCTGCCGTAGCCCAAGATGGCGACAAAAGCCGGGTTGACCGACCGCAGCCGCCCGTCCCGGCTGCTCTGGTATACCCCCTCGATGATGGTCTCGAACAGCCCGCGGTACTTCGCTTCGCTCGCGCGCAGCGCCTCCTCGGCCAGGCGGCGGGCAATCGCGATGCCGGCGAGCTGTGCGGCATGGCTCATGATGCGCAGCTCGCGCTGGCCCGGCAGCCCCGAGGTCGAATGGTACACCCCGAGTGCGCCCAGCAACTTGCCGTCGGTCGCCTTGATGGGCGTCGACCAGGCGGCATTGAGCCCGCCCTCGAGCGCGTGCTCGCGCGGTCCCTCCCAGAAGGGATCCGTGCGGATGTCGGCCACCAGCACCTGCCGCCCGAGGTAGACCGAAGCGGCGCAGGACCCGTTACGGATATCAACCGCGCACCGCTCCAGTGACGCGTGCAGCTTCCGCGGCAGCCGCGGTGCGACAAGGTAGGAGAAAGCGTGACCGTCCGCCGCCAGTACCGCGATGGAGGAGACCGTGCCGGCGCCCACCGACTCGATGAAGCCTGTGACCGACGCCAGGATCTCGGCCAGCGGCGCCGGCCCGTTGAGCTGCTCGAGCACGGCGCGCGCGGCGACTGCGACGCGCTCGGTGATTTCCGATTCCCTGGCGCGATGGGCCAGCTCCGCAGCCTCGTCCGCCATGAGGCGCATCGACTGCACGATGCCGCGCCGCTCCGCGTCCGTCGAATCGCATTGCACGCTCATGAGCTGCAGCAGCAGCCCGACATCCGGCACGTCCGCTCCTGACCTGAGCACCGCCTCTTTCAGCATGGTGCGCACCTGCGGATGCAGGTCATTCGGTCCGGGCAACGCGAATCCGGGCTCCGCGCGAATCAGCGTCGTCGTTCCCGTACTGGTATTCGACGCATCCTCAGGCGGCTGTAGGACTATCTGCGGCGTTGGCATAGGGTTATGGCTGGCTCGCCGCCGACTGGGCCGGCCCCTCCCCGGCGATGACCGGGATCGTGAAGGGCCACACCACCGAGTCGCCGGAGGAGGACACCACGGCCACGGCGGCAGTCAGGGTGAAGAGGCCCGCCTTGACGGGCCGAACGGTCACCGATCCAAAGATCGGCACCCCGCTCGCCGGCTTGATGGCCGCGAGCAGGGGACCGTGACTCACGACTTCCAGCCCGTTGAGGGCGCCGAAGGCGAGGCGGATGCTCTCGAGTCCCCCGACCTGCGGGACGATGGCGTAGTCGACCTCGTCGTCCCGGCTGACTTGCGGGCGGTCGCGGATGGAGAAGCGGAGCTCGAACGGTGGCTGGGCGCCGCTGGGGCCGACGGCCTCGACCATGCCTGCCAGGGCCTTGGCGGTCGGATCCACCATCGGTTGCGCGTGCGCCTGGGATGGGGAATGCGCTCGGGCAGGTTGTGAGCCGCCGAAATAGCCGCAAGCGCTCAGAAGGCCCGCCAGGGCGGCCAGCGCCCCCCAGCGCAGGCCGGAAACTAGTCGGCCCGACCTCGGCCTCGTCCCCGCCGACGCAGGGACCGACACGCGCCAGGCGCGCATCGTCATGAACCGCTCCCGACGATTCGTTATTCTTCGCATCCGCTTAGATTCCGCGCAAAAAAGCGTCAGACCGGGCCTTTATTCGGCGCATCCATACGCCTCGGCCCTGCGGGCCCGTCCGGCAGGGCCGGGCGCCAAAAATCCGCTCCCCTGGATTTTTTGACAATAGCGCGGCGCGGGGGGAGCCCGCACGTAAATCGGTGAGTTTTCGTGACTGCACGCTCACAACCCGGCGAGGAGCGGCGGCTCGTCGATCGCCGCCATCTGCTCTCGCAGGTCGCCCAGATACCCCTCCCAGTACCGGCTCTCCCCGAACCATGGGAAAGCCCTCGGGAAGGCCGGGTCGGGCCATCTGAGGCACACCCAGGCGGCATGGTGGAGCATGCGCAGGCCCCTCAGCGGCTCGATCAGCCTGACCTCCCGGAAGTCGAAATCGGCGAACTGCTGGTAGCCCGAGAGGAGCGCCGCCCATTGCGCCTGCTGATCGGCGGGGGGGCCTGAGAGCAGCATCCAGAGATCCTGGATGCGCGGGCCCATCGCGCAATCATCGAGATCGACGAAAATCGGGCCGTGCTCGTTCCAGAGGAGGTTGCCGAGGTGGCAGTCGCCGTGCAGCCGCAGGCGCCCGACGGGGCCGAGTTCCCCGTAGACGCGCTGGATGCGCTCCAAGAGATGCCCGCTCACCCTCTCGTACTGCTCTCGCAGTGCCTCGGGCAGCAGGTCAGCCTGCAGCACGACCTCGCGGGCTTGCAGCCCCAAGCGCTCGATGCCGATTTGCGGCCGCCGCTCGAAGGGCCGCAGCGCGCCCACCTGATGCATTCGGGCGAGCGAGCGACCGAGGAGCTCCCGGGCTTGCGGCGCGTCGAGCTCCGGAGCGGCGCCGCGCAGGTAGGGGAAGGCTGCGAAGCGGAATTCCCGATGCCGAAACAGGGTCTGGCCTGCAATGTCCACCGGCGCCGCAACCGGCAGCTCGGCGGCGGCGAGCTCGGCCGTGAAGCGGTGCTCCTCCAGGATCTGCGCATCTTCCCAGCGGGCCGGGCGATAGAACTTGAGAATGAGCATCCCCTCGGGGCTGCCCAGCTGGTACACCCGGTTTTCGTAGCTGTTCAGGGCGAAGAGGCGTCCGTCGGGGTCGAGGCCCACGGAGCTCGCGGCGTCGAGCACCCTCTCCGGGGAGAGCCCGGCGAAGGGAGTTTCTTCCCGCGATAAAGGCGTCACGTGGCGGCTATGGCTTTTGTTTATCATCGCCCGCTGGTTTGGCTCCCACCCACCCTTTGAAGCGTACCGCCATTCTGCATGAAACAGGCCACCATCCTCGTGACCGGCGGCGCCGGCTATATCGGCAGCCACGTCATACTTCAGCTTCGCGCGCGCGGTGAGCGCGTCGTCGTACTCGACGATCTGTCGCGAGGGTTTCGGCAGGCGGTACTCGACACGCCGCTCGTCCTCGGCGAGGTAGGCGATCGCCAGACGGTGCTGAAGGTCCTGCGCGAGCATGGCGTCGACACCGTCATGCACTTCGCCGCCTACACCATCGTGCCGGAATCGGTGCGCGAGCCCCTGAAGTACTACGGCAACAACACCTGCTCCACCCGCGTGCTCCTCCAATGCTGCCTGGAGGCTGGCGTGAAGCAGTTCGTCTTCTCGTCTACGGCAGCAGTCTATGGGATTCCGGCGGACGGAGTGGCGGCGGAGAGCACCCCTACGGCCCCCATCAACGCCTATGGGACCTCAAAGCTGATGTCGGAATGGATGCTGCGCGACGTGTCCGCGGCGTCTGATCTAAAGCACGTGGCCCTGCGCTACTTCAACGTCGCGGGCTCTGACTCCCAATGCCGCGTCGGACAGGCCACGCCGAAGGCGACCCTACTGGTGAAGGTAGCCTGCGAGGCAGCCCTCGGCAAGCGCCCGCATATATCGATTTTCGGTACCGATTACCCCACGCCGGACGGCACCGGGGTCCGGGACTACATCCACGTGGAGGACCTGGCGACCGCCCATCTCAACGCGCTCGATTACCTGCGCGCCGGCGGCGGCTCTACCGTTCTCAATGTGGGCTACGGCCACGGTTACAGCGTGCGCGAGGTCCTGCAAAGCGTCGAGCGGGTGGCAGGCGAGCGCCTCAAGGTCGTCGAGGAGCCCCGCCGGGCCGGCGATCCGCCGGCGCTGGTGGCACGCGCCGACCGCATCCGCCAGGAGATCGGGTGGAAGCCCCGCCTCGATGACCTGGACACCATCGTGCGCACGTCCCTCGCCTGGGAAAAGCGGTTGCTGCAAGAACCATGGTAAGGCACTCTCGAGCGTCAACTGACCAGCGACTCGGCGGGCCGGAGCCGCCTTCGGCCCGCGGAGCCGCCAGCGCCATCGGGCGCGCTCGCCCCAATGGCGCAAGCCAATCGGGGCCAATTTGGGCCAATTGACATAGAATCCCTGAAAATGCAGTGGCTGCGCCCCAAGTCCTTGAGCGGCCTGATGCTCTTCGGGCTGATGCTCCTTGCCCTGCCGCTCCTGGTCGCCATCATCACGGCCGCCCTGCAGATCCGCCAGCTCGCCACGAAGGGCCAGCAGATCGTCATCGAGGGCGTCACCGCCGCGCGTGCCAGCCAGCAGCTCTTCAGCCAGATCGGCTCTCTCGAGAATACGGCGCAGGTCTACGACGTTCTTTACGACCCAAAGCTTCTTGAGACTTACGAGCAGGAGGATGACACGTTCTCCGCCACGCGCGCGAAGCTCTACTTCAACGCCACGCCGGCAACGCGTCAGACGCTTACCCAGCTCTCTGCGGTGCAGCACGCCATCCGCACTGCCGTGCTAACCACGCCAGCGAGTACCTCTGCACCGGATACAGCGGCAGTCACCAGGCAGTTCGCGACGGCACTCAACAGGCAGTTCTCGACGATGAGCGCGCTTGTGGACAAGGTGGCGGAGCAAAGCAATGAGGATATCGACGCCGAAGTTGCGTCTCTGCAGCGTGAGACCGATCACGCGCGGGCACGCCTCTTCTGGGAGACGGCAGGCCTCCTGCCCATCACGCTGATCGAGATCATCACCCTGACGCTGATGGTCGGCCGGCCGCTGCGCCAGATCGACCGCGCGATCAACGAGATCGGCCACGGCAGCATCAGCAACCCCATCACCGTCAAAGGCCCTCACGACCTCCAGCGTCTGGGCAAGCAGCTCGAATGGCTGCGCCTGCGCCTGCTGGAAGTCGCCCAGGAACGAAACCGATTCCTCCGTCACATGTCGCATGAGCTGAAGACTCCGCTCGCGAACATCCGCGAGGGCACGGAGCTGCTGATGGATGGTGCGGTGGGCGAGCTCGACACGGCGCAACGCGAGGTCACCGCCATCCTGCGCGAGAACGGCATCAAGCTGCAGCGGATGATCGAGAACCTCCTCTCCTTCAGCGCCTGGCAGACCACGAGCGTGGGACTGGAGACGAGCGAGTTCCGCCTGCGCCCGGTGGTCAAGCAGGTGCTGGAGAATCAGCAGCTCACCCTCCTCTCCCAGCGCGTGCGCCTCGACGTGCAGGTCGAGGACGTGACCTTCGTCGCCGATCGCGGCAAGATCCGCCTCATGCTGGAAAACCTGGTGTCGAATGCCGTCAAATACTCCCCAAAGGGAGGCACCATTCACATCAAAGCCATCACCGCCACGGGCTCTCTCGTCATCGACGTCGCCGACAACGGCCCCGGTATCCCCAAGGAGGACCGGGACCATGTGTTCGAGGCGTTCTACACCGGCCGGGCTGCCAAGAGCACGGCGGTCAAGGGCACCGGAATCGGGCTGTCCGTGGTGTTGGAGTTCGTCGCCGCGCATGGCGGCACGGTGCAGATCATCGACGGGGAGTACCCCGGGGCGCACTTCCGCATCCGCATGCCGATCAACCTGGCACGCGGCGGACAGCCCGACGACAACCCGCAGCGAAGGACCCGGGCCCATGCCGCGTGAAACCCTGACTGCCCGGGCCCGGCGGCGCAAGCCGGGCCCCAGCACCCGCGCGCCTGCCCTCCTGCCGCTGGCCTTGTGTGCGGCGGTGCTCCTCGGCGGCTGCTCGACCGACTTCTTCACCCAGGCGCCGAAACCGCCGCCGCGGCGGGTCATCGATCACAGGGCAGCTGCCGCCGAGGCGCTGGCGGATGATTTCGCGGTGCTCGGCAAGCTGATCGTCGCTCCGGCGCAGCAGCAGATGCAGATCGTCGGCTCGGCGGAAGAGGACTTCCACACCACCCCGACACCGAGCAAAAAGCTGCGCCTGGCCTTGATCCTCGGCACGCCCGACCAGGCCGGCTCGGACCTGCCGCGCGCGCAGCAGATGCTCCAGGATCTCTCGGCGGACCCCCGGTCCTCGCTTCTCGCCGGGGAGCGGACTTTGGTCACATTGCAACTGAAGCAAATTGGCGACTATTTGACCTTGGAGGCAGAAAACCGCACGCTCCGGGCTGACGCCGCTCGGGCCGACCAGCTCGGCGCTCTCAAGCATCGCCTCGACGGCGCTGCCGGGGTAAACGCCAAGCTCAAAAAGCAGCTCGAGGAAGCGAAAGCCAAGTTGGCGGCCATCGCCAACATCGAAAAGTCGCTCAACGAGCGCAAACCCGGCAGCGAGGGCAAGCCCAAGTGACCCTGACCCCTGGCAGCGTACTCTCCGAGCAGCGCAAGATGACAACCCCCCCGAGCACCCTGAGCCAGTCCGGCCGGCGCAAGGCCCGCATCCTCGTCGTCGATGACGATCCGGGACTTCTGCGGCTCCTCACGATCCGCCTGCGCGCCGAAAGCTACGATGTCGAGGCCGTGGAGAGCGGCGCTCAGGCGCTCGCCGCCTCGAGCCGCTTCCGCCCGGATCTGGTCATCACCGACCTCAAGATGGACCAGATGGACGGCATCGGGCTCCTCAAGGAGCTGCAGAACCGCTGGCCGGGGTTGAAAGTGATCATTCTGACCGCGCACGGCACGATCCCGGACGCCGTGCAGGCCACGCAGATGGGGGCCTTCGGGTTTCTGACCAAGCCGGTCGACAAGCAGGAGCTGCTCGATCAGGTCGGCAAGGCGCTGCGCATCTCGGGTTTCGGCGCCTCGGACGAGGACTGGCGCGCGGAGATCGTCACCCGCAGCGCGGTCATGGAGGAAAAGCTCGCCCAGGCGCACATGGTCGCGGGGACCGATGCACGCGTGCTCATCACCGGCGAGAGCGGCACCGGCAAGGAGCTCCTCGCCCGCGCCATCCACCTGGCGAGCCCGCGTCGCAACCGGCCGTTCGTCGCCATCAACTGCAGCGCCATGGCAGAGAACCTGCTCGAGTCCGAGCTCTTCGGGCACGAGAAGGGTTCCTTCACCGGCGCCACCCGCGCGCACCGCGGCCTCTTCATGGCCGCTGACGGCGGCACCCTGATGCTGGACGAGATCGGCGACATGCCGATGCGGCTGCAGGTGAAGCTCCTGCGGGTGTTGCAGGAGAGCGTCATCCGCCCCGTGGGCAGCACCGATGCCCTGCCCGTGAACGTGCGCGTCATTTCCGCCACGCACCGCGACCTGCAGCAGCTGATGACGACAGGGAATTTCCGCGAAGACCTCTACTACCGCCTCAACGTCGTGCACATCGAGATGCCGCCGTTGAATCGCCGGCGTGAGGACATCCCGCTGCTCGTGGCACATTTCCTGGCGCAGATCGCCAAGGAGACCGCGCAGCGCAAGATTTACGCCCCCGAGGCGGTGGAGCTGCTCGCTACCGCCGACTGGCCCGGCAACATCCGCCAGCTGCAAAACGTGGTGCGGCAGAACGTCGCCCTGTCGCAGACTCCCATCATTCCCGTGGAGTTGGTGCAACAATCCCTGGGCGGCTCGCCCGGGCGCCTGCCCTCCTTCGATGAGGCGCGCGATGAATTCACCCGCAGCTACCTGTCGCAGATCCTGCAGATCACCGGCGGTAACGTGAGTCAGGCGGCGCGCCTGGCGAAGCGCAACAGGACGGACTTCTACAAGCTCCTCGCGCGGCACCAGCTGACGCCGGAAGAGTTCAAGCAGAGATAGTCCTCATCCGCCGATCGGCGGCTCGACGCGCCGCGTCACTGCGCCTGCGCTGCCCCGAAAGTGTGAGGCCGGTCTCGCCGGCTGCGGAGTTCCCCCGGCATTCGGACGCACCGGACGGTGACCCTGTCACCTACTGTGTCAAATAGGTGACGGGCACACAGTATCCGCGCCGTCATATCCGACAAATTGCGCCAAGAGGCCATTGGGCAGGATGCGGCCGCGGGCTAGCGCCGCGGGTCGGCCCGGTGGGCGCACCATTGCTGCAATGGCGATCTCGGGTCGGAGTGCTCCGGTACCGATCCTGACGTACGGAGTGCGGCTCGTCGTGCTCGAGTTGCTGTCGCGGCGGCTCGGCTGGACCCGCCAGCACGAGCGCGTCCAGGGCGCCATCGATGCGCTCATCGATCAGAACCTCAAGGGAGCTCACTTCCGATGGCAGTCGTAGGGTCTCAACCGGAACCGGAGGGGGTGCCTGCTGAGCCCGTCAAGCGTACCGCTGGGCGTGGCTGTGCCAGCGGTGCGGGCGAGGCCCAGACGCGGCAAGGCACGATCCGTGCTCCAGCTGGGCTGTCGACCCACCACAGGTCTCCTCATGCCACGCACCATCCTCGTCACCGGCGCCACCGGCTTCACTGGCGGTAACCTTGCCCGGCGGCTCACTGCCCGAGGCGACAGCGTGCGCGCGCTCGTCAGGGACGGCGCGAAAGCCGAGTCACTTGCCGCTCAAGGCATCGACGTTCGCGTCGGGCAACTGACGTCTCTCAACGACGTCATCGCGGCCGCACGCGGCTGCGAGCAGATTCACCACATCGCTGCGGTGTTCCGTACCGCCGGCCATCCCGATAGCTACTATCGGGAAGTCAACATCGGCGGCACGCAGAATGTGCTCGAGGCCGCGCGCCGCCTCGATTGCGAGCGCGTGGTGCATTGCTCGACCGGCGGCGTGCACGGGCACATCGCCAACCCGCCAGCGAGCGAGACCTATCCCTTCGGCCCCGGCGACATCTATCAGCGCACCAAGCTCGAAGCCGAGCTCGCCGTCGCCGCGGCCGCGCGGCGCGGGCAGCGCGTCGTAATCGTGCGGCCAGGGCCGATCTACGGTGAGGGCGACCTGCGCTTCCTGAAGCTCTACCGCGCGGTCGCCCGCGGGGTGTTCGTGATGATCGGCAGCGGCACGCCTAAACTGCACATGGTGCACATCGACGACCTCGTCGAAGGCATCGTCCTTTGCGGCACCTCCGAAGCGGCGCCCGGCGAAGTCTTCATTCTCGCGGGCCCGGAAGCGCCCACGCTGAACGAGATCGTTCACCACATCGCGCATTGCCTCGGCGTGGCGCAGCCCCGCTGGCGCGTCCCGGTATGGCCGGTGAAGGCCGCGGGCCTGCTCTGCGAGAGCCTCTGCGTGCCGCTGCGCATCGATCCGCCGCTGCACCGGCGGCGCGTCGCCTTCTTCACCCATCATCGCGAGTTCGACTGCTCGAAAGCCGCGCGGCTGCTCGGCTACGCGCCCAAGGTCAGCGCCGCTGAGGGCATCGCGCGTACCGCCGAGTGGTATCGCGCGGCGGGATATCTCAGACAGACTGCCGCAGCGCCCGCGGAGCCGGGCACCCTGAGCCGGCCTGGCCAGCACAGTCCCGCATCCAAGTGATGCGCGGCAGTCTCACGCACTAGGCGATCGGCAGCGTTTCGAGCGTGAGGTAGGCTGCGCAGACCTTACGGCGGAACGCCTCGACCGAATACCTCTCGCGTGCGCGCCGCCGGGCAGCCGCACCCAGACGGCCCCGCAGCGGGGCATCGGCCGCGAGAGTCGCCAGCCCCTTTGCCAACGCCTGCGGATTCGGCTCGGCGAGCAGCGCGCAACCCTCGTCGATCACTTGCGTATGCGAGGCGATCCGCGTCGCGAGAATCGCGGTGCCGGAATTCATGTAGGAGTAGATCTTCATCGGCGTGTTGCTGCCGCGCAGGCGCGGCGAGACCAGGATATCGGACTGCGCGAGAAAGCTGCTGAGCTGCGCGAGCGGCCGCGGCCCCAGGAGATATACGGTCTCCTCCAGATGGAGCTTGCGCACCAGCGAGCGCACGCGCGTGACGTCCTCCGGCGCGCCTCCGATCAGCACCAGCGTGAGGTCGAGCGCCCGCGGCAGTTGCCCCATCGCGTGCACGAGCTGATCGACGCCCTGATAGCGCTGCAGATTACCGACGTAGAGCGCAAGCGTGCCGCGGATAGCCAACAGCTCCCGCAGCGGCTCCGCTTCGCCGCCGAACTGCTGCGCCGGCAACGCCACGTCCTCGATCAAAAATACCGGCACATCGGGCGCATCGATTGTCGCGTGCCGCGCGAGGTCACCGCAGACGGCGAAGACCGCATCGGACCTGCGGATGACGGCTCGCTCCATCGCGCGCAGTACGCGCTCCGCGGGACGTAGCAGCCGCCACTTGGAGACGAGCGACTCGCCGAGCAACGAATCCATGTCATAGACGACCCGCGCGTGAGCGGAAGAGCGCAATAAGATTGCGGGAAATACCGCCTCCTCGACGGCATGGATCACATCGTAGCGGCGCGTCAAGGCAAGCCCCAGCAGCCGCGCCGTGAGCAGGAGATCACAGACCAGCTTCTTCCATGAGATGCCGATCGGGACGTGCCGCAGGCCCGGGAGGGCTGGCGTGCGCAGGATCGTGAGTCGCTCGATATCGAGGTCCGCCCCCTCGTGATACGTCAACAAATCGACGGCATGGCCTTGGCTACAAAGCACCTCGACCAGCATCCGAACGGCGATCGGAGTACCGCGCTCCTGGTAGAACGGTTGGGGTGCGACGAGCAATATACGCATGCTCAATCGTCTCGAGCAAAGGCCATACCCGCGCTAGGGAAAGGTGTCCGCAAACAGAGACGCCGGGCCTCGCGATGAGGGGTGACGGCGTGCCTCTAGAGCCAATGAAAACCTTTAGCCATGGCCGCAAGCAGAGCGGTCCCGAACACGATCGGGACAATCCACCCTCCTCCATACAGCCCTCCGCCATGAATGCGGACACGATCCACGACCCTATTCCCAAGTTCCGCCGTCAGCATTAGAGCACTGCACATAACAATAGGGAAGCCGCTAAATCTAACGTCCGTCCCGCCAATACGTCAAGACACCACGTCAGCTCCGCGTGTGTGCTCTTCGACGGACGCTGCGCCGAACGTCCAGACGGTGTTGCCCGAAAAATTCACGAGAGCACCTCGCTCATGGCGCAGACCTGAGAGGTCCACCCAGCAGCGGATGCGCCGGTCACGCAGCCGCAGCCGCGCCCCCTGCGCGGCGAATGGCACGCCGCGAGCGCAGCCCATCTCTCGGAACAGTGGGGCCCTCAGCGCTCTGCCTCACCCAGGCCCTCCCGGCAGCCATCCGTGCCTCGAGCAGCCTCCGGGCCCGCTCCTTGCGCCGCCATGGCTTCAGCCCGTGCCATGGGGGCGTGATTTCCCTATAATTTCGTGCCAGCCGTATCGTGAGCCTCGATGTCCTTCCTTAGATTCGTCAAATCCAACTTTCTACGGACGCTGGATTCGGCGGGAGTCAATACCCGCATCCTGAATTCATCGTGGCGTGATCGCCGGCTGGTGATCGTGTGTTGGCACGGTGTATCGAACGACGATGAGCACCGCTGGAATCCGGGGCTGTTCATGCCTGCGCAGACCTTCCGCGCGCGCCTCGCCCTGCTACGCGAGATGAGGTGCAACGTCCTGCCGCTCAGCGAGGGTCTCGCCCGCCTGCGCAGCGGCTCGCTTCCGCCGCGCGCCGTGTGCCTCACCGTCGATGACGGCGACAGCAGCTTCTATCTGCGCGCCTGGCCGATGCTGCGTGAGTTCGCGTTCCCGACGACACTCTACTGGACGACCTACTATTCCACCCGCCCGTACGCAGTGTTCGATCCGATGTTGTCCTACCTGCTCTGGAAGGGACGCGCGAGCACGTTGACCCTGTGCAATCCCGCACTGCGATGCGATTTGCACAGCCCGCAAGAGCGCCGCCGGGCGTTTGCCACCCTCTATGAGCTCGCCAAAGCCGACCGCTGGAGCGGGGAGCAGAAGGAGGCCTTCCTGGTGGAGCTGGCCGGGAGCCTCGGTATCGATTACGCCGAGATCAAATCCCGGCGGGTGCTGCGTCTCATCACCCCGGCGGAAGCGAGCTCCATGCGGGCCGAGGGACTCGACCTGCAGCTTCATACGCACCGTCATCGGGTGCCCACGAGCCCGGATGTGTTTGCCGCGGAGCTCAGCGAGAATGCACGCCACCTCTGCGCCGCGGGAGCGAAGCGCCCGGCGCACTTTTGCTATCCGAGCGGATCGTTCCGGCCGGAGTTCGCCGGCTGGCTGCGCGAGAGCCGCGTCGAGTCGGCCACGACCTGTCAGTACGGGCTCATCGAGCGCCGCTCGGATTCTTACTTCCTGCCTCGTCTGATGGATCACGGCGCCACGAGCGCGGTGGAGTTTCGCAGTGGCTTGAGCGGGATCGCCATGCTGCTCAGCCGCAAGCGCAGGATCTCCGAGCACGGCTTCGCCTGAGAGCCGCCAGACCGGCTCACTCCCTGCGGATGGCGAGCGCCAGCGACGGCGTGATCACCTTGCCGCTCGTCAGCTGAAGGAGCTTGAGGCCGGTCCGGATCGCGCGTTTGAGCCCGCCGTGCCGCGCCGACAGGCCGCCAAACCACAAGTCGATCCGATCGCCGACTTCCGGGCGCGGCTCGAGGAGGACCGGGCGTCCGTGCTGGCGCAGAATGGCGAGGATCTCCGACACGGTTCCGCCCCGGATCCCGTCCCGCAGCAGCTGCTCCCAGGTCACCCGTCCGGCATAGACCCGCGAGAAGCGGCGAACGATCTTCAGTGTCATCCCATCGGGCAGGTAGTTGATGAGCGGCATGCCGCCGGTCGTATGCACCTCCACCGGTGAATAGCGATACGGAGTCTGATTGAGGAAGAGAATGCCCCCTGGCCTGAGGCGATTCCAGACGAGCGGCAGCAGCGCCCGCCGCTCCAACGGCAGCAGATGCTCGAAGACGGCGCTGAAGAGGACGAAGTCGAACTCACCCAGCCCCTCCGGGAGGGCATCGCCCGAGGGCGAGCGCAGGAACCGCACGCGCTCGAGCCCGAAATGCTGCGCACGCAGCTGTGCGATACGCAGCAGCCGCTCAGCGAGCTCGACGCCTACGATCTCGCATTCGGGAAGGATCCGCGAGAGCACCACCGAGGAAGCGCCGGAGCCGCAGCCGAAGTCGAGGATGCGCTTGCCGCGAAAAGCCTCGGGCGGCAGATAGCTCAGCATCTCGTGCCGCAGGTAATGCTCCACGTAGCGCGGGTCTTCCTCGCGCATGATCTCGTCGCAGACGTAGAGACCCTTGGTGGCCTGGATCTCCTGGATCAGTCCGAGCGGGTAGTGGCTGACCCAGCGATTCGCCCGCACCTGCAGCCCCGGCTTCGGGCGCACCGAAATGCGCCAGCGGTCGCCGGACAAGGGCTCGAGCCCGACGATGCCGCCTTCGGATTGAAGCTCGATGGCAGTTGGCGCGCTCACCGACACCTTCTCTCACCGGGACGTGCTGGTCCGTGCAATGAGGAGCAGGTTGTTGTGTCGCCACGGGAGCCGTCCGCCCGAGAGCAT
Organism: Steroidobacteraceae bacterium; assembly: GCA_025451845.1. Classification (GTDB taxonomy): domain Bacteria; phylum Pseudomonadota; class Gammaproteobacteria; order Steroidobacterales; family Steroidobacteraceae; genus 13-2-20CM-66-19. The sequence continues at coordinate 72,342 of JANWJS010000009.1, forward strand.
CGAAGTCAGGAATGCGGCCGCGATCATTCGGCGGTCGCCGGCATAGCTGCACAGGCGGTAGAGCTCCGATTTCATCCCGTTACCGAGGCAGAACGAGCGCAGTCCCCGCTCGGACACGACCCGGTCGTAATAAGTCCGGTACGGCCCGTGACCCAAAGTCCCGGCCTGACGGTAACCGAGCACGTGGCGGTAGATCATCACGTGAGCCCAGAACGGCGTCATGCGAGTCAGAAAGCCGTAGGCCGAGTCCCGGTCGGGAACCTTGAGGATCAGCATCCCCCCCGGGGCCAGCCAGCGCATGAAGCGGTCGAGCACCTGCCGCGCGCCGCTCACGTGCTCCAGCACGAAGGCGTTGTAGATGACGTCGAATGAATGCGGCGCGAAGTCTGCGGTGCGAAGGTCGCCGACGACCGCCTGGTGCAGGTCGGTGCGCGCGGCGAGAGCGTCGGCGTCGAGGTCGAGGCCCGTGAGCGTGAAAGGCACGGAAAGCTTCAGCGGCCAGTTCCTGCCGCAGCCGGCCTCGAGGATGCGCACCGGCCCGGGGAGCGTCTCCAGGCGCGCCCGCAGCATCTCGTTCATGGCGTCGAAGGTCAGATAGGGGGCTGCCGCCTGCGTGCGCTTTACACGTGCTCGGGCGGTACCGGCCGCCTCTACCGCTGCTGCTTCAGATGACATGTGGGTGTGACTCACTGGAAGGCGCCTCCAGCGCCGGCTGCGGCCGCTGCGCGGCCGGCCCTGGCGCGACGTAGCGCACGACTTCCTCGATCTGGTAGTCCTTGATGTCGCGTGCATGCGTGAAAATGATGAGCTCGCCGAGGAGTCCGAGCGCGAAGAGTTGCAGGCCGAGCACGACGAGCAACGATGACAGCAGCAGCGCCGGGCGGTCGGCCAGCGGGTGATGGAAGGCCAGGCGATCGATGGCCAGCCAGGCGACGAGCGCCGCGCCCACCACAAAAGTCGTCACCCCCACCATGCCGAAAAAGCGCAGCGGCTTCTTCGTGAACCGCACCAGGAAGAACACCGTGCAGATGTCGAGCGCCCGGCGGACGTATTCCCGCGACGAATAGCGGCCATCGAGGCGGTCGAGCGGCGACTGGTGCAGCTCGACCTCCAGCACTTTGAACCCGAGCCGGCCGGCGAGCACGGGCAGGAAGCGGTGTTGGTCGCCATAGAGGTTGATCTCTTCCAGCACCCGGCGCTTCATGGCCCGGGCGCCGCAGCCGAGGTCGTGGAACCGCTGGCCGGTGATCGAGGCCAGGAGGCGATGGAACGCATCGCGGCGCACCGCCTCGAAGCGGCTGCCCGCGCGCGGCCAGCGGCGCCCGATCGCAAGGTCGGCGGTGCCCAGCGCGCGGACGAGCCGGCCGATCTCGCTCCCGGCGACCTGGTGATAGGCGGGCAGGGTCACGATGATCCGGCCGCGGGCACGTTGGAATCCGGCCACCAGCGCGGTGGCCTCCTCGAAACGGCGGGTCAGGCTGATGACCGAGACCTGGCCACCCGAGGAAAGCAGCCGCTGGACGTCCGATGCGACCTCCGGCCTCGGCCCATCGAGCACTACGATGACCTCATAACTGGACCCGAGCGCCTCGAGGCCCGTCTTGTAGTCGGCGTAGAGCGCCAGCATATCGGCCGCGTGCCGGCCGCCCACGGGGATGATGACGGAAATATCCACTTTGCCGCTGATGGAGTCACTCATGGGTGGCGGCGCCTCTGACGAGCAAGTGTTGAGTCAGGGCGGAGAACTGGTGCTCGCGCACATCGCCCAACTTGTAGATGAGCTCGCCGACGGCTCCGGCGGCGAGCAGCATGACGGTCGAGGTGAGGAAGATCACGCCCGTGCCGGCGATCGAGAGCGACATGCGCCCTTGCACCGCCAGGGTGAAGCACGTCCATCCCAGCGCCAGCGCCGCGGCGCCCAGCGTGGGGAGCGACAGCATCCCAAACCAGAGCATCGGCCGCGCCGTGAACGAGGCGACGGTCTTGATCACCATGAGGTCGAGCAATACCTTGTAGATGCGCGAGAGGCCGTACTTGGAGCGTCCGAACTGGCGCGCATGGTGACGCACGCGGATCTCCGCGATTCGCGGACCCGCGATCGAAGCCATGGCCGGGATGAACCGGTGCATCTCCGAGTAGAGCGGGATCTGCTTGATGAGGCAGGCGCGATAGGCCTTGAGCGAGCAGCCGTTGTCGCGGATCGGCACACCGGTGACCTTCGCGATGAGTGCGTTGGCGATGCGCGAGGGAACCTTGCGCGTCCAGAGCTTGTCCTGTCGGTCGTAACGCCAGCCGACCACGATGTCGTTGCCCTCGTCGATCCGCGCGAGCAACTCGCCGATGTCCTCGGGATCGTTCTGCAGATCCCCGTCCAGGGTCACGATGATCTCTCCCCGGGCCTCGGCGATGCCGGCCGCCATCGCAGGCGTCTGGCCATAGTTGCGGCGGAACTTCACCAGGCACACGCGCGGATCGGCCCGCGCGATCTGGTCCGCGACCCGCACGGTGCCGTCCCGGCTGCCATCATCGACGAGCACGATCTCGAAGGAGACGCCGAGCGGCTCGACACCCCGGACGATCGCGGCATAGAGCGGTCGCACGCTCTCCTCTTCGTTGAAAAGCGGGACCACGACCGAAAGATCGAGCTGCATCAGTAGTACGGGCTATCGTTGCGCTCGGTGGAGCGATTGAGGACCACGCCGAGGACGTTGAGCTCGGCGAGCACCTCCTTGGCGTTGGCGAGCGTGCGGCGCGCCGTGAGTCCCTGTGAAGCGACGAGCAGGAAGCTGTCGACGCGTGGCGCAAACGCCAGGACGTCATCGCTCACCATGATCGGCGGCATGTCCAGGATCACGATGCGCCGCGGTGTCTGCGCCTCGAGCGCATTGATGAAATCGGCCATCCTGGCCGAGAGCAGGTGCTCCGAGGAGGTTTCCACGGGGCTGGCATTCGGTACCACCGCCAGGCGCTTGATGCCGATGTCGTAGACGATCTGCTCGAGCTCCGCCTGCCCGGTGAGGAAATCGGTGAGGCCGTATTCGTAGCTCATGCCGAGGTAGGCGCCGAGCTGCGGCCGCTGCAGGTCGAGATCCACCAGGAACACCCAGGCGTTCGGGTCCTGCGCCAGGGCGATCGCGAGATTGATCGCGGTGAGGGTCTTTCCCTCGCCGGCGCCGGTACCGGTGATTCCCAGGGTGCTCCAGTTGTTCTCCGTCATCCGGTGCAACACCCGGGTGCGCAGGATCTTGTAGGCGCGCGACACCGCGACATCCTGCACGCGCAGCAACACCCGGCTGCGCTCCAACGCGTCGGGGTCCACCGGCGCGGGGCGATACTGCTGTACCGCCGCTTCGGGCACCGGGGTGAGGGTCGGCCGCCCGCGCGCAGCCGCTCCGGCCGGACTCGCCGCGACACCCGTCGCGGCGCGCTCGTGCGCCTGGCGGCGCATCACTTCCTCGATCAGGCTCATGAGTCGCTTTTACCTCGCCGCTCGAGCAGCTCTTTGAAGCATCAGGAGTAGAAACTTCGCGCCGTCGCCAGCACCACGGCCGTGCCCAGGAGGACGCACACAGTCAGCATCGCCACGTGCAATCGGTGCCGCCGCGCCGTCGCCGAGTCCTGGATTTCAGGGATGACGCCGAGGGGCGAGAGCGCCAGCACGCGGCGGATATCACGGCTGCCGCGCACGCTCTGATCGACACTTTCGGCGATCACGACCGCTGTCAGGCTGAGCAGGATCGCAAGCATCAGTCCCACGACGGCGATGGCGAGCCGCTTTGGCTTACCCGGCGCGAGCGGCACGGACGGCTGCTCCAGGATCCGGATCCGGTCGCTGCGCCCACTGGCGATCGCCTGGCTCGTGAGCTGGGCGTCCATCTGGTATTTGAGCAGCTGGTTGTACTTGGTTTGCGCGAGCTGCAGGTTGAGCGCGAGTCCCTTGTACTGCCGCTCCACCTGCGGCGCCGCCTCGACGTGTCCTTCCACGTCCATGAGCTGCTTGTGCATTTGCGCCGATTGCCTTTCGAGCGCGTCGGTCTGCGTCTGGTTCGCCTTGAGCTGCGTCTCGAGCTGGATCACCGCCGGAGAGCCGGCGGCATTGCCGACGTACTTCTCGCCCGAGGCGATGCGCGTCTTCAGGGTTTGGATCTGCCGTTCGAGGCGCTTGACGTCGGGGAAATCCTCACTGTAGCGAAGCTTCGCCTGCGCAAGCTGCTGCTCCTCGGCCCGAAGCTGCGCCGGAAGCGACAGGCTGTTGACCGCCCCCCCGCCCTCCTTCATGGCATCGATCTGCTGGCGCAGCGCGATCATGTCGGGGTAGTCCGGGTCGTAGGTGGCGAGCTTCTTGTTGTACTCCGACTGCAGCTGCGACAGCAGCCCCTGATCGTCGCCCGAGTTCTTGGCGGCATCGAGCTGCTGCTGCAGGAACACCCGGTTCTGACGCAGCGCCTCGATCTGCTGCGTGAGATTGTCGAGGTCACGTTGCGTGGTCTGCATCATGTTCATGTTGAGATCGGTGAGCCCCGGCAGCTGGTCGTAGTTCTTCGCCTTGAACGCGGCGAGCTTCGATTCGATCCCGGCGATCTGCTGCCGATAGGCCTGCGTCTGCGTGTCGTAGAACTCCTCGGCCGCCTTGGCGCTCACGAGCCGGCCGCTGCGGTTCTCCATGAGGAAGGCGTTGGTGAGCCAGGTGGCGGCGGCGGCGGCAACCTCGGGGTCGCGGCTCTCGTAGGTCACCGTGAAGGCCGAGATGATGTCCAGATTGCGGCCGGTGTTCGGGTCGAGCACCGACGTGCGCACGGTCTCTACGTGCGCACGGCGCTTGACGATGGCAACGGCATCACTGGGATCGGTGCCCGCAGGAACGACACCCGGTACTGCGGCAATGAGCAGCTTGAGGCTGGCGTCGCTCATGGCGCCGCTGGCCAGGCTATCGACGTAGGCGTCGCGGTACTGCTCCTGCAGGCGCTGGCTCGCATCGGCATTGGTGCTCGCCGCCGGCATCTCGCCCGGGACGGTCGCGTCCGTGAAGCTGAAAAGACCCGTCGAGATATAGATGTTGGGCAACCCGACCGCGAGCGCGGCCGCGATCGCGATGATCGGTAGCGCGATGCTGGCCAGCAGCATCCGCCGACGCTTGATGGCCGCCAGATAGTCCGACAGGTCCAGGCTCGGGGCTTCTTCATGCTCCGCCATGATCATCGCTCCTGCGGTAGGCCGGTGAATTCGGGCAGAGGCTCATACCGGCTCAAAGGTTGATAGATGAAGGAGAGCCCGATTGCGTTCGAGGACGCAGACGACGTGCCCTGGAAGCGCTGCCAGATGAAGTCGTACTTGGCCTCCAGCCGAACGCTCTGCGTGAACTGGTAGTCGAAGCCGCCCTCGGCGGTGAAATAGTCCTCGCCGTTGATCGCGAGCCCCGACTCGCTCGAGGACCCGCGCAGCTCGATTCCGCGTGCGGCGAAAAAGCCCGAGAACCGGGGCGCGAAAGCGTGCAGGACCCTGAAGCGCGCTTCATTGCTGATCACTTGCGAGCCCACATCGCTGGGAGAGAGGGATCGCAGCAGGTCGACGGTGACTTCGGTCACCTGGTAGCGCAGCTCGACACCCACGCCACCAGTTACGCCGTTCGTGGTGACGGTGCCGGCCGTGGTCACTTCGGTCACGGTGGGGGGCAGGCCGGGACGCCGCTGCGGGGAAGTGATCGTAGTGGTGTTGGTCACGTCGGCTTTGCTTCGGTTGTCGCCCAGCCGTGCATAGAAGTGCGCGATCTGCGAGCGCACCACATCCCACTGCACGTTGACACCGTAGGTGTTCGTGTCATGCCCCCCTTTTGCCGGGACGAAGCGGGATGCTGCGCCGTTCAGCGACAACGTTGAGAGCTGTGTCACGTTGAAGATCAGGCCCGCCTGCCCGCCGTAATCCTGGTAGCCCACCTGGGTGATCGCGCCGGCGTTGGCGGTCGCCTGGTTTTGCGCGCCTCCCTGCAGGCTGCTGAAGCTCGCGCGATCGTAGGTGCCCTGGAGATTCAAGTGCGTGCGCTGGGTGAGGTCATAGGTGAAAATCGGCGTCACGTGCTCGAGCTGCTCGCGGTTGCGGAAGCTGACGAGCCCGCTCTCGCCGCCGACCACCTGCCCGAGCGCGACACCGGCAAAGTTCGCCGGCAGCAGCTCGGAATAGATCACCGACTCGTTCGCGTACGAGGCGACGCCCGTGAAGTCGGACCGCTCCGTGCGGGTGTCCCAATTGAGATTGAGATAGCCGTCAGTCGACTGATCCGCGTGATCGCTCGGAAAATAGTCCGAGCGCACCCGCGGCACGATCTGGAGCTTGGACGTCGGGGAGACGAGCTGCGCATCGACGGCCGCGTCGATGTACGGGCCATACACCTGCACCTCATCGGCCGAGGTGTTCGCCAGGCGGTAGTTGTTGTTCCAGGTGCCGCCGAACTCGATGCGCGGCAGGACTTCCCAGTTGTCCGCGGCGGCGCCGTGGCCAATGCCCAGCAGCGCTCCGGCGCCGAGGGCTACGTAGAGCCTACGGCACGACGACGACATCGCCGGCCTCCAGTGTCACGTTCTGCTCGAGGCCGCTGCCATGGACCACATCGTTGTAGTTGAACGGCAGTGCCTCCTGTTGTCCGCTGGCGGACTCCCTGATGACCTTGATGTTGCCCAGGGAAGCGAACGGCGTCGTGCCGCCGGCCATGGCGATGGCCTGCATCACGTTGACTCGCGGGTTGACGACGAAAGCCCCAGGCTTGGTCACTTGTCCAATCACGTACACGCGATTGCCGGAGATCTTGGTCAGCGCTACCGTCACCACGGGACCGCTGATGAAGCGTGCAAGCTTGGAGCTGATCTCCTGCTGCAGTTGCGCGACGGTCTTGTCACGCGCATCGATGAGGCCGCAGAGCGGAAACGAGAATGTGCCGTCCGGCTCGACAAGCACCGGGGCTTGCAGCTCCGGCTCTTTCCATACGGAGACCTTCAGAACGTCACCGGGTTTGACGGTGTAGGGCTGTTCGGGAGGCGCGGCCGACGCCGTGCCCGCCAACAGGATCAGCAGCAGCCCGCCGAGCCAGCGGGAAGGACGAGATCGCATCAGTGTCTTCTCCTGTTTTTTATGGGCCGAAATAGCCCATTGCGTTCGGGCGCGCTTCGCAGGCCAAGCTTGAGCAAGTAACGTTCCCGTTTACGGTGGCACCGTAGTGCGCCGGATCCGACAGCCTGAGCGGGAACGGAACTTGCCACGTCCCTCCCTCTCATGATGGGCGCCCCCACCCCTTCCGCTCCCGCAAACGCCGCCGCCTGCGCGGCGCCGGGCAGCGTCTGCTTCGTCGGGCTGGGCAATCTTCCCGTGCTCGCGCGGGAGTACTCGAACCACCGTGCCGGCGGGGCGGAGCTGCAGCAGACTCTGCTCGCCCGCGCGCTCGCCCGCAGCGGCTGGCGCGTCTCGATGGTCGTCGCCGACTACGGACAGCCGGACGGGCAGGAGTGGGATGGGATCAAGACTTACAAGGCCTACGGTCCCGACGAGGGGCTTGCGCTCGTTCGCTTCCTACATCCCCGCTGGACCAAACTCCACGCGGCCCTGCGCCGCGCCGACGCCGACATCTATTACACGAGTTGTGCCGGCGGCCATCTCGCACAGATTGCCCTCTTCGCCCGCCCCCGGGGGCGCAGGATCATCTTCCGGATTGCCAGCGACACCGACTGCGATCCGCGCGCCCTTCTCGTGCGCTACTGGCGCGATCGGATGTTGTACCGGTGGGGGTTGGCCCATACGGATCTGCTGCTCGCGCAAACGCCGTCGCAGCAGCGCGCGTTGGCAAGCAACTTCGGTCGCGACAGCCGCCTCGCCGGCTCGCTGCTCGAGACCTCGGGCCGCTGTCCGCCGCGGGCGCAGCGCGACATCGACGTCCTCTGGGTCGGGAATCTCCGGCCGCTGAAGCGCCCGCACCTGTTTCTGGATGTGGCTTCGCGCCTGCCCCGGTTGAGCTTTCACATGATCGGCGGGCCGATGCCGGGGGCGGCGCGGCTGTACGAGCAGGTGCGTCTGCGCGCCGCCCCCCTTGCGAACGTCACCTTCCACGGCTTCGTGCCCCAGCATCAGGTCGGAGAGTACTTCGAGCGCGCGCGCCTCTTCGTCAGCACCTCGGAGATCGAGGGCTTTCCGAACACGTATCTGCAGGCATGGTCGCGCGGCACTCCCGTGGTCGCGTTCCTCGATCCCGAGGGGCTCCTGGCCCGAAACCGCCTGGGCGCGCGGGTGAGCAGCGTCGCAGAGCTGCAAGCTGCCGTCGCAACGCTCATCCAGGATTCGCCTAAATGGGAAGGCGCAAGCGCCAGGGCGCGCAGCTACATCGCAGCGCGCGCCGACGAGGCAACCACGCTGAGCGCATACACGGAAGCGCTGTCGGGTCTCCTTTGTGCGTCCCGCGTAGCCGGATCCTCACTCGGCCGCAAGTCATGGCACATCTCATCGCCGGGCTGAAGCGCCTCGGACTCGCGGATCTCCTGCTGCGACGGCATCCGCTCTACTACCCGCGGGCACGGCGCGAGCTCGAGGCATTCGACCGCCTCGATGGCGAGGCGCGCCGCCACTGGCAGCAGCGCAAGCTGCGCCGCCTGCTCGTGGCCGCGGGGCGTTGCGACTACGGGCGGCAGCTCGGCTCACCGGCTTTTCTAGGTGACTGGCCCATCCTCGAGAAGGAGGCCGTGCGCGAGCGCCCGGAAGCCTTTCTCACCGGCGCCGGCGGGATCACCGCCCCCGCTTCGACCAGCGGCACCACCGGAACTCCGCTGTCGCTGCGCCGCTCGCTGGCGTCGGTTGCCTTCGAGCAGGCGGTGCTCGATGGGCTCATTGCCCGCGCGGGTTTTGAGCCCGCGCGCTGTCGCGGCGCGGTGCTGCGCGGCGATGACGTCAAGGATCCCGCCGACCGCAAGCCGCCTTTCTGGCGGCGCGCCAATTCCGGCCGGCGGCTGATCTTCTCCTCGAACCATCTCGATGGCGAGACGCTCGGCGCCTTCGTCGAAGCCCTGCGCGGCTATGCGCCCCAAGTCCTCTTCGCCTATCCCACGGTTCTCGAATCGCTCTGCGCTCTCATGCTCGAGCGCGGAATTACACTGTCGATCCCGCTCACCGTGTGCGGCTCCGAAGTGCTCACCCGCGAGACCTGCGAGTTGGCGCGCCGGGCGCTCGCCACGCGCATCGTCAGCTACTACGGACAGGCCGAGCGCGTCGCCTTTGCGGCGGGTAATTCGGAGGACGGCTATCGCTTTCTGCCGAGCTATGGGGTGGTCGAGCTGCGCTTCGTGGAGTCCGACGGTGGCACCGACGTCTATGACGTGATCGGCACCGGGCTGTGGAACCTCGCCATGCCGCTGGTGCGCTATGCAACCGGGGACCGGGTGCGTCTGCGCGCGGGTGGGAGCGTCGCCGCGGTGGAGGAAGGGCGCGAGACTTTCCTCGACATACTCGGCCGCAGCGGCGATTACATCCTCGCCCCCTCGGGCGCGCGGCTCCTCGGCATCGACCACATTCCCCGCGATGTGCCGCACGTCGTGCGCGCGCAGTTCGTTCAGGAATCGGCCGAGGCGGTGACGCTGCTCATCGTGCCGGCGCCGGGATTCAACGAGGAGTGCCGGCAGCTGCTGCTCGAGCACGCGCGTTTGAAACTGCCGCCGTCGATGACCCTGCAGATCCAGACGACAGACCGGTTAGTGCGCAACCGCGCCGGCAAGGCCCCGCTCGTCATCCGGCACGCCGACGGAACCGCGTGACGCACCGCATGAGCCGTCTCGCACCCTGTCGTAGCGTCCTGATGGTCGGCACCGATCTCGACGGGACAGGCGGGATCCGCGCCGTGGTCTGCGGCTACATCGACGCAGGCCTCTTCGATCGCTATCGCTGCACCTACGTGGCCACGCACCGCCCGGGCAGCGTCTGGACCAAGGCCGCAATGGCTTTGGGCGGCTGGTGGCGCGTAGCGCGGGCGCTCGCCACTCTCGATGCGCCCCTCGTGCACATCCAGACGGCCTCACGCTCCTCCTTTTGGCGCAAGTCCGTCGTGTGCCTGTTGGCGCGCGCCGCGCGACGGCCCTATCTCCTGCACGTACACGGCGGCGAATTCATGAAGTTCTATGGGGAAGAGAGCTCACGGCTGGTGCAACGCGTCATCCGCCACACTCTCGCGCACGCCGCGCTCGTCATTGCGCTCTCGGAGGAGTGGCGCGAGCGCTTGCAGACAGTCTCGCCCACTGCATGCGTCGAGGTCGTGCCCAATGGCGTCCGCCTTCCCGAGATCCCAGCGCTGCGCCAGCCTCGCGGCCGCGAGCCGAGCCTGCTCTTCGTGGGCGATCTGATCCGGGCCAAAGGTACCTATGACCTGCTGCACGCATTCGCGCTCGTCGCCGGACGCTTCCCGCATCTGAAGCTCACCTGCGCGGGAGGCGGCGACGTGGACGCCATACGCCGGCTCGCAGAAGAGCACGACCTGCAGCAGCGCGTGGCCTGTCCCGGCTGGCTCGGCCCGGAGCGTTTGCGCGCCGAGCTCGCCGGCGCCGGCGTGTTCGCGTTGCCTTCCTACGCGGAGGGGATGCCGATGGCGCTTTTGGAGGCGATGTCCTGGGGACTGCCGGTCATCGCGACGCCGGTCGGGGGCGTACCGCAGGTCATCGAGCATGAGGTGAACGGGCTACTCGTCGGCCCTGGCGACATCGACGGCCTCGCGACCGCGATTGAGCGGCTGATGGGCGACGCAGCGCTGCGCGAACGTCTCGGAGCGGCGGCGCGCCGGACGATCGCGACACGCTTCTCGCTGGATGTGACACTCGACCGGCTGGGCGAGGTGTACCGCCGCTTCGGGTTGGAGCCCCGCGAGATGACGCGTGGCCGCCGCCCCGCGCGCGCGGGGGCGAAGGCCGGGAGCATGGCGTGAGGCCGGGCCTGCTCTTCATCGTCAACTCACTGGGCATCGGCGGCGCCGAGAAGCAGGTCGTCACGCTTCTCAACCACCTCGACCCAACGCACTTCCGGCTGCACCTCGCGTACCTCAAGCCCGACGAGCTGCTGCTGCCGCAACTGCAGCGCGAGAAGCTCGACGAGGTTCTCTCCTGTGACGTGCGCCGGCCGGTCGATAGGGCCGCGGTCGGGCGGTTGCGCAGCGTGGTTGCGGCCCGGCAGATCGACGCCATCGTCTGCACCAACTCCTACTCGATGCTGTACGGACATCTCGCGCGCGGATCGAATCCCAACGTCCGCCTGGTGACGGTGTTTCACACGACGAAGCTGCAGACTTGCAAGGAAAAGGCGCAGATGCTGCTCTATCGCCAGCTCTTCAAGCGCTGTGACTTGCTCGTGTATGTCTGTGAGAATCAGCGCCGCCACTGGCGCGAGCAGGGTCTGCGTCCAATAGCCGATCAGGTGGTCTATAACGGCATCGACACCTGCGGGTTCACCGAGGGACGCTCGAGCACCGAGCAGCTCGCCTTCCGCCGCGGACTCGGGTTCCAGGCGGGCGACTTCGTCATCGGACTCTGCTCCGGGCTTCGCCCCGAGAAGGCGCATGGCGATTTGCTCGCGGCTATCGCCAAGCTGCGGGCGCGGGGCGTCGCCGCCAAGGGCCTGCTCATCGGCGATGGGCCCGAGCGGCCGGCCATAGAGCGCACGATCACCCGCCTCGACCTGCAGGAGCATGTCCGCATCACCGGAGTCAGGGAGGACGTGCGCGCGTTCGTCTCTGCCTGCGACGTCATGACGCTGGTGTCGCGCACCGAGACGTTCTCGCTCGCGGCGCTCGAGTCCATGTCCCTCGGCAAGCCGCTCGTCATGAGCGACATCGGCGGCGCCAGCGAGCAGGTCATCCGCGGGAGAACCGGCTATCTTTTCCCGCCGGGTGACATCGAGATGCTCGCGAAGCACCTCGAGGCCCTCACCTCGCCGGCGCTGCGCGCTCGGCTCGGCGAGGCCGCCGCCCGGCGCGTCCGGGACCTCTTCACCGTGCAAGGAATGGCCGCACGGTTCACCGACTGCATGGATCGGCTCCTCGAAGGCCGGGCACCCACGACAGCGAGCGGCGTTGGGCGGCGCAACGACCTGACTGCGCCGCGCCGCGTCTGACTTCAGGCACGCATCGCCTGCGCCACATCCGGCGCGCGGTGCGGGAGAGCCGTGGCGAGGCGTGCCGGCGCAGAAGTGCGCGCGAAATCCTCGAGCCATGCCTGGAACATCAGCACCGACCAGAGGTGGAGGGACCAGTCGACCCTGCCGCTCACGTGCTGTTGCCAGCGGCATCCGATCTGCGGTGCGACCAGGTAGCCCTCGCGGCGAAGGCGCGCCGGGTCGAGCTGCGCCTCGGCCCAGTCCCGCAGCTCGCCCCGCAGCCATTTCGCGACGGGCATGGCGAACCCGCTCTTCGGCCGCTCGAACAGCTCGCGCGGCAGATGCCGCTCCAGCAGACGGCGCAACACCCACTTGCCGCGGCCATCGCGCATGTGCATCGCCGCCGGGATCCGCCACGCCGAGCGCGCCACCTCGACGTCGAGAAGCGGCACACGGGTCTCGAGCGAGACGGCCATCGCGGCGCGATCGACCTTGACGAGAATGTCGTCAGGAAGATAGCGCCGCGTGTCCGTGCGCATCATGTGGGCCAGCGGGTCGACGCCTGACGAAGCGTGCGCCGCCGCGATCTGCCCGGACGCGCCGATTACATAGCGATCCGCGGGCTGCCAACACGACGTCATGACATCATACAAGTCCGCAAACGAGGCGGCCGTCCAGCCGTAGGCACGCTCCTTGATGCGTTGCGCGCTGCGCAACCGGCCGCGCGAGGCGACCCGGAAGGACGGCACCAGGGGTGAGAGCGCACCGGCGGGCAGAGAAGTCACGGTGCGCGCGAGCGCCCGCATCCACTTCCCGGACGGCCTCTGGAGCCTGCGCCAACGGTCCGCGACCTCCACGTATCGAAGGTAGCCGCCGAAGAGCTCATCGCCGCCGTCGCCGGAAAGCGAGACGGTCACCTCGCTGCGCGCGAGGCTCGAGACCAGCGCCGTCGGCACCTGCGAGGAGTCCGCAAAAGGCTCATCGTAGATCCCCGGCAGCTTCGGGATGACTGCCAGCGCATCGCGGGGAGCGACCCTGAGCTCCGTATGGCGCGTCCCGAGTCGCGTCGCCACTTCGCGTGCGTAGGGCGCTTCGTCGAAGCTCGCCTCCTCGAATCCGATGGAGAACGTCCTGACCGGCTGCGCGCTCGCCCGCTGCATCTCGGCGACGACCAGTGAGGAGTCGATGCCGCCGGAGAGGAACGCGCCGACAGGCACATCCGCCACCATCTGCAGGCGCACCGAATCCGCGAGCGCCGCGCTCACCTGCTCCAACAGCTCCTCCTCGCGCGGCGGCGAGGCACCGCTCGCGGCGATGGCCGCGGGCTCGAAGTAACAGAGCTCCTCCAGATGGAATCCGCCGCCCTGCGCGCGCACGGCGAGGGCACAGCCCGGCGAAAGCTTGTGGATACCCCGGAACACCGAGTGGGGCGCCGGGATGTACTGATAGCGCAGCAGCAGCGCGAGCGCCTCGCGATCGATTTCGCCTCGCCAGAGGCTGTGGGCGCGCAGCGCCTTGAGCTCCGAACCGAACACGAGCGCATCACCGAGCTGCCCGTAGTAAAGCGGCTTCTCCCCGAAGCGATCCCGCACGAGCCACAACACGCGCTCGGCGGCATCCCAGAGACCGAAGGCAAACATTCCCCGGCTGCGCTCCAGGGCTTGCACCAGGCCCCACTCCTCGATGGCCGCGAGCAGCACTTCCGTGTCGCTGCCACCTCGAAAGCGCACGCCGCTAGCGGCCAGCTCGGCGCGCAGCGCGCGGAAGTTATAGATCTCGCCGTTGAACGTGATCGTGAAGCGGCCGCCCGGCGAGCGCATGGGCTGCGCGCCCAGAGGGGAGAGGTCGATGACGGCGAGGCGGCGATGGCCCAGCGCCACAGCCGCTTGGGCGTCAACCCAGAATCCCTCGCCGTCCGGCCCGCGGTGGCGCAACGCCGCGGTCATTGCAGCCAGCTCGCCCAGCGCGCGGTCGGTCGGCAAGCCGCCGCCGAGAAATCCTGCGATGCCGCACATGGGATAGGGATCCTCCGGAGGGGGATTCCCTAGAAACCCGCCAGGGCGGCGGCGGTTCCGCTGCAGGCCGCAGGCGCCGGGCGGCCGCGCGTCCTGCCCCCGCCGCCCGCGCAATCGGCCGCTGGCCCGCGATTAGCCGCTGCCGACGCTGAGGCCCGTCGGGGCTTGCGGCTGCTGCAGCGGCGACTGGCGCAACAAAATGATGCCGTCCCGGTCTTGCAGCGTCACGGAGGTCACGGTCTGTCCATTGTTGACTGACGGGTCCTGCGTCCCCTTGATCTTCACGAACGTTCCTCCGAGCTGCACCGTCTGCATGCCGTTGCCCTTCGGGTTCACCAACGCGATGCCGTTGGTGAAGTCTCGCCGCCACACACCCTTCTGCCACGCCGCAGTGGGCGGGGTGCTGCTCGCCGTGCCGAGATTGGCGTTGAACTCATCGAACCAGACGACCCCGGTGTAGCCCTGGGAGCTGCTGGTGAAGCTGTAATACCCGTCGTTCATCAGGCACGAGGCGAGACCGTAGCGCATCGACTGGTAGTCGCTCGGGCTACCCCACTGATTGAAGATCGCGAGCTTCGGCGCGTTCATGGCGCCAAGGGTGGCGTTGTACTGGCTCATCATCGACTGCCAGCCGGCGTAGCCCTCGACGGAGTACGACTTGCCGATCAGCGCCTCCAGGATGCCGCCGTCGACCATGTCCTTATAGCCGGAGGGCAGCGATGAGCCGTCCTGGTACCAGGTGCCGACGTTACCGATCTGATACTTGCCCGGCATGAGCTGCCGTGCCAGGCTGAACCAGCGCTGGTAGCCCGCCTGCAACGCCGCGTCCGCTTTCGGATCGGTAGCCTGCAGTACGTCGCCATTGCGATACCAGTCCCCGGCAACCCGCGGCTGAGTGAACACGTTGTCCATGTATAGGCCGTCGGCGTGCGGGTTCGGACGGTAGTAATTGCTGACGAACCACTTGGTGATGTAGTCGATGGAGTCATCGCCCTGCGCGTCCTTCGGCGTGTAGGGAGTGTTGTTGATCGTCTGGCCGCCGTCGTTGAAGAAGGACGGAATCGTGATGGCATCCCTCGTGCTCGAGTACAGCCACCACTTCATGGAGTTCACCTGATTGATCAGCGACGCATCGGCACTGCCGCTCGGATTCGTCGCGAGATCGTCGGAGTCGGTGTAGAGAAAGATCAGTGCGTTGGGGTTGATCGCCTTGATCCCCTGGATCGCGCTGTCCATCGACTGGCCGCCCGGAGCCATGCCGGGGTAATAGCCGAGGACCATCACCGACTGTTTGGCGAGCTGGGATTGGTACGCCCCGTCGCTGTAATCGTACGGTCCGGCAATCTGCACGCCGCCGATGCGCGGAAAGGCCGGTGGCGTGAACGCCTGGGCTGCCGTGCAGACTGCGAGCGCGGCGGTGGCGGCCAGCGCAGCTGGCCCTTTACGAAACAAATTGTGCAACATCATCTCCCCCCGGAGATAAGACCAAAGGCTCGACGGCGTCGAGGTGCTGTTCGATGCAGCGGACAGACGGCGCGCACAAGCTTTTCGAGCCGTAACTGTTCTCGTGGTGCTCCGGGCGCGTGCGGGCGCCGCGGTTTCACTGCGGTTCGATGACCGCATGCACGTCTGCAACGAGGAGCCCATCTGGGCAACCGGCGCCTATTGTTACGATGTTTGCCGTGGCGTCAATAGCAACGCATCGAAAAGTGCAAATTGGCTCGCGTTTGTCTGTGATCACAGACGCCGCGCCGTCTCAGTTCGCCGACACGGCGGCGCGGCGAAAGACGAACTCGTTGCATCCGTGTCCGCGTCCGCAGGTCTTCAGCTTCAGAAGCGTGTAGCCGCGCGCCCGGTAAAAATCGAAGATCTCTTCGGGCTTGCTCACCTCGAAGGGATATCCGCCGATCCAGTCGATCTGATCCCGCCACCAGCTCATGCCGCGGTTTCTGCCGTAGCTGCGGATCGCGGAGAAATACGCGAGCGGTCGTCCTCTGACGAGACTGACGAGGAATTTCCTGAGCTCCAGCGGCAGATAGACGAGCACGGCAAAGGGTCCCCGCAGGTAGGAAGGGAGCCTGTTGTAAAGCCGCTTCACCGTCGTCCAGCGTCTCGAGGCGCCTCCCTGGTCGTTGTAGAGCGAGAGGAAGAGCTTGCCTCCCTCCCCGACGTTGCCGTCCACGGACGCGAGCGCGGCCCACATGTCGCCCGTGTGATGCAGCACGCCCCAGGAATAGACGATATCGAACCGGCCGAGGCTCGCGAGGAAGTCCTTATCGAGAGCCGATCCCGTGCATATCTGCCAGTCGCCGTCATCCTCGAAATAGCGCCGCTTGAGCTCGCGCGCGCACGCCACCGCGGCCGGATCGTAGTCGAAGGAGAGCACTCTCGCGCCGAGGCGCCTGGCGGCGAGCGAGAACATGCCGCTGCCCGTGCCGATATCGAGGAAAGACTGGCCTACGAGACTCTCGGTCTCGAGCATCGCCTTGAGGCTCGCGACGGCCCGCTCGATCCGATCGTCGTCGAGCACCTGCAGATAGCGGCGCCAGTTGTCGCCGAAGGCAAAGCGCTCGCCGCGCGCAATCTCCTGCTGGTGCGTGCTTGCGAGCCTCGGAGCCGCCATCGAAACGCGCCGGGTGCTCATGTTCAAGGGAGCCTCACCTGTTGCAAGACGGTCACCGCCCGCCGCCGCTCACGGTGCGCGGGTCACGCGGCATGCGGGCGGCATTCGCGCCCACTCGAGTGCGCACGGTTACGGGCTTGAGCGGTATGCGCCGCGCGGACGTCAGCGTGCTCTTCTGCGACTTCTCGATGATGTCGGACGCCGCCCGCATCGTCAGACCGACGTACACCCAGACATAACACCACGGCTTGTCGAGGTTGCCGAAGAAGAGACAAACCACGAGCCCGAGCATGCCGAACACGAACGCGATCATGTAGGGACGCAACGCTCCGCCCTCGGCCGCGATCGCCCGCGCGGCCGTCGTGATGGTCTGGTACTCGATGGTGATGAACGAGAAGAGCCCGATGAGGCCCAGTCCAAAGTACTGATCGAGGTAGTAGTTGTGCGTGACCAGGACGAACATCGTGTGGTAGACGTCCCAGCCGAACCCAGTGAGCAGTGTGAGCGGGTGGGACATCATGAGGGCGAGCGCATCCGCCCAGACGGTCGTGCGCCCGGATGAGGCAACGCTCATCGACATCGCCATCGACTGGTTGAAGAGGCGCTCGGCGAAGAGCTGTGCGAGACCCGGCATCAGGGCGGCAGCCACTGCCCCGGCGATCGCCACGCAGGTGAAGCCGATGACCGACCAGGCCATGACCTTGGATGTGGGCAGATGCCGCCGGCAGAGCCAGACCGCGCCGGCGTAGCCGACCAGCAGACCGACGTAGGCCGAGCGCGATATGGTGAGAACGAGGACGGCGAGTGAGGCGAGTGCGCCGGCGTACCAGAAGAGCCTGGCGGAGCCGCGGCTCGAGGTGGCTACGGCAACCATCATCGGCAGCAGGCAGACGATGAGCGCCCCCGAGTCGTTGGCGTTCCCGAACGCTCCGAACACACGGCCGGCCTCGACGCCGGCGCTGCCGACCGTGATGCCGAGATGCACCAGGCCCGCCAGGTCGGCCAGCGTCAGGATGTTGGCGATGCCCATGCAGGCGGCAAGGGTCTTCGTCAGCAGGAGGAAATCGCCCTCGCCTTCCGAGCCGTAGAAGTAGATGAAGAAAAAGAGCCCGGAGTCGATCAGCACCGACTTGAGCTCGATGCCCATCTGCATCGGGTTGTAACCCGGATAGTGGATCACCGTGACACAGGCGATCCACGTCAGCACGGCATAGGTGATCCAGAGGATGAACGCCATGTTGATGATGGGCAGGCGCATGCGGAAGCGCCCCGTGAGCGCCATGCGGAAGATCAAACCGAGTGCGATCGGATAGAGCAGCGCGTTCTTGACGCTCAAGCCGGGCCCCAGGCTCATACCGAGCTGGAAGACATCGCTCGCGTAGAGGGTCAGGATGAGGCCGATGAAGAGGATGAGCATGGCTCAGGCCTTGCGGCAGGGGGCGGTGAAAGCCGGTACGAGTCGTCTCGCCCAGGCGAGCAGCAGGTATGCCTCCGGCACCCGCAGCACGAGCAGCAGCAGCACGAAGGCCGCGAGATAAGCGGTCGCGCCGAGCACCATGCCACCCGGGCCGAACACCTGTGTCCAATCCGAGGTGAAGAGCACGCCCGCTGCGATCGCCGCCGCAACGGCCACTGTGCCCATGCTGCGCCACGGAATGAGCTCGCCGAGGCTCACTCCGTACCGGCGCACGGACGACCAGGCGAGCCACCCGACGTCCACGGCCATCCCGATCAGGACCGCCACCATGGCGCCGGCGACGCCGCCAACAGGAATCAGGATCGCCAGCATGATGCCGCAGGCGGCGAGCGAGGCCACGTTGCTCTCGACCAGCGGACGCGTCTGGTTGATCGCACGCAACGCCGGGGCGAAATCGAAGCACTCACGCGCCATGGCCAGCATATAGATCTGCAGAATGATCGCGGCCGGGGCGTAGTTCCGGCCGAATACGGTCTCGATCAGAGGCCTGGCAAAGCGCTCGACGATGACCGCCACGGGAAAGAGCACGATGGCGTTGATGACGGTGGACCGCTTCCAGAGCGACAGCGACTCCGCGCGCGAGTCACGCTCGCGCCGGACCATTTCCGGCAGGACGACCGCGGAGACCGAGTTGCGCAGCGTCTCCACCACGGGCTCGCCGTACCTGCCGATGGTGTATTGCGCGAGCGCCACCGCTCCGAGAGCCTTCGCGACCACCAGGCTGCTCAAGTTGCGGCTCAGCATCGCGAGCATCGAGGCCGTGCCGGAGGGCAGGCAATACCGCAGCTGCTCGCGCCACGGCTCCCGCAGCGGCGGCTCGGCCGCGCTGCGGTCCGCGGCGATCGCGATGACCGCCGCCACCAGCACGCGCAGCGCCTCCAGCGCGATGAGCGCCCAGATGATCGTGCGCACATCGTGCGTCAGCGCCGCGGTCACGATCGCAACGAGGACGCGTGCGGCGAGACGAACGGACGTGTAGGCGAAGATCAGCAGGGGACGATCGGTTGCCACCCAGAAGTAATCCCAGAAATCGAGATTGGCAAGGAACAGGCTATAGAGGCAAATGGGCAGCAGCAGCGGTCCGACGATGCGACCGCCGGTGGCGAGATCCAACGCGGCGAGGCCCCCGACGGCGATCACGCTGCTGCAAGCGATCAGCACGATGGTCTGCCGGACGATGCGCCAACGACTCGCCGGATTGGCCGGAATGCAGTAGAGAAGGCTGTCGCCGATCGAGAAGAGCGCGATCGACTGCAGCACCGAAGCGTAGAGCAGAAACTCACGGTAGTAGCCGAACTGCTCGACGGTGAGCAGGCGCACCAGGATGACGGGACTGATCAGCATCAGTCCGTAGTTGGCGAGACGCGCTAGCGTCAGGATCGCAGCTCGATTGCCCACGCCCGCCATGCGCTCACCTTTGCCCGTGCGCAGGAGGAGGCGCTGCCGCCGTCAGCGGGTGGCTCGGTGCGTCGACTTTCCACACATCCGTGCGCCCATCGCGGCCGACGTAGATCAGGTGGAACGTCGGCGATTGCAGCTCCTGCGCGATGCCCAGTCCGCGCATGAGCCTGCGGTCATCCTGCTCGTTCTCGCCGCTGCCGATCACGTAGATCGCGCCGCGATCCCGGCTGTCCACCAGCCGCTGCAGCTGCCGCCCGGTGCCGATGAGTGGCGTGTTGGTGTACTCATCGACCCACCTGCCGGCAACCTCGTGCATGAATTCCGCCGCCACCTCCTGATTCATCAGCCAATAGTCGACGTGTCCCAGATAATAGGTCTGCATCAGCGGGTCCTCGGCCACGATGACGTCGCCGGCCTTCGGATGCAGCGACGCGACGAACTGCGCCGCTCCCTTGTGATCCGGATTGCGGGCATACGTCGGATCGACTGCCGCCTGCAGTCTCCCCGGGTCGATGACCAGGAGCGCGAGGATCGCGGCGGCCACCGCGCCTGCCCATGCGGGCTGATTCGCGGGCCGCGAGAGCCGCCGGGCCGCCCACTGGAGGCTCGCAAACGCCGCGACGAGAAGCGGCATGATCTGCGCCTCCACGTAGCGCGGCGGAACATCCCAGCGCAGACACCCGATCTGCAGCAGCGGGATCCAAACCCCAAGCGCAAAGAGCAGCACGTGGTCCGGCACGCGCTGCCGGTGGGCGAGCTGCCAGAGCCCGGCGATGACACCCCCACTGGCGGCCAGTATCAGCACCAGCGAGAAGTGCGACAGAGCCATGAACGGCCGCACGCTCGGCCAGCCGAGCAGCAGCCCCAGGATCTGCGGCAGGGTCCCCGCATGGTGATCCCACAGGTAGCCGACCTGCGCCAGCGCGAGCAGCGCGCAAACGCCCAGGTAGAGCGCAAGCCGGCCCCAGGGCAGCTCGCCGTCGCGCCGCGCCAGGACCCCCGCCGCCACGATGAGCAGCAGACCCAAGTGATCCAGCCGCGAGACCTGTGCCACCAGGCTCAGTGCCAGCAGCGCGACCGGCAACAGTCCCCTCGCCCGGATCACGAGCCACGCGAGCGCCACGGCCGGCAGCGCTGCCAGCAGCGGCCAGAGTCCATGAAACGGCGGCGCGTGGGGGGCGCGCGGCGCATTCGTTACGGCCGATGCGATCGCGTCCTCCATGTGATGCGGATATTCGGCCGCGATCCAGTGGTTGAGTGCGAGGTATTCCCCGGCGATGACCGCAAACGCCACCGCACCCAGCCAGAGCAGCCGCATTTGGACTTGCGGCTTGCAGCGGTCGCCGCTGACGAGGCCCGGCAGGAAGCACAGCCAGGCGGCGAAGATCGACAGCGTATGAAACTGCAGGCTCACGGCCATCTCGATGACAGCCGCGACCAGGTAAGCGCTACGGCCGGTGCGCTCCCACGCGAATAACAACGCCATGAAGCCGGTGACGCCCGTGACCAGGAACACGTACATCCGCGCCGTCTGCGCATCGGCAATGAACGCCGGAAGGAGCGCGACGGTGGCGGTGAGTGCCAGATTCCAGCGGGCCTCGAGGAAGCGCCGGCCGGCGATCCAGGTGAGCGGAATCAGCAGCACGCCGCAGAGCGCCGACGGCAAGCGCCAGGCCCACTCGCTCAGTCCGAAAGCGCGAGCCGACTCCGCCATGAGGTAAAGCTGCGCGATCGCCCGCGGATAGAGAAATCCGCTTGGCATCTCCGGCGTGCCATAGCGCAGCAGGTGCAGCGCCGGCAGAACCATCGTCTTCTCATCACCATGCAGGCCGACGTTGCCGAGTCCCCAGAAGCGCGCGACCACGCCCGCCGCCACGATGAGCGCCAGGAGCGCGAGCGTCCGCCCTCCGGCGCGCGCGCGCGGATCGGTATCCTCGAAAAGCGAGGCAGCCCCCTGCAGCCAGGCCGACATTCAATACGCCTTCTCGTCCCGCAGCAGCCGCACGGCCGTGAGCAGGAGGATCTTGAGGTCCAGCAGCGGCGTCCAGCGCCTGAGATACTCGAGGTCGTAGTTGACGCGCGCCTGCATCTCCTCGATGCGCGAGGTCTCGCCGCGGCAGCCGTTGACCTGCGCGAGCCCCGTCATGCCCGGCGGCACTTTATGGCGGACCATATATCCCTTGATGAGCTTGCGGTATTCCTCGTTGTGCGCCACGGCGTGCGGCCGCGGCCCCACCAGGCTCATGCGTCCCTGCAGCACATTGAAGAGCTGCGGCAGCTCATCCAGCGAGTAGCGGCGCATGAATTTTCCCACGCGCGTGATCCGCGGATCGTGCTTGCGCGCCTGGACGATTTGCGCTCCATCCTCCACAACGCTCATGGTGCGGAACTTCCAGATATTGATCTCCCGCCCATCGAGCCCGTAGCGGCGCTGCGAGAAGATGACCGGGCCCGGCGAGGAAAGCCGCACCATCAGCGCGAGTGCGAGCATCAGCGGGAAGATGATGACCAGGATCGAGGCGGCGAGCGCGATGTCGGAGATGCGCTTGACCACCCCGCGATAGCCGCAGAACGGAGTCTCGCAGAGCGCAACCACAGGAATACCGAAGAGCTCGCCGCTGCGCGCCTGGATGAGATCGAAGGCAAAGATATCGGGCACGTAGTAGATCGATGCGGTGGTGTCACGCAGCTCATCCAGCAACTGCATGACGCGCTGGATGTGGCGTACCGGCAATGCGACGAAGACTACGTCGACTCCGCGCCTCTTGACGTAGGACGTCAGGTCGTGAAGGTGCCCGAGGAGCCGAGCGCGTCCCACCGAAACGCCCAGCCGGTCGGCGCTGCGGTCGTCGAAGAATCCCTCGGCCCGCAGACCCGTCATATCCTGGCTTTCGGCGATACGCCGTGCGAGCGCCTGGCTGACGTCGTTGTAGCCCGCGAACGCCACGCGCCGCACGGTGGACCTCTCGAACATCAGACGCCGTTTGAGCTCCTGCAGGAAGAGGAGCACCAGAATGATGAGCACCGGTGTCGCAATGATCCAGCACACGACCACCTTGCGCGAAAAGTCCCCCGAGTACTTGGTGATGAAGCCTATGGCCAGCAGAACGCCGACCATCACCATCCACCGCACGACCACCCGTGCGGCAATCGGCAGTGTCGGCGAGAGGAGCTGCGGCGCGCCGTACGATTGCGCTCGCGGCGGCGGAAGCAGGAAAGAGAACGTCGCCACCAGGAAGGCCAGACCGACGTAGAAGCCCTTGAAATGCGCGTCGTAGACGATGCACAGGAAATACAGCAGGCCCACTGCGATGGCCGGCGGGGCTATGCCTTCGAGCAGCGCCAGAAGGGCTATCGAGAAGCTTCTTGTGAACGATAGTGCTTCGCTGGTCATCCGTTGTGAGCCTCACGGCGAGGCCTCATCAGCCCCCCGGCGCATCCAACAAGCAAGCCACGCTCCCAGTCTTTGCCTCCACAATAGGGCCGCGGACGCCGCCGCCGCGCGTTGCGCCGAGCAGTTTCTACGTTGACGTCATGTGACCGTCCTGTCGGCCATCCGCGACGAGCAATTTCTCTCTAACATTCAGACATTTAGTCAAATCGCCGCGCTGAAGCAGACGCCGACTGTCTGCCCTGCCCGACGCGATCGGGAGGTGCCGGTCCTGCCCTGCTTGCGCTTGCGCCGATAAACGTCGTCGCAGCCCCCGCATGCGGCACTTAACGTGCCTGGCACATCCGTTGCACCTGTGCAGGCAAGCCGCCGACTCGCACTCGGAGGCGTGAAGAGCACAGCCCGTCGAAAGGCGGGTGTCGCAAAACTTCCGGTCTAACGGCGCGAGGCCTACGACAGCGGGGTTGCCGGGGTGGTCCTGAGCACTGTGCGCGTCAGCGCGCAGCGCAACACGGCAGCCTCGTGAAGATACGGTCGCGCTACGGCTGAAGCTTCGTGCAATCTCCTGAGCTGTGAGCTCGCCCGGGACACCGGCAACGGGTCGCACAGCTCGAGGGGAAGCATGACGAACGCCAAACGGGGGCGCGGGTCGCGCCGAGGGATCTATTTTTGTGCCGCAGCGCTGGGAATCGCACTCTCGGGCTGCGGCGGTGGCGGCGCGCCAGCCGGCAGCGCTGCAACATCGCAAAACAATTCGAGCAGCGCCAGTAGTCTGCCGGCGGCGAGCAGCACTGCCGTCAGCCTCAACTGGATACCGCCGACCGAAAACACGGACGGCACGGCGCTGACGAACCTCTCCGGCTACGACATTCACTACGGCACGTCGTCGGGAAACTACACACAGTCGATCGCCGTCTCCAACGCCGGGATCGCCACTTATGTCGTCGACAACCTGACGCCCGGAACCTACTACTTCTCCGTCGCCGCCGTGAATGCATCCGGCACGGAGAGTCCGATGTCGAGCGAAGTCAGCGCGCAGGTGAACTGACTCCGCGGCACATGGCTGCGGTGCGCGTCACGGAAATCGCCGCGATTTCCGCTGACCGCTACCGCTGGCATGACCGTTGCAGTAAGAATGAGCAGCAAACCCGCCGCGAGGCGGGCGCGCAAAACTCCGGCCTGACGGCGCGGAGCCCGGGACAGCAGGTTGCCTGGCAGCAGCCTCCCGACCGGGTCTCGCCGCCAAGCCGGATGACGGGTCGCACGGGTCGGGGAACAAAATGACGACAGCCCAACGGGGGCGCGGAGCGCGCCGCGGGATCTATATTTGCGCCGCCGCGGCGCTGGGAATCGCACTCTGCGGCTGCGGCGGCAACAGCGGCACTTCTTCGGTTGCCGCATCGGCGGCCGATGGCTCGGCTGCAACGGGCACCTCGGCGCCCACTCAGGGCTCGACGCCGGGAACGAGCCCATCCGCCGGCAGCGGCACGGCGGCCGGATCCAGCGCCTCAGGGCCCAGCTCCGGATCGACCGGCTCCGGTTCCACCAGCTCCAGTTCCAGCGGCTCCGGAACGAGCGGCCGCCATTCCTCTGGCGCAAGCGACGGCAACGTCACCCTCAACTGGCTTCCGCCGACGGAAAACACTGACGGTACGGCACTGACCAATCTCGCCGGATACGACATCCACTACGGCAAGTCTTCGCACCGGTACACGCAAAAAATTCGGGTGTCGAACGGCGGCATCGCGACCTACGTGGTGCAGGATCTGCCCAAGGGCAGGTACTACTTCTCGGTGGCGGCGCTCAATTCGCACGGAACCGAGAGCCCGCTGTCGGCCGAGGTCATCGCGACGGTAAACTGACGACGGAGCGGCGCGACTCACGTCGTCCTCACCCCCAGGCCGGCCACGAACCTCTCCGAGAGCGTGAGCGCCGAGCGGATTGCGGCGGCGCGCTACGGATCGGCGAGCTCCCTCCCGCGCCGGAGGCCCGGCTCGGCCGGTGCAGCCATGGTCATTGCACCGTGCTCTTCACCGTCTCAGGGATGCCGGCGTTGTGCGCTCGCAGCTGGGCGCTGTCCCACCCGCCGCCCAGGGCATCGACCAGATCCGCGCTCGCCACCAGACGTTGACTCTGAACGTTGAGCGCAGTGATCTGACTGTTGAGGCGCGCGGTTTGCGCCGTGAGCACACTGGCATAGTCGGCAACCCCAGCCTTGTACTGATTGAGCGTCAACGCCTCCGACTTCTCGGCATCGGCAACGGCCTGCTCCTGCTGCGCGTATTCGGTCTGCAGGTAATTCAGCGTCGCCAGATCGTCCTCGACCTGCTGGAAAGCGGTGAGCACGGTCTGCCGGTAGGTCGCAACAGCGGAATCGTAGAGCGCCCGGTTCTCGCGGATCTGCGCAATCGTCCCCCCGCCGTTGAACAGCGTCCCCGCGAACGAAGGCCCGAAGGACCACACCTGGTTGCTGACGCGGATCAGTTTGGAGAGCGAAGAGGAGGCGTAGCCGAACGAGCCCGAGAGTGTCAGGTCGGGGAACCAGGCGGACTCCGCCACGCCGATCTGCGCGTTCGCGCTCGCGACATCGCGCTCCGCGGCGGCGATGTCGGGGCGGCGCAGCAGCAGTTGCGAAGGCATGCCCACCGGCACCACGGGCACCGTCGAGGTGAACTCGCCCTGCCGGACGGTGAGCTGCGATGGCGCCTTGCCGATCAGCACGGCGATGGCGTGCTCGAGCTTGGCCCGGTCGAGCTCGATCGTGTTCTCCTGCGCCACCGTGTTCTCCAGCAGCGTGCGCGCCGAGTAGACGTCCGCGAGCGTCGTGACCCCGGCGTTGACACGGTTCTGGGCGATCTGCAGCGAGGCCTCGTAGTCCTGCACCGAGGTCTTCAGCAGCCGCAGCTGCTCCTCCTCGGCGCGCAGTTGGAAATAGTCCTCTGCCAGGGTCGCCTGCGCGGAGAGGCGCGCGGCGGCCACGTCGGCCGCGCTCGCCTGCGCCTTGGACACATTGCTCTCGAGCTCACGGCGGATCTTGCCCCAGATATCGAGGTCCCAACTGGCGTTCGCATCCGCGTCGTAGAGAGTGCGGGTACCGGACCCCGTCTGCACGAAACCGGAGGGACCGGACAAGGCGCCGTTGCGGCTACCCGAGCCGCCACTACGCGTGGCGCCGGCGGAGAGGCCAATGTCCGGGAAGAAGGTGCCGCGGGTGACGCCTGCCGCCTCACGCGCGGCGTAGTAAGAAGCCACTGCGGCCTTGAGGTTCTGATTGGACACCTCGACCTGCTGCTCCAGCGCGGTCAGCACCGGATCGTCGTAGATCGTCCACCACCGCTCACTGGCAATCTGCGCCGGCGTCGCCGGTGTCCACCCCCGCGCTTCCTTGAATACCGGTGACGGCGTCGCCGCCGGACGATGATAGTTGGGTCCCACGGCGCAGGCGGTGAGCGCCAGCGCACAGGCCGCCGCAATCCATACGGCTCGGGTCATATCGGCTGCGCTCGACTGGCGGGAGAGGGGAGATGTCTCTGCCTGGGGCGGCGGAACGTTCTCTTGAACCATAAGTGGAAGCGATCGAGGTAGATGTAGACGACCGGTGTGGTGTAGAGCGTCAGGATCTGGCTGATGAAGAGTCCGCCGACGATGGCGATGCCGAGGGGCTGGCGCATCTCGGAGCCCTGCCCGGTCATGACCGCCAGGGGCAGCGCGCCGAACATCGCCGCCAGGGTGGTCATCATGATCGGCCGGAAGCGCAGCATGCAAGCTGCGTGGATCGCCTCCGCCGCGCTGCCGCCTGTCCCCCGTAGCCCTTCGGGCGTTGGGGGATGATGCCGCTGCGTCTCCAGCGCCACGTCCACCATCATGATGGCGTTCTTGAGAACGATGCCGATGAGCAGGATCACCGCGATCAGCGCGATGAGGGTGAATTGCTGCCCGCAGAGCAAGAGCGCGAGCACCGCGCCGACACCGCTCGAAGGCAGGGTCGAGAGGATCGTGATCGGCTGCGTCAGGCTCTCGTATAGCACCCCGAGCACGATGTAAACCGCGAGCAGGGACGCGAGAATGAGCAGCGGCTCCTCGACGACGGTCTGCCGGAACACCTTCGCCGTGCCGGCGAACTCGCCGTGGATCGAGATCGGCACGTGCAGCTGCTGCATGCTGCGGTTGATCGCGGCCACGGCGGTGCCGAGCGACTCCCCCACAGGCAGGTTGAACGAGAATGTCGCCGCGACGAACGGCCCCTGGTGGTTGACGGCGAGCGGCGTGGTGCCGGGACCGTACTGGCTGAAGGCCGAGAGCGGCACCATGGTCTCCTGACTCGTGCTCAGCGCCGCGCCCGTGGAGGCCTTGCCCGTACTGCTGGTGAGCTGATTGAGCTGGTAGTTCTGCGCGGCGGTGCTCGTCGACGTCATGGCAGTCGTCGCGGCCGAGGTCGAATTACTAGTCGCAGCAGCGGTGGTTGCCGACGTGCCAGTCGCACCCGATGAACTGCTGCTCGACGCCGCGCTCCCGCCGATCCGGAACGCACCCGCGGCGGGCGCGCTCGAGGCCGTGCCGCTCAGTGCACCGCCCGACGTACTGATGTAGATGTCTTTCAGCGTCTGCGGGCTCTGCCAGAACCGCGGGTCGACTTCCATTACGACGTGGTACTGGTTCATGTCCTGATAGATCGTGGATACGAGCCGCTGGCCGAACGCGTCGTAGAGCGTAGCGTCGATCTCGGACATGTTGACGCCCAGGCGCGACGCGGTGGCACGGTTGATTTGCAGCCGTATGTCCAGACCGCTTTCCTGCCGATCGGAGCTCACGTCCTCGAGCGCAGGGTTGTTATCCAGGGCCTGCGTAATCCTGGGCGCCCAAGTGCTCAATAGGTGCAGGTCATCCGAGAGCAGGGTGTACTGATATTGCGCGTATCCCTGCCGCCCGCCGAAGCGGATGTCCTGGGCCGACTGCAGGAAGAGCCGCGCCCCGGTGACGCCGGCAAGCGACCGGCGCAAGCGTGCGATCACGGCGTCATCGCTCAGCTTGCGCTGCGAGAGAGGCTTGAGCTCCGAGAAGAGAAATCCGGAGTTGGTCGATCCGCCGCCGGGTCCGCCGCCGCCCGTGAAAGCAACCACGTGCGCGACGGCGGGGTCGCGCGCGACGGTCTTCGCGATCTGCACCATCTTGCCCTGCATCGCCTGGAAGGAGATGCTCTGGTCGGCGCGCACGAAGCCCACGAGCGCGCCCGAGCTCTGCTGCGGGAAGAAGCCCTTGGGCACGATCGCGAAGAGATAGAAGTTGAGCACCACGACCGCGAGCAGCACCACCATCACCACTCGGGGATGGCGGATCGCGTCCGCGAGCGTACGGCCGTAGAAGTCGCGCAAGCGATTGAACCCATACTCCACCGCGAGCAGGAAGCGGCCGAGGTGCGCCGGCGGGCGCAGGATGCGCCCGCAAAGCATGGGAGTCGTGGTCAGCGAGATGATCAGTGACAGCACCACGGTCACCGCCAGCGTCATTGCGAACTCGCGCAGCACTTTGCCGACGAGACCGCCCATCAAGAGGATGGGGATGAATACCGCGACCAGGGCGCTGCTCATCGCGAGGACGGTGAAACCGACTTCCCGGGCACCTTGGAGCGCGGCCTGCATGCGCGGCACACCGGCCTCCACGTGCCGGGTGATGTTCTCGATGACGACGATGGCATCGTCGACCACGAACCCGGTCGCCACCGTGAGCGCCATGAGCGAGAGATTGTTCAGGCTGAACCCGAGGAGATACATCACCCCGAACGTGCCGACCAAAGACAGCGGCACCGCGACGGCAGGCACCAGCGCCGCGCGCGGGTTGCGCAACATCACCACCACCACCGTCACGACGAGCAGCATCGCGATGAGGAGCGTCACCTCGACATCATGCAGGGAGCTGCGGATGCTCTGCGTGCGGTCGTTGGTGAGGATGAGGTTGATGCCGGCCGGAATCGATGCGCGGATCTGCGGGACTACCGCCTTGATGGCATTGACGGTATCGATGACGTTGGCGCCTGGCTGCTTTCGGATGACGATCAGCACTCCGCGCTGACCCTCCGCCAGACCGAGGTTTCTCACGTCCTCGACGCCCGCCCCTATCGTCGCGATATCTCCCAGCCGGACCGCGGCACCGTTGCGGTAAGCGATGATGAGCGAGCGGTACTGCGCCGGCGTGGTGGCCGTGTCGTTGACGTAGATCTGGTAGCGATGCGACGGGTCATCGATCGCTCCCTTGGGAGCGTTGGCGTTGGCGGCCGAAATGGCGGCGCGCACGTCCTCGAGTCCGATGCCGTACTTGAAGAGCGCCTGCGGATTGAGATCGATGCGCACCGCCGGCAGCGAGCTGCCGTTGATGTCCACCTCACCCACGCCTTCGATCTGCAGCAGCTTCTGCTGGATGACCGTCGAGGCCGCATCGTACAGATCCCCGATCGGCAGCGTGTCGGAGGTGAGCGCGAGGATGAGGATCGGCGCATCCGACGGGTTGAACGCCCGGTAGGTCGGGTTCTGGCGCAGCGACCCCGGCAGGTCCTGGCGGGCCGCCTCGATCGCCGACTCGACGTCACTCTCGGCGCCGTGGATGTCGCGGTCGAGATCGAAAATGAGAATGATGCGCGAGCCCCCCTCGGAGCTCTCGGAACTCATCTCGTCGACACCCGCGATGGCGCTCAAGTGCCGCTCGAGCGGTGTCGTGACGCTGGTCGCCACCGTCTCGGGACTCGCCCCGGGGAGCTGCGCCATGACCACGATGGCCGGGAAGTCGACGGTCGGCATGGACGCGACCGGCAAAAGGAAATAGCAGGCGAGCCCGACGAGCGCCAGCCCGCACGACAGCAGCGTCGTCGCGACCGGCCTCAAGACAAAGGGCCTGGAGATGTTCATCCCATCACCTCAGCGCTGCGGCGCGGGCTGCGGCGGCAAGCCCGGGGGCCCGCGGTGTTGGGCCGCCCGCACCCCGGTCCACTCCTTCGCGCGCCGCGCCAGGCGGTCGAAGAAGAGATAGATGACCGGCGTGGTGAAGAGTGTCAGAAGCTGGCTGACGAGCAGTCCCCCGATGATCGCGAGACCCAACGGCGAGCGCAGCTCCGAGCCCGTGCCGGTCCCCAGCACCAGCGGCAGGGCCGCGAAGAGCGCC
The DNA here is from genome assembly GCA_025451845.1 of Steroidobacteraceae bacterium. Lineage (GTDB taxonomy): Bacteria > Pseudomonadota > Gammaproteobacteria > Steroidobacterales > Steroidobacteraceae > 13-2-20CM-66-19. The sequence continues at coordinate 102,503 of JANWJS010000009.1, forward strand.
GCTACCGTGGTCATGAGGATGGGACGGAAGCGCAGCAGCGAGGCCTCGTAGATCGCCTGCCGCGGCGGCTGGCCGCCCTCGCGCTCGGCCGTCAGGGCGAAGTCGATCATCATGATCGCGTTCTTCTTCACGATGCCGATGAGGAGCACGATGCCGATGATGGAGATGATGTTCAGACTCTGCCCCGCGAGCATCAGGGCGAGCAACGCGCCGATGCCAGCCGACGGCAGGGTCGAGAGGATGGTGAGCGGGTGGATGTAGCTCTCGTAGAGCACCCCGAGCACGATGTACACCGTCGCGATCGCCGCGAGCAGCAGCAGCACTTCGCTCGTGAGCGAGGACTCGAAGGCGAGCGCCTCGCCCTCGAAGGTGGTGCCGATGCTCACCGGCAGCCCGATGTCGTTCTCCGCCTGCCGGATGGCGTTGACCGCCTCGCCGAGCGAGGCGCCGGAAGCGGTATCGAAGGAGAACACCGCTGCCGGGAACTGGCCGAGGTGCTCGGTGGAGAGGGGTGCCTGCTTGACGCCGATGTGCGCGATCGAGCCCAGCGGCACCTGACCGCCGCCCGATGAGGGGATATAAATGTAGTTGAGCGAGTTGACCGTATCGTCGAGCTTGGGGTCGGCGGTGAGGATCACCCGATAGTCGTTCGACTGCGTATAGATGGTCGAGATGATCCGCTGGCCAAAGGCGTCGTACAGCGCGTTGTCGATGGTCGCATCCGTGATGCCAAAGCGTGCGGCGGTGGCGTGATCGATGTCGACTTCCGCCGTGAGCCCCTGGTCGAGGTATGTGGTGGACACATGCGCCAGCGCCGGCGCCCGCTCGAGCGCCGCGAGCAGCCTCGGTATCCATGGGTCGAGTATCTCGCGGCCCGCGGCTCCCAGGATGAACTGATATTGCGCGCTGCCCTGAATGGAGCTGATGGTCAGGTCCTGCACCGGCTGCAGGGCGAGGGTAATGCCCGGCACCTGTGCCGCCTCCTGCCGCAGGCGCTGCATCACCGTTTCGATGCTGTCGCTGCGGTCCTCCTTAGGTCTGAGGTTGATCAGCAGGCGGCCGTCGTTGAGCGTGGCGTTGGTGCCATCCACGCCCACGTAGGAGGTCAGACTCACGACGTCGGAATCCTTGCGGATGACCTCGGCAAGGGCCTGCTGCCGCTGCGTCATCTGCGCAAAGGAGATGGCCGGCGGCCCCTCGGTCGTGGCTTGCAAGAGTCCGGTGTCCTGCAGCGGGAAGAAGCCCTTCGGGATCACGATATAGAGCAGGACGGTCAACACCAGCGTTCCCGCCGCAATCCAGAGCACCAGCGTCTGGTGCTCCAGCGTGACATTGAGCGCGCGGCCATACACCTGGATCAGGCGGTTGAACCCCTCCTCGGCCCGGCGCGCGAGCGATCCCTGCCTGCGCTCCGCGTCCTCGTGCGTGCGCAGCATCCGCGCACAGAGCATCGGCACGAGAGTCAACGAGACGACCGCGGAGATGAGGATGGAGATGGCGAGCGTGATCGCAAACTCGCGGAAGAGCCTGCCCACGACCTCGCGCATGAAAAGGAGCGGGATTAGCACCGCGATCAGGGAAATGGTGAGCGACACGATGGTGAAGGCGATCTCGCCCGACCCTTCGAGGGCCGCCTCGAGCGGCTTCTTCCCCTTCTCGATGTGACGCGAGATGTTCTCGATCATGACGATCGCATCATCCACCACGAACCCGGAGGCGATGGTGAGCGCCATCAGCGAGAGGTTGTCGAGGGTGAAGCCCGCGAGGTACATCACCGCAAAGGTGCCGATGAGTGAGACCGGCACCGAGAGGCTCGGGATGATCGTCGCGGGGACGCTGCGCAGGAAAAGGAAGATCACCATGACGACCAGCGCAACGGCCAGCGAGAGCTCGAACTGAACGTCATTGACCGAAGCGCGGATGGTGTTGGTGCGGTCGGTGACCACGGAAAGGCTGACGGTCGCGGGGAGCGAGGCGCGCAGCTCCGGCAGCAACGCCTGCACGTTGTTGACCACCTGGATCACGTTCGCGCCCGGCTGGCGCTGGACGTTGACGAGCACGGCCGGGACGTTGTTCACCCAGCTGGCCAGCTGGGTGTTCTCGGCGCTCTCGACCACCCGCGCGACATTCTTGAGATATACCGGCGCGCCGTTCTTGTACGCGATCACGAGATTCGCGTACTCCTCCGGGCTCTGGATCTGATCGTTGGCATCGATGGTATAGGCGTGCGCCGTGCCATCGAAGTTGCCCTTGGGGGCATCGGTATTGGAGTTGGAGATGGTCGTGCGCAGGTCATCGACATTGAGACCGTACGCCGCGAGCTGCTGCAGATTGGCGAGCACCCGCACCGCGGGCCGCGGCGCGCCGTTCAGGCTCACGAGGCCGACGCCCGAGACCTGGGAGATCTTCTCCGCGATGCGCGTATCGGCCAGGTCCTCGACCTGGGTGATCGGCATGGTGCTCGAGGTCACGGCCAGGGTCAGCACGGGAGCATCGGCGGGGTTGACCTTGGCGTAGATGGGCGGCGCCGGCAGGCTCTGCGGCAGCAGGCTGTTGGAGGCGCTGATCGCCGCCTGCACCTCGGCCTCGGCCACGTCGATGTTGAGATTCAGGCCGAACTGCAGGGTCACGACCGAAGCGCCCGCCGAGCTGCTCGAGGACATCTCGTTGAGGCCCGGCATCTGGCCAAACTCCCGCTCCAGGGGGCCGGTGACCGTCGAGGCCATGACGTCCGGGCTGGCGCCCGGCAGGAAGGTCGTCACGACGATGGTCGGATAGTCGACCTCGGGCAGCGTCGAGACCGGCAGCAACAGATAGCCGATGGCTCCGAGGATGACGATAGCCACCATCAGCAGAGAGGTGGCGACCGGCCTCAGGATATAAGGCCGGGACGGATTCATGTGCCGGTCGCGGCGCCCACTTGCGCCCCGCCGCAATGCAGGCGCGCGTAAACCTTGGCGAGACGCGTCGCCCGGCTGCCGGTCGCCTTCTTCATGTATGCGGCGAGGCGCGTGCAGCGGGCCTTGGACGAGTTGCCGGCGGCGCCGCCGGCTGCCATGGATTGCGGCGGTTTCTCGCCCGGAAGCAGTACCGACGCGCCGTCCTTGAGCTGATCTGCCCCGTCAGTCACCACCGTCTCTCCCGCTGTCAGACCCTTCATGACGGCAATGTTGTTTCCGTCAGTAGGACCTGTGGTCACGGTACGCATGGTCACCGTGTGATCCTTGTTGACGATGTAGACAAAGTTGCTCGACGGGCCGTTCTGCACCGCGGCGCCCGGCACCACGATTTGATTCTTCAGGGTGTCGAGCACCAGTTTCACGTTGACGAACTCGTTCGGAAACAGCTCCCCGTGGGAGTTGTCGAACAGTGCCCGTAGCTGCAGCGTGCCGGTGCTGGTGTTGATCTGGTTGTCGATGCTGGAGAGCGTCCCGGTGGCGATGAGGTGCTGCATGTTGCGGTCATACGCCTGGACGGAAAGCTTCGCCCCTCCCTGCGTCCGCTGAAAGATCTGGCTGAGATCGTTCTCCGGCACGGTGAAGAGCACCGACATCGGCTGCATCTGCGTCACAGTGACGATTCCGCTGGTCTGGTTCGCCTGCACCAGGTTGCCGAGATCCACCTGGCGCAGTCCCACGAGCCCGGTGACCGGCGAGGTGATCCGGCAATAGCTCAGGTTGAGCCTGGCGGTTTCGATGGCGGCCTTGTCCGCCTCGGCCGCCGCCTCGTCCGAATGGACCGTTGCCAGCTGATCCGAGTAAGTCTGCTCCGCGACTGAGTTCTGCGCGAGCAGCTGCTTGTAGCGCACCAGGTCGGTGCGCGCGCCGGAGAGCGCCGCCTGGTCGCGCCCGAGCTGGCCGGTCGCTTGGTCGAGCGCCGCCTGGTAAGGCCGCGGGTCGATCTGCGCCAGCAGCCCTCCCTTCTGAATCGTCTGTCCCTCGGTGAAGGCGATCTTCACGATGGGACCGGTGACCTGGGGTCGCACCGTGACGGTCGCGAGCGGCGTCACGGTGCCCAGCGCGTCGATCACCACGGGCACATCGGCCGTCGACACCTGATCGATGCTCACCGGCAGCGGCCCGCCCATCATGGCGGCAAAGGACGGCTGTTTCGCCTGGGTCGCCAGCCGGTGGTGGATCACCCACACGATGAGGGCGATGAGCACCGCGAGCCCGGCCAGCCACAAGATCCGCCGGCGGCGGACGACATCGGCAGAATGTTGGGCGGGAACGGGGCTCGAGTCGCGGTCGGCGGAGTGATGTTCGATGGCGTCGGAATTCATGCGGGTCGGACCTTTGACCGCGGCTGGCACCGTGTGTTCCGGCGCGCAGGGTACCATCGATCACCCCGTCGACGCCTTGGCCGGACAGGGAAAATTGTCAAGATCTGTCAGTGAATTGCAACGACTACTGCGGTCGCGGCCGCGGTTGCGGCGCGAGTGTCGCTCTACGCCGGTGCGCCCCGGCCGGCCCGACTATGCCAGCTCTCGATACAAGCGCCGCAACACATACAGGGCGAGCCAGGGCCTTCTCCACGGCACGGCGCGGGCGCAATCGAGCCAATCCCGTAGGGCCAGGGTGAGGAACATCGACAGGATGCCTCTGCCGCGGCGGCGAGCCTTCAGGAATCCTTCGAGCACGACCTGCGAGCCCCCCAGACGGTATCGCTGCCGCGGGGCGACCGCCCTGCCGGCGAGGCTCTCCGCGAAGGCGCGGCAGATCTGCGCGCCGCTGCGCTCGGCCACCTCGAGTGCGGCCCACGGGCGCGGATTCATTTCCATCAGGATGAAGCGGCCGCGCTCGTCGCGAATGAACTCGACGCACGCCATGCCGGACCAGCGCAGGTCCGCAAACAGCGTGCGCGCGTCCCGGATCAGAGTCTCATCGGCGCAGGCTCTCACGCGAGTCGACGGCCCGGTCAGCGCCGGATCCATTGCGACCGTCTCCTGCGCGAAGAGGCGGATGGCCTCTCCATCAAGAAGGAAGCCTCCGACCAGGTGACGGCGTCCCTTCACAAACGCCTGTGCAAACGGCTGGCCCGGTGATCTGCTCTTCAGTTCATCGAGCGCCACGGCCGCTTCCTGTTCGGCCCCTACGATCCGCACTTGGCTGCCGGCGAGCCCGCGCGTGCCACGAAGAACGAACGGGTAGCCGAATCGCCGTGCGGCGTCCTCGAGGTCGGTCGCGCCGCGCACGGGCAGCCAAGGCGGCACCGCGATCCCCAAAGCGGCCGCGCGCTCGTAGAACTTCCGCCGGTCGCCCAGGATGTTTCGCTGGTGCTCCGTCATCGCCGGATATATCGGCACCCCGAGCGGCGGATCGAGATCCCAGAGCAGCTCGATGATCGGCTCGCAGAGCGGGATCAGCAGATCGGGCTGGTCGCTCGCGATCTGTTGGCGCAGGAACGAGACATAACCGGGCGAGCGCGGATGCGGCGTCTGGATCTGCGTGCAGTAGTGACTCAGCCCGATATTATCGGGGCGCAGGGTGGTGAGGAGCGTAATCGCCATGCCGCTGTCGGCGAGTGCGGCGGCCACATAACTGGTTTGCTTCCAGTTCAAGTCGAGCAGCATCACCCGCGCGGGCGGTGCGGCCCCAGGACTTGCGGATTGTGGGATTGGCACGGAAGCACCGCCGAGCGCTAATCGAGGGATGTCCTGTAACTCGGCCGCCATTGAGATCCCTGCGCGCTGGTGTAGGAATAAGTGCGTAGCGCAGGCCTGAAAGTGTAATGCGCCGGGGCAGCCGGCATGTGCTTCAGATCACACATTCCAACATC
>JANWJS010000010.1 GCA_025451845.1 Steroidobacteraceae bacterium
GTCTGGTTCGCGCCGTACGACTGGCCGAGGGCGCTCGTGCTCGCGCTCGCAACCGAGCTCACGGTGATCGTCTGGCCGGCGTTGGCGCCGATCTGGAAGGTCGCGCCGGTGAAGCTGCCATCGAGCAGGGTGACGCCGTTGAAGGATGCGGTCTTGGCGACATTCTGGATGTCCGCCGAGAGCTGCTGAAACTGCTGATTCAGGTCGGCGCGGTCCTGCGAGCTGTTGGTCGCGTTCAGCGACTGCACGGCGAGGTCGCGCATCGTCTGCAGGTCGTTGGTGATCTCGGTCAGCGCGCCCTGGGCGGTCTGGGTCAGCGACACGCCGTCGTTGGCATTCTGCGCGGCCTGGTTCAGGCCGTTGATCTGCGAGGTCATTCCCTGGACGATGGCGTAGCCGGCGGCGTCGTCGGCGGCGGTATTGATGCGCAGGCCCGAGGAGAGCTGCTGCAGCGCCGTGGAGAGCTGGCTGCCCGATGAGGCGAGGCTGTTCTGCGCCATCATCGAGTTGATGTTCGTATTGAGGACGAGTGACATGAGTCTTGACTCCTGATGTTTCTCTCAGGCGCCGGACACCCGTCCGTCGCGCTGTCTGGGGGAGGCGGGCGTCGCCCGTCTCGGTTCAGGGAGGTTATCGGTGGGCCGGGGCGGAACTTGAATGCCGCGAAGCGAGGAGGATAAAAATGCCGAGCGCGTCACATGTCCGCGGGCCAGGCGCCTCACGAGACATAATTGAACAACGAGAGCTTCGCCAGGGAGGCGTAGGACTCCTCGGCTGCTTGCAGGGCAACCTCCTCGCTGCTCAACTGGGACGTGGCGGCCGTGTAATCCGTGTCCGAGATGCTCGAGATCGAGGTCTGCAGGTTCGTCTGCCGGCTTTGGGCGGAGGACTGCGCAGCCGTGACGGCATTGGTACGTCCGCCCACCGACGCCGAGACGTTGTTCATATTGTTCAGCGCGCCGTCGATCTGCTCGATCGACTGGCCCAACCGGGTAGCGATCTGTGCCGAGCTGAGCGTCGTCGAGCTCAAGGTCGTGATGAGGCCCGAGAGGGTGGCGAATGCACTCGACTGGCCCGCCGGGGCCACGGTGAACGTGTCGCCGGATGCCGGGCTGCCGCTCAGTGCGACCTGGATCCCATTGAAGGAGACCGTGCCGCCGGTGGCGGCGCTGTATGTACCCGCCGTCACAGTCGCGCCACTGCTGTTCGTCACCTTGTAGTCTGTGGCATCGGTGAAGGCGACCGTATAGGTATCCGGAACCCATTGTGAGGAGTTCGTCACGGTGCCGGGGCCTATCGAGGCTGTACCCGTATTCCCTACGCCGGTTGCGGTGGTGAACGTGCCGTTGCCGGCGGGCAGGTTCATGAAAACCGAGCTGCCCGTATCGCCGGCGGAGATCCGCTGGTTCTCGCTGATCTGCACCTGGCTCACCTGCTCGGCCCCCTGGTAGCTCACGGAATTGCCGCTCTGGGCGAAGGGCTGGGTGGTCGAGGCGTAGCCCGCGAAGAGGTAATTGCCGTTGCTGTCGGTCCGGTTGCCGATCGCGACGAGCTGCTGCAGCTGCTGATTGAGCTGAGTGGCGATGTCCTGCCGCTGCGTGGCGGAGAGCGCCGCATTGTTGGCCTCTACGGCGAGATCGCGCGCGCTCTGCAGGAGATTGCTCGCATCGCTGAGCGCCTGCGTCTCCAGATTCAGGTTGGCGCCGGCGACGTGGCTGTTGGTGACGTACTGCTGCGAGGCGGACAGCTCCATGTTGAGCTGGTTCACCTGGGCCATTCCGGCCGGATTGTCCGCCGCCGTCTGGATGCTCTTGCCCGTCGAGAGCTGCTGCTGCGTCTTCGACATCGCGGCTTCGAGAGCCTCCATCGAGTCGAGGGCGTTCGTCCGAAAGGTGAGTGTCGAAATGGGCACGGCGGTCACCCGTGGATGGCGGTGATGAGCGAAGTGAACATCTGGTTCGAGGCCTGGATGACCTGGGCCATCGCCTGATAGGCCTGCTGGTACTGCAGCATGGTGGCCGCTTCCTTGTCGAGGTTCACGCCCGAGGAATTGTTGAGCGCCGTAGTGGCCTGCTGGCTCACGGTCTGCTGCGCGGCGGCGCTGTTCTGGGCTTGCTGTGTGATCACACCGATCTGGCTGACCAGACCGTTCGCGGCGCCGGTCACGGAGGTCGTATTGCCGTTCAGGGCCGATGCCGACATGGCGCTGGCCATGGCGAGAATATTGCTGCTGTCGCCGGTGTTGGCCGGATTGTTGGGACCGACCGTGAAGGTATCGCCGGAGGCCGGTGAGCCGCTCAAGGTGAGCTGCGCGCCCGCGAAGGAGATCGGGGTCCCGCTGGCATAGGTACCCGAAGCGACTGTCGTGCCGCCGCTGTTCGTCACCGTGTAGGCGCTGCCGGCGCCGATGGTCACGGTATACGTTCCCGGCGTCCATACGCTCGGGTTGGTGACGCTGGCGGAGGTGACCGTGGCACTGCCCTTGTTGGTCGAGACGGCCGTCCCCTGGACCAGTGACGCGGCAGCGATCTGCGCCGGGCTGGTCAGCGACACCGCGAAGCCGGCTGAAGCCGCTGCGGTCGGCTGGATGAGAAAGCTGTCGCCGCTCGCCGGCGCACCGTTCGTCACAATGGAAACGCCCGCCGCCTGGAAAGGAGTCGCGCTCGTGCCATTGCCGGTCATGGCGACCGACTTACCGGTCGCCATGTCGGTGAGCTGCCAGGAGCCGCCCGAATACTGCAGTTTGTAGTCGTCCGTCGTGAGCGCGCTGACCGAGCCGCGTGTGACGCTCAAGGAGGCGCTGCCTGTGTTGTTGCCGTCCGGGAGCACCTGCACCCCGCCGACGGTGAACATCGGCTGGCCCTGGGCACCGGTAAGATCCATGCCGGCCTGCTGTTGCTGGTTGACGATCGTCGCCACCGCTGCGCTCACCTGCCCGACGGCGTTGCGCGCCGGGTCGAGCACCTGGCTGCGCGCGCTCAAAAGGCCACCAAGCTCGCCGCCGCTGATCTCCGAAGTGATGTCGGCCGCGGTGCCGCCGCCTCCGCTGATCGTAATATCGAGGTGCGATGGGTCGTACGCGCCTGCCACGGTGGCCAGCTTCGCAGCGGTACTGCCGGTCACCAGCGCCTGGCCGGTACCGACGTAGACGTCCATCGCGCCGTTGCTCTCGGTAGTGGTCTGCACCGAGACGTACTTGCTCAACTGGGTGACGAGCTGGTCGCGCTGGTCCATGAGCTGGTTCGGCGTCTGGCCGTTGGTGGACTCAGCGGCGATCTGCTGGTTGAGCGAGGCGATGTTCGCGGTGATCGTATTGATCTGCGTGACATCGCCGCTCAGTTGCGATTCGAGCTGCGTGCCGAACTGCGAGATCTGCGAATCATAGGAGGTGAGCCGCTGCGCGAGCGTTTGCGCCTGGCTGAGCAGCGCCTGCCGTGCAGCGGTCGAGGTGGGCGTGCTCGCGACGGACTGCAGCGAATTCATGAAGCTCTGCAGGCTAGCTGTAAGCCCGCTGTTCGAGTCACTCAGCATGTTGTCGATCTGCGAGGCCTGAGTCGCCAGGGTATTGGAGCTCGAGTAGCTCGCCTGGGAGCCACGCACCTGCTGCGCGAGATATTCGTTGTAGGTACGAGTGATGCTCTGGACGTCGACACCGCTGCCGACGAATCCGACGCCGGTGAACTGGCCGGGGGCCTCGGCCAAGTTCGCCGTCTCGACGCTATATCCGGGCGTCGATGCATTGGCGATATTGTTGCTCGTGACGTCCAGCGCCTGCTGGAAAGCGAGCAACCCGGAGACGCTGGTGGAGAGTAGATCGGCCATCCGTTATCGCCTTTGCAGCGTACCGCTGCCGGAAGTTGTCGGCAGGTTGGCCGCAAACTTGAATGATCCGGAAAGTCCGTGTGCCGCGGCCGCCGCCACGCCGGGAGCGACCGCGCCGGGGAGTCGCTCTGTCAGGGCACGAGTCAACGTGCCGGCCACCGCGGTGAGCTTGCCGGCATACGCCGGGTCCGTCGCATAGCCGCCCTGCCGCAGGGCGGATCCGAATGCTTGAACGTCGTTGCCGGTGCCGAGCGCCGCCGCATAGCGTGGATTACCCTTGAGCAGGTCGACATAATCCTGGAAGCAGTGGCTCGTGGAGTCGTAGGAGCGGAATTGGGCCTTCACGGTCGTCGCGGCGGGGCCGCTGTACTCCTGCGTGCTGTCCGAGACCGCAGCGCCGCTCCAACTCGAGCCGGCCTTGATACCGAAGAGATTGTTGCTCGTGCCGCCACTGCCATCCTGAGGCACGTCGCGCCCCCAGTTGGTCTCGAGCGCCGCCTGAGCGAGAAGTGTGACCGGGTTCACACCGAGCTGCCGCGCCGCCTGCTGGGCATCGGGCCACAAGGCATGCGCGAAGGCGGCCTGCTGGGAGCTGGTGGGGCAGGCAGCCTCCGAGGGCGCAGTGCCGCCCATGAAGGCCGTGGCACCCGTGACGCCAGTGCCGCCCGCGATGCCTATGCTGCCCGTGGTGCTCACAGTGCTCGTGCTGTTTTTGCCGATGCTCGTGGGCGGCCGGATCGCGCCGGATCCTGTATCGGAGGTTGCCGCCGCCTGGTGCGAGGCTCTGCTCGAGGGATTGGACGGGCCGGAGGCGTCTGCGGTCCCAACTCCTTGCCGGCGCAGCTGCTGTACCAGCATATCGGCGAGCCCGAGGCCCTTGCCCCGGCTCATCACTGCGGCGAGCTGGTCGTCGTACATGTCCTGGTAGAGATCGCCCTGGTCCGAGCCGAACAGCGGATCCTTGAAATTCGCCTCCTGCATGCTCTTCAGCATCATGCTGGTGAACAGGCTCTCGAACTGCCTGGCGGCCTCGCGCAGCGCCTGCGGGCTGTGGGTGGCGGCAGCCTGCTTCAGTGAAGCGAGGTTGCCGGTCGCGGCCAGCTGGTTGGGATCGACGAGAGGCAGGGTCGGCAGCGTCATATGACTATGAGCTGGGCGCGCAGCGCCCCGGCCTCCTTCAATGCCTCGAGGATCGCGACCAGATCGCCGGGAGCGGCGCCCACCGAATTCACGGCGCGCACGATCTCATCGAGATTGACGCCGGCCGGGAATTCGAACATGTGCGCCTTCTCCTGCTTCACATCGAGCATGCTGCGCGGGGTAACGGCCGTTGTGCCGTTACCGAAGGCGTTCGGCTGACTGACGTCCGAGCGCTCCGTGATCGTCACGGTGAGGGAGCCGCTCGCCACGGCGGCCGCCATGACCTTCACCTCCGAGCTGATCACCACCGTGCCCGTGCGCGAATTGATGATTACTTTCGCGGGCGGAGCGGCCGGATCAATGTCGAGAGTCTGGAGAGTCGAGACGTATGCGATGCGCTGAGTCGGGTCGGCCGGAGCGCGCACGCGCACGGAAATGGCATCGAGTGCCACCGCGGTGCCGGGGCCGAGGAGCTTGTTGATGGCGTCGGTCAGCCGTGCCGCGGTCGTGAAGTCCGGAGTGTCGAGATTCAGAGTGACGAACGGAGTGCTGTCGAAGCTGTTCGGCACCGCCCGCTCGACGGTGGCGCCGCTGGGGATTCTGCCGCTGCTCGGAATGTTGACAGTGATGCTCGAGCCGTCCTTGCCCTCGACGCCGAAGCCGCTGACGAGGACGCTGCCCTGCGCCATGGCATACACCTGGCCGTCAGCGCCGCTCATGGGTGTCATGATGAGGCTACCGCCGCGCAGGCTCGACGCATTGCCGATCGAGGAGACCGTGATATCGATCGTCTGTCCCGGTTTGGCGAAGGGCGGAAGGCTCGCGTGCACCGTCACCGCCGCGACGTTCTTCAGCATCGGATTGGTGTTGGCGGGCACGGTGACGCCGAACTTCGCCAGCATGTTCTCGATGCTCTGGATGGTGAATGGGGTCTGGCTCGTCTGGTCTCCCGTGCCATCGAGCCCCACCACCAGGCCGTAGCCGATGAGCTGGTTGCTGCGCACGCCGGCGACGGTTGCAAGATCCTCGACCCGCTCCGCGCGCGCAGTCCCGATCGCGAGGAACAGCGCCAGCGGCAGCAGCACGAGCCGAAAGATCGGATGTCCAAATGCGGATTTCACGTTAGGTTCTCATCGAACGGCGGCCGACCGGGGGGGACGGGAGCAGCATCCCCTCTGCGAGGCACGGGAACTGTGCCCCGCCGCCGCAGGTGGCGGAGGCCGCGAGCAAAAACCGCGCTTTTGCTCGCGGCCGCACTGGGCCGGGCAGGGATGACCGGATCCAGCGCATCAAAAAGGCATCCACGGACTGTTGAAGAAGCGCGACAGGAGTCCGGCGCGGTTGGCATCGTTCAAAGCGCCCTTCTCTCCATAGGCGATCCGCGCATCAGCCACTTCCGAGGAGGGGATGGTGTTCTCCGAGGAGATGTCGATCGGCCGGATGATCCCTTCGAGGCGCACGTACTCGCTCCCCTGGTTGATGTCGACGAATTTCTCGCCGCGCACCAGCAGATTGCCGTTCTGCAGGCGCCTGGCCACCGTCACGGTGATGTCGCCCACGAGGCTGTCGCTCTGTTTGCTGTCACCCGAGCCGCTGAAGCTGTTGGCATTGTTCAGGCTGCCGCTCAGGATCGGCGTGCCGTGGATCGTCACCTGGTTGCCCAATACGGTCGGGGCGGCAAGCGAGTCCTTGGTGGTCTTGGCCGTATCCGTCTGCGAGCTCTTCTGCGCGCTCGTCGCTTCCTGCAGGATCACGGTCACCGTATCGCCGACGTTGCGCGCCGTGGGGTTGTCGAAGAGGCCGGCGCTGTAGCCGGTGTGAAAGATGGCGCCGTCCGCCGGCGGTGCCGGGAACTGCGGCAGCTCGATGGCCTGCTTCGCCTCGTCCGCATACCGGGTGGCGCAGGCCGCGAGCAGCAGGCATGCACTGAGCGCAAGCGCGCGGCGCAGCCGCCGCAGCAGGGACTCAGGTGTTCTGGGTTGCATACTGCAGCATCTGATCGACGGTATTGATCGCCTTGGAGTTCATCTCATAGGCGCGCTGTGTCTGGATCATGTTGACGAGCTCCTCGACAACATTGACGTTGGAGCTCTCGAGCTCTCCCTGCTTGAGGGTGCCGAGGCCGTTCTGGCCGGGCGAACCGGTCTGCGGCGAGCCGCTCGCGGCCGACTGCACCAGGAGGTTATCGCCGACGGGCTGCAACCCCGGCGGATTGATGAAGTTGGCGAGCTGAATCTGGCCGATCTGCGTCGGGGCGGATTGGCCAGCGAGAGTCACGCTCACCGTGCCGTCGCTGCCGATGGTGACGCTCTGCGCCCCCTGCGGGATAGTGATGCCAGGCTGCACCAGATAGCCGCTCGAGGTGACGAGCTGCCCCTGGGCATTGCTCTGGAAGGTGCCATCGCGGGTATAGGCGGTCGTCCCGTCGGGCATCTGAATCTGGAAGAACCCCTGCCCCGTAACGGCGACGTCGAGGGGGTTTCCGGTCTGCGTGAAACCTCCTTCGCTGTAATCCTTCTCGGTGGCGACCACCCGTGTGCCGGTGCCGATCGACATGCCAGAGGGCGACTGGGTCGTCTGCGACGTATCCGCGCCCGCTTGGGTCTGATTCTGATACAGCAGGTCCTCGAACACCGCGCGATCCTGCTTGAACCCCGTCGTATTGACGTTCGCCAGGTTGTTCGAGATGACCGCCATCTCCGTCTGCTGCGCATCGAGGCCGGTCTTGGCCGCCCACAGGGCTGCATTCATGGAAGTACTCTCTCGTTCAGGTGGATTGCAGGAGCTGCGACGAGGCCGAGGCGTTGTCGTCGGCGTTCTTCATCGCTTTGACCTGGAGCTGAAAGTTGCGCGCCAGATCGATCATGTTGACCATCGCGCTTGCAAGATCGACGTTGCTCGATTCGAGGACGCCGGAGGAAAGTTTGACCGAGGCATCGGCCGGCGCGGAGCCGCCGCCCGCGAGCAGGAAGAGGCCGCCGCCCTCGCGCGTCAGCGTGTTCGGGTCCGGATTGACCAGCTTGATTCGACCGATGGCGGCGAGCGACTGCGCCGGCTGCCCCATCGGCAGGACCGACACGGTGCCGTCGTCCGCGATCTTCATCGAGGAACTCGGCGGGATGCTGATGGGTCCGCTGTCGCCGAGCACGATCTGGCCGGTGCTCGTAACGAGCAAGCCGTCCGGCGTGACATGCAGGTCGCCATTTCGGGTGTAGGCCTCCTGGCCGTTGGGACCCTGCACCGCTATGAATCCCTGACCGTGCACGGCGACGTCGAGGGGGCGGCCGGTGGTGGTGAGCGCGCCCTGCGCCTGATCCCAGCCGACGGACGATGCCGTCGCATAGACACGCGAGGCGTAGCCGCTGCCGGTCACCGCCTGGCTCTGGAACGCGGCCAGATCGGCCTTGAAGCCGGTCGTGCTCGCATTGGACAGGTTGAAGTTGTTGACGGCCTGCGCATCAAGGATGTCCTTGGCGCCGGTCATCGCAACGTATAACGACTTGTCCATGTTATTTCAAGTGCGTTCGGACTAGCCGTTCGGAATGTTGATGATGGACTGCGTGACCTGGTCGGTGGCGGAGATCATCTGCGCGTTCGCCTGGAAGACGCGCTCGGCGGTAATCATGTTCACGAGCTGGGTCGTGATGTCGACGTTCGAGCTCTCGAGCTCTCCGGACTGGATCTTGGCGAACCCCGAGCCTCCGGCCGCGCCGTGTACCGCATCGCCGGAGTCGAAGGTCTGCTGCCACTGGTTGTTACCCTGCTGCTGCAGGCCCTGGGGATTGGCGAAATTGGCGAGGGCGATCTGGCCCAGGTTCTTCGACTGGCCGTTGGTGAAGTTCGCCTGGACGACGCCGGTCGAGCCGATGCTGATGCCGGTGAGGCTCCCCGTGGTGTAGCCGTTCGGCGAGACGCTGGTGACGCCAAAGGAATCGCCGTCCTGTGTGGACTGGCCGAAGTTGAACGCGATGCTCATGGCGGCGGCGCCCGTCGTCGGCGTATACGCGCCGAAATTCACTTGTCCGTTGGCCGGTGTGGTCAGCACGCCGGTATTCGAGAACGTGAGCGCCTGGGCGCTGCCGACTGCCGTGCCGTCCACGTAAAGCTGCGTCGTCCAGTTATTGGCGACCGCTCCCTTGAGGAAGTAGAGCTGCGCGGTGTGGGCTGCACCGAGGGAATCGTAGACCGTCATCGACGTCGTATCCGTGTAGGTCGTCGGATCCGCCGGGTTCAGCGGTGCATTGACGGGCGCCGTGGCATTCGCCGGCAGATTGAGCGAAACGCCGGCGGCGGTGGTGGCCTGAGGCGCGCTTTCGGCGGTGTTCAGCTGTATGGACGTGAGCCCCCCGGTATTGAAGCCGCCGTTGGTGAGCGGTGCATACCCCTGCACCTGCTCGCCGGAAGCGGTGACGAGGTACCCGTTCTGGTCGACCTGGAAGGCGCCGTCGCGCGTGTAGTTGAGAGCCCCGTTGTCGCTCGCGATGAAGAAGCCGGAGCCGCTCAGCGCCAGATCGAGGTTGTTACCCGTATTGGTCGTGTTGCCGTTGGCAAACTGCTGCGCGATCTCGGCGACCTGTACGCCGTTGCCGACCGCCGTCTGCGCGACTCCTCCCTGGGTTTGGGCGAAGAGGTTGGCAAACTCGGCGCGCGACTCCTTGAACCCCGTCGTATCGACGTTGGCCAGGTTGTTCGAGGTGACATTGAGGTCGGTATTGGCGGCGTTGATGCCGGAGAGGGCGAGATCGAATGACATGGGCGTTTTCCTCAATTCACCTGGATGACATTGCTCAACGAGAGCGTGCCGGAGCCGGTATTCAGAGATAGAGTCTGGGTAGTCGGGTCAATGGTGACGCTGTTGACCGTGCTCTGCAGGTAAGTGGACAGAGAGGTCGCGGAGCCCCTCACCGCGGCGGCGGCGGTGAACGTGTACGTGCCTGCGGGCGCTGCAGCGCCGGTATTGGTGGTGCCGTCCCAGGTGAAGTTCGTGAGCCCGGAGGATTGCGGTGCAACCCGTATGGTGCGCACCAGCGCTCCGGATGCATCGGTCACCTCAATCGCCACGGCGGTGGCGCCGGCGGGTGCCTGCACGGCGCCGCCCACCGACCCGCCGGCGGTCAGCGCCGCGGTCGTGCCGGCCGCGAGCACCTGGTGGCCGATGAGGTTGGTGCCGCTGAGCAGTTGCGCGGACTGCATGCTGCCTGAGAGATTGCTCATCGAGCTCTCCATGCCGTTGATGCCGCTCACCTCGCTCAGCGAAGCCATCTCATTGACGAACTGATTGGGATCGGCCGGCTGGGTCGGGTCCTGGTTCTTCATTTGCGCGATGATGAGCGACAGAAAGTCGCTCTGGCTGATCTGCGGAGTCGCCGAGCCCGACGAGCCGGTCGTGCCCGCGCTGGCTGCGGCGGCCGCGGCGGTTTGCGCGGCGTAGGCACCGATGGAGTCCACTGACATGGGGTGGGATCCTGGGGTTTGGAAGGGGATGGGCTTCAGATCTGCCCGAGCTTGAGGGTGTCGAGCATGAGACTCTTGGACGTCTCGAGCACCTGCACGTCGTTCTGATAGGAGCGCGATGCCGAGATCATGTCGGCCATCTGCTCGATGACGTTGACGTTCGAGGAGTAGACATACCCGTTGGCATCCGCTAGCGGATTGCCCGGCTGGTAGTTTGCGGTTCCGGGGGTGGTGGTCTGGACGATGCTGCTCACTTGTACGGCGGCATCGGCGGCCTGCGCCGGATCCGGAGCGCCACCTGGAGACATCAATGAGGCCTGAAGGGCCTGGAAGACCGGATAGCGCGCCTTGTAGGCGGTGGTGGGGCTGCCGCTGACGCTGTCGGCATTCGCGAGATTGCTCGCCACCGTATTCAGGCGGACGGACTCCGCCGACATGCCCGAGCCCGC
This sequence comes from Steroidobacteraceae bacterium, assembly GCA_025451845.1. Lineage (GTDB taxonomy): Bacteria > Pseudomonadota > Gammaproteobacteria > Steroidobacterales > Steroidobacteraceae > 13-2-20CM-66-19. Next base: position 10,866 of record JANWJS010000010.1, read on the forward strand.
GATATTGAAGATGTTGAAGTCGGCCATGGTGTGCCTACTTGCCGCCGGTGATGGCGGTGGTGAGCTCGCTGAAGCGGTTCTCGAGGAAGGTGAGCGCGGCCTGGTAGCGCACGGTGTTCTGCGCGAACTGGCTCTCCTCCATCTGTGAATCGACCGTATTGCCGTCGAGCGAGGGGGCGAGCGGCAGGCGGTACTTCAGGAACTGTTCGGTGGAGACGCTGCCGCCGGTGGTGGCAGCGGTGACGTCACCCGGGTTGGTGGTAGTCGGCTGCAGCGCATCGCCGGGTGACCCCGCGGTGGCCAGGGCGGCGCGAAAGTCTATGTCGCGCGCCTGGTAGCCCGGGGTGTCGGCGTTGGCGAGATTAGCCGCGAGCACGTCTGCGCGCTGCGAATACACCTTCAGCGCATCGGGCTCGATGCCGAGATAGGCGTTGAGGTTGAGCGGCATGTCGGAATTCCGGCGGTCAATGGGCCTGCCGGATCACGAGCAAGACGCATGCCAAGTTGGTGCCGTGGCGGATTGCGCAGGGAGAGCGGTCGCCGCGGCCGGTGCGGTGTGAGTCAGGTCACACGCGCGCGGCAATGTCTTGCCGCTGGCGGCAGCTTCGCGCGACGCGGCGGCTTCGAGTAACGCCGTGCGCTGCGCATCCGCTATCGGCAGGCCGATTCGCCACTTGAGCCGCGCGCGTGGATCGATATCTGGCGCGGCGCTTGCAAGTCTCTCGTCCATGAATGATGTTGCGTCGAAAACCCGTCGCCGCCTGCTCCATCGGGCTGCTGCCGCGCTGCTCGGCGGCATGCTCAGCTTCGGGGGCGCCGCGGCCGCCGCGAACGCGATCGAACCCCTCGAGTCCGTCAGGAGCGCCGCGGAAGGATTCGTGCGCTCGCAGATGCCTCCCGGACAGGCCGACATCGTCGTGAGCGCGGGCAGGCTCGATTCTCGCCTGCGTCTTGCGCACTGCGGCGGTCCGCTCGACACCTCCTTTATATCCGGGACGACCATGCAGCCGCAGATGTCCGTTCGGGTGGCCTGTCATGCGGCAGCCACCTGGACTCTCTATGTGCCCGTCACGGTGCAGTCGCGCATCCGGGTCTGGGCGCTCCTGGCACCCCACGCGCAGGGCGCACGGCTCGGCACCGCAGATGTCGCCGCGGAGACGCGGCTGGTAGGCGGCCTCGCGGTCGGATATGTGACGGATCTCTCGGAGCTTGCGCGCGCGACACTGCGCCATCCGCTGCCGGCCGGAGCAGTACTGACCTCCGCGGACCTGCTGCCCGATTTTATGGTACGTCAGGGCGAGCAGGTGACGCTGGTCGCCGCCATCGCCGGCATCCAGGTCCGCGCGGCCGGGCTCGCCTTGCAGGCTGGCAGCTATGGCGCCCTGATCCGGGTGCAGAATGCGACCTCCGCCAAGGTGGTGCAGGGGGTCGTGGAGAGCGATCGTGTGGTCGACGTCACACCCTAAAGAAATTTCCACGCCAGCCGATACAGCAGCTGAAGGACCTCGAGGAGATCCTAATGCCAAGTAAAATCAGTGGTTTGAGCGGTGATGCGGCGGCGGCGATCGGCGCGAGCCGTGCTGCCGAGAAGACGCGCGATCCGGTGACGGGTGGCTCATCTGCGCCCGCGGAGTCATCCTCGGGTAGCGGCGATTTGCACATCACCGACTCCGCGTCCCAGCTTGCATCCCTCGAGCACGCAGTACGCAACCTTCCGGCCGTGGACCCCGTGCGAGTGGCGCAGTTTCAGTGGGCCATCGAGCAAGGGACCTACACCGTGCAGCCGCAGCATGTCGCGGACCAGCTCATGCAGCTCGAGCAGGCCTTCAAGCAGCTGCAGGACGGCTGATCCGTGGATCCGGGCGTCTGCGGCGAGCACCTGACGACCCTGCTGCGGGAAGAATCCGAGCTCCTCGCGGAGCTGGAAGGGCTGTTGGCCCAGGAGTCTCGCGTACTCGAGGTCTCCGACATCCAGACACTGGAGACCACGACGCGCGCGCGCCAGGAAAAAATGGGCGCGCTCGCCCGCATCGAGGAGCAACGCCGCTCGCTCTGCGCCATGCATGGCTTCTCGGCGGACCGCATGGGCCTCGAAAGCCTCATGGCGTGGTGCGACAGCGAAGGCAAGCTGCTTTCGCGGCTGCGTGAGTGTGCGGAGCGGGCCGTGCGCTGCCGTGATCTCAATGACCGCAACGGCATCGTCGTCGCCACGCGCCTGAAACGCGTCGAGGGGATGCTCGATGCGCTCACCGGCCGTCCGACGCGGTCGGATACTTACGGGCCTCGCGGTTATACGGGATCAAACGCCAGACCGGGACGAGTGCTCGGCGCTGCCTGAGGCAGTGTCACTGGCCGTCCATGGCGGCAGGCTCCCAGCCCCGGCCCATCCGTGGGCCGGGCGTTCGGGCGGATCGACGACACGTTAAGGGTCGTCGATAAAGGCACCGCCCTCACCCCAGCGCATCGCGCAGCGCGTTGACCTCGTTTGCGGATTCCGACAGGAACCGCTCGCAAGCCAGCTGATCCAGCCGCAGCCGCTGCAGCGGTTTGGCACACTGGACTTGGGCGGCGAGAGCGCTTGCGTCGCCGTTGAGATCCGCCAGCAAGGTGCCGACTACCAAGACGTCCGGCAGGGCGGGTGCGCCGCGCGGCTCCCGCTCGAGGTTCTCGGACTCGTGCACCGCCTGCACGATCTCATCCGCGATGCCCCAGTTCTCGAGGAGCGCTGCCGCGATGCTCAGGTGCCAGTCGTGCTCGATGGCCTGATAGGCAGCCGCATCGCAGAAGAGAGAGCGGTGCCGGCTGGCGCGCGTCAGGATGTAGAGGCGGCCGATGCCCTGCAGCAAACCGGCGAGGAGCGCAGTGTCGGCATTGATGCTCGTGAGCCGGCGCGCAATGACGGAACAGAGGCTCGCCACCTGCACGCTGCGGCGCCAAAGGACGCCCAACTGCATTTCGAGACCGCGCAGCGTCGGCGCCTCCTGTAGCTGGCGTATGGCAAAAGCAATCGTTGCGCTGCGTACCGTATCGAGCCCTACACGAGTCACTGCGGCGCGCAGGTCCGTTACCGGCGCGCTCCCCGGGTTCAGGGCCGCGGAGTTGGCCATGCGAATGAGCTGGGTGGCGAGCACAGGCTCGCTACCGATGACTCGGACGATTTTTGTGGCGTCGGTCTTCTCGTCGCTCAATACGCGTTGCACGCGCATGACAATGTGTGGGAATCCCGGCAGCTCCACCTTGCCGCCGGAGAGCTCCGCGGCAAGCGCCTGCACGAAAGTGAAGGCGACGTCGCGCTCGCCATCCTGACCGGGGTGATCGGCGGGAGAAGGGGGGCTTGATTGGGCGCGCATGACAACTCGCGAGCGTTCGGTGGCAGAGTCAGACGCCGAGTGCGTGACGCAGGGCCTCGATCTCGTGTTCCGACTCGTCGATCAGTTTCTCGTAGCTCGCGCGGTCGATGTGCATTCGCTTGCAGGCGGCGACATCGTGCATGTTGAGCTCGAGGGTGTCGGGATGCTCCTTGAACGCCGCGAGCAGGTGACCCACGGTCAATGCATCGGTGAGATCCGGAGGACCGCCGTGCTCGCGGGTGAAATCCTCGTATTCGCTGACGGCCGTGATGATCTCCTCGGCCATGTCCCAGTTCTCGAGCAACACCTTGGCCACGGGAGCGTGCCAATCGCGGACGACGGAGTTGTACGCCGCCTGGTTCTCGAATAGCGCGGGATGCCTGGTCGAGCGCGTCAGGATGTAGAGCTTGCCGATGCCGTGCAGCAACCCTGCGAGCATGGCGGTATCGGGATTTACGGGGCTGAAGCGGCGCGCCACAGCATGCGACATCGCCGCGACCGCCGCGCTGCGCTGCCAGAGGTCATCGAGCGGCTGCTCGAGGCCTTTCAAAGAGTCAACCTTCTTCAATTGCGACATGGCGAACGCGATGGCGGCGCTGCGCACCATGTTGAATCCCATGCGCGCGATCGCGGTGCGTAGCTCGGTGATCGGCTTGCCGGTGAAATTGATGGCCGCGGAGTTGGCGATCTGCATGAGACGGGCCGCGAGCGCCGGCTCAGAGCCGATCACGCGTACCACCTTTTCCTGGGAGACTTCCTCGTCGGCGAGCACCTGGCGCACGCGCATGGCGATGTGCGGAAAGCTGGGCAGGTCCACCTTGCCTTTCGACAGCTCTGCCGCCAGCGACTGCACGAAAGCGAATGCGTCGGGGTCGCTTACGGCCTGGGAATTGTCTGCCACGGAGCTCTTCATCACCACGCCCTCATCCTGCGGTATCGGCCCATCCTGGCCTGAATTGAGACCTGCGTCGTCAAATTGGTTCACGGATCGTCAGTGCCGCCCAGCGCCTTCTCCTCCCGCGTGATGTCCATCGCGTCCGCCAGCGCGAGGATCTTGTCCGCCACGCTCTCCAAGGCCAAGACGTGCTCGGCGGCCCCGAGCGTGACGGCTTCGCCGGGCATCCCCCAGACGACGCTGGTCGCCTCGTCCTGCGCGATGGTGCGACTGCCGCAGTCCAGCATCTCCTTGAGACCGCGGGAGCCGTCCTTGCCCATCCCGGTAAGGATCACGCCGATGGCATTGCGGCCGGCGTTCTGCGCCACGGAGCGGAACAACACATCGACGGACGGCTTGTGGCGGTTGACCGGCACGCCATCGTCCAGACGGCAGACATACCGGGTGCCATCGCGTACCAGCATCAGGTGACGGTCGCCGGGGGCGACGTAGGCGTGACCCGCGAGGACGTGCTGACCGTCCTGTGCCTCGCAGACCGACATCGGGCAGCAATCGTTCATGCGCCGTGCGAACGGCGCACTGAATGCCCTCGGGATGTGCTGCGCGATGACGACACCGGGAGAGTCCGGCGGCAGGCGTATCAGCACTTCCTTGATCGCCTCGGTGCCGCCCGTCGAGGCGCCGATCGCAATGACACGGTCGGTCGTGCGCAGCGGCCGGCTGCGCGGCGGCGCTTTGGGAAGCACGGCATCTGCGCTGTGAGCCGGCCCGACGGCGCCGGCAGGCCGAAGCGGCTGTTTCGGGTCGAGCGCTCGCACGCTGGCGCGGGCGGCAACCCGGATTTTCTCGATGAGCTCGTCCGAATAGTCCTTCAGCGTTGCTGCGAGGTCGATCTTGGGCTTGGAGAGATAGTCCACGGCACCGAGCGCAAGCGCATCGAGCGTCACATCGGCACCGCGCTCGGTGAGCGAGGAGACCATGACCACCGGCATCGGTCGCAGGCGCATCAGGTTGCGCAGAAAGGTGATGCCGTCCATCTTCGGCATCTCGACATCCAGCGTCAGCACGTCCGGGTTGAGCTGCTTGATCTTCTCGCGCGCGGCATGCGCGTCGGCCGCGGTTCCGACGACCTCAATGCCGTGAGCGGCCCTGAGGATGTCGCTGAGGAGACTTCGCACGAGCGCGGAGTCGTCTACGATGAGCACGCGGATCGGCCGCTTCGCGGCGGGCACGGCCTTCGATTGCGCGGGGGGAATCATGCTCGTATCTCTCATTCAAAGAGCTCGACATCGCCGCCGGCGGCCTGCTTGCCGAGGCTGGCGAGATAGAGCTGCTCGTGATGGCTGATGATCCGGTTCTCCACTGGACGCAGCTTGCGCAACCGGGCGCGGCCGCTCCCGGGGAAGTAAACGACCTTGCGCGGCTGAGTGCCGCCGAGGTCCTCGGCCGCGACCTGGTAGCCCTCGAGAGTCATGTAGTTACGGATGAACTCGATGTTACGCCCGCCAACATCCGTCATGGCCGCGAGGATCTGCCCGCCGCCGAAGAGCTTGATCTCCAAGCGCTCGCGCGCCGCGCCGAGCTTCAGCAGGTCGTTGATCAGGCTTTCCATGGCGTAGGAGCCGTAGCGGGTGGCGAGGCCCACCGCCGGGTCGAGCCAGTCGTTCGGGCCCATCGCGGCGTCCTCGGGCAGCATGAAGTGATTCATGCCGCCGAGACCGCGGGTCGGATCGCGCACGCAAGCGGACACACAGGAGCCGAGAACGGTGGAGATCGCCTCGTCGCTGCGGCTCACGTAGTACTCGCCGGGGAGAATCTTGACCATCCAGCAGCCGTTCTCACGGTCCCAGAAGCGCTGGAAATGCTCGAAGCCCCGCAACGGCAGCGGCAGGCCGGACGGACCCTCGGCCGTTGATCCGGCTCCGACCGGAGGCGACGTGGTGTCAGACGCGCCGGTGGATGGTTTTGCCGATGAGGCCATAGCTGTCGCAAACCTTGAATAGACTCTCCGAATGGCCGAGAAAGAGCAGATCGCCGGGACGCTGCAGCCGGGCGATGCGCGCGAAGAGCTCCCGCTGGGTCCCCTTGTCGAAGTAAATCACCACGTTGCGGCAGAAGATCGCATCCAACGGTCCTCTCATCGGCAGTGCGTGTATGAGATTGAGCTGCTTGAAGGTGACGAGCGCCGCGACTTCCGGCGCGATCTGCAGGCTCGATCCGCCCGTGTCCTGGCGCCCGATGAAGAACCGCTGCAGGCGCTCGGGAGAGATGTTGCCCACCCGCTCCGGAAGATAGATTCCGCGGCGCGCACGCTCGAGGACCTCCGAGTCGAGGTCCGTGGCGAGGATGCGCACGTCCCAACTACCGGGGTCCGGTAGCGCCTCGAGTACCGTCATGGCGATGGAGTACGGCTCTTCACCCGTCGAGCAGCCGGCCGACCAGATGCGGATCCGGCGACGGTCGCGCGGCTTGGCTGCGAGCGGCGCCAGGACGTGCTCGCGCAGGTACTGGAAGTGATGCGGCTCGCGAAAGAACGAGGTGAGATTGGTCGTGATTGCGTTGCAGAGCTCCGCGAGCTCCTGCACGTCACCATTGAGCCGCTCGCGATACTCGGCGAAGGAGCGCAGCTGCAGCGCGCGCAGACGGCGCGTCAGCCTGCCATAGACGAGCTCCCTCTTCTGGTCCGAGAGATGGATGCCGGTGACCGATTTGACGAGCCCCCGCAGCGCCTGGAAGTCCTCCTCGCCGAAGGCGAACTCCCGCAGGCGCAGGGTGGTACTGGTGTCTCGCGTCGCGGCAGCTTGCACGGGATTGCTCAGAAAAGCTCCACGCTGCCTTCGCTGGCATGGAGAGACGGGGCGTGACTGATGCCGTCCGCGTCCGGCATCAACAAGTTAAAGATGATGCGATGTGACTCGGAGGTGAAGCGCGCGCGCAGATTCTCCATGAGCACCGGCCAGCTCTGCCGCCCGCCGGGCGCCGTAGCGGCGGAGCCGGCGGCGGCCACCGCGGCCAGCAGATCGCGCACCTGCGAGAGCTGTTGCATCATCCGATCATGGAACTGCAGGCATTCCACGCAGACCTCCAGGTCAAGCGCGGCCGGCGGGCTGCCGGCCGACACCGCCGCGCTGACGCGCGACAGCGCCTCGCCGAGCTCCGTGACGGGCCGCTGCGACTCGCAGAGCGCGAGCTCGATCAGCGCGGCGGCGGTGGCCGCCGCGCACGCCAGATCGCAGGCGGAGTGAACGGGGCTCGCCGCATGCGAGCTCCGTGCCGGCAGCGACACTTGCGCCTCAGCCGTGCTTCGACTTGAAGCTGCGTACCTGCTCGTTGAACTGGCCGGCGACGTGCGAAAGCTGATCAACCGCCGCGTTGTGCAGGCTCGTCTGGTCGCCGGGGCTCAACTGGTTCTGACGCGCCTCGAAATCGAGGCACTTGAGATAGGTCTGCACATCGTTGTTGTACTGCTTGATGGTCTCCATGGCCGTGATCATCTCCTGCTGGCTGGCCGTGCTGCCGTCGGGAATCTTGCTCGGCGCCGGCGGCAGCCTGCACTGGTCGGCGTGGGCCTGGAGGCTCACGGCGCAGGCGGCCGACAAAACGGCCAGGGCAAGAATTCGCTTCGGGGACTTCATGGGCGGGTTCCTCGTTGTCGACATAATGAATCTGAAACTCACCCGAGCACCTTGGCGATGGTCGCGAGCAGCCGCTCGGGGTTGAATGGCTTGACCAGCCAGCCGGTGGCGCCGGCGGCCTTTCCCTGCTGCTTGCGCTCGAGGGTCGCCTCGGTGGTCAGCACGAGCAGGGGTACGTAGCGGTAGGTTGCGCGGCTGCGCAGCTCGCGCACCAGGGTGATGCCGTCCATCTTCGGCATGTTGACGTCGGTGATGACGAGATCGAACTTCTGCCTTTCCGCGATCTCGAGCGCCTCGGCGCCGTCGGCGGCCTGCTGCACGTCGTGGCCCGCACCCGTGAGGGTGATGCCGACCATCTGGCGCATCGCCGCCGAGTCGTCTACTGCAAGTATCCGGGCCATTACGGCGCTCCAATGGATTTGTTGTGTGTTGACATGACTTTAGAACTCCTGCCACTCGGAGTCGCCGCCATCGCTGGTGCCCACCGTGCCATTGCCGCGGGTAGCGGCGGCGAGAGGGGGCGCGAGCGCGCGCGCGGGCTCGGCGCTCGGCTTCTGCTTCGTGGCCTGGGCCGCGCTGCCGCGCGCGGCCCAGGGCCGACTCGATCCGCGGCGCTCCGCTCGCGATGAGCTTGCCGCCTGGGCCTTGCCGCCGGCCGTCCTCTGGGGCAGGACTCGCGCTGCGGCCGTAGCGGCCGGGCGATCGCTGCCTTGCAGCTCGCCCATCGCAACCTGGAAGCGTCCCAGCATCTCGTTGAGTCCGCGCACCTGCTCGGCCATTGCCTGCGAGGCGGCGGTGGCTTCCTCCACCAGGGCGGCGTTCTGCTGCGTGAGCTCGTCCATCTGCATGACCGCGCGGTTCACCTGCTCGATCCCGGAGGACTGTTCGCGCGAGGCGGCGGCGATCTCGGCGACGATGTCGGAGACCTTTTTCACCGAGGCCACGATCTTCTCGAGCGTCTGGCCGGACTGGGTGACCAGCACCGAGCCGTCCTCGACCTTGCGCACCGAGTCCTGGATCAACTCCTTGATCTCCTTGGCGGCGGTGGCGGAGCGGCCCGCGAGGCTGCGCACCTCGCTCGCCACCACCGCGAAGCCGCGGCCCTGCTCGCCGGCGCGTGCCGCTTCGACAGCCGCGTTCAGCGCCAGGAGGTTGGTCTGGAAGGCGATGTCGTCGATTACGCCGATGATGTCCGCGATCTTCTTCGATGCATCGTTGATGCCCGCCATGGCCGCCACCGCATGGCTTACCACGGTGCCGCCCTTCTCGGCCTGGTCGCGCGCCGCCAGGGCGAGCTGGTTGGCCTGGGCGGCGTTGTCGGCGTTCTGCTTGACGGTAGTGGTCATCTCCTCCATGGAGGAAGCGGTCTGCTCCAGCGAGGAGGACTGCTCTTCCGTGCGCTGCGACAGGTTGGCGTTGCCGGCGGAGATCTCGTCGGCGCCGCGGTGAACGTCCGCCGCGACGCGCTTGACCCTCGAGACCACCTCGGCCATGTTGTCAGCGAGCTGGTTCACGCCGCCGCTCATGGCCTCGAAGAAGCCCGTCTTGCCGGCGAGACCGATGCGGCTGCCGAGATCGCCCGCGACCACCGCTGCGAGCATCCCCTGCATCTCCTTCTCGACGGCAACCTCCTGGGTGCGGTCGGTCCATTCCATCACCGTGCCGATCCGCGCGCCGGCCTCATCGCGCACCGGATTGGTGACGGTGCGGAAGGTGCAGGCACCGAGCTGGCGCTCGGCGTCGCGCGAGCCGGCGAGTGTGTCGAGCTCGCGCCGCTCGCCGGCCGAGTCGGCCGACAGCGTCTCGAGGCTTGCGCCGCGTACCTTCTGCGCATCGAACCCGGGCAGGCTCATGGCGATCTCACGTTGGTTGCGCGCGAAGACGGAGCTTGCCGTCTCGTTGAGATAGATGATCCGCTGCTGCGCGTCGGCGAGCACCACCGAGGTCGATACCTTGTCGAGCGCCTGGCGGATGCGCGCGTTCTCGGCGGCCACCAGCCGCTCGTTCTCGATCTGCGTGCGCAGCTTCCCCTGCATGTCGTCCAAGGCGCGCAGCACCAGGCTGGCCTCATCCGAGCCGGCGAGATCCATCGTGTTGTCGTAGTTGCCGGCGGCGATGCGCCCGAACACATCGATCGCCTGTGCGAGCGGCGTGGCGAGGGATTGGGTGATGAGCCAGGAGAGCGCGAGCGCCACGGCGAGGGCGATGGCCGTCACTCCGGCGGTCAGATTGCGCCAGGTGGTCACCTGCGACAGGCGCTGCCGCACCGCGACGTCCATCGCGGAGTAGGCGATGTCGGAGAGGCTCTGCAGGCTCGAGCTGATGGTGCGCGAGTCGGCGAAGAGCTCCGCCGTCGTGATGGTCATCTTTTGGGCGTTGATGATCCGCGACCCGATGATCGAGTAGGAGCTGTCGAACGCACCCTGCGCCGATTCCAGGGCGGGCGCGAGCTTCGTGCGCGCATCGGCCGGTGCGCCGTTGAGATCACGCGTCGCGGTCGCGAAGTCCCCGACGACCTCGTCGTGGTAGAGATGCAGCGCCATCTGGTCGTCACCGCCCAGATACCCTTTGATGCTCGCGCGAGTGGCATACCACTGGACGTTACCCGAGGCGATGAGGGCCCCCGGCACGTCGCGGGTGGCGATCTTGATCAGCGCCGCGGTCTGCGGCGAGGGATCAACGTTGAGCGCCGAGCGCGACACCACCTGGTTGCCGAGCTTGACGATCTTGGCGATGAGGGCGTCGTGCCGGGAGACCGCATCATCGGCGGATAACTTCGACTCGCCCGCTTTCAGCTGCTGCCAGTCGTCCTTGATCGCCTGCCAGTCGTTGGCGACGCGCAGCCGCGCGCCGACCGTCGAATCGCTCGCGTCGATGTCGGAGATGAGCTTGTCGATCGTCCCTTCGGATTCGGTGAGCTGGTCGCGGCGTGAGCTATCGCCGGTGAGCACCGCGAAGAGGAGGCTGCGGTGATTGGCGACATCCGCCAGCACTGCGCCGACCTGGTGAGCGTAGCCGGCGCCGCCGAGCTCACTGCGGGCCTGCGCGACTTCGCTGTTGGCAGCGCTGAGGTAGAAGACTCCGAGCAGTGCCGTCGGCACCGCCATGGCCGCGACCAGGAGGGCGAGTTTCTGCCAGAGCTTCAGACGGTTGAGAAGTTGCATGTAATTACCTCGAAACCTCGATCCATTCGCCGCCGCCAGTGCCGCCGGCGCCCAGGGCGCGGCGGTTTTCCGGCCGCGCGCTTCTCTGCGCGGGCGGGAGAGCATTCCTGACGGCGGCTGCCGCCACCGTGGCGGGTGAGGGCACCGCGGCCGCTGGGGAATCGCCCTGCGCACCGAGGTCGTAACGGGCGAGCATCTCGTTGAGCTCGCGCACCTGTCCGGTCATGGCCTGCGAGGCGGCGGTGGCCTGCTCGACGAGCGCGGCGTTCTGTTGGGTGAGCTCGTCCATCTGCACGACCGCGCGGTTGACCTGCTCGATTCCAGAGGACTGCTCGCGCGATGCCGCGGCGATCTCGGCGACGATGTCGGAGACCTTCTTCACGGAGGTGACGATCTCACCGAGAGTACGCCCGGACTGAGTCACCAGGCTCGAGCCGTCCTCGACCTTCCTGACACTATCCTCGATCAGGGTCTTGATCTCTTTCGCGGCGGTCGCGGAACGGCCGGCGAGGCTGCGTACCTCGCTCGCCACCACGGCGAAGCCGCGGCCCTGCTCGCCGGCGCGCGCGGCCTCGACCGCGGCGTTGAGCGCGAGCAGGTTCGTCTGGAAGGCGATCTCATCGATGACACCGATGATGTCGGCGATCTTCTTGGCCGAGTCGTTGATGCCGGACATCGCATCCACGGCCCTGCCGACCACGGCGCCGCCCTGCTCGGCCTGATCGCGCGCCGCGACGGCGAGCTGGTTGGCCTGGGCGGCGTTGTCGGCGTTCTGCTTGACGGTCGTGGTCATTTCTTCCATGGAGGAGGCTGTCTCCTCCAGCGAGGAAGCCTGCTCCTCGGTGCGCAGCGACAGGTTCGAGTTGCCCGCGGTGATCTCCTCGGCGCCGAGGGCGATTTCGCGGCCCGCGCTTTTCACTCGCGAAACGATCTCGACCAGGCTCTCGGCCAGGCGATTCACGCCGGCGCCCAACGCCTCGAAAAAACCGGACTTGTGGGTGAGATCGATGCGCCGGGTGAGATCTCCGCCGTTCACGGCGGCAAGCACGCCCTGCAGCTCTTCCTCCACCCGCACCTCCTGGGTGCGCTGCGTCCATTCCATCACCGTGCCGAGGCGCTCGCCGCGCTCGCCGGTCACGCGGTTGGTGACCGTACGGAAGCAGAGCCCGCCCAGGATGCGCTCTTGCACCTGCTCGGCGGTGAGCGCATCGAGGATCCGCCGCTCGTCCGCGGGGTCTGCGGACAGCGTCGCGAGGCTCGAGCCGCGCAGTCTCGCGGCATCGAAGGCAGGCAGCGAGCTGCCGATTTCCGCCGCATGGCGCTCGAAGGTCGCCTGGGCGGCATCGTTGAGGTAGATGATCCGATGCTCGGCGTCCGCCAACACCACGCACGTGGAGGCTTTGTCGAGCGCGTGCCGGACGCGCGAGTTTTCCGCGGCGACGGCGCGATCGGCCTCGATCTGGGCACGCAGCTTCTCCTGCATCGAGGCAAGCGCCTGCAGCACCTGGCCGGCCTCGTCATTGCGGCGCGTATGGATCTCGTTGTCGTAGCGGCCCTGAGAGATGCGCTCGAACACGTTGATCGCGCGCGTCAGCGGCCGCGAGAGGGAGAGCCTCACCAGCCTGGCCAGCAGTAGCGCTGCGCTCAGCGCGAGCAGGGCGAGGAGGGCGGTGATGTCACGGTGCGTGGCAACGGATGAAGCGCGCGCAGCGAGCGCCGAGGAGGCGGCGCTCAGGCTGTCCGCGGACAGTTTCTGCAAGGCATGACTTGCCGGGATGCCGGCGTCGTAGATTGCTCCGCCGCTGCTCTTCAGGCTCGAGGCATTGATGATCTGCGAATCGATCACGCCGCCGAACTGCCCGAAGGCCTCCTGCGCGGTATCGAAGTCGCTCTGCAGCGGGGCGCGCATTTGCGGCGGCAGCAGAGCCAGTCCCGCGCGGATCTGCTCGAGCCGCGACAGTACGCGGCTGCGGTAGATCGCGATGCCCATCTGATCGTCGCCGCCCAGATAGCTCTTGGAAGCGGCATCGACCGCGTAGCGGCGCATGCCGTCGGCCTGGGCCAGCGCCACTGGCGCATACCTGGAGCCGATCTCGAGCAGGATGCGGGCCGTCTGATCGGGATCCGAAGCGCTCCTCGAGCCCGCCGCGACGGCCGCGGTGAGCTGATCCAAACGATCGATCAGCGCGGCATTGGCGTCGGCGATCTGCGCGGCGGACTGGCCGAGAGCTGCCGCGGCCTCCACGCTCCACTGCGCGTGCAGTGTGGCGACGTCGTCCTTGACCCCGTAGCGCTCGCCCAGCTGGGAAGTCACGTCCTCGAGGTGGCTCATGGCCGCGTCGACGTCGTGCTGTTTCGCCAGCACGGCGTCATGGCGTGCCTTGTCTCCGCTCGCGAAGACGAACGCGCGGGCGCCGTGCGCCAGCAGATTCGACTCGAGTGCGCCTATGGCCTCGAGGAAGCGGACTCCCTGCAGCTCCTCGCGCGCCTGGCCCAGCTCACCGCCCATGGCGGTGAAGTAAAAGAACCCGACCAGCACCGCCGGCGCGAACATCGCCAGGACGATCGCTCCGAGCTTCTGCCAGAGATTCAGACGGTTGAGCGCCAATTTTTTCATGGGGAGGGCTCAGGCGCTGCGCGCTGCGCGCACAGCTCCCAGGGGTGAGGCTCTCGGGGCGCGCAGCGCATGAGCCTGGTCGTGCCCGATCCGATAGGCCCCCATGGTCTCGCTCAGCTCGCGGGCCTGGCCGGCCATGTTGTGCGCGGCGGCGGTGGCTTCCTCCACGAGCGCGGCATTCTGCTGGGTGAGCGCGTCCATCTGCATGACGGCGCGGTTGACTTGCTCGATGCCCGCCGACTGCTCGCGCGAGGCGGCGGCGATCTCCGCAACGATGTCGGAGACCTTCTTGACCGAAGCGACGATCTCCTCGAGCGTATGGCCCGATTGGGTGACCCGTGCCGAGCCGTCCTCGACCTTGCGCACCGAGTCCTGGATGAGTCCCTTGATCTCCTTGGCCGCCGTAGCGGAGCGCCCGGCGAGACTGCGGACCTCACTCGCTACCACCGCGAAGCCGCGGCCCTGCTCACCGGCGCGCGCCGCCTCGACGGCCGCGTTCAGGGCGAGAAGGTTGGTCTGGAAGGCGATCTCGTCGATCACGCCGATGATGTCGGCGATCCTCTTCGAGGACTGCTTGATGTCCGACATGGCCGCTACGGCCTGATTCACCACCACGCCGCCTTTCTCGGCCTGATCGCGGGCCGCGAGCGCCAGGTGGCTCGCCTGGGCCGCGTTGTCGGCGTTCTGCTTCACGGTGGTCGTCATCTCTTCCATCGAGGAGGCGGTCTCCTCGAGCGATGCGGACTGCTCCTCGGTGCGGCGCGACAGGTTGGCGTTGCCAGAGGAAATCTCCTCCGCGGAGCGATTCACCTCCGAGGCGGTCGATTTGATGCCGTGGACGATGCCCGCCATGCTCTCGAGCAGCGAATTGATGCCCCCGGCCATGGCGCGCAGCTCGGGACTGTCCATGCGAGTGTCGAGCCGGCGCGTGAGGTCGCCCTGCGCGGCGGCATTGATCACCTCGCGGGTTTCCTCGATGATGTTTCTCATGACGCTCATTTGAGTTCTTTCTCCGTTCAGGCGGCGCTGGCGGCGAGCGCTTCGTCGCCCTCGACCTCGGCGGCAAGGGCGAGGTCGCGGCCGATGAGGCGGTCGATATCGAGCAGCACCACCATCCGCTCGGCCACCGATACCAGACCGCGAATGTAGTCCGTGGCGGAGCGCGAGCCGAGCTCGGGCGCCGGTTTGACCTCGGCAGAGTTGACGTCGACCACGTCCGAGACGCCGTCGACGACGACACCGAAGTCACGTCGTCCCGCCGGCGTGTTTACCGACATCACGATGATCACGGTCACCGTCGTGTACTCGGCGCGCTCGAGAGCGAAGCGCATCCGCAGATCGACGATCGGTACGATCGAGCCGCGCAGGTTCAGCACCCCGAGCACGTGCGACGGCGCGTGAGGGATCTTGGTCACCGCGGACCAGCCGCGGATCTCCTGCACCCGCAGGATGTCGACCCCGTAGGTCTCGTCGCCGAGCACGAAAGTCAGAACCTGGTGGGAGCCGTTGCCGGAGCCCTGCTGCCGCTCGGCCGTGTTAGTTGACATGGTAGTGATGCCTCGTCTTCACCGCCTGAGCCTCAAGCCGCCGCCTTCATGGAGGCCGCGCGGATGAGTCCGGGCACATCGAGAATGAGCGCCACCGAGCCGTCACCGAGGATAGTCGCGCCGGAGACGCCCTCGATGTGCCCGTAGTTGGCTTCCAGAGACTTGATGACCACCTGCTGCTGCCCTAGCAGATCGTCGACGAACAGACCCACGCGTCGGCCGTCGCCCTCGGCAACCACCACGAGTCCCTCGTGCAGTGCGCGCGAGCGCGGCTCGACGCCGAACAGATCGTGCAGGCGGATGATCGGCAGATAGTCGCCGCGGAAGGACAGCACTTCGCTGTGGCCCGAGAGCCGGGTGACACCACTCGCCTTGAGCTGCATCGACTCCACGATGGAGATGAGCGGCACGATGTAGGTCTCGGTACCCACGGCGACGGACTGGCCGTCCACGATGGCGAGCGTCAGCGGCAGGGTGATCGTGATCCGCGAGCCGCGACCGGACTCGCTCTTCACCTCGATCTTCCCGCCGAGCTCCTTCACGTTGCGGCGGACGACATCCATCCCTACGCCTCGTCCGGAGAGGTCGGTGGTCTTCTCGGCGGTGGAGAATCCGGGCACGAAGATCAGGTCGTAGATCTCCGCGTCGGTGAGCGAATCGTTGGGGCCTACAAGCCCGCGGGCGCGCGCCTTGGTGAGAATGCGCTCCTTGTCGAGCCCGCCGCCGTCGTCGCTCACCTCCACGGCGATGTTGCCGCCGCGGTGATAGGCGTCGAGATGCACGGTGCCCTCGGCGGTCTTGCCGGCGGCGATGCGAGTTTCCGGCGACTCGATGCCGTGATCGATGCTGTTGCGCACGAGGTGCACCAGCGGATCGCCGATCTTCTCCAGTACGGTTTTGTCGAGCTCGGTCTGCTCGCCGGTGAGCTTCAGCTCGATCTGCTTGCCGAGGCGCTGTGCCAGGTCGCGCACCATCCGCGGGAAGCGGCTGAAGACGAAGCTGATCGGCAGCATGCGCACCCGCATGACGCTTTCCTGCAGCTCGCGCATGTTGCGCTCGAGCTGCGCGAGACCGCCGCGCAGCTTCTCGGCGTCCGGCCCGTCGAAATGAGAGCCGAGCTGGCTCAGCATCGCCTGCGTGATCACGAGCTCGCCGACGGTATTCATCAGCTCGTCGATCTTTTCGACGCTCACCCGGATCGAGCCCGAGTCACCGAGCCCGCTGACGGAGCCTTCCGGTTTCGGGGCGCTCTCCTGACGCGGTGCTGCGGCTGCAGGAGAGGGCGCGGGCAGCGCCACCTGCTGTTTGGCGGCTGCTGCCGGTGCGGGTGTCGGTGCGGACGCCGGTAGCGGCGCCACTGCCGCTGCCGCGGGAGCCGCGGGCGATAGGGGCGCGCCGGCGAGAAGATCTGCCGTGTCGCCCGGGAGCCGCTCGACCGTCAGGTCGCAATCGCCCTCGGCCCACTCGAACACCTGCCTGAGCGCCTCCTCGGCCACTTCTCCGGGAAGCTCGAGCGACCAAGCGAGATAACAATCCAGCGGATTGACATCGGCGAGCGGCGGCAGCATTTGCGCGTCGACCCGCACCTCGAGCTCACCAAGTGCGGCGAGCTCGCGCAACATGCGCAGCGGGTCATTACCGCGCGCCAGCAGCTCGCGGTACGGATGAAATCGGATGCGCCAGCGCGGCGGCTTCGTGAATGGCGCCGCGCTGGTCGGGGACAATATAGCCGTCGCCGGCGTGGCTGCAACCGCAGCCGTGTCCTCTTTCTTCGCAATGGCGACTTCCAGGTCGAACTGCAGGTCCGAAACCCGTTGCGCGTCGATCGGCTGCTTCGCCTGTACCGCGCGCAGCATGGCGCGCATGACATCCACCGACTTCAGCAGCAAGTCCGAAAGGGCGACGCTCACCGGCATCGTGCCGCTGCGCAGCTCGTCGAGCAGCGTCTCCAGGCTGTGAGTGAAAGAGGCGATGTCGGAGAATCCGAATGTCGCGCTGCCACCCTTGATCGAATGCGCCACGCGGAAGATGGTGTTGATCAGCTCCGGCTCGGGCGAGCCGATGTCGAGCTTAAGGAGGGCCGCCTCCATCGAGTCGAGCGCCTCGAAGCTCTCTTCGAAGAAAGCATCGTGGAACTGTGTCAGATCGACGGTCATCGGTCGGCCTCGCGTGGAAGCTCGAGCATGTCCTGCAGGCCGAGGCGATCGGCCGCCGCATCGAGGGCGGCCGCCCGGCCGTGCCATTGAACTGCGCGGCCCGCCGTGCGGCGGTCGCGCACGAAGGCGGCAAGGAGCTGCAGTCCCGCGGTGTCGATACGCTGCAGAGCGCTCACGTCCAGGGTGACCGGCCCCGGCTCATCCAGCCGGCACGCGAGCTCCGATTTGAGGGCCTCCGCCTCGGCCACCGTGCATTCGGGGGTCAGGGTCAGCGACCCGTCCTGCCGGGCGCGTTTCTTCGGGCGTGCCGCAGGGGCGGCCCGGCCACGGGAGACGGCCGGCCGGCGGGGCGCGTCGCTCTTCTTCGCCCCGTGAGGCCCGCGCTTGCTCACCGGGGTCTTCTGCTTGCGGGTTTTCATAATCTGGTCGGCGCGCGGATTCGGGGGCATGACTGCCGCTACAGGGCCGGTATCGGCCCTTGTGACGCGGCTCTTGAGTGGAGGGCTACGAAACTTGACGCAGTTCCGCAGCGTGGGGTCCGTGCAGGCGTCTGACGAGCTCCGCCTCCGCGAGCGTCAGCCCGCAGCCCGACATCAGCTCCTCGCGGCTCGCACCGCCGCGCGCCAGACGGATGGCGATCTGGTAGCCCGGTGAGGGCGAGGAGGAAGGCACGGGCGCCGCGGGGCGCTCCAGGCGCTCGCTGAGCTCTGCGACCGCGGATCGGGCCGCGTCGACGCGTGCCTCGAGCTCCGCGAGCCGCTGCAGCACGAGCTGTGATTGCGAGAGCACCTCGGCGGTCTGCCGCCGCGTGGCGCCGCGCCACGCCGTGAAGCTGACGGCGGCAACCACGAACGAGAAGACGAGGAACACCGCTCGTCCTGCGATGAGCAGGAAATCGGCGGAAGGCAGTGTCATGCGCGCAGGCTCCTGTGATGCAAGTCCCACGACGCGCCGACCGTGTCGGAATTCCGGCGCGAAGCGGTGCGCGTCAGGAGTTATCGTGCAGGAACTGTGCCATTGGCGGCGACTGATTCGCCACTCGGCAGCGCGGCGGGGTCCGACGAAGTGCCGGCCGCGGTTGAAAGTATGACGACTGTCACACGTCGGTTGGCGTTGCGTCCCACCGCTGTGGTGTTGCTGGCGACAGGATGTTGCTCACCGAAGCCGACGACCGCCAGGCGGTCGCGCCCCACCCCGTGATCGGACAGCACGTGCACGACGCTGCCAGCGCGTGCGGCCGAGAGTTCCCAGTTGGAATAGAACTGCACGGTCCGGATGGGCACGTCGTCGGTGAAACCCTCGACGCGCACCGGATTGGGGAAGCGCGCCAGCACGTCGGCGAGGCGTTGAATGATGCCCACGGCTTTCGGCTCGAGCCGCGCGCTGCCGCTCGGGTAGAGGATGTCGGTGCGGATCTCGACCTCGATCCAGGACTGCTTGCGTCTGATGACCACGAGATTCTTCTTCACCAGCCCGGACATCGCCTTGGCGACGTCATCGGCGACACGGGTCAGCATGATTGCGGCCGCCTGGGCCTGCGCAGCCCGCTTCGTGTCGGCGGGGGTGGCCGGGCCGGTCGCGGCCTTGACCCCGCTTTCGTCGCCCGGCGCCGGCATGTCGTCATGGAAGGGCGAGTTCGGTATGGGGGTGGAGAGGGCGAGCGGCACGGGCGCGAGCAACGAGCGAGGCTGGCCCTTCAGCATGGCCTGCTGCACGAGGCTGACGCGGATGTCGGCTCCGGAGCCCACGCGCTTGTGGCCGACCTCGATAGGTTGCAGGGTCCGCGGCTCGCCCCGGAAGGCGGCGTAGAGCGAGTCGGAGAGGACGCGATACTTCCCGGCGTTCACCGAAGAAATCGAATACATCACCACGAAGAAGGCGAGGAGCAATGTCAGCAGGTCGCCGTACGGGATGGCCCAGCGCTCGTGGTTCTCATGCTCCTCCTCGTGTCTTTTACCTCTGCGGGCCATGCGGGGCTCCTGGTTTGAGGCGCTGGATCCGGGCTCCTGCCCAGCCCGGCGCGCCGCGACTAAAAAGGGCGTGGTTGTTGTTCGCGGCCCCGCCACCTTCGGCGGCGAGGCATATCGCGCTGCGCAGTCCTGCTTCGCGCAAGCCCGGGGTGTCCCTCGATGGACATCCGCCAGGCGCAGCGAAGCGGTGCTTCGCTGAAAGGCACCGCCTCGCCGCCGTGCCTGGGAAATGGGGGTCCTGCTGCTTCATGTCCCTAGTGAAGGTATCCCTGCAGCTTGGCCTCGATCGCGCGCGGATTCTCGCCCTGGGCGATGCTCATCATTCCATCGATGATCATCTCGCGGATCTGGGTCTGGCGATGAATGATGCCTTTGAGCTTGGCGGCTACCGGGAGGAAAAAGAGATTGGCGAGGCTGATGCCGTAGATCGTGGCGACGAACGCCGAGGCGATGCCGGCGCCGAGCTTGGCCGGGTCCGTGAGATTCTGCAGCACGGCCATCAGGCCGAGAACCGCGCCAATGATGCCGAGGGTCGGGGAGTAGATGCCCGCGCCCTCGAACATCTTCGCAGCCGCGATGTCGGCATGCTCGCGCATGTTGAGCTCCACGAACATGGCATTGCTGATGGCCTCGGGCTCACTGCCGTCGACCACCAGTTGCAGCGCTTTCTGCACGAATTTGTCCGTCTCGCGCGCGATCAGCGGCTCGAGCCCGAGCAATCCCTGCTTGCGCGCGGTGTTGCTCCACTCGACGATCTTGGTGACGAACTGGCTCCCGTCGCGCGACGGCGGCCGCACGATCCACGGAAAGATCTTGAGCGCGTGCCTCATGACCGGCAGCGGCGTCTGGATGCACGTCGCGGCGATGGTGCCGACCCCCACCACCATGAAGGCCTCGGTGGAGACCAGCGCCATGAGGCCGGCGCCGCGCAACACGGCACCGAGCAGCACGGCATTGGCGGCGAGCACCAGTCCGATGATGCTCAGAATGTCCATTGCCGCCCCTTACATGCCAAGGCCCGACAGGAGCTCATCCACGTCTGTCTGGCCTGTGGCGACATCTCCCCGAGTCACGCCGGGCACGACCGGTCCGTGGCCCTTGTCCGGGTCCTCGCCGAGCGTGGTGTGCTCGACGATATCTCCTGAAAGCTTGGTGAGGCTCGCCAGGGCTTCCTCCAGCTCTTCGACGAGCTTGATGACGCTGCGAATGATCTGGCCGGTCAGGTCCTGGTAACCCTGCGCGAGCAGCACGTCGGCGAGGTTCTTGCGGATCTGATCCGAGTCGGTGCGCACAGCGGGCAGGAACGCCTCGACCGCGCGCACCACCGGAAGGAAGGCATCGATCGAGCGGACCGCGGCCTCGAAGCCGGTGCCGCTCGACGGACGCTCGCGGTAGGCCTTCAGCGAGGTGATGAGGGCGCCCGCCTCGCGGGCGGTGCGCTCGGCGAGCGGCCCCGACTGCTCGACGAGATCGAGTGTGCGGTGCGCGGCCTCGTCGGTCATCCTGATGACGTGCGCCAGACGGGTTCTCGCATCCGGAATCTCGTTCTCGGCGATATCCGCGAGGCGCGACTCGATGCCGAAACGCTCGAGCGCCTTTTGCAAGTCGCCGGTCAGCCTGCGGATCTCGGTGAGCGTTTGCGGCTCGCGCATGCGCACGATGTGATCGATGGCGGTGAAGAAGGCCGCCTCGTCCTCGCCCCGCAATGCCTCCGACAGGGCATCGACGCAGGCGCCGTATTCAACTTTCAAAACTTGGAAGTTCGACATGGCGGTTTCACTTTCCCGGGCCGAGGATCTTGTCGAGCTTCTCTTTGAGAGTCTCGGCGGTGAACGGTTTGATGACGTAGCCGTTCACGCCCGCCTGTGCCGCCTCGATGATCTGCTCGCGCTTCGCTTCCGCGGTCAGCATGAGGACGGGCATCTTGGCGAGCTTGGCATCGGCGCGTACGGCCTTGATGAGCTCGAGGCCCGGCATGCCGGGCATGTTCCAGTCGGTGATGAGGATGTCGAAGCCGCCCGCTTGCAGCATGGGCAACGCCGTCTTGCCGTCGTCGGCCTCGGCCACGTTGGGGTAGCCGAGATCGTGCAGCAGGTTCTTGATGATGCGCCGCATGGTCGAGAAATCGTCGACCACCAGGAATTTCAGATCTTTGCTCACTGCCTGCCTCGTCTCGTTGCACTCGCGCCGGCTGCGCCGTCACGCCAGTCCGCCAGCCGCGCCTTGAGCCGCACGAGCGCCTGCCCGTGAAGCTGACAGGCGCGCGATTCGGTCACCTTCAACACCGCGCCAATCTCCTTGAGGTTCAGTCCCTCGCCGTAGTAGAGCGACATGACCAGCTTCTCCCGCTCCGGCAGCCCGTCGATCGCCTGCGCCAGCGCGTCCCGGAACCCTTCCTCCGCGGTCTCCCGGAAGGGGTCGGCCGCGCCCTCCGCCGTCGCCGCCGTCGTGTCGTCGAGCGCCGCCAGGCGACAACTCGCCGCATCCTGCACGATGGCGTGATACTCCTCGAGCGGTACGCCGAGCTGCTCGGCGATCTCCGTATCGCGCGCGTCCCGTCCGGTGCGCCGCTCGATCTCCTGCACCACCGCGGCGACTGCGCGCGCCTTGCGGTGTACCGAGCGCGGCGCCCAATCGAGCTTGCGCAGCGCATCGATCATGGCGCCGCGGATGCGGATGCCGGCGTAGGTCTCGAAGCTCGCGCCGCGGTTCGGTGCGTAGTTCGATGCGGCCTCCAGCAACCCCAGCATGCCCGCCTGCATCAAATCGTCGACCTCCACAGAGGGCGGCAACCGGCCGACCAGGTGATACGCGATCCGCTTCACCAGCTCGGCGTGGCGGGTCACCAGCTCGCTCGCCTCGTTCGGCGCGCGGGCGCCGTATGCGCTGGCCGCGTTCATGGCACCACTTCCAGCCGCACCGCGCTGCGTCGCACCAGCCGCTCCACGAAAAACTCGATGTTCCCGCGGGGACCGGGTGGCACTGGCCATTTATCGGCCGCGGCAGCCAGTTTCTTGAACGCCCGCGCCGCGGGGCTTCCCGGATAGGCCTCGGCCACCGGACGCTGCTCCCGTACGGAGCGGCGCAGGTACTCGTCCTCAGGAATCTCGCCGGCGAATTCGAGCACAACGTCGAGGAAGCGCGCCGTGACGCGCTCGAAGCGGCCGAAGAGCTCGGCGCCGCCGCCCGGCGCGCGAACCCGGTTGGCAAGCACCCGAAAGCGGTGGACACCGTGATTGCGACTCAGGACCTTGACGAGCGCATAAGCGTCGGTTAGGGACGCCGGCTCGTCGCAGATCACGATCACCACGTGTTGGGACGCCTGTGAGAACTGCAGCACACCCGGAGCTATCCCCGCCGCGGTATCCACGATCAGCACGTCCAGGCGGGCGGCGAGCGCGCTGAAGGCGCGCACCAGGCCCAAGTGCTCCGCGGCGCCCATGCTGGCGAGGTCGGCCGCGCCCGAAGCGGCGGGCACGACGTGAAATCCCTGGGGCGCCTCGACGATCACCTCATCCAGCGTCCGCTCCCCGCAGATCACGTGCGCGAGCGTGTATCGTGGCGAGAGGCCGAGGAAGACATCGGCGTTGGCGAGACCCAGGTCGCCATCGAGCAGTACCACGCGCCGGCTCGCCGCCGCGAGCGCGGTGGCAAGATTGACGGCGACACTCGTCTTGCCGACCCCCCCTTTGCCGCCCGTGATGGCGATCACCTGCACGGGCTGCCCGAGGGACTGGAGCTTGGAGTTGTTGATCAGACTGAGCTCAGGTCGCCGCATTTGACAGCCTTCCAAAACGTCGTCGCAGCAAATCTTCGTCGGCAACCGCGCCGGTCGCCTTGGCGAGCCGCACGGCGTGGGACACCAGCTCCAGCGCCCGGGCGGGCCGCAGGTCTTCGGGCACGCGCTGGCCCTCGCTCGTGTAGGAGAGCGGCAGCCGCGCCCGGATGAGCACGGAGAGCGCCCCGCCGAGGCTGGCCGCCTCGTCTATCTTGGTGAGCAGACACGAGGCCGGATTGGCGGGCCGGAAGCGTTGCACCGCTTCCTCGAGCGCGCCCGCCTGAGTGCTCGCCGCGAGTACGAGTGCCGTCTCCAGCCGCGACGCGCAGTTGGCGAGCACTACGAGGCGCGAGGCGAGCTGCGCATCGCGCAGGCTGGACCCCGGCGTGTCGATCAACACCAGACGGTAGCGCTCGAGCCGTGATATCAGCTCCGGCAAGGCCTCGAAGCTCTCCGGCGTATGCACCGGCACACCCAGGAGCTGACCCAGGGCCCGCATCTGGTCCTGCGCACCGAGGCGCACGGTATCGGAGGCGACCAGCGCGAGCTCCTTCGGGCCGTGCCGCAGTATCCAACGTACCGCCAGTTTGGCGAGCATGGTCGTCTTGCCCACGCCGGTGGCGCCGACGAAGGCGACGCGGCCGCCGCTTTCCAGCCAGCGGTCGCCGGTCACGAGCAGATATTGCGACAGGCCCGCGATGGCGAACCGGCGACCCTGCGTGAGATCCACCCGCTCATCGAGCTGCCCGATGAGGTGGTCGGCAAGGTCCTGGGCGATGCCGATCTCGGTCAGCTCGCGCAGGATCTCGGTATGCACTGGCGCGCGACGCGTGCGATCGTTCCAGGCGAGCTGTGCGAGCTGGGTCTCGAGCATGCGCCGCAACGTCTGCAGCTCCTTGCCCATGGTATCCGCGGGAGCCTGCGGCTGGGATTCAAAGAGGGGCGTCGCGAGCGCCTCGGCGGTGGGCGGCGTGGGAGCGGATGCAGACGCGTGCAGCGGCTCGGGCGAACGCGTCGGCGCAGATGCGCGCACCGGCTCAGGCAGCGAGCGACCGGACAGGATGTCCGCGGCCGGGGGCCGGTTGCCAGGGATGGCCAGTGGCGGCGCTTTCTCCAGGCTTCCGGCTTCAAAATCGATTGCCGCGGTGACTTCAACTCCCTCAGGCGTGCGGCGCGAGGAGAGGATCACCGCCTCTTCGCCCAGCTGCGCGCGGATGGTGCGCAATGCCTGGCGCATGTCGGGTGCCGTATGTCTTACGATCTTCATGTTTACCTACCGACCGCGGTGACGACGCGGACCTTGCGGTTGTCGGGTATCTCATTCCAGGCGAGCACGTGGAGGTTGGGCAGCGCCGCGCGCAGGAAGCGCGACAACTGAGCGCGCAGCGGCGGCGGCACGAGAAGCACCGGCGCCTCGCCCGAAGCCTCACGCCGCCGCGATGCCTCGGCGACACGCTGTTGCAGCCGCTCCGCCAGCCCGGGCTCGAGGCCGGGACTCGTGGAGTTGGCGGTGAGCGAGCCGGAGAGCAGCCGCTCCAGCTCCGGCTCGAAAGTGATGACGGGCAGCTCCGTTGCGATACCGGCGATGTCCTGCACGATCTGCCGTCCGAGCGCGACGCGGACCTGGCTCAGCAGTACTGCCGGATCCTGAGAGCGCGGCGCGTGCTCCGCCAGCGTCTCGATGATCGTGCGGATGTTGCGGATGGGAATGCGCTCAGCGAGCAGGCTCTGCAGCACTCGCACGACGGCGGAGAGCGGCAGCACGCGCGGCACCAGATCCTCCACCAGCTTCGGCGCGCCCTTCGCGAGCCCGTTGAGCAGCTGCTGCACCTCTTCGTGCCCGAGGATCTCGTTGGCGTGCGACTGGATGATGAAAGAGAGGTGGGTGGCGATGACGGTGCTGGGGTCGACCACAGTGTAGCCGAGCGCCTGGGCGTGATCGCGGCTCGCCGCATCGATCCACACCGCCTCCATGCCGAAGGCCGGGTCGCGGGTGGCGATGCCCTGCAACGGACCGAAGACACGGCCCGCATTGATTGCGAGCTCCTTGTCGGGATAGATGACGCTCTCGCCGACGGGCACGCCACTCAGATTGATGCGGTATACGTTGGGCGCGAGGTCGAGGTTGTCGCGGATGTGCACAGCCGGGACGAGGAAGCCGAGCTCCATTGAGAGCTTGCGCCGCACGCCCCGTACCCTGCCGAGAAGGTCGCCGCTCTGGCGCTTGTCGACGAGCGAGACGAGGCGGTAGCCGACCTCGAGGCCGACCAGATCGACGGGGCGGACGTCCTCCCAGGTGAGCTCGCGGGTCTCGGACGCCTGCGGCGCGGGTTTCGGGGCGGCGCTCACGGCGGCGGCAGCCTGGCGCCTCCTGTTGATGATGTAGGCCGCCGCGCCGCAGAGCGTGGCGATGAGGAGGAATGGGACGTTAGGCATGCCCGGGATGAGGCCCATGACGCCGAGCAGGCCCGCCGCCACCCCGAGCGCCTTGGGGTTGCCGAAGAGCTGCCGGCGCAGCTCCCCGCCCATGTCCTGCGGCCGCGACATGCGAGTCACGATGAGGGCCACCGCGGTCGAGAGCAGCAGGGCCGGAATCTGCGCCACCAGGCCGTCGCCGATGGTAAGGAGCGTATACGTATGGACAGCGTCCGTAACCGCCATCCCGTGGCCGATCGTGCCGATCGCGAGGCCGCCGATGATGTTGATGAGCAGAATCAGGATCCCCGCGATGGCATCGCCGCGCACGAACTTGCTCGAGCCGTCCATCGCGCCGTAGAAGTCGGCCTCGGCGCGGACCTCGGCGCGGCGCGTGCGCGCCTCGTCCTGTGTAATGAGGCCCGCGTTGAGATCGGCGTCGATCGCCATCTGTTTGCCGGGCATGGCATCCAAGGTGAAGCGGGCGCTGACTTCGGAGATGCGTCCCGAGCCCTTGGTGACCACAACGAAGTTAATGATGGTGAGAATGATGAACACCACCACGCCGACGGCGAAGTTGCCGCCGACCACGAACTCGCCGAAGGACTGGATGACGTGGCCTGCCGCCTGGGGACCGCTGTATCCGTGCAGCAGCACCACGCGAGTCGACGCGACGTTGAGCGCCAGACGCACGAGTGTCGCAAGCAGGAGGACCGTCGGAAAGACGCCGAATTCGATCGGCCGCGCGACATAGAACACCGCCATCACGATGACGATCGAGAGCGCGATGTTGAAAGTAAAGAGAACGTCGAGCGCCATCGGCGGCAGCGGCAGGATCACCATGGCCAGCACGCCGAGGACGCCCGCCGGCACGCCGATGCCGGCGCGCAGCATGTCCCGCCAGGCCGGCATGGTGTTGGGGCTCGATGGGGTGACTGCGCTCATGATCAATGGCGTGTGGCGTCAATGCCCGGGTCGATGGCCGGCGGCTCCGGCGGCCGGGCCCCCGCAGTGCGCGCCGCCTTGAGCTGATAGATGTAGGTGAGGACCTGCGCGACGGCCACGTAGAGCGTTCCCGGAATTTCGCCGCCGATCTCCACGTTGTGGAAGAGCGCGCGGGCGAGAGGCGGTGCCTCGAATATCGGAACAGCATTCGCGGTCGCGATCTCGCGGATGCGGGCGGCGATGAGGTCAGCGCCTTTGGCAACGACGAGTGGGGCGCGCATGCGCGCATCGTCATAGCGCAGCGCGACAGCGAAGTGCGTCGGGTTGACGACTACGACATCCGCCTTGGGTACCTCGTGCATCATCCGGCGGCGGGCGAACTCCCGCTGCGCGCGCCGGATGCGCATCCGCACCTCGGGCGCACCCTCGGCCTCTTTCAGCTCCTGGCGGATCTCTTCGTGGGTCATGCGGAGCTTGTGCGAGTACTGCCACAGCTGCCAGGGCACGTCGATGGCCGCAATGAGCGCCAGCCCACCTGATACGGCGAGCAGGGCGTCCGAAGCGAGAGTCACGCTCTGCGCAATTCCGACGGGCAGCGGCTGAGCGCCGAGGGTGAGAAGCTGTGGCGATTGCTTGCGCAGCACCACCACCGCCAGGACACCGACCACCAGGAATTTGCCCAAGGCCTTGCCGAGCTCGACGGCGCCCTGCGCGGAAAAGAAGCGGCCGAAACCGGCGATCGGATCGAGCCGGGTGAAGTTGGGCGCGAGCGCACCGAAGCTGAGATTCCACCCCCCGAGCGTCAGGGGGGCGACGAACGCCGCGATCAGTGTCAGGCCGAGAACGGGTGCGCAGACGAGCAGAGCGCGCAGCAGCTCGGCGGATGCGGCCGAGAGCGCGAGGGCTGGATCGACCGCCTCCGCGGGACTCACGCTCAGCGCCGATTTCATGATGTCGAGGAGCGTCGCGGCGATCGAGCCGCCGAGGAAGTGCAGGCTCCCCGCGGCGACCAGCAGCACCGTCGCGGCGTTGAGCTCCTGCGAGCGAGGGACGTGACCATCTTCCCGCGCCTTCTCCAGGCGCTTGGCTGTAGGTTGCTCGGTCCGTTCCTGGTCGTTGTCGTCGTCGGCCACGGCGTCAGGCTCCGCTCAGGCGGCGCAGGAAATCGAGCGCCACGGCGAGAAGGCGAATGAAGCTGGACTCGAGGGCGGGCAGGGTGGCGATGATCGCGACCAGACCGAAGACGAGCGACACCGGCAGCCCCACGGAGAAGATGTTGAGCGTCGGGGCGGCGCGGCTCACCACTCCGAAAGCGAGGTTGGCGATGAGGAGCGCCGCCACACCCGGCAGCGCGACGGTGAGGGCGCCGGAGAAGAGCTCCGAGCCCCAGTTGACCACGGACCAGAGTCCATTGGGGCCGAGGCCGGTCGTGCCGATCGGCATGGTGTGGAACCCGGTGACCAGCGTGCGGATGAGCGCGAGGTGCCCATCCAACACCAGGAAGATCAGCGTGACGAGCAGGGTGTACAGCTGGCCGATCACCGGGGTGCTCGAGCCGTTCTGCGGGTCGAGGTTGAAGGCGAGCGACAGGCCCATGCTGTTGGCCAGGAGCTCACCGCCCAGATTGACCGCCTCGAAGAGAATCTGCAGCGAGAATCCCAAAGCTGCGCCGATGATCACCTGCTGGATCGTGATCACCACTCCGGCGGCGGAGAACGGCGTAACGTCCGGCACCGCCACCAGCGGCGCGACGAGCAGCGCCACGGCGCCGGCCAGAATGACACGCACGCGCATCGGAACCGATACGGAGCCGAACGCCGGCGCCACCATGAAGCAGGAGCCGATGCGTACGAACGGCCAGAAGAGCTCGACCAGCCAGCCGTCCAATTGTTTTGCGCTCACGGTGATCATGACTTCCGGCCCGATCTCAATTGATGAGCCCCGGAATGCTGATGATGAGATCGCGCGTATAACCGACCAGCATCTTCAGCATCCAAGGCCCGGCGATCGCGAGCGTGACCGCGATGGCGACCAGCTTGGGGATGAAGGAGAGCGTCATTTCGTTGATTTGAGTCGCGGCCTGGAATGCCCCGATGAGGACGCCGGTGATGAGCGCGGCGAGCAGGAGCGGCGCGGCCAGGGCGAGCGCCATCTCGAGCGCGCGGCTGCCGATCGTCATGATGGTGTCGGGTGTCATGTGAGTCTCAGTGATAGAAGCTCTGGGCGAGGGTGCCCATGACGAGCGCCCAGCCGTCGACGAGCACGAAGAGCATCAGCTTGAAAGGCAGGGAGATGAGTACGGGCGAGACCATCATCATGCCCATGGACATCAGCACGCTCGCCACCACGAGATCGATGATCACGAACGGGATGAAGAGAAGGAATCCGATGAGGAATGCGGTCTTCAGCTCGCTCGTCACGAAGGCGGGCACGAGCACGGTCAGGGGAACATCGAGCGGCGCGGCGTAGCCTTTGCCCCCGGCAATGTGCACGAAGGTGGCGATATCGTTCTCGCGCGTCTGGTGCAGCATGAACTCTTTCAGCGGCGCTTCGGCGCGGGTGAGCGCCGTTGGCCCGTCGATCGTGCCGGCCGTGTAGGGCTGATAAGCGCTCTGATCTATGCGGTTGATCACCGGCGACATGACGAAGAAAGTCAGGAAGAGCGCGAGTCCGAGCAGCACCTGGTTGGGCGGAGTCTGGCCGGCCCCCAGCGCCTGACGGAGGATGCCCAGCACGATGACGATGCGCGTGAAAGCCGTCATCATGAGGAGGATCGCGGGCAGCAGGGTCAGCGCCGTCATCAGCGCCAGGACCTGCAGGGTCAGGGTGTAGGTTTGGCCCCCGCCGGCACCCGTCTGGACACTGAATGCGGGTATGCCTGGCGCCGCGAGGCTGACCGCGGGAGCGAGCGCCAGCAGCGCGAGCGGCAGGATTTTGCGCAATCCCTTCACTTCCCCAAGCTCCGCTTGAGCAGGGCGCCGAAAGACGCGGCCGCGGGAGGGGTCACCGGGATCGCTTTGGCGATTTCCACAGGCTCGCGCAGCACATGCAGGGCGCTCACGCGGCCGGGGGCGACACCGATCAACACTTGCTCGGCGCCTACTTTGAGCAGCACGGCCCGCTCTTTCGGGCCGAGGGGGACGTCGGCGAGTACATCGATAGCGTTGCCGACGCGATTGCCGATGCCGCGCAGACGCCGCGCCAGCCATGCCACCGCGAAGATCGCGGCGAGCACGACCAGCAGCGCGAGGGTGACGGAAGCGAGCCCGCCCGCGCCGACAGGCGCTGCAGTGCTTGCAGCCTGCGGAGCGGCAAATAGGTGGTTCATTTAAGCTTGCGCAGGCGCTCTGCGGGGCTGATGACGTCGGTCAGGCGGATGCCGAAGCGCTCGTTGACGACTACCACCTCGCCGTGCGCGACCAGCGTCCCGTTGACGAAGACGTCGAGCGGCTCGCCGGCGGCGCGCTCGAGCTCGACTACCGAGCCCTGGTTGAGCTGTAGGAGGTTGCGGATGGGGATGCGTGTGCGCCCGACTTCCATGGAGAGTGTTACCGGAACATCGAGAATGACCTCCAGGTTGACGTCGCGGCTGGCTCCCGGCGCACCGTCGTCGGTGAGCTCGTCGAGCTCGGCGGGGCGTGCCTCAGCAGGATTGGCGGACATGGGCGAAGACCTCAGTTGCTCTCGTTGCTTGGCTTGTGCTCATTTGCCTGCGGCGGCCGGAGACTCGTTGCCGGCCTTGCCGCGGCGGACGCGCTCCTGCACTTTCACCGCCTGGCGGCCGCGCGAAATGCCGAGACCGCCGCGGAATACCGGGACGTCTTCCGCGGCGACCGTCACCTTGCCGGTGAAGTCGCACGGCAGCACGTCGCCGGCTCTCAGATTGAGGAGCTCCGCCAGGGTGACCGAGGAGCGGCCGAGGATCGTGGTGAGCTCGACCTCCGCATCCTCCATCTCCTCGCGCAGGCACATCATCCAGCGCTCGTCCTTCTCCACGCGATCGCTGGCGACGCCCGCATCGAGTATCTCGCGCAGCGGCTCGATCATCGCGTAGGGCATCGTCACGTGGAGGTTGCCGCCCGCGCCGTCGAGCTCGATGTGGAAGCTGGTGACGACGACGATCTCCGACGGCGAGACGATGTTGGCGAAGTGTGGGTTGATCTCGGAGTTCAGGTACTCGAGCTCGATGGGGGCGACGTGCGACCACGCCTCGCGCAAGTCTGCAAAGACGCTGCGCAGCACGATGTGAATGATGCGCTGCTCGGTGGCGGTGAACTCGCGGCCCTCGATCTTGGCGTGGCGGCCGGTGCCGCCGAAGAAGTTGTCGACCACCGCGAACACCAGCTTGGGATCGAGGACGACGAGCGCCGTGCCGCGGAAGGGATTGATCTTGACGAGGTTGAGGCTCGTCGGCACATGCAGGGTGTGTACGTACTCGCTGAACTTCTTGATATCCACGGCGCCGACCGAGATCTCCGGCGAGCGGCGCAGCAGATTGTAGAGACTGGCGCGGTTCAGGCGGGCGAAGCGCTCGTTGATCATCTCGAGCGTGGGCATGCGCCCGCGCACGATCCGCACCTGGCTGTTGAAATCGTAGGAGCGCGCTTCACCTGGCGCTGGCGGCGCTTCGGTGCTCACCGCTCCGGTATCCACGCCGTGGATCAGCGCGTCGATTTCGGCTTGATCGAGAATCTTCTCTTGGCTCATGGTGACCCGGAGTGCGCGCTATTGCATGACGAAGCTGGTGAAGTACACGGCCTCGAGCCGCTTGGCATCGCCGCCCGCCTGCACGAGGTCCTTGCGGATGGCGGCCAGCGCATCGACGCGCAGCTGCTCCTTGCCCTCGGGCGTAGCGATCGCGGAGTACTTCTGGTTGGCAAGGAGAATCAGCAGGTCGTTGCGCACCACCGGATCGTTGTTCTTCAGCAGATCCAGGGTCGGCTGATCGCGCGACATCAGCTCGATCGAGACCTGCAGGAAGCGCACGATCTGGTCGGCCTGGAAGTTGACGACGAAGGGCGGGTCGAGCGCCAGGTAGATCGGGGGCGCCAGGGGTTTGTGCGCTGGAGCCTTGGCGCTCGCCGAGTGGCCCCGTGTCAGGAAGAGAGCGGCACCCAGCCCGACGACCAGCACCGCGGCGCCGATGCCGACGTACAGCCAGGGGATGCGGCGCTTACCCGCTGACGCGGGTTCGGCGCCGGCCGGGGCCTGCGCTCCGGCAAGGACGGGTGCATCGGGCATCGCTCTGTCGTCTCCTGCGAGTGGCACGGCGCAACGCGCCTGTTGGTTTGCCTCCGGGCAGGTGCAACGCCCATGCCACGGCCCTCAAGACACGCCTAAGTACCTGACGGATAAGCGTTTGGGCGCAGGTTCCGGAGTGTGAGATACGTCGCAGTCGGAGCGCACGACGGTTTATTGACTCAATCGCCTGGAGCGATTTGGTCCGCGCACCCTGCGCTTCGGCCCTGCAGGCTCGCCTGACGGCGTTCAAAAGCGCTTCATGCGCTTTCGTGGAACGACAGGCGGCAGCATGCGGCCCCCGCCAGAGCGGGACGAGGCCCAGGAGGGACCGAGTACTCACACGTAGGTGTCGAGGAGGCCCAATCCACCGGTCGTGGAGGAGTGTGTGCCGACGCTCTCGCGGCTGACGCCGGCGACGCCAGATACTGGGGCCGCGGGTCGGGTGGAGCTCTGGCGGCCCTGATCTCGAGGCGACTCGCGCGAAACGCCAGCGTCCGCCAGGGTGAGGCCCTGGCCGGCGAAGAGCTGACGAAGCTGTGGCAGCGATTGCTGCAGGGCCGTGCGCGTATCCGGCTGTGCAGCCCCGAACCATACGCTCGCGTGGCCATCGTGAACGGAGATGGTCACCTGCAGCGGGCCGAGGTGCTCCGGCGAGAGCTGCAGGGAGGCGGACTGGATGCCCTGGTGCGCCATCCAGGTGAGCTTGGTGCCGAGCTCATCCGTCCAGGCGCTCGTGCCGACACGCGAGGCCAGCGTCATTCGGGAGGAATCGGTCGTCACCTGCTGCGTTCCGAGATGCGACGCCGAGGACAGCTGGGCGGCCGCCGCCAAAGCCGCGGCGGCGGTGTTCGCTGCAGCTGCCGGTGCGGCGGGCGTGGCAGCATTCCCCGCCAGCGTTGGGATGGAAGCGGCCGGGCCCGTGTTGGAGCCACCCGCGTTGGGACCGGAGGTGCCGGCTTTGGGGTCGGAGCCGAGATTCTGTGCGAGCAGGGCGTTCAGCGCTGCCGCGCTGCTCCTGGAGGCGGCAGTGCCCGCACCGCTGTTGGTTGCAGAAGCGCCCATGGCCGCGCCCGAGGCGCTCGCGGCTGCAGCCGAAGCGCTCGCGCCAGTTGGAGCTGACGCTACCGCGGCCAGTGCACCGGCGAGTGCCTGCTCGAGGAGCGTCAGAGCACTCGATACCGGGTCGGCAACGGAGTGCTTGCCAGGAGGCTCGCCGGCGCCGTCTGCCGCGCAATCCGCGGACGCTTTGCCAGCCGAGGTGTCGGTCGGGGCAGAACCGGTCGGAGTCGCGGCGAGCGACAGGGCAAGAGCGGCGGAGAAATCGGTCGCCGCCGCCGCCACTTGCGTGGCCACCCCTTGCGTCGCCGCTTGGGCGGCGCCCGCTGCAGACGTGTCCGACGTTCCGCGTCCCTTGGTCACTGAGCGCGCGGTCTGCCCGCCAAGCGCGGAATTGCTGCTCGAATTGCCGGATGCCGCGGAGCGGCCCGGGTCCGACGGATTGGCACGGGAGGCATCCGAGCTGGGGGCGCCGGAGCTCGGCGCGGAAGAGGACGGGTCCGCTGCAGGCTGCTTGCCGCGCGGCGCGGCGGCGCCCGCTTGCGAGCGGCGGGAGCCGGCGGTGCCGGACCTCGACGTCGCCGGCGAAGGCGAGCCCGCAGGGTGGAGCGCGCCAGAGGATGTGGGCGCAGGCGGGCTACGAACCGAGGGGCGTCCGGATAGGCCGTCCGATCCGGACCCGCTGCCAGGGACGGCGAGCTGCATGAGGTCAGCTGCCATGCGCGGTGGTCCTGCGTGACCAGAGTTGCTGCGATCGCTCGTCGCTTTCCTTCTGCTCGACTTTCTCCGCGGCGAGCCGCTCCTCGGCCTGCCAATGGGTCGCGAGGTTGCCGACCGCCGTGGCCCGCCGCGCTGCGTTGCGCCAACTCTCGAGCTCCGCGCTGCGCTGCAGGCGCGCCTGCCCAAGGAGTTGCGCTTGATGCCGCAGCGCCTCGTCGAGGCGGCTGAGGAAGACCTGATATTCGCGCGCGCCCGCGCCGTTCATCCCAGCCTCGGCGCGGCGCGTGAAATCCCGCACATACGCGGCGCGATAGGCTTCGAGCTCGTCGAGCTTCGCTTGTGCCGCGCGCTCGCTCTTCTCGCAAGCGGCCAGCGCCTCTGCCTTGCGCCGCTCGATATCGTCGACAACGCGACGCACCATGCCGATCCGCTCAGTCTTTTTCATTGGGTGGTGGGCTCGGAGAGAGTTTCATTGAGAGCGGCGAGACTCGTCGCCAGATCGACGCGCTCGCGCATGTCCTGCTGCAGGAAGCGTTGCATGCGCGGCCACAGGGCGAGCGCCTGATCCACGCGCGGATCGCTGCCGCGCTGGTAGGCGCCGATGGCGATGAGATCGCGGTGCTGCTGATAGGTGGAGAGTATCTGGCGGAACTGTCTGGCGGCCGCGAGATGCGGGCCGGAGGCGATCTCGTGCATCGCGCGGCTGATCGAGGCTTCGACGTCGACTGCTGGATAATGCCCGCTCTCGGCGAACCGGCGCGAGAGTACGATGTGGCCGTCGAGGATCGCCCGCGCGGAGTCCGCGATGGGATCCTGCTGATCGTCGCCTTCAGTGAGAACGGTATAGAACGCGGTGATGGACCCCGCTCCCGTGGCGCCGTTGCCCGCCCGCTCGACGAGCTGCGGGAGACGTGCAAACACCGACGGCGGATAGCCCTTGGTCGCCGGCGCTTCGCCGATCGCGAGTGCGATCTCACGCTGCGCCTGCGCGAAGCGAGTCAGCGAATCCATGAGCAACAGCACGCTCGCGCCCTGGTCGCGGAAATATTCGGCGATCGCCGTCGCGAGCCACGCTCCGTGCAGGCGCATCAGCGGCGGATGATCCGCCGGCGTGGCCACCACCACTGCGCGGGAGCGATCCTGCGGGCCGAGGATCCGCTCGACGAACTCCTTCACCTCGCGGCCGCGCTCGCCGATCAAACCGACGACGATCACATCCGCGCTGGTGTAGCGGGCCATCATGCCGAGAAGGACGCTCTTGCCGACGCCGCTGCCGGCGAAGAGTCCCACGCGCTGCCCGCGGCCGATGGTCAGGAGCGAGTTGATGGATCGAATACCGACGTCGAGTGGCTCACTGATCGGATGCCGTGACAGTGGGTTGATGGGCCGGCCCGTCAGGCGTACGGATGCACTGCACGCGAGAGGTCCAAGACCATCAAGTGGTTGCGCGGCGCCGTCGACAATCCGCCCGAGGAGCTCGGGCCCAACGCTCACGGTTCCCGCGCGCTGGCGGGGTATGACGCGGGCATTGGGTCCAAGCCCATGCGCGTCGCCAGAAGGCATGAGATACAGCCGATCGCCGGCAAAGCCGACCACTTCCGTTGCGGTCCGTGACCCATCGCCGGCAATGACGTCGCAGTAGTCACCGACCGATGCCTGGCAACCGGCTGCCTCCAGTGTCAGTCCGACCATGCGGGTCAGCGAGCCCTCCACCGGAGGCGGCTCCGTCTGCTGCACCGCGCGGACGCGGCGCTGCAAGCTGTCCCGCCAGATTGCGCCGCGGGCGAGATTGAGTGGCGCGGTCATTGATCCTCGCGTGCCGCGGTGCGCTCATCTCCGAGCGCATTGGCGGCGACCGCGGCGATACGGGCTTCGAGCCTGGCGTCGATGCGTGAAGACTGGCTCTGAATGACACAGCCGCCGCGCGAGAGCGTCGGATCCTCGATGATAGTCCACGCGCGATCGGTCGCAGGGGCAGTCAGGTGCTCCCGAACCGTCTCGGCGTCTTGCGGGTGCAGACGGACCCGCACTTCGCGTGCCGCGGCCGGGAGGAGTGCCAGCGATTCACGCAGAATGGCGATGACCTGCGCAGGCTCGGCGTGCAGCTCGCGCCGGGCGAGCTGCTTGCCCACGCTCAACGCGAGCTGCGCGAGCTCCCCCTCGATCTCGGCGTCGAGTTGCTCGAGCGGCCGGGCAAGGACGTTGAGGGCGGCATCGAGACGCTGCACGCGCTCCGCGAGTGCCGCAAGCCCTGTGCGGGTCTCGGCGCGCGCACGCCCCAGACCGGCCTCATAGCCGCGCGCGTCCGCCTCCTGCAGGGCGAGCCGTGCGGATTCTTCGCTGGTCGCCGAACGACGATCCTCGTGCGAGCGCCCGACGATGGGGCCTTCCACATCAGGCAGGCGCCAGCGCTCGATCGTTGCCGCCGCCGCTCCGTGGCGCGGATCAGACATAGGCCTCTCCCTTGCCGCCGAGGGCGATGGTGCCGGCCTCGGCGAGCTTGCGGGCGACCTGCAGGATCTCCTTCTGCGCTGCCTCGACCTCGGAGAGACGCACCGGACCCTTCGCCTCCAAGTCATCGCGCAGCATTTCGGCGGCGCGCTGCGACATGTTCTTGAAGATCTTGTCCTTCAGCGCGTCGTCGGCACCCTTCATGGCGAGCAGCAGCTTCTCTGCCGCCACCTGACGCAGCAGCTCCTGCATGCCGCGGTCATCGACGTCAATCAGGTTGTCGAATACGAAGACCAGATCCTGGATGCGCGCGGCGAGCGCCTCGTCGCTCTTCTCGATCTGCTCCATGAGCGCGCTCTCCTGGCTCGGCTCGAGGAAGTTGATGATGTTGGCGGCCGCTTTGGCGCCCCCCAGCCCCGAAGTCTTGCCGGCGGACTTGCCCGAGAACTGCTTCTCCATGATGTCGTCGAGCTCGGTAAGCGCACTCGGCTGCACGCCGTCGAGCGTCGCGATGCGCACCACGACGTCCGGCCGCACGTTCGCGGGCAGATATCCCAGCACCTCCGCCGACTGGTCGGCATCGAGATAGGCGAGCACGATGGCGATGATCTGCGGATGCTCGAGCCGGATCAGCTCGGACACGGCGCGCGCGTCCATCCATTTCAGCGCCTCCAGGCCTTTGGTGGAGCGGCCGATGCTGATCCGGTCGATGATGCTTGCGGCTTTGCCCTGCCCCAAGGCATCGACCAGCACCTTGCGCAGGAATTCGTCGGCTCCGACGCCCACGGAGGTCTGGCTCTCGACGGTCAGCGCGAACTCCGAGATGACGCCGTGCACTTCCTCGCGCGACACGTTGGCGAGCTTCGCCATCGCGCTGCCGATGCGCTGCACCTCCTTCGCCCCCATGTGCTTCAGCACCTGCGCGGCCTCGGTCTCGCCGAGCGTCAGCAGGAGGATGGCGGCGCGCTCCGTGCCGCTGCGGGCGGCCTCACGCCGATCCGCGCGCTCACTCATCGGAGCCCACCCAGCCGCGCACGACCTGCGCGACCCGCTTCGGATCCTGGTTCACGAGGGTGCGCGCCTGCACGAGCTGCTGATCGTGCGTGAGCGCGGTCACCACTGCCTCCTTCTGGCCAGCGGCTACGCCTGCAGGTCCACCCGGCGGCGCTTGTGCGCCGGCGGCGCCCGCGGGCGCGAGGCGCATCGGAGTGATGAGAGTTTTCACCAGCGGCCGCAGCACCGAGAGGACCAGCGCCAGCACTACCACGAGCCCCGCGACGATCCGCAGCAGGCTCCAGGCGAAGGGTGTCTGCCAGAGCGGCGGCGCCTGGAATGTGCCTTCGGCGACGGGAGTGCTGCTGATATCCAGCGACTCGTTCAGGACACTGACACTGTCACCCCGTGACGCATCGAATCCAACGGCGTCCTTGACGAGCTGAGTGACCCGCGTCAACTCGTCCGCGCTCAGCGGGACCTTCGTGACTTTGCCGTCCTGGCCCGTCAGGATGCGATCGCCAATCAGCACCGCGACCGTCAGCCGCCGTATGGTTCCAGCCGGTTGGCTGGAGTAATCGAGCGTGCGGTCGATCTCATAATTGCGCGTGACATCGTGCGAAACCGTTTTGTCACCGGGCATCCCGACTGCGCCGCCAACCGGCTCGGTCGCCGATTGTCCCGACGTACTTGCTGGTGTGCCGGAGGTGCCGGATGCCGCGCTGCTCTGCGCGGCAGCCTGTGCGCCGGCGCCCGACGTGGGAGCGGCGTTCTGCGCGTTCGGGGCACCGGTCGGGGCACTCGATTGCGCGGCGGCGGGCGGCGCGATCTTGCCCGGCGTAGGAGGCTCATTGGAGAGAGATCCCGGCACGCCGCCGCCGCCGCCGCCGCCGGCACTCTGCTCCGAAAGCTGCTCGCTGCGGACGATCTGGCTGTTGGGAGCGTAGAGCTCCTTGGCCTGTTCGCTGACACCCAGATTGAGGTCGGCGACTACCTGCGCATGCACCAACCCGGGCCCGACGAGGGGGGTGAGGAGCGCCTCGATGCGCCGCGCGTAATCGGTTTCCATGCGGTGGACCCTGTCATACGCGCGGTCGTCCATCGCGTAGGGATCGCGGCCGTTCGGCGCGGAAAGCAGATGGCCCTGCTCGTCGACGACGGTTACCTGTCCGGGGGAGAGGTTCGGCACGCTCGAGGCCACCAGGTTGATGATGGCCTGCACCTGCTCGGGCTCGAGCGTCGATCCCGGCTTGAGCCGTACGAATACCGAGGCGCTCGCGGTGCGGCTGTCGCTGACGAAGACCGACTGGCGCGGCTCGGCCAGATTGACGCGTGCGCCAGCCACGGGCTGCATGCTTGCAATCGTGCGCGCCAGCTCCATTTCCAACGCGTGCTGGTATCGCACGTCCTCCATGAACTGGCTGACGCCGAAGCCGGAGCTCTTCTCCAAGGCAGCGAAGCTGTCGCTGTCCGTCACGCCCTGGCCGGCGAGCTTCAGGCGCGCCTCGTCCAGGTGCTCCGCCGCAACGTCGATACCGTTCGTGCCGGCGTCCAGCTTGTAGGGGATTTGCGCTGCATCGAGGGCCTGCGCGACCTGCGCCTCATCCTGCGGCGAGAGGTTGGCGTAGAGGAGAGTGTAAGTCGGACCGCGTGCCCAGAGAACGATCCAGACGCCGGCCGCGACGGCGGCAGCAATTCCGATCAGCAAGAGCAGCGGCCGCACCGACGCGGGCAACCCGGCAAGGTTCGCCGAGGCATTGGCCGAACTGTTCGTCAGGCTATTCGTGAGTACGGCGGAGTCGGCGGCCATGGTGTGTAGTTACTTCCGTCTCGTTACATCTGCATGTTCATGATGTCCTGGTAGGCGCTGATGAGGCGGTTGCGCACCTCGGTCAACGCCCGAAAGGACACGCTCGCCTTTTCCATCTGCACCATCACCTGCGGCAGCTCCACGCCGGGGGCGCCGCGCGCGAATGCATCCGAAAGCTCTGTGGCGCGCTGCTGGCTCTGGTTGACCTGATCGATACCCTGACGCAGCAGGGTCGCGAAATCGCTCGGTGCGCTTCCCTGCGCAGCCGCCGGTTGCGACGCGTTGGGGCGTACCTGGGTCGAGAGGGAACGGATCTGGGAGAGAACCCGGTCGATTTCCATCTGGCTCATGGTGGACTCCGTCAGGCGGCCGGTACGTCGATGCCCGCCTCGCGCAGGCGTGCCAGCTTGTAACGCAGAGTGCGCGGACTGATGCCGAGGCGCTCAGCCGCCTCGCGGCGGCTGCCCTGGTGGTTGCGCAGTGCGTCCAAGATGAGA
The DNA here is from genome assembly GCA_025451845.1 of Steroidobacteraceae bacterium. Lineage (GTDB taxonomy): Bacteria > Pseudomonadota > Gammaproteobacteria > Steroidobacterales > Steroidobacteraceae > 13-2-20CM-66-19. The sequence goes on from JANWJS010000010.1 coordinate 50,106, forward strand.
TCGCGCTCCGCCTGCACCAGCGAGCCTGCGAGCGAGCGGCTCGCCTCGGAAGCGCAAGTCGCAGCCGCACCCGCGGCCGGTTGTGGCGTCTCATTGGCGAGCTCGAACTGGATGTGCTCGGGCCGGATGACCGGGCCGTTGACCAGAATGAGCGCCCGCTGCAGCAGGTTGTCGAGCTCGCGCACATTGCCGGGCCAGCCATAGGTGAGCAGCAAGTGGGCAGCCTCGGCACTCAGCGCCGGAATCGGCTCACCCGGCCGGCAGCGCCCGGTCAAGAGCTGCATGGCGACAGGCAGGACGTCGTCCCGGCGCAGGCGCAGGGGCGCGATCGCCAGCGGGAACACGTTGAGGCGGTAGTAGAGGTCCTCGCGGAAGCGGCCGGCGGCGACTTCCTCGCGCAACCGCCGGTTGGTGGTAGCGATGACGCGTACGTCGAGACTGACCGGCATGCGGCCGCCGAGCCGCTCGACTTCCCGCTCCTGCAGGACGCGCAGCAGCTTTGCCTGCAGACCGAGCGGCATCTCGGTGACCTCATCGAGGAGAATGGTGCCGCCCTGAGCCTGCTCGAACTTGCCCGGATGCGAGGCGTGTGCGCCCGTGAAGCTGCCGCGCTCGTACCCGAAGAGCATTGCTTCCAACATGTTCTCGGGAATCGCGGCGCAGTTGACCGCGACGAACGGCCGGCCGGCACGCGGTGAGCGGCGGTGGATGTAGCGGGCCAGGATTTCTTTGCCGGTCCCTGACTCGCCGACCACGAGAACCGTGCAGTCACTGAGCGCGACGCGGCGCGCGAGATCGATGAGACGCCGGGAACTCGGGGCGCAAGCGATCGGATCCGACTCGGAGCGGCGCGCGCACGGCTCATCGCCGGCGGGGTACGCCAACGCTGTTTCGTCAGTCTCAGACATCCAACCTCCCACGTACGGGGCCGCTTAGTCAGGGGGGAGGGTGCAAAAGGCGTGCCGGGCGCAAACCGGCGATAAAGCGTGAACGCGGTCACGTTGGCGGCAGGAATCCGCCGCCGCTGCGTCAATCTTCCGTCGCCGCCTCGATATCGAGCTTGCGCAGCTTTTCGACGAGAGTCGTGCGGCGCAGATTGAGCAGGCGGGCAGCGTGCGCAACGGTGCCATTGGCGCGCTCGAGAGCCTGTTGGACCAGCGCGCGCTCGATCGCGAGCAGGTGCGCCCGCAGATCGAGCCCCGCCTCGGGCAGTGTGCTCAGTGAATCGGACCCGATTGCCGGGGGCGGGCTCGCCGGGGCGGCGGCAACGGCGCCCGTCTCGAGGAGCTCCAGCGTGTCCTCGTCATCGAGAATGCCTTCGTCGTCCTCGGCGGCTGGGTGCTGGTCTTCCCAAACCCAGCCCTCGGGCGGACGGTACTTGGATGGCAGATCTTCGATCTGCACGATGCGGCCGCCGGCGGTGATCGACAGCCGCTCGATGAGGTTGCCCAGCTCGCGCACGTTGCCGGTCCAGGGGTGCAGTGCCAGGGCGGCGAGGGTGCGGCGTGCAAGCTGCACTTTACTGCGCCCGTCGGACACGTTCTGCGCCACCAGCTCCTGGACGAGCAGCGGCAGGTCCTCGATGCGCTTGCGCAGCGGGGGCATGTCGATGGGGAACACGTTCAGCCGATGAAAGAGATCCTCGCGGAATGCGCCGCGGCCGATCGACTCCTCGAGGTTGCGGTGCGTCGCCGCGATGATGCGTACGTTGCACCGGATCGGTACGTGGTTGCCGACGCGCTCGAATACGCGCTCCTGCAGCACGCGCAGGAGCTTTACCTGCATCGAGGGGCTCATATCGCCGATCTCGTCGAGAAACAGCGTGCCGCCCTCAGAGATCTCGAAGCGGCCCTTGCGCGCGGAGATCGCGCCGGTGAAGGAGCCCTTCTCGTGGCCGAAGAGCTCGGACTCGAGGAGCTCGGATGGAATGGCGCCGCAGTTGACCGCGACGAACGGACGGTTGCGCCGCGGGCTGAGGTCGTGGATGGCGCGGGCGGCGACCTCCTTGCCGGTGCCGGACTCGCCGAGGATGAGTGCGGTGGAGTCGTGAGCCGCGACCTGGCGAATCAGCGCATTGGCTTCACCAATCGCAGGCGAGCTGCCGGTCAGAAACCGCGCCGCCGCGGCAGACATCGCTGTCACATCCGGCGAGGCACTCTGGTCTTTGGCCGGTGCGAGGCCGGAGAAACATTGCGCTGCCGCCATTTCGACTCCCGCTCCTTCATCTCTTACTCTTTTTGAACGGTGCCGCGGCTCGATGAGCCCGCCACGCGCCGCAATGGTGCGCACCGGCGCGCGCGCGGGCTGTGATGCGCTTCCGGTTGCGCACATATGTGGAAAGCCTCGCTCGAGCTCCGTGACCGCTATCACAGGGCTGCAGCGCGCGCGCGGGGGGAGGGGGGCTAGTTCAGTCTGATCGAATTGCGCGCACGGTGCGCGTACCGGCGATCTGGCGACGGTGGCGGCGGAATGCCATCTTCTCGATGAGATCGGCAACGGCCTCGCCGAGGGGGACGAATCGTGCCTTCACGTTGCCGTCCGGTGTGACGTTCGTCACGCGGCCGGGAAGGCGCAGCGGCTGCGCGAGGCAGTCGTGCAGATAGACTTCGAGGACGCCCTGCGCGCCTGCTTCCGGCAGAGGAGATGCGCCGCGCCAGACGGCACCGAGCGCATTGAATCGCACCGACGCGGGCGCGGGACGCGGGCGGTTCGTGGCGAGGATCTGGCCCACGAGATCGAGCAGAAGATTCATCTTGCGCTCGAGGCGAGCGAGGTCAGCCGCGTAGGGGCTGTTCTCGTCGGGCTTCTCCACGGGGCCGTGCTCCTGCATGGCGTCCCAGGCCTGGAGCAGCTGCAGGTTACGCTCGCCGAGGCCCGCGGCAATCTCGGGATCGAGGGCCCCCGGGGAAGGGCGCCACAGGACGGGAAGCACGTCCTGGAAGGCGAGCTCCTCGTAGAGCACCACTGTGTCGGCACCGTCGAACATGCCTGGTTATCGGCCGGCGACCCTCGGTCTTTAGGAGTCGCCCCGATTATGTCACCCCGCGTTGCTCAGCGGTGTGATGTTGGTCTGAGTCTCGTCAAGGAAAAACCGGCGCACCAACATGGCCTGCTGGAGCTTGCCCTTGCGGACATAGGCCTCATAGAGAAGGTCCTTCACGACCTCCAGGGCGATTCCGGCCTCGTAGCCGTCGAGGAGCGGAATGTTGGGGCGGGGGTCGGTGGCCGTGCCGAAGAGCATGCTCTTCAGCTTGCCGAAGGTATCGGCGGAGAGCGCCGCGAGCTCGCGCACTTCGTTGAGCTCGTCGAACAGGCGCAGCTTACCCCCCTCGCCGAGGTCCGCGAACACCGCCTGCACGGTCCGGCGGCACATCGAGGCGAAGGCGTTGAGGGCGCCGCTGGAGAAGCAGGTCAGCGCCTCCTTGAAGAGCAGCTCCACTTCCTCGGGAAGGTAGGTGAAGGAGAATTTTTCGCGGGCGCGCTCGACCTCGATGAACTGGGGCGACAGCTCGATGCGGCTCGCGGCGTACATGCGCACTGCGAAGCGCAGGAAGACCGGGGCCTGGCAGGCGTCGCAGTGATAGACGATGCCGATCTGCGCGGGCCGATAGGTCTGCAGCTCCTCGAAGCGCGGGACCGCGCTCACGGTGACGTGAGCGACGACCTGGCAATGCGGGCACGTCAACGCCAGGGTTTTTTCCTGGCTGTTGATGAGACGGCTCGATGCGTCGATGTGTATGGACATGGGGGCCGCTTACCGAAGATTGTAGCCCATTGGCGACACTCGAATTCGCATTTCGCGCAATCTGACGCGTTATGTCATATCAGTTTGTCCCAGGCACACGGAGGTGCCCCGCCGCCCGGGCCGGGCAGGCGCCCGGATCCAGCGCTAAACAAAAAGCTCTTTGACGCCGCCCGCGATCAATACGGAAACGTCCATCAGCACGCGCGGTAGGGCGATACCGCCGCGGGCAATGAGGTACTTGGGCTCCCAGTGCGGATCGAACTTGGCTTTGTAGCGCCGCAGCCCCTCGAAGTTGTAGAAGTGCTCGCCATGGCGGAAGACGAAATTGCCGACGCGGTGCCAGGCAGGCGCAAGGGGATGTCGGTCGAGACCGGAGAGCGGCGCCATGCCTAGATTGAGCCAGCCGTAGCCCTGACCGCGGCCCCAGCTCATGAGCTCGACGAAGAGGAAATCCATCGTTCCCTGCGGTGCCGCCGGGCCGAAACGCATGAGATCGACTGCGAGCTCGGCGCGCGTATCCGTGGTCCAGAGGTTCGCGAAGGCGACCGGCACTCCGTCCGCGCGCACGATGGCAAGCGGAAAGTTGCGCAGGTATTGCGCCGAGAAATAGCCGACGGAAAAACGCTTCTCGCCGGTCGCCTTGCTGGCGAGCCAGGCGTCCGAGATCCGTTGCAGGTCGGGCAGCAGCTCGCCGATGCCGGCGGGAGGCACCAGTTCGAAAGTGAGTCCGTCCCGCTGCGCGTGCCGATGGGAGTGCCTGAGTCCGGCGCGGGTGGCTCCCTCGAGGGAGAAGTCCGTGAGCCGCACCCGCGCCTCCTCGCCGACCTTGAGTGGAGCGAGTCCGAGGTCCACATATAAAGAGAGGCGCTCGGCGCTCGTCTGATAAAAGACCGTCTGGCCGCCGTGGCGGTCTGAAAGCTCACGGAAACGCCAGACCAGATCTTCCGCGCCCGTGCGCGAGCCGATGGGGTCACCGAGCACCACCCAACTGCGGCCGGCGACCTGATACATCAGGAAGGCATCGGCCGAATCGTTGAACAGCAGCCGCTTGTCACCGGTCAGCGCGGCATTCGCCAGACAGTTATCCGAGCGATTGATGATAGCGCGTGCGCGCACGAGATCCTCGGCGCTCGCGACAGCCGGCTCCGGCCGCGCTGGCCGCAACAGGTTCAGCATCAGGTAGGCGGTCGCGAGCACGATCACTGCCACTGAAGCCCGCAGCATCCGCGGGGCGTTGGCGTGCAGCGCGAACGTCCACCAGAGCTCATCTGAATAGGGGACGTCGCGATAGACGAGAAAGCCGATCCAGATCGACAGGATGATGACCCCCGCGATGCTCGCAACCCAGACCGGGCTGAAACGCTCATCGAGAATTGCCGTCGGACGGTAGAAGGCGCGCCGCCCGAGCGTCAGCACGGCAAGAGCGATCGCGAGCACGATCGCTTCCTCATAGCGAAGCCCTTTGAGGAGGGACGCCACGATGCCGCAGACCAACAGTGAGAAAGAGATGGAGTATGCGCCCCTGACGCGGCGGAAGAGTGCGCGCGCCAGCACCAGCAGTCCGAGTCCGATGACGCTCGCGGCCAGGTTGGAGACCTCCAGCACCGCGAGCGGAATGAAGCGGTGCAGGAGTGCCAGGCGTGAGCTGATCGCCGGCGTCGCTCCCGACACGAGCAGCACCGTGCCGGCTAGAAAAGTCAGGCCGCCAGCGACCTGTGGCGCGACGGGCGCGACGTACAGCGCGGCGCGCTCGCGCGCGCGCGCAAGATGCGCGCGAGTGGCGCTCAACTCCTTGTAGCCAAAGAGAACGGCGCCAAAGAGGACCGGGACGAAGTAGTAGATGGCCCGGTAGGCGAGCAGTGAGCCCAGGAGGGCCTCCGGGGGGATGCCGCGCAGCATCAGCAGCATGACCGTCTCGAAGACGCCGATGCCGCCCGGCACATGGCTCACGATTCCGGCGATGATCGCGATGGCGTAGGCGCCGATGAAGGGGATGAAGCCGATGTGTGCGGGCAGCAGCCACCAGAGCACCGAGCCCGCGAGGCTCATGTCGATCACGCCCAACGCCACCTGGGGCAGTCCGATCGCAGGGCCCGGCGCGCGCAGAGCCCAGCCGCGTATCTCGAGGACGCCGCGCGACATCGCCGACCACAGTGCATAGGCGGCCACCGCGGCGAGCAGCAGCGCGCCGACGAGGAAGGTCAGATCGTGCCCGAGATGCAGAACGGCGGCGCTCTGCGCGGGCGATAGAAAGAGCGAGATGCCCGCCAGCGTAGCGAGACCGATCCCGATCCCCAGGCTCACGAACGCGGCGATGGTCGCGACCTCGACCGCAGTGACGCCCGCGCTGGCATAGAGACGGAAGCGGATCGCCCCGCCGGTGAACGCCGAGAAACCGAGCGTGTGGCCGAAGGCGCTGGCGATGAAGCAAGTGAAGAGAATGCGCCCGTAGGGCAGACGCTTGCGCAGGTAACGCAGCGCCAGCACGTCGTAGCCGCTTATCGCCCAGTAGCTGGTGGCGGTGAAGCCGAGCGCCGCGAGCACGTGTCTGCGGGGTATCGCCTGCAGGTGCGCGAAGACCCTGTTGAAGTGCAGGCGCGCGATCTCACCGTGCAGGATATAGGCGACGGCGCCAAACACCAGGAGCGCGGCGATCGGGCCGATCCAACGCAGGACTCTTCGGCGCTGGCTTTGGTGGTCCGCCGCCGGCTTCGGCGAGTGAGGGTCCTGGGGTTTCCGCGCTTGCAAGAGCGGGTCTCAGGGCGCTCAGCGGGTCAGGGGCTTGTAACGGATGCGGTGCGGTTGCGCGGCTTCCTCGCCCTTGCGGCGCTTGAAGTCCTCGACATACTCCTGGTAGTTGCCCTCGAACCAGACGACCTGCGAGTCGCCTTCGAAGGCGAGGATGTGGGTCGCGATGCGATCGAGGAACCAGCGGTCGTGCGAGATCACCACGGCGCAGCCCGGGAAGCCGAGCAGCGCTTCCTCGAGCGCCCGCAGCGTCTCGATGTCGAGGTCGTTGGTCGGCTCGTCGAGCAGCAGCACGTTGCCGCCGGATTTCAACACCTTGGCGAGATGCACACGGTTGCGCTCACCGCCCGAGAGCTCGCCGATCGTCTGCTGCTGCTGGGAGCCCTTGAAATTGAAGCGCCCGACGTAGCTGCGCGAGGGCGTTTCGTAGTTGCCGACCTTGAGGATGTCGAGTCCGCCGGAGATCTCCTGCCAGACCGTCTTCTTGTCGTCGAGCGCGTGGCGCGATTGATCCACATAGGCCAGCTTCACCGTCGGTCCCACGCGGATCTCACCGGCATCCGGCTGCTCGCCACCGGTCAACATCCGAAACAACGTCGTCTTGCCTGCTCCGTTGGGGCCGATGATGCCCACGATGCCGCCGCGCGGCAATGAAAAAGACAGGGCGTCGATGAGGAGCCGCTCGCCGTAGCCCTTGCGCAGACCCTTGACCTCGATCACGAGCTCGCCGAGGCGCTCGCCGGGCGGGATGTAGATCTCGTTGGTCTCGTTGCGCTCCTGGAACTCGCGCGAGGCGAGCTCTTCGTAGCGCTGCAGGCGGGCCTTGCTCTTTGCCTGGCGGGCCTTGGGGTTCTGACGCACCCACTCGAGCTCGTGCTCGAGCGCCTTGCGCAGCGCTTCGCGCTCGCGCTCCTCGAGCTTCAGCCGTTGCTCCTTCTGCTCGAGCCAGGAGGAATAATTCCCGTGCCAGGGGATGCCATGGCCGCGGTCGAGCTCGAGGATCCACTCTGCCACGTTGTCGAGGAAGTAGCGGTCGTGAGTCACAGCGACGACGGTGCTCGGATACTCTTCGAGATAGCGCTCGAGCCAGGCGATCGACTCCGCATCGAGGTGGTTAGTCGGCTCATCGAGCAGCAGCATGTCGGGCGCGGAGAGCAGCAGCCGGCAGAGCGCGACCCGGCGCTTCTCGCCGCCCGACAGGGTGGCAATCTTGGCTTCCCAGGGCGGCAGCCGCAGTGCATCCGCCGCAATCTCGAGCTTACGCTCCAGCTCCCACCCCCCCGCGGTATCGATGGCGTCCTGCAGCTTCGCCTGCCGCTCGAGGAGGGCGTTCATCTCCTCGTCTTGCAGCGGCTCCGCGAAACGGTCGCTGATCCGGTTGAATTCCTCGACCAGCTTGAACGTCTCTCCAATGCCCTCCTCAACGGTGCTGCGCACGTCCCTCGCAGGGTCGAGTTGCGGTTCCTGGGGCAGATAGCCGACGCGGATGCCGCTCTGTGGCCGCGCGTCGCCGTCGATCTCCTTGTCGATACCGGCCATGATCTTGAGTATCGTGGACTTGCCCGCCCCGTTCAGGCCGAGTACGCCGATCTTGGCGCCGGGAAAGAAAGAGAGGCTGATGTCGCGGAGAATAACGCGCTTCGGGGGGACGACTTTGCCGACCCCTTGCATGGTAAAGATGTACTGAGCCATTTCCTGTCGAGCTTAGATGAGGCAGCAAGCGAGTATTATCATCGACTTGGCCCCTGTTTACCTAGAGTCCCACCCATGAGCGACAACGTCGTGGTGATCGCCGGCGAGCGTCTCGCGCGCTATGGTTTCGGTGACGGCCATCCCTTCGGGCCCGACCGCCTCGCGGCATTCCTGCGCGAGTTTGGGGCGCGGGCGCTCGATCGCAAGGTGCGCGTGCTCGAGCCGCGGGATGCCACCGAAGAGGAGCTGCTCGCGTTCCATACCGCAAGCTATCTCGAATTCGTGCGGGAGCGCTCCGCGAGTGGACAGGGCTATCTCGATGCCGGGGATACCCCTGCCTTTCGCGGTGTGTACGAAGCGGCATCCTGTGTGGTGGGTGCGACCCTGACTGCGACTCAGGGCATTATGGCGGGCGAGTTCCGCCGTGCCTTCGTCCCGATCGCCGGGCTCCACCATGCCGCGCGCGACCACGCCGCAGGCTTCTGCGTATTCAATGACTGTGGAGTCGCCATCGAGCTGCTGCGCAGCCGCTTCGGGCTGGGACGGGTCGCCTATGTCGATATCGATGCGCACCACGGCGACGGCGTCTTTTACGCCTTCGAGAGCGACGCCGCGGTGATTTTCGCCGACCTGCACGAGGATGGGCGGTACCTCTATCCGGGGACGGGCGCAGTGGAGGAGACCGGCCGGGGAGCGGCCGAAGGCACCAAGCTCAATTTGCCGTTGCCGCCGGGCGCGGACGACGCTGTGTTCTCGGACCTATGGCCGCGAGTCATCGCGCATCTGGAGCGCTTCGAGCCGGAGTTCGTCATTCTTCAATGTGGCGCGGACAGCATCGAGGGTGACCCTCTCACGCATCTGCGCTTGACTGCGCGCGCCCACGCCCGCGCGGCAAGCGACCTCGTCGCTCTCGCGGAAAGGCTCGGCCATGGGCGCATACTGGCGCTTGGAGGCGGGGGATACTCTCGCCCCAATCTTGCCGGCGCCTGGAATTCGGTGGTCGAAAGCCTGGCTTTTTGATTGGTGGCAAGTCGCACCCGGCGCTTGCCGCGAGCGCGGTGCTTCAGCTCTTTCGGTCCCGCGGCCCCGGGAACGGCCCGGGGCCGCTCAGTGACTTGCTTTTGGCGCCGGGCAACAAGCCCGCGTCGCCTGCGATCGGTCATGGCAGGTAGGCTTCCGGTACAATCCCCGGCTCCTTCCCTTTTCCTCGACAGGGTCTCGAATGTTCTCCAAGAGCCTGGATATCCGCAGTTTTGACCCCGAGCTCAGCCGCGCGCTCGACGGCGAGCGACGGCGCCAAGAAGACCATATCGAGCTCATCGCCTCGGAGAACTACGTCAGCCCGCGCGTGCTCGAGGCGCAAGGCTCCGTGCTCACGAACAAGTACGCGGAAGGCTATCCGGGTAAGCGCTATTACGGCGGCTGCGAATACGTGGACATCGCCGAGCAGCTGGCCATCGATCGGGCGAAGCAGCTCTTCGGGGCGGCCTACGCAAATGTGCAGCCGCACTCCGGGTCGCAGGCGAATACCGCCGCCTATCTCGCGCTGGTGCAGCCGGGCGATCCCATTCTGGGGATGAGCCTCGATCATGGCGGGCACCTCACTCACGGAGCCAAAGTCAACTTCTCGGGCAAGTTCTTCCGGGCCGCGCAATACGGCATTCGCCCCGATACCGGGGAGATCGATTATGAGCAGGTGCAGCGTCTGGCCGAGGAGCACCGTCCGAAGATGATCATCGCCGGCTTTTCGGCGTACTCGCGGGTAGTGGACTGGGCCCGCTTCGCGCAGATCGCCAAGAGCGTGGGTGCGTACTTCGTCGTGGACATGGCGCATGTGGCGGGGTTGGTCGCGGCAGGCTTCTACCCCAACCCGGTGCCGCACGCCGACGTGGTCACGACCACCACCCACAAGACGCTGCGCGGACCGCGCGGCGGCCTGATTCTGGCGCGTGAGAACGAGGAGATCGCGAAGAAGCTCAACTCGCTCATCTTCCCGGGGACGCAGGGTGGGCCGCTCATGCACGTCATCGCCGCGAAGGCGGTGGCGCTCCTCGAGGCGCTGCAGCCCGCGTTCGCCGAGTATCAAAAGCAAGTGTTGGCCAATGCACGCGCCATGGCGGCGCGGCTCGCGCGCCGGGATTATCAGATCGTCTCCGGCGGGACTGACAATCACCTCTTCCTCGTGAGCCTCATCGGCCGCGAGATCACCGGCAAGGCAGCCGATGCCGCGCTCGGGAAGGCCAATATCACGGTGAACAAGAACGCCGTGCCGAACGATCCGCGCCCCCCCATGATCTCGAGCGGCCTGCGGCTCGGCTCTCCGGCTGCGACAACGCGAGGTTTCAAGGAACGCGAGGTCGAGCAGGTAGCCGACCTCATCGCCGACGTGTTGGATGCCGGCGGCGCCGATGCGGCCGTGGAGCGGGTGAGAAGCCCGGTACTCGAGCTCTGCCGGCGCTTCCCGGTCTACGGCGAATAGGCAATCGGGAGACGGCATAGGGCCGCGGTCCGACTGAGCGATCCGTGTACTGTCCCTTCTGCGGCCACGTCGAGACCAAGGTAACCGACTCCCGGCTGGCCGGCGAAGGGCGGCAGATCCGCCGCCGCCGCGAGTGCCTCGCCTGCGGCGAGCGCTTCACCACCTTCGAGACCGCCGAGCTCGTCATGCCCACGGTCGTCAAGGGCGACCGCACACGCGAGCCGTTCGACGAAGCCAAGTTGCGCTCCGGGATGGAGAAGGCGCTCGAGAAGCGGCCGGTGCCGCAGGCCCAGGTCGATGAGGCCGTGAGCCGCATCGCCCACAAGGTCCGTGGCCTCGGCGACCGCGAGGTGCCGGCGCGGGTCATCGGCGAGATGGTGATGGAGGAGCTGCGGCAGCTCGATGAAGTGGGCTACGTACGCTTCGCGTCCGTATATCGGCACTTCGAGGACGTGGAGGCATTCCACGAGGAGATCCGCAAACTCCGCAATCAGCGCGACAGCAAGCAACCTCTTCCGGAGAGCAAGCGCCCCGCCAGGCGTCAGCCGGCAGCGGATCGCGACCAGCTCTCGCTCCTGCCCACGGAATCGCCACCAACGGATGATCCTGGCGCGGGGGAGGGACAGAAGTGAGCCTATCGTCCCGTGTTTGCCGGGTTGACCGTCTTCGGGGGTTGACCGTATTCACGGGGTTGACTCTGTTCACGGGCGTTGACTGTGTTCACGGAATTTGACCGCGGTGCGATGGCTCGCGCGCTCGCGCTGGCCGAGCGCGGTCTCGAGACGACTCATCCGAACCCACGGGTCGGCTGCGTCATAGCGCAGGGTGAGGAGATCGTCGGTGAGGGCTGGCACGAGCGCGCCGGCGAGCCTCACGCGGAGGTCAACGCCCTGCGCGCGGCCGGGCCGCGGGCTGCCGGCGCAACCGCCTACGTAACATTGGAGCCGTGCAGTCACCACGGCCGTACGCCCCCTTGTGTCGACGCGTTGATCGCCGAGCGAGTGGCGCGCGTCGTCTTCGCTTTGGAAGATCCCAATCCGCGCGTGAGCGGCCGGGGCGCGGAGGCGCTGCGGCGCGCGGGGTTGATCGTCGAGTCGGGTCTCATGGCGGCGGGCGCCGCCGAGCTCAATCCCGGTTTCCTCAAGCGCATGCGCTCCGGCCGGCCGTGGGTGCGGGTGAAGCTCGCAATGAGCCTCGACGGCCGCACGGCGTTGGCGAATGGCGCGAGTCAGTGGATCACCGGCCCGGCCGCCCGAGAGGACGTGCAACACTGGCGTGCACGCAGCTCTGCGATTCTGACTGGTATCGGCACTGTGCTCGCGGATGATCCACGGCTCGACGTTCGGCTGCCAGAGCTTCCCTCCGGGCGCCCGCGCCTGCAGCCCTTGCGCGTCATAGTCGATGCTCGGTTGCAGACTCCGCCAGGCGCACGGATGCTGACGACCGGAGGTGCCGTTTTGATCGTGACGCTGCCCGGCGCCGGCCAGGAAGTCGATCTCGCAGCGCGGCACGCTCGGCTCGCGGAACGTGGCGCCTCGATCGAGGAAGTGCCGGCTTCGAGGTCCGGCGAGCCGGCCGACGCGAGCGGCGGTGAGGGTCCGAGCAGCGCGGTCACGACCCGCGTGAGCCTGCCTGAGGTGCTGGACCGGCTAGGCAGCCGGGAGATCAATGAGCTATGGGTCGAGGCGGGGCCACGGCTCGCCGGGGCGCTACTGGATCAGGGACTCGTGGATGAGCTGATCCTCTACGTTGCGCCGAAACTTCTGGGACCGCAGGCGCGGCCGTTGGTCGAAACGGATGAACTTCGAACGTTGGATGCTGCGCCCAACTTCACCGTGGTCGAGACTCGCCAGATCGGTGAGGACGTGCGACTGCGCTTACGGCCGCAGTGCCGGCAGCAGACCGCGGTAACCGGACGAGGAGGGTAGCGAATGTTCACAGGCATCGTTCAGGACATCGGCCGGGTGGTGAGCCGCGAAGCGCGCGGTGGAGACGAGAGGCTGCTGATCGCCTTTGATCGACTCGATCCCTCGGGTATCAATGTCGGTGACAGCATTTGTGTGCAGGGATGTTGCCTGACGGCGGTGGAGCTTCGGGATAGGACGTTCGCAGCCGACGTGTCGCGCGAGTCTTTGTCGCTGACAACGCTCGGCAACCTGGAGTCCGGCTCGCGAGTCAACCTCGAGCCCTCGCTCAAGGCAGGCGATCCTCTCGGAGGTCATCTGGTCTCCGGTCATGTCGACGGCATAGGAGAGATTACAGCGCTCAGCGGTGATGCGCGCTCCACCCGAATCGAGATTTCGGTGCCGCCCGCCCTTGCCCGCTACATTGCCCGCAAGGGGTCCGTGGCGATTGACGGTGTGAGTCTCACCGTCAATGAAGTGCAGGGCAATGTCTTTGGCATCAACCTCATCCCGCACACTCAAGCGGTTACAACCCTCGGCGCACTCAGTGCCGGCACGAGGGTAAACGTGGAGGTCGACCAGATTGCCCGCTACGTTGAGCGGCTTCTGCTCGACTCACAGGAAGACGCCCGCAGTCACGGGCGTCGTGCCTCGCGGGACTGAAGCTCCACCCGTGAGCCACCGTCCCGGCAACCAGAAGGTCATGCTTGAGCTGCGCCTCTTTGCCGGCCGCCACGAGCGACTGCGGGGGACCTGATGCCCGCGATGCGAGGGATCTGGCGGCGTGCGGGCATCTTTCCGCGGCTCCTGATCGCGTTGCTCCTGGTCGCGCTGCTGCCGTTCACCGCCTTCTGGCAGCTCGAGCGGCAGCGCATGGTCGACAATGGCGAGACCGAGGCGCGGCAACGGCTGGATTTGTTCGCCGACAGCGCCGTCCAGCAGGTTGATGACTGGATGCGACTCAACCTGTCGGTGTTGCAGCTCACGGCACAAGAGGCTGCGATGCGCTCGATGGGTCCGCAGGCGCAGGAGCATGCGATCGCTCGCCTGACTGCCCAGTTGCCCTGGGCCTACCTCATTCACACCGTCAATGTCGCCGGTTGGAACGTGGCACGCAGCGATGGACGGCCGGTGAACTGGTATGGCGATCGGGAATATTTCAAGGAAGTGCTGGCCGGCCGTCCTTACGGCGTGGAGATCCAGATCGGACGGACCTCGCATCTTCCCGCTTTTCTCATGGCGGTGCCGATCGAGGCGAGCGATGGCAAGCTCGCGGGGATGCTCGTCGAGGCCGCGACTCTCGATCACGTCACCCAGGCAGTGACGACCGAACGCCTCGGACGGACGGGTCACGCATTTCTCTTGACCCACACGGGCCTGCTGATCGCGGATCGGGGTGTCCCGATGCTGCTGGGGCTGCGCGACTTCCGCAATCACCCGGCTTACGCCGCCGCTCAGCGGGGCGACGGCTTCTATCACTATCGATATCGAGGCGCGGCCAAAATCGCGGAAATTCGCCATACCGAGTTTGGCTGGATCGTCGTCGCGCAGCAGCAGCAGATCGAGAGCATGGCTGCGGTGGCTCAGGCGAACCGCTTCGCGTGGCTACTCCTTGGCCTGACGACGCTGGCCGTCACTTTGATGTCGGCGCTGGTCGCGCGCGGCTTTGCACGACGGATCGCGCGGAGCACGCGCGCACTCGAGGATGCGACGGCGAACGCCGAGCGGGCTAACCGCTCGAAGACGGCCTTCGTCGCCGCCGCGGTGCACGATCTCATGCAGCCTCTCAATGCGGCGCGCATGTTTGTGGATGCCGTGCGCGCACGGCTGCCTTCGGCCGCGGACCGGGAGGTACTGAGCGGGATCGACAGCGCCCTGGAGGCAGAGGATGAGATCCTCTCCACGCTGCTCGACATCTCGCGCCTCGAGTCCGGCACGTTCGAGTTGAACGAGCGCGATTTTGCGGTGAGCGGGCTGCTCGACACTCTCGGGCGGGAGTTCGGAATCATTGCGCGCGCCCGCGGAGTCGATCTGCGCGTCATCGGTAGCAGCGCGCGGGTCCATTCCGACGAGGCGCTGCTGCGCCGCATCCTGCAGAACTACCTTTCCAACGCCGTGCGCTACAGCCGGCGCGGGCGGGTGCTGATGGGATGCCGGCGGGCGGGCGGAACGCTGCGCATCGAGGTCTGGGACACCGGCCCCGGCATCGCGCCGGAACATCATCGCCGGATCTTTCTCGAGTTCCAGCGTCTCGACAGCGGCGGCGCGACAACCGAGCGCGGCGCGGGCCTCGGCCTCGCGATCGTCGAGCGGATTGCCAAGCGGCTGGGTCACCACATTGGCCTGCGCTCGTGGGTCGGACGTGGGAGCGTTTTCTCCGTTGATGTCCCGTGGGCCAGAACGGCCGCCCCGACGAAGAGCGGGCTCGCCCCTCAGGCGCCGCATCCGGGAGGCGCCGAGCCCGCCCGCACGCGCGATAACGGCTCACCGCTCGACGGCGCTCGCGTCTGGTCAGTAGAAGACGACCCGCGAGTGCGGCAGAGCCTACAAGCCCTGCTGACCGGATGGGGTTGCGAGGTGCTGTTGGCGTCCGACGGCGAAGAGGCGCTGCGGCTGGCGGAGCAGAGCTCCGCGGCGCCGGACGTGCTGCTACTCGACTATCGCCTGCCGGATGGCAGCGGGCCGGAATTCGTGCCCGAGTTGTTTCGCCGCTGGGGCACGGAAGTGCCGGTGATAGTGATCTCGGCGGAGCGGGACGCGGCGGTACGGGAGAGTGTGCAGGCGAACGGCTGGGGCTTTCTCGCCAAGCCGGTCAATCCATCGAAGCTCAGGGCTGCGGTCACGCACATGCTGATGAAAAGCAGCGTGTCCGCTTGAGACCCTCGCTCAAACGGCTTCGGACAGGGCGCAGTAAGGTACCGCGCCTTCCGCATCCAGGCTTTTGGCGAGCAGCGCCGCGTGTGTACGGGTGTGGCAGCCCAGCTTGTGCAGCACGGCCGCAACGTGCACTTTCACGGTGTTCTCGGCCAAGTGCAGCTCGTAGGCGATCTGCTTGTTGAGCAGGCCGTCGGCGATGCACATGAGCACGCGCATCTGTTGCGGCGTGAGCTGGGCGAGCTTCGCGGCGAGCTTGGCATCATCCTCGCTGCGCGTTGCCTGGTGACGCGGGAAGCAGATTCCTCCCGCCATCACGCTGGCGATGGCGGCGAGCATCTCGGCGAGAGGTGCGGACTTCGGCAGAAACCCCGCGGCGCCGAATTGCTGCGCGCGGGCGACCGTGCGCGGGTGATCGTTGGACGATATGACGATGACCGGTAGCTCCGGACGCTGACCGCGAAGCAACAGCAGCGCGGAGAATCCGCGAGCGCCCGGCATGTGCAGGTCGAGAAGCGCCAGGTCCAGGTCCGGATGCTCCGCGGTGATGGCTTCGACCGCGCTCAGGGTCGGTGCGGTCAGTATCGTGGCCGCGGGCATGGCCGCGCGGAGCGTGTGCGTGAGTGCCGCACACACGAGCGGATGATCATCCGCAATGATGATCTTGGCGGGGGTTCCGAGCCCCACACCGGATTGATTGGCGCAATCGGCCGTCATGATCCACCCCCAATGGACGGTCTAGCCGCGGAGTCCCGGCATCGCAGGCGGCCTGCCCGGTACCGCTGGATGCCATTGCATCACGGTCACCTTAAATATTCCTGAACTCGCAGCCAGGAAGGGCGCGTGTCCCTGGTCAGGGCCATGAGTGGCACCAGACCGTCGCCCCGCCGCGGCGGGGCCGCTCCTGCCGTGGCCCTAACCCGAAGGGGTTATCGCCAGGACGGTGTGTCACCGCCAAGAATGCCACCCCACAGCGGCACGACCAGACCGTGGAGGGGAAAAGCTGAATGACGATCAGAAAGGGCCTCATCACCGGACTCATTCTCGGCCCGGCATGTTGCTGCGGCCTCGCGGCGCCGGCCGGCGCGCAGAATGGCCGCGCCGCTCCGGCGGTTGCGGCGCCCGCAATGCAGCTGCAGCAGGTGACGGTCACCGCAAACTTCATACGCCCGGGCGGGCAGAGCGCCTTGAAGATGAGCGTGCCGGTCCAGGATGTGCCGTTCTCCCTGGAAGACTACAGCCAATCCTTCATGCAGGCGGTCGACACGACGCGTCTCACCGACCTTTACGGATATATGTCCGGCGTGCAGCGCGCCGGCCCCTCCGGATATGACATCTCGATCCGCGTCCCAACAGGAGAAGAGGCTCGATGAGTCAGAAGGCTTCCCTCTCAGCCCGCGGGCCCGGCCGGTCTGCTGGCGGCACAACCCCCTCCCGTTGCCGCAGGACCGCCGGGCTCGCGTTGGCCCTGGCCGGGCTCGCCCTGTCGGGACTTGCTCTGCCGGGATTCGCCGGCGCGCAGGAGCCCGACCTGAGCCAGGTACCGCTCTACAAGCCGGAATTCCACGTCGTCGGACGGTTGCGCATCGCCGGCAGCCCGCTGAAGGGGTTGCTGCCGCTGCTGATGGAAGGCTTCGAGAAAGCACAGCCCGATGCCCTGGTGTCGGGCAACTACATGACCGAGAGCGAGGGCGCGCTCGGGATGATGTTCTCCGGTGTATCGGACATCGCGCCGATGGGCGATGACGCCAAGATCACCGACCAGATGCCGTTTTACAACACCTTCGGCTACACGCCCACCGAGATCTCGGTGGCCACCGGCTGCTACAACCAGCGCGGTTGCCTGTACGCCTGGGCGATCATGGTGAACAAGGACAACCCCATCGCCCATCTCTCGATGCAGCAGCTCGATGAGATCTTCGGCTCCGAGCGTACTGGCGCGTGGCAAGTGGGCGGCCCGCAGCATGCGATCCTCTTCACCGCCAAGTACGCGCGCAGCGCCAAGACCAATATCCGAACCTGGGGCCAGCTCGGACTCAAGGGCAGCTGGGCCCACAGGGAGATTCAGACCTGGGGATATGTCGCGCCCGGATTCGCGGTGAGCTTCGAGCGTCACGTCATGCACTGGTCGGACAAGTGGAACCCGAATTTCCACGAGGTCGTGGAGCAGAAGGAGGCCACCCCGGATGCCGACGGCCAGAAGGTGTGGAGTGAGCGGATGTATGAGGCCGTCAGCCAGGACAAGTATGCGATCGGCTGGGGCGCGCTCATGCACGTCGATGGCACGTGCGTGAACCCGAACGCGACGAAGTGCGAACCGTACCCGAACGTCAAGATATTGGCGATCTCTGCCACGCCGGACGGACCGGCCATTCCCCTGACTGCGCCCAATGTGCGCAACCGCAGCTACCCCCTGAGCCGCGATGCCTACATCTATGTCAACAAGCCGCCCGGCCGGCCGCTGGACCCGGGCGTGAGGGAGTTCATCCGCTTCGTGCTCAGCCGCCAGGGCCAGCAGATCATCGCTAGCCAAGGTATCTACACTCCGCTGCCCGAAAGCGACATCGAGCAGCAGCTGAAGAAGATCGATTGAGGCCGAGCCATCGGCCGGTGATTTCGGAGAGCCCCCATGAAAAAGCTTCGCTTCCTCATCCCCACCGCGGCGGCGCTGCCGCTCGCTCTGGCGGCGGCGACGCCGGCGACGCCGGCGGCGTCCGCGGCGCAGCAGGCGCAGCCCTGGCTCAAGAACTACGAGCCGAATGCACGGTCACGCAAGTTCCCCGCGGGCTCGGCGGCCGAGCGGCGCGCGCGCATGCACGGGATCGCCTATTCGCGCGCCTATACCCGGCAATTCGATCTCAGCGGGCTGCCCCGCTACACGCCGAAGTCGCACCCGCACGGCACCATTCGCCTCTGCGGCAACAACTACATCGGAGACTCACCGCTCGGCGGCTGGTGGCAGGCCGCCTTCGCAAAGTACCAGCCCGGCATCAAGGTGGTGTATGACCTGCAGACGGCGGCAAACGGTATCGCCTGTCTCTACGAGGGCCGCGGGGATATCGGGGCCGATCACCAGCCGCTCTTCTACGATGACCTGGCGAATCTGCGGCTCGAGGGATTCCTGCCGAGCGGCATCTCCGTGGTCACCGGCTCGTATGACACGATTGGTTGGCAAAACACCTTCGCCGTCATCGTCAACGCCAAGAATCCGATTACCGGCGTGACGATGCCGCAGCTGGACGGCATCTTCGGCTCCGAGCGGGCGGGCGGCTGGGTACGCACCAACTGGCATCCGGAATTCGCACGCGGCCCTGACGGCAACATCCGCACTTGGGGGCGCTTGGGATTGACCGGAGAATGGGCCAGCCGCAGCGTCGATACATACGGCTTCAGCCTGCGGTATTCGACGGCGCTCGAGTTCTCCGACGACGTGCTGAAGTCGAGTGACAAGTGGAACGGCAATCTGCTCGCCTTCGGCAATTACAAGCGCGCGGATGGCTCCACCTATCTCGAGTCCGATCAGATCGTCGACCACGTGGCACAGGACGCGGGCGGCATAGGGTATATCCGCTTCCATCAGGGTCTACCGAACACGGTGAAGGTCATTGCGGTCGCGCAGCGCGCAGGCGGGCCTTACATCCCGCTCACCATGGATGCGGCGCGCGATCGGACCTATCCGCTCTGGGGCGAGCAGTCCTTCTGGGTGGAGGCGAAGCCCGGCCGGCGGCTCGATCCCAAGATCTACGAGTTCGTCCGCTTCGTGGTGAGCCGCCAGGGTCAGGAGCTCGTCCAGCGTGACGGCAAGTATCTGCCGCTGACGGCGAAGATCGCTGCCGAGCAGATGAGCCGGCTCGATGCCCTGGAAGCGGGCCGCTCGATCAACGGCGAGGCCCCCGGCGCGAATTGACTCCCGCCTGCGCCATTCCCCGCAGCGCGCGGAAACTTTCATGAACCGCTGGTGGCCCGCGCGCAGTCCCCTCTACCGGCGGCTGTGCGCGGCCGCGGTGCTGGCCCCCATCGTGCTGGCGGGCGCTCTGGCTCTCGCCACTGCGCACCTGACGCCACCCCCCTCTCTCGGCTCGATTCCGCCACAGCCCGCGGCGCCAAACAGCTATGCGAGGCGTGTGGTCGCGACGCTGCCGCCCTACACTCCCGAAACCCAGGTGTCGGGAGTGATCCGGATCTGGGGTCACGGCAACCCGAAGCTCCCCTGGATGCAGCATCTCGTGAAGCTGTGGGAACAGGGGTTTCGCCGCTTTCAGCCCGGCGCACGACTCGAATACCGTATGTACGGCACTTCTTCCGGCGTGCCGGCGCTGTTCACGGGAATCGGGGATATCGCCATACTGGGCGAAGAGGTACTGCCGCAGGAGCTGCGCGCGTTCCAGCGCGCCAAAGGCTACCGGCCGCTCGTCCTCCAAGTCATGACGGGCAGCCTCGATGTGCGTAACTTCGACTATGCCCAGCAGTTCTTCGTCCACGCCGGCAATCCACTCACTCACGTCACGCTGGGGCAGCTCGCCGCCATCTTCGGCGCCGGACAGGAGTCGGGTGACTCGCCCATCCGAACCTGGGGGCAGCTCGGCTTGCACGGCCGCTGGGCGCGCCAACCGATCCGGCCGTATGGCTGGGCGCTCCATGACAGCTTCGCGGTGTACCTGCAGCAAGCGTTGCTCGGCGGCAGTCATGAATGGAGCTGCGCGCTGCAGCAATACCGGCACATCTACCGGCCGGACGGCAGCATCTACGATCACGGTCAGCAGATCCTCGATGCCCTGGCGAAGGATCCCGATGGCATTGCGGTTTCAAACATTCGCTATGCCGGTCGCGAGGTCAGGCCCCTCGCGCTCGGCGTCAGCCCCGAGGGTCCGTTCTACCAAGCCACCGAGCGCACCCTGATCGAGGGCCTATATCCGCTTGCGCGTACGCTGCCGGCGGTGGTCGATGTGCCGCCCGGCGGGAGGCTCGACCCCAAAGTGCGCGAATTCCTGCGCTACCTGTTGAGCCGCGATGGACAGCGCGCGGTGAACGAGGACGGGCGGTATCTGCCGCTCGCGGCAACCCTGCTGCGCACACAGCTGCGCAGGCTCCCGCCGTCTGCGACGGCAACGGATCCGAGGCATCGGCCAGCCGCCGCGCACACGCCGGGTGCCCTACGCATCTGGGGGCCGCCCGCCATGGCGGCAGTCCTCGCGCGCTGGGCGAGCGGCTTTCACCGGCTGCACCCCGACCTGACCGTCGAGCCACGGCTCGCAGGTTCCGATACTGCGATTCCGGGGTTGTATTCGGGGCGCGCCGACATCGCGCTCCTCGGGCGCCGCGATGATGAAACGGACGACAATGGCTTCTCGCGACCGAAGGGCTATCGTTTCACGCGCCTCGAGCTGATGAACGGCAGCCTCGAGACGGAAGGACAATCGCCGGCACTGGCGGTGTTGGTGAGCCGCGATAACCCGCTCTCGCGCCTGACCGTGGCGCAGCTGCGCCGCATCGCGGGCTGCTCCTGCGGACCCAACGCCGCTGCCCCGCTCACCTGGGGGGAGCTCGGTGCGGCGGGAGACTGGGCGATCCGGCCCGTGCACCTCTACCTGATGGACATCGACAGCGGGACCGGTGCGTATTTCCTAAACGCCGTGATGGGCGGCAGCGCCGCGCTCGCTTGGAGCCGCGTGCGCGAGTTTGATGACGCGCGCAGCGTCGACGGCTCGATGCAAACCGCCGCCGCGTTCACCGCGGCCGCTCTGCGTCGGGACCCCGACGGAATTGCCGTGTCGAATGCCCGCTACGCGGGCACGGGATTGAAGCTCGTGGCCATTGGCGCGCGCAACGGCGGGCCTTTCGTGCTCCCCAGCCGGGAGTCGATCATTGCCGGCAGCTATCCGTTGGCCCGCGCCGCCTACGCCTTCATCGATCGCGCACCAGGTCAGCCGAGCGATCCCCGAGTCGACCAATTCCTGCAATACGTGCTGAGTCCGGCCGGACAGGCCGCCGTCAGGCGGACCAGTGGATATCTGCCGCTCGGCCCCAAAGTGCGGGCGAAGGAGCTCGGCGTGCTGAGCGCAGCCGCCGCACCTGCCGACTATGCCCGCGAGGTTGCCGCATCGCTCCCGGCCTACCGGCCGCGGGAGCAGGTGAGCGGAACCATCCGCCTCTGGGGTCACGGCAGCCCCAAGCACGATTTTTTGGGGAATCTCCTGCGGCGTTGGCAGCAGGACTTTCAGCGCCATCAGCCGCATGTCAGGATCGTCGACGATATGTATGGCAGTGCCTCGGGCGTCGGCGCGCTCTACACCGGTGCGGGCGATCTCGCCATCCTGGGGGAGGAGGTCAGTCCGGCGGCGCAGCGGGCTTTCGAGCGGGAGCGCCATTACCCGCCGACTACTTTCGAGATCGCGACAGGCAATGTCGCCGTCAACTACTACGACTACGCCCACATGGTGTTCGTCAACCGCGCGAATCCATTGGACAGGCTCACCCTGCCGCAGCTGGCCCGAATTCTGGGAGATCCGCCTTCCGGGCACGGCTCGGGTCCCATCCGCACCTGGGGCGAGCTCGGGCTGAAGGGCGCGTGGGCGCAGCGGAAGATTCAACCCTACTCGTGGCGGTTCGATCAGGATTTCGGGCTTTTCCTGCGCGCCCGCGTACTCGGCGGCAGTGATCGATTCAATCCGAGCATCCACGAGTTCGTCACATACCAGCGTCCTGACGGTACTACGGATGACCGTGGAGAGCAGATCCTGCAGGCGTTGGCGCGCGACCCGGATGGCATCGCCGTTTCAAACCTTCGTTTCGCCAATCCGTCGGTCAAGATCGTCAAGCTCGCGGCGAGCTCGTCGGGGCCCTACGTCCTGCCAACCGTCGAGACGCTGATCTCGCAACGGTATCCGCTGACCCGAATCATCCCGGCCGTCGTGGATGTCCGGCCGGGACAGCCGCTGGATCCCGCCACTCGGGAGTTTCTGCGCTTCATCCTGAGCCGTGACGGGCAGCGCGCACTCATCGCGCAGAGCGGCTATCTGCCGCTTGGCTCGAGGTATGTCCGTGCGCAGCTGCGCAAGCTGGACGAGCTGAGTCGTTGTCGCGCGCCGAGCGGTTGCGGTGCCGGCTCTCCCCAGCACCGCCTCACGGCGCTGCAGCGACAGGAGCTCGCATCCAGCCCGGGACATCCGCCCGAAGGAGTCATTCGCGTCTGGGGAAATCCGGGCTTCCAACCGCTAGCGCAACGATGGGCACAGCGCTTCCGTGCCAGCCATCCAGAGGACCGAATCGCGTTGCACATGACGGGAAGTGACACGGGCATGGCGGGCCTGTACACCGGTGAAGCCGACGTCGCCTTCCTGGGCCGCACGGCCACTGACAGTGAGCTGCAGGCGTTCGAGTGGGTGTTTCGCCGTCCGCCGGCTTGCACCCAGATTGCGGCACACGGCATCGACACGCCGGGCAGGACGTCCCGCATCCGTTCTGTGTATGCATATCTCGACCCCGGGCCGGGCGCGCAGCCCGCGGCGGCGGCATTCCTCCACTACATTCTCAGCCAAGGCGGCCGGATCGGACACTCATGCGCAACCACTCGATGATCGCGGCCACAGCCGCCCTGGCGCTCGCCGCGCTGCCTGCCGCGGCATCCCCCGCAGCCCTGCGAAGCGTCAGCATTCCTCCCTGGGCGCACGAGGTGGCATCGTTGCCGCCCTACCAGCCGTCCCGGCAGGTGAGCGGCACGGTGACGAGCTGGGGGCATGGCTTTCTCAAGGAAATGATGCGCGACTGGGAGCAGGGCTTTCACCGTTTTCAGCCCAACGTCAGATTCCAGGATGATCTTGCGAGCAGCGCCGCCGCCATGGCCGGCCTCTACACGGGCCGGGCGAACCTCGGCGTGTTGGCGCGGGAGATCGTGCCGATGGAGGTGGCCGCGTATCAGAAAATGACCGGTCAGAAGGTCTTCCCCGTCACGGTGCTCACCGGAAGCTACGCGGATCCCGACAAGCTGATGGCGCTCGGCATCTTCGTCAATCGTGACAATCCGCTGGCGCGGCTCGACTTCCGGCAGTTGGATGCGATCTTCGGCGCGCAGCACCTCGGCGGTGCGCCGGCCAACATCCGCACCTGGGGCCGGCTCGGCCTCGGCGGTGCCTGGAAGGATCGGCCCATTCATCCCTACAGCGGCCCGGCGGGCGATGAGGCGCCGGCATTCTTCTTCTCGCAGACCGTGATGCACGGCAGCACGCTCTGGAACGGCAGACTGCAGCAGCTCGACGAGATCACACGGACCGACGGCAAACAGATCGACGGCTACCAGCGCGCCGTCGATGCGGTCGCGACGGACCCCGACGGAGTCGCAGTTAGCGTCGCCGGCTATCACAACCCGCAAGCCAA
This sequence comes from Steroidobacteraceae bacterium, assembly GCA_025451845.1. Lineage (GTDB taxonomy): Bacteria > Pseudomonadota > Gammaproteobacteria > Steroidobacterales > Steroidobacteraceae > 13-2-20CM-66-19. Next base: position 73,921 of record JANWJS010000010.1, read on the forward strand.
GCTCGTTGCGATCGCCATCACCCCAACCGGTCCATATGTCGCGCCGACCCGCGCGAGCGTGGCCGACCGCAGCTATCCGCTGTCCCGCTCGGTCACTTTCTACATCAACGACGGCCCGAAGGTTACGCCCGACCCCGTGGTGGTGGAGTTCCTGCGCTACGTGTTGAGCCGCGACGGGCAGGAGCAGGCGCTGCGCGAGGGCGACTTCCTGCCGCTCACGCCGCAGATCGCGCGCGCCCAGCTCGCGAGGCTGTCGGACCGGATCCCGCAGCAAGCCGCTGCTGCTGAGCAGGGAAATAGCGACCAGGGCCAGCCGGCGCTGGAGCTCGTGCGCAAGATTCCCGTGCCGCGGATGACCGGGACCTGGGATCATCTGACGGTGGACCCGGCAACGGACCGGCTCTTTCTTTCCGCCCAGGATCAGCAGATGGTTTATGTGGTGCCCCTGAAGGGCGCGGCGGCGATCCAGCGGATCACCGCGGGTTTCGATCGGCCGCAGGGAGAGTTGTATGTGCCGGGGGTCGATCGACTCGTCGTCACCAACGGCCGCAGCGCACGAGTCAGCCTCCTCGGCGGACGCGACTTGCGGCCGGCCGCGGCGGTGACGATCTCCGCGGGCGCGGACATGATTGCCTCCGATCCGGCCCACGGCGTGCTCTATGTCGAGTCCGGCGGCACGGACTCGCGCCGCGGCCCGGGTTGGCTCGCAGTGATCGACCCCCGCTCCGGCCGGGTGACGGGCAGAGTGAGCACGGGCTACCGCGCTGCGGCGCTCGTGCTGGCGCAGCGTGGCCGTCGGCTCTATGTGGCGATCCCGGCGCTCGATCAGGTGGCGGTGATCGACACCGATACGAGAAGCATAGTGAGTCGCTGGCAGGTCCCCGGCCGGCCCGCGTCGCTGGCGCTCGATGAGGCGAGCGGCCGCCTGTTCGTCGCCACGCGGACGTTCGCCGGGGATCCGCGGCCGCCCGTCCTCAGCGTGTTGGATACGAAGGATGGCCGGGTGCTGGCCACGCTGCCGAGCAAGGATGCCACCGAGAACATGTACTGGGACCCCGCTCACCGGCTGATCTACACGAGCAGCCTCGCCGGCTATGTGCAGGCGTATCGGGAGCGCGATGCGAACCACTACGGCCTGGTCGCCACGATCCGCACCGTGCCGCACGCCGGGACCTCGCAGCTCGTGCCCGGTCTCGATGAGCTTTGCGTCGCGGCTCCGCCACAGGCTGGGCAGCCGGCTGCGGTATGGGTGTTCCGACCGGTGGCCGCCGCCGTGAGGTAGGCCGCGTGGCGCCGTGACCGTCCTGTGGCAGCATTGCAAAGTCGCATTGTGCGGGAGCCCAAGATGCCGAAGCCGCCGTCACGGACACTCAAGACATTCTCAATATTGCGCCTGCTGTGGGGCGCCGCACTGCTTTCTGCAGCACCGCCAGTCCTCCTGGCCGCGCCGCCCGCCGTGGGCCAGCCCGCTCCGCCCCTTTCGTTGCGGCAGCTCGACGGTCGCGAGTTCGACCTGGCGAAGCTGCGCGGCACGGTGCTGCTGGTGAACGTGTGGGCCACCTGGTGCTCGCCCTGCCGCGTCGAGATGCCGACGCTCGATGCCTTCTACCGCCGCTATCACTCGCGCGGGCTCGACGTTCTCGGCCTCAGCATCGATGAGGCGCCCGACGTGGCTCAGGTGCGCCAGGTCATGCGGCAATTCAGCTACCCGGCGGCGCTGGCGAGCGCGGCGCGGGTGAACGGTTTTGGCGAGCCGATTGCGGTCCCGATCACGTACGTCATTGACGCCCGAGGCGTTATCCGCGCCGAGCTGCAGGCCGAAGGGCCGTCCGGCGTTTCGAGGCAGGCCCTGGAGCGGGCGGTATTGCCGCTCCTCGCGCGCAAGGGGCGATAGGTGTGCGGCCTTGAACTCGCGGGGGATGCGAGGGTACTGGCAGTGAAACCCCGGGACGCGCGGGAGGGAACTGGCAGAGCATGAAGCGAAACTGCCGGTAAACCCCGGCAGGTATACTTGGGGTACCTACGTCGAGGCGCCCCATGTCCAAAGTCCTCCCCATTTCCGGCAAATCGGTCCCACCGGCCGGCTCCGCGGGCCTCAATTCCGTCGAGGAAATCGCCGCGGACCTCAGGGCCGGGCGCATGGTCCTCATCATGGACGACGAGGACCGCGAGAACGAAGGGGATCTGATCATGGCCGCGGAACTCGCAACTCCTGAGGCCGTGGCGTTCATGATTCGCCATACGAGCGGCATCATCTGCGTCCCGATGGAGGAGGACCGCCTGGCGCGGCTCGACCTGCCGCAGATGGTCGCCAGCAACAGCGAATCGCACCGGACCGCCTTCACCGTGTCCGTGGACGTGCGTGCCGGCACGACGACGGGTGTCTCTTCGGGCGATCGGGCAGCCACGATCCACGCTCTGGCTGACGCGCGCTCGAAGCCGCAGGACTTCGCGCGACCCGGGCACATCTTTCCGCTGCGCTCGCGCCGCGGCGGCGTGCTGGTGAGGACCGGGCACACCGAGGCCGCCGTGGATCTCTGCCGTCTGGCCGGCCTGCAGCCCGTCGGGGTCATCGGCGAAGTCATGAACGAAGATGGGACGATGGCGCGGCGGCCGCAGCTCGAGGCCTTTGCGAAGCATCATGGGGTGAAAATCGGCACCATCGCCGATGTCATCCGCTACCGCCTGCGCAATGAGCGTTCCGTCGAGCGGGTGAACGCGCAGGCCGTGCAGACGGAGCTCGGCGAGTTCACGCTGTACGCCTACGAGGACCGCGTCAGCCAGGAGGTGCATCTCGCCCTGACCCGCGGGACACTGCGAGGTGAGGAGCCCCCTCTCGTCCGCGTCCATGTGGTGGATCCATTGCGCGACCTCCTTGGCATCCGGGCGGACCCCTTGGCGTGGACGCTGCGGGCGGCCATGGAGCGGATCGCGCGTGCTGGCAGCGGCGTCATCGTGATTCTGCGCGACCGGGAGTCGCCGGATGATCTGCTGGATGCGGTGCGATCGTTGGCGGCACCAAGTATGGGCGGGGATGCCCGGCCCGATGCGGGGGTTGGGCGCGGCGTGCGACGGGATGGCGAGGTCCTGCGGACCTTTGGCGTCGGCGCCCAGATTCTCAAGGACCTCGGCGTGCGCCGGATGCGGGTGCTGTCAGCGCCGAAGCAAATACACGGCATCGCGGCGTTTGGCCTGGAAGTTGACAGTTACGTCGGAGAGGATGGTTGAGCGCACCGCGCGTCCTGGAGGGAGAGATCGTCGCTCGCGGCCGCAGGGTGGCCATCGTCGCGGCGCGGTTCAACGACTTCATCGTCTCCAGTCTGCTCAAGGGAGCGACAGCGGCCTGGCTGGAGCGCGGGGGTCCCGCGGAGGACCTGCTGGTGGCGCGTGTGCCCGGGGCGTTCGAGGTTCCGGTCGTCGCGCGCAGGCTGGCGCTGTCAGGCCGCTATGACGCTGTCGTGGCGCTCGGCTGTGTCATTCGCGGGGATACGCCGCATTTCGAGTATGTCGCGGGCGAGTGCGCGCGCGGATTGCAGCTTGCGAGCCTGGAGACAGGCGTGCCCATCATCTTCGGCGTGCTCACCGTCGAGACGGTGGAGCAGGCGCTCGAGCGTGCGGCTACGACCGCGGGCAACAAGGGCGGCGAATCCATGGATGCGGCCCTGGAGATGGCGAGCCTCATTGCGCGCCTCTCTTCCTGACATGCAATGCGCAACGACCTGACGATGCCGACCGAGCCGTCCGCCCGCACGCTCTCCAGCCAGCGCTCGGTGGCGCGCAAGCTCGCGCTGCAGGCGCTGTATCGGTGGCAGCTCAACGAGTGCCCCTGGCAGGACCTGATCCAGGAGTTTCACGATGCGGAGGACATGCCGCGGGCGGATCGCGAGTACTTCCGGGGGCTCCTCGAGGGCGTGTGCCGGGCGCGTGAGGCGCTCGACGCGGAGCTGTCGGCCTGGGCCGACCGGGGTCCCAAGCTGCTCGATCCGATCGAGCATGCCATTCTGCTGATCGGTGTCTACGAGCTGCGTCATCGCCAGGACGTGCCCTATCGTGTTGTCATCAACGAGGCGGTGACCCTGGCGAAGCGCTTCGGTGCGACCGATGGCCACAAATACGTCAACGCCGTGTTGGATCGGGCGGCGCGCGCCATCCGTCCCGACGAGCATTGACCGCGTGCCGCTGTCGGAATTCGACCTCATCGAGCGGTATTTCCGCGGTTGCGGCGCGAAGCGTGCCGACGTCCGCGTAGGCGTAGGGGATGATGCGGCGATTATCGATTTTCCCGCGGGGGTGGAGTTGGTCGCCGCCGTGGACACCCTGGTCGCCGGCGTGCATTTTCCGCCCGGCTCACCGGCTGCTTCGATCGGCCACCGCGCGCTCGCCGTCAATTTGAGCGATCTCGCGGCGATGGGTGCACGCCCCGCGTGGGCTCTCCTCGCGTTGACCCTGCCGGAGGCGGACGAATCCTGGTTGTCGGAGTTTGCGGCGGGCATGGCCGCGCTGGCGCGCGCTCATGACGTCGCGCTGGTCGGTGGCGACACGACGTCCGGACCGCTCTGCGTCACCGTGCAGCTGCTGGGTCACGTGCCGCGATCAGCCGCCCTGCTGCGCTCGGGCGGCCGTGCCGGCGATGCGCTTTTTGTGTCGGGGACCCCGGGCGATGCAGCGGCCGGCCTGGGTATAGAGCAGGGGAGGCTCCCTGGCGTCGGGAAATCGGCCATGTACCTGCGCGAGCGCTTTCTCTATCCCACGCCGCGGCTGGCGCTCGGGGAACGTCTGCGTAACTACGCGAGCGCCTGCATCGACGTGTCCGACGGGTTGCTCGGTGATGCGGGGAAGCTGGCGCGTGCCAGCGGCTGCGGGGCGCAGATCGCGTACGAGGAGGTACCGGTCTCGGAGGCGCTGCTGGATGCGGTGGGCGAGGAGGGCGCGCGCAAGCTTGCACTGACCGGCGGTGATGACTATGAGCTGTGCTTCAGCGTGCGGCCGGCGCACGTGGGCCGGTTGCTGGCCGAGCTGCCGCCGGAGCGCTGGGGGTATGCACGGATCGGCACGCTGCGGGAAACTTCCGGCGCCGACGTACTTCGCGGCGGCGCCGTGATGAGCTTCTCGTATTCCGGCTATGACCATTTCAGTCCGCCTGATGCGACTTCACATAACACGTGACTTCACATAAGAAGCTCGCAAGAAAACATTGAGCGGCCCAGGGCCGCTCCCCGGGCCGCGGGGTAAAACGCGGTAAATCGGTTGGCCGCTCAAAGCGCCGCAGGCGACTTTGAGCCAATCGTCACAGTCGCGCGTGACCTCAGTCCGTATCCTCTCGGACGTTCCACGACCTGTCGCGACACATGCCCGCACCCGCCAAAGGACCTACTGCTTTGCCCAAGGCCGCCGCACGCGGTATCCCGGAGAGGATTGGCAAATACATGGTCATCAAGGAAGTGGGCCGCGGCAGCACCGGCGTGGTCTATCTGTCCCATGATGCCTACTACGGGCGCGACGTCGCGATCAAGGTCTACAACATGGACCCGGGCGCCGACGCCGAGCGCGCGCGCACGGCACGCAAGATGTTTCTCTCCGAGGCACACCTGGTTGGAATGCTGCAACATCCGCACATCCTGCCCATCTATGACGCGGGCGAGGAGAACGGCCACTGTTATATCGTGATGGAGCACGTCCATGGTGCGCGGACGCTCGCGGCGTATTGCCGCCCGGACAACCTCCTCAGGATCGACGACACCGTCGAGATCATCTTCAAGTGCGCGAAGGCATTGCACTATGCCCACTCGCGGGGTGTCATCCACCGCGACGTCAAGCCTTCCAACATCATGCTGACGCAGGACAGCGACGTGCGCGTCATCGACTTCGGCATCGCGCTGGTGTCGGACTCGGAGATCTCGCGCATCGAGGGCATCGCGGGCAGCCCCTCGTACATGTCGCCGGAGCAGGTGCAGAGCCTCGAGCTCACCAATCGCTCCGACCTCTACTCGCTCGGCGCGGTGATGTACGAGCTGCTGACCGGCTCGCGCCCGTTCCGCGCCGGCAACCTGCAGAAGCTGCTGCATCAGATCGTGTACGCCACGCCCCCGCCCATCCATACCCTGCGCAAGGATGTCCCGGAGGAGCTGGAGAACGTCGTCGCCACCGCGCTGCAGAAGGACCCGGAGAAGCGGCAGAAGAGCGGGCTCGATTTCGCCGCGGAGCTGACCCGGGTGCACCAGCGGCTGCGCGAGGCCAACGCGCGCATCGACCGGCAGGAGCAATTCGGCGTCCTGCGGCGCCTCAAGTTCTTCCATGAGTTCTCCCATGCGGAGATCTGGGAGGTGCTGCGCGCGAGCAGCTGGCAGGACTACTCGCAGGACGAGGAGATCGTCAAGGAAGGGGAGATGGACGACCGCTTCTATATCCTCGTCTCGGGCGGCTGCGCAGTCGAGCGGCACGGGCGCCGTATCGGTGCCCTCGATACCGGCGACTGCTTCGGCGAGGCGAGCTACGTGCCCGGCGCCAAGCGCACCGCGACCATCCGCGCCGCGAGCGCGGTGACCGTGCTCAAGGTGAGCTCGACCCTGCTCGAGCAAGTCTCCGCTTCCTGCCAACTGCGCTTCAACCGGGTATTCCTGCGCACGCTCATCGCGCGGCTGCAGGGCGTCGAACAGCAGCAGTCAACCCCCGCCATCACGGCCTGACGGCTCCGCGTTCAGGCACATGGATGTGCCCCGCCGCCGAAGGTGGCGGAGCTCTGGGCCGGGCAGGATGCCCCGATCCAGCGCCTTAATGATGTAGAGTCCTGCCCGTGCACATCCTGCTCATCGAGGACGATACGGAGGCCGCACGGGTCCTCGTCAAGGGGTTGGGGGAGAGCGGCTACACGATCGATCACGCTGCTGAGGGCCGAGAGGGGCTGTCTCGTGCCCTGGCGGGCAGGTTCGACCTGATCGTCACCGACCGGATGCTGCCGCACATCGACGGCCTGGCAATCATCCAACAGCTGCGCCGCGCGCGGCTCGCCACGCCGGTATTGGTCCTGAGCGCTCTCGGCACCGTGGACGATCGCATCCGCGGCCTCAAGGCGGGCGGCGACGACTATCTCACCAAGCCCTTTGCATTCGCCGAGCTCCTCGCGCGCATCGAGGCACTGCTACGGCGCCGCCCGAGCGCCGCCGCCGAGTCGACGGTGCTCAGGGTAGCGGACCTCGAGTTCGACCTGCTGGCGCGCAAGGTCACACGTGCCGGCCGCGAGATCGAGCTGACCGCCCGCGAGCAGAAGCTGCTCGAGTTCCTGATGCGGCGGGAGGGGCAGGTGATCACGCGTACGATGCTGCTCGAGGGCGTCTGGGACCTGCATTTCGATCCGCAGAGCAACCTCGTCGACGTACACATCAGCCGCCTGCGCCAGGCGATCGATCGCGGCGCGGAGCGGCTGCTCATCCATACCGTGCGCGGCTCGGGATATGTGCTGCGGGAGGAAGAAGAGTGAAGGAGGCCCGTCTCTGGGGGCTCTTCAACACCTCGGCCTTCCGGATGTCGATGGGCTACACGCTCCTCGTCGCGCTTGCCGTTTGCGTGACTCTCGGCAGCACGTACCTGCTGACGCAGAGCATCGTCCAGGGCGATGTCGACCTCATCATCGATGCGGAGCTGAAGAGCCTGGAGAATCAATACGTGCGCAGCGGCATTCCCGGAGTGACCGACGAGATCAACCTGCGCATCGATAGCTGGGGACGGATCGGCGCCGTCTATATGCTGGCGGATCCCAAGTTCGACCGCCTCGCCGGCAACGTCACCAACTGGCCGTTCGACGGGGCGCCCGCCGAGCCCTACCCGGAGTTTCGCATCGAATCCATCGAGCCGGGACAGCGCTCCGTTCACCCCGTACGCGCTTCCGTGCGCAAGCTCCCGAATGGCGACTGGCTGCTGGTCGGCACTGATATGTCGCAGGACCACAAGTACGTGCGCACGTTCCAGATCGCCACGCTCTGGGGGATCGGTCTCTCGATCCTGGTGGCGGGCATCGCCGGCTTCTCGTTCAGCTTTCGCCTCGCGCGCCGCGTGGGAGATGTCACGGACACCTGCGTGCGCATCATGTCCGGCGAGGAGGGGCACCGGCTGCCCGTGGCCGGCACCAGCGACGAGTTCGATGCTCTCGCGGTGTCGGTGAATCGCGTCCTTGACCGCCTGGAGGAACAGACACGCACGCTGCGCGCAACATTTGACAGCGTTGCGCATGACCTGCGCGCCCCGTTGCACCGGCTGCGGACGCGAATGGACGCAGTGTTGCGCTTACCTGCCCTCGAGTCCGGCATTCGCGAGCCGGTGGAATCGGCGCTGCGGGAGGTCGACCGTCTGCAACGCACCCTGGCTACGCTGCTGCAGATAGCGCTTGCCGAGTCTGGCGCACCGCTCGCTTCGCCCGCACCTGTGGACGTGGGTGAGCTGGCTGCAGAGCTGGGTGAGCTGTTCGAGCCGGTGGCACGGGAGCGCGGCCTGACGCTGACCACACGGGTGGATCACGAAATGATCGTCGAAGGCAACCGGCAGCTGCTCGCGCAGCTCATCACCAACCTGCTGGAGAACGCACTCAAACACGTGCCGCCGGGCGGCCGCATCGATGTGGCGGCGAAGCGGCTTGCAGATCGCGTCGACCTCGTCGTCAGCGACAACGGCCCGGGTATGCCGGCGCAGGAGCGCCAGCGGGCCGGCCAGCCGTTCGCACGGGTGGGGCAACGGTCGGGACTCGAAGGGAGCGGTCTCGGCCTGACGCTGGTATCGGCAATCGCGCGCCTGCATCGGGCGCGGCTTACGTTGGAGGACAATGCTCCCGGGTTACGCGCGCTCGTCAGCCTTCCCTTGGCCGAGGCTCAGGCCTCGGCGGCGTCCTTATCGCGCTCGATGAGCGCGTACGCGGAGTGATTGTGAATGGACTCGAAGTTCTCCGACTCGACCACGTAGGCAGCGATGCGATCGTCTGAGTTGAGTCGGGTTGCGACGTCACGCACCATGTCCTCGACGAATTTCGGATTGTCGTAGGCGCGCTCGGTCACGTACTTCTCATCCGGGCGCTTCAGGATACCGTAGAGCTCGCAGGAGGCCTCGCTCTCCGCGATTTCGATGAGCTCTTCGATCCACATGTGGTGGCGCAGCCGCGCGGTGATGGTCACGTGCGAGCGCTGGTTGTGCGCGCCGTAGTCCGAGATCCGTTTGGAGCACGGGCACAGGCTGGTCACGGGCACCACGATTTTCACCCACATGTCGGTATGTCCGAGGCGGCGCTCGCCGATCAGGCTGGCGTGATAGTCCATCAGGCTCTCCACACCCGAGACCGGCGCGCGCTTCATGACGAAGAAAGGGAAGCTCATCTCGATGTGGCCGGTGTCGGCCTCGAGACGCTCGGTCATGGTCGCCAGCATGGCGCGGAACGACTCGACGGAGATCTCGCGCTCGGTGTGCAGGATCTCGACGAACCGTGACATGTGCGTGCCCTTGAAGTTGTGCGGCAAGCTGACGTACATGTTGAAGGTGGCGATGGTGTGCTGCTCGCCGGCGGAGCGGTCCTTCACGCGCACGGGATGCCTGATGTCCTTGATGCCGACGCGGTTGATGGGCAGCCGGCGCGTATCGGTCCGGCCCTGCACGTCCTCGACCTCGGCCAGGGCGGCTCGCGCTAGCTTGATATTGGCGGGAGGGGTCATGGCTGAAGCCTACCGGATCGGTGCGGGCTGCACCTATATCTGTCGGGGTATGTCCCTAGATCCGGGCGGAAGGTTGCTGGGCCTATCAGGCACTGCCGACCGAGCGGATGCGGTCGTGGGGCTGCAGGGACCACCAGCGCTCGACGGTCGCACTCAGGCTCTGGGCATCGAGACCGGCTGCGACCAGGCAGGAGTCGCGCGAGCCGTGCTCGATGAAACGGTCGGGGATGCCGATCTGCAGCAGGGGAAGGGAGAGACCCTCGGCGGCGAGCAGCTCGGCGATGGCGGAGCCGGCGCCGCCCTGGATGGCATTCTCTTCGAGAGTGATGAAGGCGCGGTGGCGGCCGGCCAAGTCCAGGATGAGTGTCTCGTCGAGCGGTTTCACGAAGCGCATGTTCACCAAGGTGGCATCCAGCCGCTCGGCGATTCGCGTCGCGGGCTCCAGCATGGGCCCGAAGGCGAGGAGCGCGAGCCCGCAGCGGCCCTCGCGCTTCACGAGGGCGCGGCCGACGGGGACAGCGGTGAAGGCCTTCTCGAGCGGTACGCCCGGGCCGGTGCCGCGGGGATAACGCACGACGCCCGGACCGGGGAGCGTGGTGCCGGTGTACAGCATCTGCCGGCATTCGTTCTCGTCGCTCGGGGTCATGATGACGAGGTTGGGAATGCAGCGCAGGTAGGAAAGATCGTAACTTCCCTGGTGCGTGGCGCCGTCGCTGCCGACGAGGCCGGCGCGATCGACCGCGAACAGCACGGGGAGGTTCTGCAGGGCGACGTCATGGATGAGCTGGTCGTAGGCGCGCTGCAGGAACGTGGAATAGATAGCCACGACGGGTTTGAGGCCCTCGGTGGCGAGTCCCGCGGCAAAGGTGACGGCGTGCTGCTCCGCGATGGCGACGTCGAAGTAGCGATCGGGGAAGCGCTTCGAGAACTCCACGAGACCCGACCCCTCGCGCATCGCTGGGGTGATGGCGATGACGCGCGGATCTTGTTCCGCGATGTCGCAGAGCCACTTGCCGAAGATCTGCGAGTAGGAGGGTCCGGAGGTGGCCTCCTTGAAGATCGTGCCGCTGACCGGATCGAACGGGCCCGGTCCATGCCATTTGATCGGGTCGGCCTCCGCCGGCGCATAGCCCTTGCCCTTGCGGGTGACCACGTGGAGGAACTGCGGGCCGCCCAGTTTCTTCACGTTGCGCAAAGTGCTGACCAGCGCACGCACATCGTGGCCGTCCATCGGTCCGATGTAGTTGAAGCCGAGCTCCTCGAAGAGCGTGCCGGGCAGCACCATGCCCTTCAGGTGCTCCTCGGAGCGGCGAGCCAGCTCCCAGATCGGCGGAATCGGCTTCAAAACCTTCTTGCCGCCCTCACGCAGGTGTCGGTAGACCCGTCCCGAGAGCGCGGCGGCGAAATAGTTGGAAAGCGCGCCGACATTCTCGGAGATCGACATGTCGTTGTCGTTGAGGATGACGAGCAGGTCGGTGGGTAGCGAGCCGGCGTGATTCAGCGCCTCGAAGGCCATGCCGGCGGTCATCGCGCCATCCCCGATGATGGCTACGGCGCGGCGCGACTCGCCGAGGCGCCCGGCGGCGATCGCCATGCCGAGAGCCGCGCTGATCGAAGTACTGGAATGGCCGACACCGAAGGTGTCGTACTGGCTCTCCGACCGCGTCGGGAAAGGTGCGAGGCCGCCCGGCTGTTTGATGGTGTGCAGCAGATCGCGGCGCCCCGTCAGCACCTTGTGCGGATACGCCTGATGCCCCACGTCCCAGACGAGCCGGTCATGCGGCGTGTCGTAGACATAATGCAGGGCGACGGCCAGCTCCACCGCGCCCAGGCCGGCAGCGAAGTGCCCACCGCGCGTGCTGACCGTGTGGATCAGGAACTGGCGCAGCTCCTGCGCCACATCCGGCAATTTCGCCACAGGCACTTGTCGGAGGTCGGCGGGTGACGCAATCGCGTCGAGCAGCGGGTAAGTGTTCGGCGGGGAAGTCATCTTCGGCAGTTTACACCGGCGCGCAGCGCCACTCTCAGTCTCTCTTGTCGCATGGCCGCCACAGAATCCTACCTTGGCGACCCGTTCTTCAGCTCGAGGGGGGTGTTCCGTCCTGGGATTCCGCGAAGCTGAACGCCTCGGGTTCCGGCTGGCCATTGCGTTTCAGCAAGATCTCCACCCGCTGTTGCGCGACCTTGAGCGAACCCTGGCAATGCCGCGTGAGCTCGACACCCCGCTCAAACGTCTGCAAGGCTTCGTCGAGCGGCAAATCGCCCCGCTCCAGGCGCGCGACCAGCGCCTCGAGCTCCGCAAGCGCCTGCTCGAAATCGGGAGTTTTGGCTTCGGACATAAACGACAGACGTTATACAGGGGCGGCAGCGGCGGTCAATGCGATTGACGCGCTGGCACTCGGGGCTTAGAGTCGCTCCCCTCATTAGACCCAGTCTAAGCAGGAGAGAGCGGCATGAACCTCAAAGGCAGCAAGACCGAGAAGAATTTGAAAGACGCGTTCGCGGGCGAATCTCAGGCGAACCGCCGGTACCTGTACTTCGCAGCCAAAGCGGACGTAGAGGGATTCAACGACGTGTCGGCGGTCTTCCGCTCGACGGCCGAGGGCGAAACCGGCCACGCGCACGGCCACCTCGAGTACCTCGAGGCCGTGGGCGACCCGGCGACCGGCCTGCCCATCGGCGATACCAAGCTCAATCTCAAGGCGGCGATCGCCGGTGAGACTCATGAGTACACGGACATGTACCCGGGCATGGCCAAGTCGGCGCGCGACGAAGGCTTCGCCGAAATCGCCGACTGGTTCGAGACCCTGGCCAAGGCCGAGCGCTCGCACGCCAATCGCTTCCAGAAGGCTCTGGAAGCAATCTAGTTCATGGCGCTGGATCCGGGCATCCTGCCCGGCCCAGCGCGCCGCGGGCAAAAAGCGCGGTTTTTTGCCCGCGGCCCCGCCACCTGCGGCAGCGGGGCACATCCCTGTGCCTGCGTGGAATCAGGTGCGCAACCGCGCTGACGGCCTTTTCCTTCATGAGCTCTACACCTACTTCATCCGGCGATGGGGGCTCGCAGCCGCCCGCCGCAGGCCGCGAGGGCAGTCTCGAGGCACCCACTCGCCATCCGATCGATTGGCGGAACCCCGCCTTTTATGACGAGGCCGCGCTCACCCAGGAGATGGAGCGCGTCTTCGACATCTGCCACGGTTGTCGCCGCTGCTTCAGCCTTTGCAACGCCTTTCCGACGCTGTTCGATGCGGTGGATGCCACCGATACCGGCGAGGTGCACTCGGTCGACAAGAAGGTGTTTTGGCAGGTCGTCGACCACTGTTATCTCTGCGACATGTGCTTCATGACGAAGTGTCCGTACGTGCCGCCGCATCCCTGGAACGTCGACTTCCCGCATCTGATGCTGCGCGCCAAAGCGCTGCGGACGCGCAAAGAGGGCATCAGCTTGCGCAATCGCGCGCTCTCTGCAACGGAAGCGGTCGGAAGGATTGCCGGCATCCCCGTGGTGGTGCAGATCGTCAATGCCGTCAATCGCTCGAGCGCGGGCCGCGCGGTGCTGGAGAAGACGCTCGGGGTCGATCGCAGCGCGCCCATACCGGAGTACCACTCCCGCACGGCGCGCAAGCGCCTGCGCCGCCTGGGCGAGACGGCCGCAGCCCAGGCAGTCCCGACTCCCGAGACCACGGGCAAAGTGGCGCTCTTCACCACCTGCTACGGCAATCGCAACGAGCCGGGAATCAACGAGGACCTGGTTGCCGTCTTCGAGCACAACGACATCCCGGTGACGCTCCTGGCGCAGGAGCACTGCTGCGGCATGCCCCGGCTCGAGCTGGGCGATCTCGCCACCGTCGCGCGCTTGAAGGAGCAGAACATCCCGAAGGTCCTCGGCGCCATCGAATCGGGTCTCGACATCGTCGCCCCGATCCCTTCCTGCGTGCTGATGTTCAAGCAGGAGCTGCGGCTGATGTTTCCGGACGACGCCGACGTGCAGCGGGTGGCCAAGCGCATCTTCGATCCCTTCGAGTACCTGATGCATCGCCACCGCGCAGGCCTCCTGCGTACGGACTTCAAACGCCCCCTCGGCAAGGTGAGCTACCACGTCGCCTGCCACCTGCGCGTGCAGAACATTGGACTCAAGACGCGCGACGTGCTGCGGCTCATCCCCGACACCACCGTGGAGCCGATCGAGCGCTGCTCCGGGCACAACGGCACCTACGGCGTGAAAAAGGAATTCCGCGCCGCCTCGATGAAGATCGGGCGCCCCGTGATCCAGCGTGTCCAGTCCGCCGCCGCCGAGCACTACGCAAGCGACTGCCCCATGGCCGGCCATCAGATCGAGAGCGGCCTCGAGGGCGACCGCGAGCCTGAGCATCCGCTCACCCTCCTGCGGCTCGCCTACGGGCTGTAGTCCCAGGCACATTCCGGTGCCTGACCGGCCCGCATGTTCTTTTAGGAGCACGCCATGGACAAGCTGACCCCTGCCGACCTCATGAGCCTCGAGATCTACGCCCGGGAGCGCTCCGCTTTCCGCGCCCGCGTGCTCGAGCACAAGCGCGATCGCAAGCTCGCGGTCGGGCCCAACGTCACCTGGTCCTTCGAGGACCGGTTGACCATGCAGTACCAGGTGCAGGAGATGCTGCGCGCCGAGCGCATCTTCGAGCCCGAAGGCATCCGCGAGGAGCTCGACTCCTACAACCCGCTGATCCCCGACGGCAGCAACTGGAAAGCGACGCTTCTCATCGAATTCCCCGACGTCACCGAGCGCCAGCGCCAGCTCGCGCTGCTCATCGGTCTGGAAGACCGCTGCTGGGTGCAAGTACGCGGCCACGACCGCGTGTATGCCATCGCCGACGAAGACCTCGAGCGCGAGAACGCCGAGAAGACCTCCGCGGTGCACTTCCTGCGCTTCGAGCTCACTGCGCTCATGATTGCTGCATTGAAGAGCGGAACGGCACTCGCGGCTGGCATCGACCACGACAGCTACCGCCATTCCATGGATCCCGTTCCCGAGCCCGTAAGGGCCGCACTCGCTGCGGACTTGAAGTAGGAGCAGCGCAAAGCTGGCTCTGGCGCAGAACCGTGCGCCGCGCTCCGGAGCCCGAGACAGCCCGCCAAAACCGGGTAAGATTCGCGCCTTTAGCGGCAGATCCTCGCCAGCCCATCCCTGATGAACAGTTCCTATACTGCCTCCGACATCGAAGTCCTGAGCGGCCTGGAGCCCGTGCGCCGCCGCCCCGGCATGTACACCCATACCTCGCGGCCCAACCACCTTGCCCACGAGGTCGTCGACAACAGCGTCGATGAGGCGATCGCAGGCTACTGCAAGCAGATCGACGTGACGCTCTTCAAGGACGGCTCCATGCAGGTCGCCGACGATGGCCGCGGCATGCCCGTCGACATCCATCCCAAGGAGAAAGTGAGCGGCGTCGAGCTCATCCTCACCCGCCTGCACGCCGGCGGCAAGTTCTCCGAAAAGACCTACACATTCTCTGGTGGATTGCATGGCGTTGGCGTTTCCGTCGTCAACGCACTCTCCAGGCATCTCGAGTGCTGGATCAAGCGCGGCGGCAAGGAATACAACATCAGCTTCAAGGACGGCAAAGTCCACTCCAAGCTCGAAGTGGTGGGCACCGTCGGCCAGCGCAACACCGGCACCACCGTGCGCTTCTGGCCCGACCCCAAGTTTTTCGATTCCGACAAATTCTCGGTCCCGCAGCTGAAGCACACCTTGAAGGCCAAGGCGGTGCTGTGCGCCGGCTTGCGCATCACCTTCAGCAACGAGGCCACCGGCGAGAAGGATGAGTGGTTCTACACGGGCGACCTCGGCGCCTACCTGGTCGAGGAGCTGGCCGACAACGAGCGGTTGCCGAACGAGCCGATTACCGGTACGCGCGAGGAGGAAAGCGACGCGGTGAACTTCGCGCTGATGTGGGCGCCGGGCGCGGAGGCCACGATCGGCGAGAGCTACGCCAACCTCATCCCGACCACCGAGGGCGGCACTCACGTCAACGGTTTACGGTCGGGCGTGGCGCAGGCCGTGCGCGAATTTTGCGAGTTCCGCAACCTCGTGCCGCGCGGCGTCAAGCTCACCCCCGAGGACGTCTGGGACAAGGCGAACTACGTGCTCTCGGTGAAGATCCACGAGCCGCAGTTCGCCGGCCAGATGAAGGAGCGCCTCGCGTCGCGCGATGCGGCGGGGCTGGTCGAAGGCTTTGCCCGCGACTCCGTGGCCCTCTGGCTCAACCGCCATCCCGACGCCGGCGAGCGCATCGCGCAGTTCGCGATTGCCAACGCCCAGGAACGCGCGAAAGCCGCGCAGCGCGTCGTGCGCAAGCGCATCTCCGGCGGCCCCGCGCTGCCCGGCAAGCTCGCCGATTGCGCGAGTCAGGATCCGCGCCGCTCCGAGCTCTTCCTGGTCGAGGGCGACTCCGCCGGCGGCTCCGCCAAGCAAGCCCGCGATAAGGACTTCCAGGCCATCATGCCCCTGCGCGGCAAGATTCTGAATACCTGGGAGCTCGAGTCCGGCGAGATCGGCTCCTCCCAGGAAGTGCACGACATCAGCGTCGCCTTAGGCGTAGACCCGGGTTCCCAGGATCTGAGCCAGCTGCGCTATCACAGGGTCTGCATCCTCGCCGACGCCGATTCCGACGGTCAGCACATAGCAACTCTGCTTTGCGCGCTCTTCCTCCGGCACTTCCGCCCGCTCGTGACCAACGGCCACGTGCACGTCGCGATGCCCCCGCTCTACCGGATCGATGCAGGCAAACAGGTGTCCTATGCCCTCGATGATGGCGAGCGCGACCAGATGCTCAAGCGGATAGAGAAGGAAAGTCCGCGCACCAGGCCCACCGTGACCCGCTTCAAAGGCCTGGGTGAGATGAACCCCTCGCAGCTGCGCGAGACGACGATAGACCCGCGCACCCGCCGCCTCGTGCAACTGACGATCGACGGCAAGGACGATACTGACCAACTCATGGACATGCTGCTGGCCAAAAAACGCGCGGGCGACCGCCGCGAATGGTTGGAGCAAAAGGGCAACCTCGCAGACGTCCAGGTCTAGCAGCAAGGCTCCGAAGTTCAATCCACCATTCGGCGACTGACAGCCGAGCACCGAGCAGCAAACGCATTCCCATGCAAGACCAGGAACTGAACTTCGAGGGGGTAGAGCGCCAACCCCTGCGGACCTTCACCGAGAAGGCGTACCTCGACTACTCGATGTACGTCATTCTCGACCGCGCCCTGCCCGCGATTGGCGACGGCCTCAAGCCCGTGCAGCGCCGCATCATCTATGCGATGAGCGAGCTCGGGCTCTCAGCCGCCTCCAAGCACAAGAAGTCCGCCCGCACGGTCGGTGATGTGATCGGCAAGTTCCACCCGCATGGCGACAGCGCCTGCTATGAGGCGATGGTGCTCATGGCGCAATCCTTCGCCTATCGCTACACCATCGTGGATGGCCAGGGCAACTGGGGCTCGCAGGACGATCCCAAAGAGTTCGCCGCGATGCGTTATACCGAGGCGAAGCTCACCCGCTATTCCGAAGTCCTGCTGTCCGAGCTGGCGCACGGCACCGTGGATTGGACTCAGAACTTCGACGGCACGCTCGAAGAGCCGGTCATGTTGCCGGCGCGCCTGCCCAACCTGCTGCTCAACGGCACCTCCGGCATCGCGGTGGGCATGGCGACCGATATTCCGCCGCACAACCTGCGGGAAGTGGCGGCCGCTTGCATTCATCTGCTGGAGGACCCCGAGGCGACGACCGCGGCACTGATGAAGCACATCAAGGGACCCGACCTGCCGACCGGCGCGGAAATCATCTCGCCGCGCGCGGACCTCAAGGAGTTCTATGAAAATGGCGTCGGCTCGTTCAAAGCCCGCGCCGTCTATGAAATCGAGGATGGCAACGCCGTCGTCACGGCCTTCCCGTTCCAGGTCTCACCGCGGCGCGTGGAGGAACAGATCGCCGAGCAGATGCGCGCCAAGAAGCTCCCGATGCTGGATGACCTGCGCAACGAGTCGGATCACGAAAATCCGGTGCGCCTGGTGCTGATTCCGCGCTCGAACCGCGTCGATCTGGTGGAGATGATGAATCATCTCTTCGCGACCACTGATCTGGAGCGCAATTACCGCGTCAACCTCAACATCATCGGCCTCGATGGACGCCCGCGCGTCATGGGACTCAAAGCCATCCTGGCCGAATGGCTCGACTTCCGCATTGCCACGGTCACCCGCCGCCTGCAGCATCGGCTGGAGAGGGTCAACCGGCGGCTGCACATCCTCGAGGGCCTCCTCGTCGTCTATCTCAATCTCGACGAAGTGATCCGCATCATCCGCCGGGAGGACGAGCCGAAGCCGGTGCTGATGAAGCGCTTCAAGCTCTCCGACGAGCAGGCCGAGGAAATACTCAATACCCGCCTGCGTCACCTCGCGCGCCTCGAGGAGATGAAGATCCGCGAGGAGCAGAAGCAACTCGCCGTCGAGCGCGAGGAGCTGGAGGCGCTGCTGAAGAGCAAGACGAAGCTGAAGAAGCTCGTCGCCAGCGAGATCCGTGAGAATGCGGAAAGGCACGGTGACGACCGGCGCACGCGCATCATCGAGCGCGAGGCCGCGCAGGCCATCGATGAGACCACCCTCATTCCGAACGAGCCGCTGTCGGTGGTGTTATCGACCGGCGGCTTCGTCCGCTCGGCCAAGGGCCACGAGATCGATCCGCATTCGCTTTCCTACAAGAGCGGTGACGGTTTCCAGTCGATGGCTCGCGGCCGCAGTCTCCAGGCCGCGGTCTTCATCGACAGCACGGGCCGAACCTACTCATTGCCGGCGCACTCGCTACCCTCGGCGCGAGGCCAGGGAGAGCCGCTCTCCGGCCGTCTGAACCCGCCGGACGGCGCCAAGTTCGCCGGCGTGATGATGGGCGAGCCCGAGGACCTGTGGCTGCTGGCGAGCGATGCCGGCTACGGCTTCACGGTGCGCCTGAAGGAGCTGATCACCGACCGCCGAGCCGGCAAGACGGTGCTCAACGTGCCCGACAACGCCATCGTGCTGCCGCCGGCGCTCGTGCTCTCGCCGGAGGCCCTGGTCGTGGTGGTGAGCAGCGAGGGCAAGCTCCTCGCTTTCCCGGTCGGGGATGTGCCGGAGATGCCCCGAGGCAAGGGCAACAAGCTGTACGACATCCCGGGCAAGAAGGCGGCCGCGCGCGAGGAGCTGATGACCGGAGTCGCCGTGGTGCCGCCGAAGGGCTCGGTCGCGCTCTGGGCGGGCGAGAAGCAGAAGACTCTGGATTGGGCGGACCTCAAGAGTTACCGCGGACAGCGTGCGCAGCGCGGTGCCGTGCTGCCGCGCGGCTGGCCGAGAAAGGTCGATCGGTTGGAGACGGTGCTGGTGGGTTGATGGGCCCACCGCGGCCTTGGCCCGCTCCACGGTGTGCGTTCGGGCTTAGCCCATTACGACTTCTTCGGGCGCGTTGACGAAGTAGCCCTGGATGTACTGCACGCCGAGCTGCCACAGCACGGCCATGGTGTTGGCGTCCTCGACACGCTCCGCGATGGTGTGGATGCTGCGCTGGGTCGCTGACTCGACCAAGGCGCGCACCCGTTGCTGCACCTGCTGATCGCGCGCCAGTCCCTGCACGAGCGCGCCATCGATCTTCACAAAATCGAGCGGCACCGACTGCAGAAGGCCTGGGCTGTCGCGGCCGGAGCCGAACGCCTCGAGCGCGAATCGGAATCCTCGCTGCCGCAGCCCACCCGCGAGGACCCGCACCTGCGGGAAGCTCGCCGACACCTCCTCGGTCACCTGGAAGCAGACCCGCGCCGGCTCGGCGCGCGTCGAGCGGATGTGCCCGTCCAGCCATTCGACGAAAGTGGCATCCCGCGCGGTGTCCTTCGAGAGCCGCACGAAGAGGCACTGCGGCCGCCGTTGCGCCGCGAAGGACAGCGCCGCGCCGACGACCCAGCGGTCGATGTTCTTCAACAGGTCGTTGCGCTCCGCGGCGGCCATGAACTCCGCGGGCAGCACCTCCTTGCCCTGCGGATCGACCATGCGAATCAACACGTCCCACATCTGCGGGTCATCGCCCTGGAGACTCGCCACCGGCTGCTGCGCGAGGCGGAAGCGATTCTCCATGAGCGCCGCCTTGATGTGCTTGACCCAGACCTGATCGTAGGACTGGACGCGGTTCTCGACGTCGGCTCGTCCGGAAGTCAGAATCTGGTTGCCGCCTTGCTTGGCGCCCTTGCCACACGCTTCGACCGCATCTGCGACGATGGCATCGAGCTTGGGTGTACTGGGAGGAACGATGGAGAGACCCACCGTGCAGGTCACTGAAACAGCCTTGTCGTTGACGCGCGTGGCGTGCTTCAGCACCCGCGCAACCAGTTGTTTACCCCACGCCTGGATATCGTTCTCATTACCACGCTCGAGCAGCGCGAGAAATCTCACTCCGCCGAAGCGGCCAACGATTTCGTTGGGATAGAGCGTCTCCTTTAGAATCGCCGCGACTCCCACCAGCACGTCCTCACTCGCCGTGGCGCCGACATCGCGCTCGACTGCTGCGAAGGAGTCGAGCTTGATCAATGCGAGGCAGCGCATGCCTCCGTGACTCGCAGTATCCAGGCGCGCGCCCAGCGCATCCATCAGCTCGCGCCGATGCAGGAAACCGGTCGTATGGTCCGAGTGGACCGCGTGGCTCAACTCCTCGACGAGCTTCTGCTCGTCGCGCGGCTTCGCCGGCACGACCAGCCGCACGCTCGGCTCGCCCTCGTGATCCCCCAACGCCAGCACGACGTCCACGGACATCGTCTTGCGTTCCGGTAGCACGGCGGTGGCCTTGAGCGCGTGATCGTTCCAACGCCCCTGTAGGCAGGCGGCGAGCGCGCCCTTGAGCGCGGGCTGCGAGGCCTCGTCGAAGAGGTCCATCACCGGCTGACCGACCAGGGAGTCCGCGACCCCGAAGAGCTCGAGCCACGCGGGGTTGGCATCGATGACGATGCCTTCCTGGACCTGCACGATCGCATCGTTCGAGCGCTGCAGGACACTCTCGAGCTGATTGCGGGCATCGTGGGCGGATTTGACGGTGGAGATGAGTGCGCGCTCCAGGCGGAAGGCTCGCAGCTCGCGCACCATCACCGCCGCAAGGCGTGCTGGATTGGCCAGCGAGACCACATCGCGGGCACCGGACGTCATGGCGTCGGCGATAACCGCTTCGTCCACCGCTTCAACCACCAGTAGGACCGGGACGGTGGGCGCCACCTGATCGCGTATCTCCATGATGCTCTTCAGGACGTCCGCCGGTCCCCGTACATGGATCAGCAGCTCAGGGTTGATCTGCGGCAACGCATCGGGCAGATCCCCGAGCGCGGGAATCCAGGTGCAGTGCACTGGATGCCCCGCGCGGCGCAGGATGCTGTTGATCGCCTCGACGGGGTCCCGGGTGGGAGAAAGTACGATGAGCGGAACGGGGTTCTGCTCGGTCAAGGCGCTCTCCGTGAATGCGGGGATCAAAGACGGCAATGCCGCGGAAAAATTCTAGCACCGGGTCCGAGCGCGCCCCGTTGTCCTGTGTCTCAGTCCTGCGTCTCAGAATGTGGTGCCCAGGCCGAGTTTCGCAGCTGCGCCGGGCTCCTCGCGGACGAGCCGTGGCACGAGGTATCCCGGGAGCCGCGCCGCCAGCTGTCCGGCGAGGGCGCGCGCGCGCTCGTCGGGTACCGCGAAATGCGCCGCGCCGCGCACTCGGTCGAGGGCGTGCAGATAGTACGGGAGCACTCCTGCCTCGAAGAGGCGCAGTGACAGGTCCGCGAGGGCCTGCGCATCATCATTGACACCGGCCAGCAGAACCGACTGATTGAGGAGGGTGACACCCGTGGCGCGCAGCTTAGCGCAGGCGGCGGCGAGCTCCGCGTCGAGCTCGTTCGGATGATTGACGTGCAACACTACGACGATTGGCCGCGTGCTCGTGCGCAGCCAGTGGAGGAGTCCCTCGTCGACGCGCGCAGGCAACACCACGGGCTGACGGGTGTGCACACGGATGCGGCGAACGTGAGGAATGGCTGCGAGCGCGCGGGTCAGATTCTCGAGGCGCGCATTGGTCAACGACAGGGGGTCCCCGCCGCTGAGGATGATCTCCTCGAGCGACGGGTCGGCGGCGATCGCGCTGAGCGCCTCGCTCCAACGCGGCGCATCGCCGCTCTGCTCTGTGTAGGGGAATTCCCGGCGAAAGCAGTAACGGCAGTGCACGGCACACGCCTGCGTGGTGATGAGAAGGGCGCGGCCGCGGTATTTCTGCAGCAGGGCGGGCGTGCGCAGCGCAGCACTCTCGCCGACCGGGTCGGCGACGTACTCGGCTTCATGCGCGAGCTCCGCCGCGACCGGCAAAACCTGACGCAGCAGCGGATCCCGGGGATCGCCCCGGCGCATCCGGGCGACGAAGCTGCGCGGCACCCGCAGGCGAAAGTGCTGGCCGGCCGCCACCACGCCTGCCAGGTCCGCGGCACTCAAGCCCAGCGCGGCGGCGAGCTCTTCGGGGCTCGTGATCGCCTCGGCGAGCTCCTGCTGCCAGGTGCGAGGCTCGAGCTGGCGCGCCCGAGGCGACGTCGTTATCATACGCGACCCCTTAAGAAGCCTGTCCGACCACCGCGGCACTGACCGCCGGCAAAAGTCACGCCTTTCGCCAGCGGAAACGGAGCCACGGTCCGAAAAAAGCGCCGCAGGCGACTTTTTTCCCATTGAATACCGGGCCGCGCATTCTGCCGCCCCAGCCGCGAGAAAGAAATGGCCAGCTATACCACCAGCGAGATCCGCTCGGGTCTCAAAGTCCTGCTCGAAGGCGACCCGTACTCCGTGGTCGAGAACGAATTCGTCAAGCCCGGCAAGGGTCAGGCGTTCAACCGCATCAAGGTGCGCAATCTCAAGACCGGCCGCACCATCGAGCGCACCTTCAGGTCGGGCGAGTCGCTGGAGGCGGCGGACGTCGTCGATACGGAAATGCAGTACCTCTACCAGGACGGCGACTTCTGGCACTTCATGATGCCGGACAGCTTCGAGCAGTACACGGCCGGCAAGTCCGCCCTGGGCGACAACGCGCAGTGGCTGAAAGAGGGCATCGTCTGCATCATCACCCTCTGGAACAACGAGCCGCTGGTGGTGAACGTGCCCGCGCACGTGGAGCTCAAGATCGTGGAGACCGACCCTGGTCTGCGCGGTGATACCGCCACCGGCGGCCAGAAGCCGGCCAAGCTCGAGACCGGTGCCGTGGTGCGGGTCCCGCTCTTCATCAACGAGGGCGAGGTCATCCGCATCAACACCAGCACAGGCGAGTACGTCTCGCGTGCCAAGCAGTAACTGAAGCGAAGGCGCTGGGGGTGCCCGGATTCAGCGCTTCAAACTATACGGCTGGCCTGCACGAAGAGGGTGGCGAGCTGCTCCAGGCCGCGCGCGTCGACCTCGTCGAAGCGCGCGAGTCGCGTGCTGTCGAGGTCGAGGACGCCGACCAGCTGCCCTGCCGCAATCAATGGCACGACGACTTCCGACTGCGATGCCGCATCGCAGGCAATGTGCCCCGGGAAGGCGCTCACGTCCGGGACGAGGAGGGTCTCGCGCTTTGCGGCGGCCGTTCCGCAGACGCCGTGGCCGAGAGCGATACGCACGCAGGCTGGCTTTCCCTGGAAGGGCCCGACGATCAGCTCGCCTTCGCGTAAGAAGTAGAAGCCGGCCCAGCTGACCTCGGGCAGGGCATTGAAGATGAGCGCGGCAGTGTTGGCAGCGTTGGCAATTGGGTCCGTCTCGCCCTCGAGCAGCCCGCGCAGTTGCGCCGCCAGCTGTTCATAGCCGGTGCGCTTGTCGGTGAAGTCGTGCGGCTCGCTGTGGTAGCTCATCGGATTCCCGCTATGGCCTGATTCAGGCGCGCTCGATCGGAAAAGGTAGCACCGCGTCGATCCTTTCCGCACCCGCGGCGAGCATCAGGGTGCGATCGAAGCCGAGCGCGACGCCGCAGCAGTCCGGGAGACCGGCTTCCAGCGCCCCGAGCAGATGCTGATCGATGGCGGTGTCGGGGAGGCCCAGTCGACGCCGCTCTGCGATATCGCGCTCGAAGCGGCCGCGCTGCTCGTGCGCCGAGGCCAGCTCGTGAAAGCCATTGGCGAGCTCGATGCCGCCGCAGTAGAGCTCGAACCGCTGCGCGGCGCGCGGGTCGTCCGGATCGAGGCGGGCCAGCGCCGCCTGGCTCGCGGGAAAGCCGTGCACGAAGCAAAGTCCGCGCCGGCCGAGCCGCGGTCCGACGACAGTGCCCATCAACAGGTCGAGCAACTCGTCGCGGTCCGCCGTTTCGCCGCTGAATCCCGCCCGCTGCGCGTGCTCCGCCAGCTGCGCGGCCGGCGCCGTGAAGGGGTCGAGTGCCAGGGCGTCAAGAAATGCCTCGCGATAGCTCACCCGCTCGGTCTCGAGGGCGGCGCGCGGGCGGCCGAGGAGCTCACGCACCACGGCCTCGACCTCGCTCATGAGTGCATCGAGTGAGTAGCCCAGACGATACCACTCGATGAGCGTGAATTCGGCGTTGTGGAGCCGGCCGCGCTCGAGCGCGCGCACGACGTGACAGATCTGATAGATGTCGCCCACACCGGCTGCGAGCAGGCGCTTCATCGCGTACTCCGGCGAGGTATGGAGAAAATAGGACGCGCGTGTGGTCTGCCCGGGACCGGCCGCCTCGAGCAGTACGCGAGCGGAGTGGATGTGTACGTCGGTCACCGGCGCGTTGACCACGATCGGGGTGTCCACCTCCAGCACGCCGCGGGCGGCGAAGAAGGCGCGGGTGCGCGCCAGCAGCTCGGCGCGCAACTGCAACATCTCGCGCGGGGCCGTGGGCCGCCAATCGGTGTGGCCGGCGCCGTCCCAAATCGTTCCAGACGATTCCGTCACGGCGAGCGCAGCCGGGCGAGGGTCTGGCCGACGCGCACGGCCGAGCCCGGCTGCAGAGTAGGCAGCCACTCCGCGGTGTCCGGCGGCAGCAGCAGGATGACGGTCGAGCCCATGTTGAATCGGCCGAGCTCCGCGCCCCGGTCGAGCCGGGCCGGCGCCCGCCCCGTATCGACCGGCAGTTCCGCCGCGCGGCGAGGGCTGCATGGGGTCACATCGCCATGCCAGACGGTTGCGATGCTGCCGACGAAGAGCGCGCCGACCAGCGCCAGCGCAAAGGCGAGGGGGCCTTCCTCGAAGGCGCAGACGACGCGCTCGTTGCGAGCGAAGAGCCCGGGGACGGCAGCCGCCGTCACTGCGTTCACGCTGAACAGCTTCCCGGGGACGAACCATGCACCGCGCAGGGTGGCGGCGGCCGGCATGTGAATGCGGTGATAGTTGTACGGGGCGAGATAGAGGGTCGCGAACGAGCCGCCGGCAAAGCGCTCCGCCCATCCTGAGGCGCTGCCGAGCAGCGCAGCGATGGAATAGTCGTGGCCCTTGGCCTGCAGCATGCGCAGGCCGTCGAGCCGTCCGACCTGACTCACCGTGCCGTCGACGGGGGAGGCGAGCACCAGAGGATCCGGATCGCAGGGACGCGATCCGGGACGGAGACTGCGGGTAAAGAAGGCGTTGAAGCTCGGATAATCGCGCGGCTCGGGGTCCGCCGCATCGCTCATGTCAGGGTGAAAGTGCCGCATGAACGCGCCGATCAGCACGTTCTTCACCGGCTTCACGCGGCTGCGGGTCAGCCGGTGGACCTGCCGCGACAGGAAGTGCTGCGGCAGCAGATACTGCAGCGCGACGAAGAGACGCGCGCTCAGCGTCGGCGAATCCGCGGACGGGGTTGAGGCATCCATGCTGACGTCAGGCTGCAGCATGCAGCTCCGAGGCTACGCGGCTCAGGGATCGCGCGAGCTGCCGAACGTCGAAGGGCGGCGTGAACACGCCGACTTCCCGGGCGCGGTCGTCGAACAGGAGTACCGCCATCGTATGATCGAAGTCGTAGCCGCCCCCCGGCAGATTGATGCGCGTGACGCCAATCCCGAGGCCAGCGGCGAAGCGGTGGATCTCGCCCGTGTCGCCCGTGAGCCCGAGGAAGCTCGGGTCGAATTGCCGCAGGTACCCGGCGAGCACCGCGGGCGTGTCGCGCTGCGGGTCCACGGTGACGAAGAGCACCTGCAGGCCCGGCACCGCTGCCTGCTTCTTGACTCGCGCCAGCGCCGCGAGCGTATCCGGACACTCGTCCGGGCAATGGGTGAATCCAAAGTACACGAGCGTCGGATGACCGAGGAGAGCCGTGCGGGTGAGGAGCCGCCCCTGACTGTCGATCAGGTGAAAGTCGGCGATGGGTTTGGCGTCCGGCAACCACGTGCCGCTTGCCAGCACCGGCCGGGGGCTGTCAACTTTCGCTGCCAGCAGAAACCCGGCGAGCGCGGCGCAGAGGGCGCCCAGGCCCACGAGGATCCAGAAGAGTCGAGCGGTCATGTCGCAATTATCCCATACCTGTCCTCCTCTCTCCGCGCGATGAGAGCCGCCGCGAAACGGCCGCCGCGCCCAAGCTGCACGGTGCGCGCGCTCATCGAGCGCAGCGCGCGACGGCTGCACCGGGCGGGCGTTTTCTTCGGGCACGGGACCGACAATGCCTGGGATGACGCCGCGGCGCTGGTGCTGCATGCCTTGGATCTGCCGCAGGCCGATAGTGCGATCTATGCGCGGCGCGTCGGCGTTCGCGGCGTCGACCGCGTGAACGCGCTCATCACGCGGCGCATCGACGAGCGGATCCCCGCGGTATACCTCACAGGCGAGACGTGGTTTGCGGGGCTGCGGTTTCGCGTCGATCGGCGGGTGCTCATCCCGCGCTCACCGATCGCGGAGCTCATCGAGAGACGGTTCTCCCCGTGGATCGAGCCGCGCCGGGTGCGGCGCATCCTCGATGTCGGTACCGGCTCCGGCTGCATCGCGATCGCCTGCGCCAAGGCCCTGCCACGCGCCCATGTCGATGCGGTCGACATCTCGCCCGAAGCGCTCGAGGTAGCCGCGAGCAACGTCCGGCGCCACCGGGTCGGGCGGCGCGTGCGCCTCATCCGATCCGATCATTTCGGCGCCCTCGCGGGCGAGCGCTACGATATCATCGTCGCCAACCCGCCCTACGTGGGGCGGCGGGAGATGTCAGGACTTCCGCTCGAGTATCGTCACGAGCCGCCACTCGCGCTTGCGGCCGGGCGCGAGGGCCTCGATTCCGTGCGGGTGATCCTGCGGGAGTCGCACGCGTATCTGCGCCCGCGCGGGCTGCTCATCGTCGAGGTCGGCAATACCGAGACAGCCGTGCGCCGGGCCTACGAGCGGCTCCCTTTCCTCTGGCTGGAATTCGAGCGCGGTGGTGGCGGGGTCTTCCTCCTCACTGCCGAACAACTTCCCAGGTAGTCCAGCACATGTCAGGCAACACGATCGGCAGGCTCTTTACGGTGACCAGCTTCGGCGAGAGTCACGGACCCGCGCTCGGCTGTATCGTCGACGGGTGTCCACCGGGACTCGCGCTGTCGGAGGCGGACATCCAACAGGATGTCGACCGCCGCCGCACCGGCACCTCGAAGTTCGTCAGCCAGCGCCGCGAGGGCGACCAGGTGCGCATCCTTTCGGGCGTGTTCGAGGACCACACCACCGGCACCCCGATCGGCCTGCTCATCGAGAACACCGACGCACGCTCGCGTGACTACGAGAAGATCAAGGACCGCTTCCGGCCGGGGCACGCGGATTACACCTATCAGCAGAAATACGGCCTGCGCGACTACCGCGGCGGCGGGCGTTCGTCCGCGCGCGAGACGGTGATGCGGGTCGCGGCGGGCGCCATCGCCCGCAAATACCTGGCGATGCGGCTGGGGGTCAGGATCTACGGCTATCTGAGTCAGGTCGGCGCGCTCACCCTCGAGGCGCGCGATCCGGCGTTTGCCTACCAGAACCCCTTCTTCTGTCCGGACCCGGCGCGGGTCGAGGAGCTCGAGGCGCTCATCTGGAAACTGCGCTCGGAGGGCGACTCAGTCGGTGCGCGCGTGACCGTGATCGCGGCGGGGGTGCCGCCCGGCCTCGGCGAGCCGGTCTTCGAGCGCCTGGACGCCGACATCGCCGCAGCGCTCATGGGCATCAATGCCGTCAAGGCGGTCGAGATCGGCGCCGGCACCGCCGCGGTCGCGCAGCGCGGCAGCGAGCATCGCGACGAGCTCACGCCTGAGGGGTTCGCCAGCAATCACGCCGGCGGCATCCTCGGGGGGATCTCCTCCGGCCAGGACATCGTGGCCCACCTCACGCTCAAGCCGACGTCCAGCATCCAGGTGCCGGGCCGGACAGTGGACACGGCGGGACAGCCGGTGGACATCGTGACGACCGGGCGCCACGATCCCTGTGTGGGCCTGCGGGCCACCCCCATCGCCGAAGCCATGCTGGCGATCGTGCTGCTGGACCACTACCTGCGCCACAGAGCCCAGAACGCGGACGTTCGCTCCACGACCCCGAATATCGCCGGCCGTGCGCCGTTCGAAAGCAAGTAAGTCAGCGGCTCAGGGCGCATCCCTGGGCCGCAGGATGGAAAATGCCAGAGGGCCCGGGACGGGCCGAGTACCGGCTCGGCGCACGATTGCGCCCGGGCAAACCGCCGCAGGCGACTTCGAGCCAAGTCTTAGAAATACGACACAGTTTATGTCTTGCCCGTGCCTGAATATCCCTTCCATCGATAAAGGGTTTAACTTATGGGACGTGGTCGCCAATTCAGTTATTCCGTGCTGCGGTCGCTTTGGCTTTCCGCCCAATTAAGTTATATTGCCGCCCGAATTGGATGAGCTTGCCGAAATGCAGCCATCCTTTTGTTTTTACAACGTATTCCACTCACTGATGCCTTCCGGGGTGTCCTAAATGGTCGCCAAACGCTCAAGCCGGGCGGTGGCGTTGCTGCTGGTTGTGCCCTCAGCAGCGCTCGCCCTCGGCCTCGGGGACATCCGTCTCCTGTCGCCCCTCGATCAGCCCCTCAAGGCGCAGATCGAGCTGCTCGATGCTACGCCGGATGGACTGCAGAACCTGCAGGTTCATCTGGCTTCGCAGGACACTTTTGCCCGCTACGGCCTCAACTGGCCGCAGTTCCTTAGCGGTGTGCACGTCAAGGCGGTGCGCACCGCAGACGGCAGGGAAGTAGTCGAGCTGTCATCGGATCAGCCCGTCACCGATCCGGTGCTGACTCTGCTCGTCGAGGCCAATTGGGACCGCGGTCACCTGATCCGCGAGTACACCGTGCTCCTCGACCCGCCGATCTATGTGCCCAATCCGCAGCAGGCCGCCAGTCAGCAGGTCGCGCCGGCTGCCACCGGCACGGCGCAGCGCGCGGGTGAGATCGCTCGCTCGCAGACGTCCGCGATGGCGGCTCCGGCAGAGGCAGCGACAGCGGAATCCACGGGGTCCGCCGCCAGCGAGCCTTCTTCTTCCGCTGCAGCCTCCGGCGACGAGCCGCACTCGCTGGTCGTGCGCCGCGGTCAGACGCTTTCCGGCATCGCCAATCGGATGAGCGGCGCTGGACTCGAGGCCGGCGCCACGCGGGCCTGGATGGTAGCCATCTACCAGGCGAACCCCGACGCCTTCGATCGCAACATGAATCTGCTGCGCTCGGGCGCAGTGCTGCGTATCCCGGACAACGCCGCAGTCGCGGCGATCTCGCCCCGCACCGCAACGGCGGAGATTCACCGCCAGTACGCCGCCTGGCACGGCAACTCGCAGGCGACCTCCGGGGCGGGAACCGGCCCGGGAAGACTGCGGCTGGTGGCTCCTCCCGGCGGCGCTGGCGCTTCCGGCTCGGCGACCACCGCAGGAGCTTCCGCGGGACAGGTCAAGGCGCTGCAGACGCAGGTGCAGACTCTGCAAACACAGCTTGCGGACGAGCATCGCGCGCTCCAGCTGAAAGATGCAGAGCTGGCGAGCATGCAGGCGCAGCTCGCTGCCAAGCAGACGTCGGCGCCGCCGCCTGCTCCGACAGCCAACACTCCGCCCGCGGCAGCCAACGCGGCTCACCCCGCGCAAGCCAACGCGCCGGCAACCGCCGCTCCGACGCCGGCGCAAGCACCGCCTGTTGAAGCTACGGCTCCGCCGCCGCCGCCGGTCG
This sequence comes from Steroidobacteraceae bacterium, assembly GCA_025451845.1. Taxonomy (GTDB): domain Bacteria; phylum Pseudomonadota; class Gammaproteobacteria; order Steroidobacterales; family Steroidobacteraceae; genus 13-2-20CM-66-19. Next base: position 103,693 of record JANWJS010000010.1, read on the forward strand.
CCACGAATCCCGCCGTGGCGCAGCCGGCGCCCAAACCTGCGCCGCGCTTCGCACATTCCCCAGCGACGAAGGCGGCCGCATTCAAGCCGACTTCGGGCCCGTCCGTCGTGGATACGCTCGCGAGCTACTGGTGGGCGATCGCACTGTTGGTGGTCGCGGCGCTCGCCTTCGTCGGCTCTCGGGCCTGGCGCTCGCGCCGTCAGTCGGATCTCGACGATTCGCTCGGCCGTCTCGCGGCGGCGGGGGGAGCGACACCTTCCCCGTACACGAGGTTGGAGCCATCGGCGGGAGACACCGCCTCGCTGCGGCCCGCGGCGCATGACGACGACGCGTTCGTCGTGGAGGAGAGCGGGACACATGAGCGGCCGCGGATTGCAGCAGCGGCGCCCGTAGCAGCCAAGCACGTCACGACGGGCGATCAGACGATCAGCAGCGAGACGGCGCTCAACCTGGATCAGGGCGACCCGCTCGCCGAGGCCGACTTCCATATGGCCTACGGCTTGTACGACCAGGCCGCCGACCTCATCCGCATCGCCATCGGGCGCGAGCCCGAGCGCCGGGATCTGAAACTGAAGCTCCTCGAGGTCTTCTTCGTGTGGGGCAACAAGGAGCAGTTCCTGCAGACTGCGCGCGAGCTGGGGGACACCCGCGCCGAGGCGGCGCCGGGCGAGTGGGAAAAGATCGTGATCATGGGCAAGCAGCTCGCGCCGGAGGATGCACTGTTCGCAGGCGGCGCTGCGCTGAGCGGTGCGGCCTCAGCCGGAGTCGATCTCGACCTCGCGGGCGGACAGGGCGACAGCGGCCTCGATTTCGATGTGGCGTCCGGCCGCACGGGTACACATGCGAAAGGGCTCGACCTCGACATTGGCTCGGCGCTGGGCGATGGCGAGTCCGCGGCGACCGTGGAGCAGCCGGGCACCGCCACCGATCGGAACATTGCACTGCTCGATACTCACGACAACGCCACCACGGGCACCACGCGTGAGATGACGCAGACCTTGCCGGGAGGCGACGAGGTACCGGGCATCTTCAGTACGGAGATCGAAGGTCCGACCATCGAGCAGCCGGCGTTGCGCGTGTCGGAGCAGCCGACCATCCGGCAGAAGGTCGAGACGGCCCTGAAGCAAAGCGGCGGTGAGCAGACGGCGGAGCTCGCGATCGATGATCTGGGCCTCGATCTCGGCGGGTTCGAAGCCGCGGACATGGCAGGCGAGGCCACCGAGGTGTCTGCGGAAGGTTCGCCGGAAGGCCCCACTCTGGTCGCGGGAATGGATGAACATTCGCGCCGCCTCATCGAGGAGGCGGGCCATCGTCCGGAGGAGGCGGTCCCGGAGCCTACCGGCACCACCAATGCCTGGCAGATCGATGAGAGCGAGCTCGAGGCCGTGCTGTCGGAGGGCGACGGCCACGCGAACGGCCATGACTCCGGGTCGACCTCACGTCTGGCCGCGCTCGATGCATCACACGGCGTTGACTACGAGCTCAGCGACGCAGAGCCGGAGCCTGATCACGCCGCAAACGGCGCGGGTCTCGACCTCGACGTTGGCACGGCGACGGTGCCGGATACGGCCTTCACGGCGACCCAGAAGTTGTCTGCGGATGATCTCGCGTTGCCGGATCTCGAGCCGGTCACCATGAGTGAGGTGGGCACCAAGCTCGACCTGGCGCGTGCCTACATGGACATGGGCGACCCCGAAGGCGCGCGCAACATCCTCGAGGAAGTCGTGCACGAGGGCTCGACGGCGCAGCGCCAGGAGGCCGAGCGCCTGATGGAGTCTCTGCCGGGGTAATTGTTTGAAGCTGTAGTTGAATCGCTGGATCCGGGCCTTCTGCCCGGCCCAGCGCGCGTCGAGCAAAACGTGGTTTTTTGCTCGACGCTCTGCCACCTGCGGCGGCGGCGCACTTCCCTGTGCCTTGTAGAGGTCGTGCTGCTTCTATGACGCGGATCGCGGTCGGACTCGAATATCAGGGAACGCGCTACGCCGGCTGGCAGCGTCAGCGCTCGGGCGATACGGTGCAGGTGCTCGCCGAAGGCGCCCTCAGCAAGGTGGCCGCTGAAACAGTGAGTCTCGTCTGCGCCGGGAGGACGGACGCGGGTGTGCACGCCCGCGGACAGGTAGCGCATTTTGACACCGGTGCAAGCCGCACCACGCGGGCCTGGATACTGGGTGCCAACAGCGAGCTGCCGCGCGATGTCAGCATCTCCTGGGCGCGGCCCGTGCCGCCGCACTTTCACGCGCGCTATTCGGCGCAAGCGCGCACGTACCGTTATCTCATCTTCAATCGCGCCTCGCGCTCGGGGCTGCTCGGCTCCCGGGCAACCTGGGTCCACCGCTCCCTCGACGTCGAGCGCATGGCGCAGGCGGCTGCCGCGCTCGAGGGCGAGCATGATTTCAGCGCGTTCCGTGCCGCGCAGTGCCAGGCGAAATCGCCCATCCGCCGCATGGAGCGGCTGACGGTCGCCCGCCAGGGCGACTGGCTGGTGATCGAGGCCACGGCCAACGCCTTCCTGCATCATATGGTCCGCAACATCGCCGGACTGCTCATCCGTATCGGCAAGGGCGATGCAGTGCCCTCCTGGGCAGGGGAGGTGCTCGCAGGGCGCGACCGGCGGCTGAGCGCCGCCACTGCCCCCGCGGTCGGCCTGTACCTCTGGCGCGTACGGTATCCGCAGGCCTTTGCGCTGCCGCTGTCCGCGGAGGACCGGATGGGCGCGGCCGGGACTGCCCCGGAAGACGCTATCATCGCGGCTGGCTTCCCACCTTAGGCGGCCCTCATGTCCTGGTTCGAGAAAATCATGCCCTCGCGCATCAAGACCGAGCGCCGCACCCGCTCGGTGCCGGAGGGCCTGTGGATCAAGTGTCCGGCCTGCGATGCGGTGCTCTATCGGGCGGAACTCGAGCGCAATCTGTACGTCTGCCCGAAGTGCAGCCATCACATGCGGATAGGCGGGCGCGAGCGCCTCGAGCGCTTTCTCGACCCGGCTTCGACTGAGGAGATCGGGGCGCAGATCACTCCCGAGGATCCGCTGAAGTTTCGCGACAGCAAGCGCTACAAGGATCGCCTCGTCCAAGCGCAGAAGGCGACCGGGGAGACGGACGCGCTCATCGTGCTCGCCGGCACGCTGGAGAAGCTGCCGGTGGTGGCCTGCGCCTTCGAGTTCCAGTTTCTCGGCGGCTCCATGGGCTCGGTGGTGGGGGAGCGCTTCAAGCGCGGAGCCGACCACTGCATCGAGCATGGCAAGCCTCTCGTCTGCTTCACTGCGAGCGGTGGCGCGCGCATGCAGGAGGCGCTCTACTCGCTGTTGCAGATGGCCAAGACCGCCGCGGCGCTGTCGCGCCTCGCGCAGGCGCATCTGCCTTTCATCTCCGTCATGACCGACCCGACGATGGGCGGTGTGTCGGCGAGTCTCGCGATGCTCGGCGACCTGAATCTCGCCGAGCCGCGTGCCCTGATCGGCTTTGCGGGTCCGCGGGTGATCCAACAGACCGTGCGCGAGACCCTGCCGGAAGGCTTCCAGCGCAGCGAATTCCTGCTCGATCACGGAGCGCTCGACATGATCGTCGATCGCCGCGACATGCGCGAGCGGATCGCATCGCTGCTGCGCATGCTGCTGAAGCTGCCAGCGGCCGCCGCCTAAGCTCCGCCGGCCGTGGCGCGATCGCTCGCGGAGTGGTTGGCACTGCAGGAGGCGGTGCATCCGAAGGCGATCGATCTCGACCTCGCGCGCGTCGGTGCAGTGGCGCGGCGGCTGGGGATCGATCGGCCGCAGTGCGCAGTCATCACGGTGGGCGGCACGAACGGCAAGGGCTCGACCGTGGCGCATCTCGAGGCGTTGTGGCTCGCCGCCGGCCGCTCGGTCGGCCTCTTCACTTCGCCGCATTTCCTGCGCTACAACGAGCGCATTCGCATCAACGGCGTGGAGGCGGAGGATGCGGCGATCGTCTCGGCATTCGAGCGCATCGAGGCGGCTCGCGGGGCGACCACTCTGACCTTCTTTGAATACAACACGCTGGCAGCGCTGCAACTCTTTTCGCGGCAGGGCGTCGAGCTCGCGCTGCTCGAGGTGGGGCTCGGCGGGCGCCTCGATGCCAGCAACCTCGTCGATGCGGACGTGTCGGTGGTCTGCTCGGTCGGTCTCGACCATCGCGATTGGCTGGGGGAGACGGTGGAGGAGATCGGCGCCGAGAAGGCGGGCATCTTCCGCCCCGGGCGCCCCGCCGTTCTCGGCACCGCGAGCATGCCGGCGAGCGTGTACGCCGCGATCGCGCGCCTCGGCGCGAAGCCGTATGTCGCGGAGCGGGATTTTCGCTGGCAGGTGACGCCGGCCGCCGGCGGGCCGCCGCGTTGGAGTTATCGCGGAGCACGCCTCAGCCTCGCCGATCTGCCTCCCTCGGCTCTCGCGGGCTCGATCCAGTATCGCAACGCCGCGACGGCTTTTGCCGCGCTCGAGGCGCTCGCCGGCGGCGGCGGGCCATCCGCCGCGGCGGCGCAGGTCGTCGCGGCGCTCGATGCGCAGACCGCTGCGGCCGGCCTGCGCCGGGTGCGGCTACCGGGCCGCTTGCAGATCGTGCCCGGACCGGTCGAGTGGATCCTCGACATCGCGCACAACCCGCCGGCCGCCGAGGTGTTGGCCGCGCAGCTCGCGGAGCGGCCGTGTCAGGGACGCACCCTGGCGGTCGTCGGCATTCTCGGCGACAAGGATGCTGCGGCAATCGTGCGCGCGCTGGCGCCCGCGATCCAGGGTTGGTTCCTCTGCAGCCTGGAGGGGCCGCGGGGCATTTCCGCTGCGGAGCTCGAGCGCCGTGTCGGTGCGTTCGTACGGAACCCGGTGCTTGCCGGCTCCGTGCGCGCAGGCTGCGAGGCGGCGCGCGCCGCTGCGCGAGCCGGCGATCGCGTGGTCGTTTGCGGCTCGGTGCACACTGTGGGCCCGGCGCTCGAGTGGCTTGGGGTATACTCCGCCGCGTGAAAGAGCGACTCACGGGCGCCATTATTCTCGTGGCGCTGATTGTGCTGTTGGTTCCGGAGCTTCTGACCGGACCGATCGGGACGCACGCCGCGCCCGCTGCATCATCGGCTGCCGCCTCGCAGCCAGCCGAACCGACGTCGTACGCGGAGCCGCCGCTTCGCTCCTATACCCTGACACTCGGCGCAGCAGACCCGGCCCACCCGGCTCCGGCCATGCCCACGGCGCAGGCGCCGGCGCAGCCCGCGGAAGGCTTCTCCGACAGCCCCCCGGATCGCGCCAGCGCCGGGCAAATTTCGGAACCGGGCCGTGTCCTGCAGCAGGCTGCGGCCCCCCAGGGGGCGCAATTCCCCGCATCAGGCGCGACCGTGTCACAGGAGAGCCTCGCGGCCGGATCCGGCAGCTTGCAAGTCGCAAAATCGCCCACACGTTCGTCCGTGCGAGAGGCCCGCGCGTTGGCCTCGTCCGGAGGATGGGTGGTGCAGCTAGGCAGTTTTGCCAGCCGTCATAACGCCGATCGCCTGGCGCACTCGCTCGCCGGCCGAGGCTTTCGCACGTCGGTGTCCCCAGCCAAGGCGGGGAGGCGCGTCCTCTGGCGAGTCCGCGCAGGCCCGGCGCGCGATCGCGCCAGCGCGCAACGTCTCGCCGCGCGATTGCGCACCCTAGGCCATCATGGCGAGCTGCTTCCCGTAAAGTGATGGGTTTCCGAGCGACAGCCCGGACGGTCTTGTACAATCCGCCGCGGTTTCCTGGGGTCCTCGCACTTGCGGTAGCGGCGCTCCGAGGCCGTTCTCGCACAACCCTGCATGAACATAGCCGATTATGTGGTGATCGCCGCCGTCGTGCTGTCGGCGATCGTGGGCGCCGTGCGTGGCTTCTTGCGCGAGGCGATCGCCTTGGGCGCGTGGATCGTGGCGCTCTGGGTGGCCTGGCATTTCTCCGACATGATCGAGCCGCACCTCGGCGGCCTGCTCGCTGCCAACTACGTGAAGCCCTGGGCGGCGCGCGCCATCATCGTGGCGCTCATCCTGCTCCTGGGCGCGGGGCTCGGGGCCCTGGTCGGGCATTACGTGCGCCTTTCAATCTTCAGCAGCATGGACCGCTTTCTCGGCTTCATTTTCGGCGCAGCACGCGGGGTGGTGCTGATCGGGGTATTCGTCATCCTCGGGCAGCTGCTCAGGCTCGATGGCGAGGTGTGGTGGCGGCATTCCATGCTGATCCACTACGGTGACTCGGTGGCCAACGGCTTGCGCGTGCTGATCGGCGCAGGCTCTTTGAGGTAGGACCATGTGTGGAATCGTCGGTGTCGTCGCAACGGGCGCGGTCAATCAGCGCATTTATGACGCGCTGACGGTGCTGCAGCACCGCGGTCAGGATGCCGCCGGCATCGCCACTTCCGGCGAGGGGGAGCTCTGTGTCCGCAAGGGCAGCGGCCTGGTGCGCGATGTCTTCCAGCAGCACCACATGGTCGAGCTGAAAGGCCACGCCGGCATCGGCCACGTCCGCTATCCGACCGCCGGATGCGACCGCGCCTCGGAGGCGCAACCCTTCTACGTCAACTCGCCCTACGGCATCTGCCTCGCCCACAACGGCAACCTGACCAACGCGACGGAGCTCGCCGAGGTGTTGATCCGAGAAGACCGCCGGCACCTCAACACGACGTCCGACTCCGAAGTGCTGCTGAATGTTTTCGCCTCGGAGCTGCAACGCATCGGCACTCCGCGCATCACTCCAGCGGACGTGTTTGCTGCGCTCAATGCGGTTTATCGCCGCTGCCGCGGCGCCTTTGCAGTGGTGGCGATGATCATCGGGCACGGCATCCTCGGCTTTCGTGATCCGAACGGCATCCGCCCGCTCGTCCTCGGGCAGCGGGATACGCCGCGGGGCCCGGAGTGGATGCTCGCTTCGGAAAGCGTGGCGCTCGACAGCCTCTCCTTCCGCCTGGTGCGCGACATCGCCCCGGGGGAGGCCGTGTTCATCGACGAGAGCGGCCGGCTGCACTCGCACCAGTGTGTGGCGAGCGTGCGTCACAGTCCGTGCATCTTCGAGTACGTGTACTTCGCCCGGCCGGACTCGAAGATCGACAATATCTCCGTCTATCGGGCGCGCATGCGCATGGGCGACCGCCTCGCCGAGAAGATCCTGCGGGAGCGGGCCAACCACGACGTCGACGTCGTCATTCCGATCCCGGACACCAGCCGCACGAGCGCTCAGCAGCTCGCGCAGCGTCTCGGGCTCAAGTACCGGGAAGGATTCATCAAGAACCGCTATATCGGCCGCACGTTCATCATGCCCGGCCAGGAAGAGCGGCAGAAATCGGTGCGCCGCAAGCTGAACGCCATCGATCTCGAGTTTCGCGGCAAGAACGTGCTGCTGGTGGATGATTCCATCGTGCGCGGGACGACCTCAGCGCAGATCATCGAGCTCGCGCGCGAGGCGGGCGCGCGCAAGGTCTATTTCGCCTCGGCCGCCCCGCCGGTGCGCTTCCCCAACGTCTACGGCATCGACATGCCGGCGGCCCGGGAGCTCGTGGCGAGCGGCCGGCGAGTCGACGAAGTGGCGCGGCTCATCGGCGCCGATTGGCTCATCTACCAGGACCTCGAGGACCTGATCGCCGCCTGCAAGCACGAGGATGCGCGCGTCGACGAGTTCGACACGTCCTGTTTCTCCGGCGAGTACGTCACGGGCGATGTGACGCCGGAGTACCTGGAGCGGCTGCAGCTCGAGCGCTCCGATGAGGCGAAGAAGCTGCGCGGCGACCGGCGCATGCTCAAGGTCATCCGCGCCTCTTAACATGGCCGGAACACCGCTCGCGCGGCAGCGGCTCCAAGGCGAGCTGCTGCGCGCCGGCCTCTGACCGCCACGCGAGCGCCGATGCCCCAGGAAAAGCCCCCGAGCAAACCTCACGATCCGCGCGCCGTGCCGGAGTCGCAGTGCTTCGGCGGCGCGTTCATCCGGGGCTACCGGCGCGTGGGTCAGGTGGCTTCGGGCACGCGTGCCGATATCTTTCTGGCCGAGCGCCTCGAGAGCCGCTCGTGGGTCGCGCTCAAGGTCGTCCGCGATGAGCCCCAGCAGGGCGAGGCGACGGACTCCTTCCTCCGCTTCCTGCATGAATACGAGATCGCGCAGCGCATCCGCCACCCCGGGATCGTGAGGCTCTTCGACCTCGGTGTCAGCGATGAGCATGCATGGTTGGTCATGGAGTATTTTGCGCGCGGCGACCTGCGCCGGCGGATGAAGTCGCAGGTGGCTCCGCGGTGGGCTGTCGGCGTGGCCGCCGCGATAGCACGGGCACTCGAGGCGCTGCATGCGGGCGGCGTCGTGCATCGCGATCTGAAGCCGGGCAACGTCATGCTGCGCGAGGACAACAGCATCGCCCTCATCGACTTCGGGCTCTCGAAGGATGCGAAGCAGCGGCAGGATCTCACGGAGCGTGGTCTGATCTTCGGCACGCCGCACTACATGAGCCCGGAGCAGGGGCACGGCGAGCCCACCGACTCGCGCAGCGACCTCTACAGCCTCGGTGTCATCCTTTACGAGATGCTGACGGGCGGCAAGCCGTACCGGGCCGAGAGTCCGATGGCGGTGATCTACAAGCACCGCAAGGAGCCGGTGCCGCAGCTTGGCGCCGGGCTCGACGGCCTGCAGCCTCTGCTCGAGCGGCTGCTCGCCAAACGGCCGGAGGAGCGATTCCCGAGCGCGCTCGCAGCCGCCGAAGCGCTCGATCGGCAGCTCGAGCGCTTCCTCCAGCCGGCCTGACGTCATGACGGACGGCGAGAAGGAAATTCTCCTGGCGCCCACTCCCCAGGGCTGGGTGCAAGCGGCGGCCGGGCGCTGGCGGGAGCTTCTCAACGATCATGCCCAGTGTGAGAAGAAAGCCGCATCGAGCGCCCTCGCGCTGATGTTCAGCTATCCGGAGGATCGGCGCCTCGCCACCGCCCTGTCGCGCCTCGCGCGCGAGGAGCTGCGGCACTTCGAGCAGGTGCAGAAGCTCATGGCGGCGCTCGAGGTCCCCTTCGAGCGCCAGCGGCCGGGGCGCTATGCCTCGGGATTGCGTGCGCCGCTGCGCACAGCGGACCCGGGGCGCAAGCTCGATCTCCTCCTCACGGGCGCGCTGATCGAGGCTCGCTCCTGCGAGCGCTTTCGGCTGCTCGCCCCGCGGCTGCCGCCGCAGGTGGGCGGCTTCTACGCCCAGCTCGCCCACTCCGAGGCGCGGCACTTCGAGCAGTATCTCGAGCTCGCGCAGCAGGCGGCGGCGCTGCAGTGGCGGCGGAGGCTGCGCGAGCTTGCGGAGAACGAAGCGCAGCTCGCCACGGCACCGGACGCGCAGCTTCGCTTCCACTCCGGTGCGCCGGTACACGTCCCGCAGCCCGTGGGATAACAGTTCGTTACAACAGGCGCGCACGGCGCGACTATCTTCTCGCGATGCCAGACCGCCCGCACCTCCTCATCGTCGATGACGACCGCGAGATCCGCTCGCTGTTGAGTCAATATCTCGAGAAGAACGAGTTTCGCACGACCGCCGCTGCCGATGGCCGCGAGATGCGCCGCGTCCTGGATCGCGCTGCGGTCGACCTGATCGTGCTCGATCTGATGCTGCCCGGCGAGGATGGCCTCACCCTCTGCCGGGAGCTGCGCACCCATTCGCAGATCCCGGTGATCATGCTGACCGCCCGCGGCGAGGACGTCGATCGCATCGTCGGGCTGGAGATCGGTGCCGACGATTACCTGCCTAAGCCGTTCAACCCCCGGGAGCTCCTGGTACGCATTCGGGCGGTGTTGCGGCGCGCCGCCCGTGCGCCGCGAGACCCCAATCCGCAGGTAGTCCGCGGGTTTACGTTCGGGGGCTGGCGTCTCGATACGACTCGGCGGACGCTGACCAGTGAGGCCGGCAAGGATGTCTCCCTCAGCGGTGCGGAATACCGCCTGCTCGCCGTGTTGCTTTCCGCCGGTAACCGGGTATTGTCGCGGGCGCAGCTCACGGAGCTGCTGCGCGGCCGCGAGGCGGATCCCTTCGATCGCAGTATCGACGTCAGAGTCAGCCGGCTGCGCCAGATCCTGGCCGACGACGCGCGCGCACCACAGATCATCAAGACCGTGTACGGCGAGGGTTATGTGATCGGCGTACCGGTCGAGAGCACCTGACACCCGACAGTCATCATGCGCGTCGCACTCTGGCCGCAGTCCCTGTTCGGCCGCTTGATTGCCGCTCTGGTGATCGCGGTCGTGCTGGCGCAAGCCGCCAGCCTGTATCTCTTCGCGCGCCATCTCGAGCGGTTCGTGCTCGACAGCAGCGTGCGCGAGTGGTCGCGGCGGATCACGGAGATGACGCTGCTGCTCGAGCAGCTGCCGCCGGATCAGCGCGCCCCGGCGGTCGCACGCCTGAAGGAGCAGGCGGCGCGGCTCGCGCTGCGCCGCGAGCGCCGAGGCTTGGGGCTGAGGATGCACGCGTGGCACCACGGGGGGATCCCCTATCTCTTGCTGCCGATCGAAGCCGGCCCGCCGCCAGCGCCTGATGCGGGCCCTCCCGAGCCGCCCCCCGCTCAGGCTGAGCCACCGCCTGCGCTGCAGCCCGCCCACACGCATGGATGGCCACACATCTTCATCCGGCTGCCGTTTGCCTCGGACGTGGAACGGGTGCTGACGCAGCAACTGCAGGCAGATCTCGGCAGCGGCTACGACGTCACTGTGCGGGCAGCCGTCGCGCCAGCCGCAGTCGTCATCCCGATCCCATCGCCCTTCTGGGGCCTGCCAGCGGACCATCCAACTCAGTCTTACGATGTCGCTGTCGGGTTGCCCGACCACGCGAGCCTGATCTATCGGGTGACGCGCGCCGCGCCGGGAACGCCGCTGCCGAAGAATCTCATCGTCAACCTGATCCTGCTGGTGTTCGTGCTCGTCATCGCCCTGTACATAGCAGCCCGCAGCATCACCCGCCCGCTGTCGCGGCTCGCGAGTGCGGCGGACGACATCGGACGGGGCCTGAGGAGTCCCAAGCTGGAGGAGAAGGGCGCGCGCGAGCTGCGTCATGCCGCCCACGCCTTCAACACCATGCAGGACCGTCTGCACCGCTATCTCGACAGCCGGACGAGTGTTCTGGCCGCCATGTCTCATGACCTCAAGACACCTCTGACGCGGCTGCGGCTGCAAGTCGAGACGCAGATCGAGGATCCGGCGCTGCAGGCGCGGTTCGGCAAGGAGCTCGATGAGATGGAGAGCATGGTCCGCGGGGCGTTGGCGCTTTTTCGGGGTCTCAATGACGAGGAGGCGCTCGAGCCGATGGACGTCGACCTGCTGCTCGACACCGTGCGGGGTGAGTTCGTGGAGATGGGCAGGGACGTGACAGTGGAGGGGCGCGCCCTGGGGCCCTTCCCGGGCAAGCCGCAAGCGTTGAAGCGCTGCATTACCAACCTCGTCAACAACGCCGTCAACTTTGGTGCCCGCGCGCGGATTGTGGTGCGGGACGGCGCACGACTCGAGATCAGCGTCTGTGATGACGGTCCGGGCGTCCCCGCGGATCAGCTCGAGAGGGTGTTCGAGCCATTCTACCGCCTGGAGTCCTCACGCAGCCGTGACACGGGCGGGACGGGCCTCGGGCTCAGCATCGCGCGCGACCTGGCGCAGGCGCACGGTGGCGCACTCGTCCTTCGGAACCGTCCCGAAGGAGGGCTCGAGGCCCGACTCACGTTGCCGCGCGGCCGGTAAGCCTCGCCGCCTCCGCGGCGCTAAGCATTGGTTACGAGGGGTTGGGGGGCCGCGGCGGCGGTAAAGATTGCTTACTGTGGACGGCGGCTGCGGCAGCTAGAGTATCCGCGTCCAGTCCGGTCGGAGCATCTCATGACAAAACATACTGTTGTCCTGCTGGCGATGCTGGCCATCGCGGGCACGGCGCTCGCCCAGACACCCCCTTCGCCACCGCCGCAAGGGCAAGCGCACCGCGAGTGGAAGAACTCGGCGGAATGGCACCAGAAGATGGAAAAGTGGCGAATGGAGCGGCTCACCGTATTATTGGATCTGACGCCCGCTCAGCGCCAACAGATGCAGTCGATCTTCGATGACGGGCACGCGAAGATGAAGTCCGCCATGCAGCAGGTGGAGCAGGCCATGAAGCAGGCGCGCGCCGCCCATCATGCCGTCCGCAAGGAGACGGAGCAGAAGCTTGCCGCCGTACTCACCCCCACGCAGATGAGGAAGCTGAAGCTGCTCATGCCGGAGCACGGGCCGGCGCACTTCATGATGCGGCGAAAGGGCATGGGACCGATACCGCCGCCGCCCCCACGGGCAGACCCGGGTGCCGGTGCGGATCCGCAGTCATGAGGGCTCAGCGGGGCAGCGACCGCAGCTCGTACCGTCCGCTTTCGTACGAGAGAAAACTGCCCTGCTCATACCACGCGCCCAGCACGATGCGCTGGACGGGTTGACCCTCCACCAGCGCATCGTGCACCGCGGGTCTGTGCGTGTGGCCATGAATGATCCTTCGAACACCTGCAGCCTTGAAGGCCGCGGTTACCGCCGCAGCATTGACGTCCATGATATTGGGAATGGTGCTTGCCGTATGCGCGCGGCTGCCGGCGCGCGCCTCGTTGGCCAGAAGTTGCCGATCCGACAATGGCAGACTGAGGAAACGGCTCTGCCAGGCGGGCGTCCTGACGATGGTGCGCAGCTCCTGATAGGCGTGGTCGTCGGTGCAGAGGGCGTCTCCGTGCGTCAACAGCACGGGCTCGCCATCTATCGCGGCAATCACGGGATCGGGCAATAGCTGGCAGCCGGTCTCGCGGCAGAAGTCCTCGCCGATGAGAAAGTCCCGGTTGCCATGCAGCAGGAAGCAGGCAACTCCGCTGCGCGTCAGCTCGCGCAGGCCGGCCAGCACCGCGGAGTTTTCGGAAGCCGCACCATCATCATCCCCCACCCAACTCTCGAACAGATCGCCCAGGATGTAGAGCACGTGGGCGCCCGCGGCGTGCGTGCGCAGAAACGCGAGGAATTGCTGCTGCGCCTGCGGGGCCCCGGTATCGAGGTGTACGTCGGAGACGAATAGGTGGCGGGCGGGCCCCGCGCCCGGAGCCCGCCGCGCCGCGGAGTCCGGCACCGATGTCACCTTCGCGGTGAGGTGCCGTCAGGCTGGTCGGCCTCACCCGGTTGTGTCTGCGGCGCTGCGCCCGATGACTTGTCGCCGGTCGCGCCCGGGGGCGTTGCCGGCGGCGAGGGGGCCGGCTGGGTGCCCGACGGCGGTGTCTGCGAGCCAGGCTTGCCGGGCTGTTCCTGCGGGCTCGCCGCCGGCGGTGACGATTGCGGCGCTCCCGGTGGCTGTCCCCCCGACGGCGGCGTCCCCGATGGCGGCCCGGCTGGCGGTGTGCTCGAGGGTGCCGAGAGCTCCGGCGGAGTGATGACCTCGACGCTCTGGATGATGACCGGCTTCAGCGGCGCGTCGGCCTTGAAGGGGCCGAACGAGCCCGTCGGTACGACCCCGATACGGTCGACGACGTCCATTCCTTCCACCACCTGACCGAAGACCGCATAGCCCCAACGGGTTGGCAGCGGGTCCAGCTCCGGGTTATCGACGAGATTGACGTAGAACTGCGCGTTGCCCGTGTGGGCGCCGGCGGCGCGCGCCAGCCCGACGGCGCCGCGTTTGTTCTGCAGGCCGTTGCCTGACTCGTTGTCGATCGACGGATAGGTCGGCTTCAGGTCATAGGGTGCCGTCGCGTTGTGGCCGCCGCCCTGGACGACGAAATTGGCAACCACCCGGTGGAGCAGGGTGTTGGTGTAGAAGCCCTCCCGCACGTAGCGCAGGAAGTCTGCCACGGTGAGCGGCGCGCGATCGGGCCGCAGCTCGATGACGAAGGAGCCCATGTTCGTGGTGACGCGCACCTCGGGATTCGAGCCGGTCACGTCATCCGCGCGGGCCGCGGACTGCAGCAGGAGGCACGCGCAGGCGGCGGCCAGGGACGAGGCAAGTCTCAGTGTCAGGGTCCGGTGCCGGGCGCGCATCTGGTCTCCGTCGCAGGTCGTTCGAGGCGGGAATCTTAGCAGCGCGGGGCCTCGGGGGCTGGGCGATGTCGCTCCAGGGGTAAACCCCGTACCATTGCTGCCATGACCGGAATGGACAGCACAGCTCCCGCGGGGTTCGATCGCAATGCGGTGACGCGCTTTGCGCCGAGCCCGACGGGTGAATTGCACCTCGGCAACGCACGCACGGCGCTGTTTAACTACCTGCTGGCGCGCCGCGCCGGCGGGCGGTTTCTGCTGCGCATAGAGGATACCGACGCGCAGCGCAGCCAGGAGTCACACCTGGCGGCGGTGCTCGCGGACCTGCGCTGGCTGGGGTTGGACTGGGACGCGGGGCCCGACCGGGAGGACGACCGCGGACCTTACCGCCAGTCGCAGCGCGGCGCGCTCTACGGCCGCTTGTTCGAGGCTCTGGAACGGCAGAACGCGGTGTATCCCTGCTTCTGCTCGCCGCTGGAGCTCGAAGCCGCACGGCGCGCCCAGCTGGGCTCCGGAAAACCGCCGCGCTATGCCGGCACCTGCCGGGAGCTCTCGGAAGAGCAGCGCCGCGGCAAGCGGACCCAGGGCCTGCCTGCCACGATGCGCTTTCGCGTTCCCGCAGGCAGGCGCATCGAGTTCGTGGATCTGGTCCACGGGCCGCAGAGCTTTCTGTCGGATGACATCGGGGACTTCGTCATCCGGCGCGCGGATGGTACGGCGGCATTCTTCTTCAGCAACGCCGTCGATGATGCCTCGATGGGAGTCACTCAGGTTTTGCGCGGCGAGGATCACCTGGCCAACACCCCGCGACAGCTGCTGATCCTGGAGGCGCTGGGTTTGCGCTTGCCGAGCTATGGACACGTGTCATTGATTCTCGGTCCCGATGGTGCGCCGCTTTCCAAGCGGCACGGCGCGACGAGCGTCCGCGAGTACCGTGAGAGCGGCTATCGTCGCGAAGCCCTATGCAACCACCTCTTCCGTCTGGGGCACTCGAGCGGCGAGCATGGCCTGCTCGATCTCGAGTCCATGGCCCGCGCGTTCGATCCCACGCACCTCGGGCGGGCCGCGGCGCACTTCGATGCGCAGCAGTTGCGGGTGTGGCAGAAAGAAGCCGTGCATCACCTGCCGGCTGATGAGGCGCGCAGGTGGCTCGCCCCGGAGCTGCCCGCCGGACTCGGCGAGGCCGCCGCGAGTGCTTTCGTCGCGGCGATCCTACCCAACGTGGTGCTGCCGGAAGACGCGCGTCCCTGGGCGCAGATCGTCTTCGGTCCGCCCCCGGCGGTCGCGGCCGAGGGCGAGGAAACCATCCGCAACGCGGGCGAGCGCTACTTCGCGGCAGCGACCCACGCTGCAGCGCAGAGCGGTAATGACCTGCCGGCAATCGCCTCGGCCGTCCGCGCCGCGACCGGCAAGAAAGGCGCGGAGCTGTATATGCCGTTGCGTCTCGCGCTGACGGGCCGCAGCCACGGGCCGGAGCTGGCGCCGTTGCTCAAAGCCATGCCCGCGGGTGCGGCGCACGCGCGGCTCGCGCGCTTTGCCTGAGGCATGTCCGAACAAACCCTGTAACGCGCAGACATCATGATCCGCATCCACAACTCGCTCACCGGAGAGAAGCAGCCGCTCAAGCCCATCACGCCCGGCGAGGTGCGCATGTATGTCTGCGGACTGACCGTATACGACTTCATGCACATCGGGCATGCGCGCATGATGGTGGTGTTCGACGTCGTGAAGCGCTACCTCAGATACCGTGGCTTCAGCGTCACTCACGTGCGCAATATTACGGACATCGACGACAGAATCATCAAGCGCGCTGCGGAGAACGGCGAGCCGATCGGCGCTCTCACGGAGAGATTCATCACGGCGATGAACGAGGATTGTGATGCGCTCGGCGTCGTCCGCCCCGATTTCGAGCCGCGCGCCACGCAATACTTGCCGCCCATCATCGCCATGGTCGAGAAGCTCATCGAGGGCGGGTACGCCTACCTCGCCCCGAACGGCGATGTCATGTATGCGGTAGCGAAGTTCGAGGGTTACGGCCGCCTTTCCGGCAAGCGCCTGGCGGAGCTGCGCGCGGGTGCCCGCGTCGAAGTCGACGAGGCCAAGCGCGACCCGCTCGACTTCGTGCTGTGGAAGCACGCCAAGCCCGGCGAGCCGGCGTGGGACTCGCCGTGGGGCAGGGGACGGCCCGGCTGGCACATCGAGTGCTCTGCGATGTCGGTGGCGATCCTCGGCTCACATTTCGACATCCACGGCGGTGGCCTCGATCTGAAGTTCCCGCACCACGAGAACGAGATCGCGCAGACCTGCGCGGCTACCGGCGACCGTTTCGCGGAGATCTGGATGCACAACGGCTTCGTCAACATCGACAACGAGAAGATGTCGAAGTCGCTCGGCAATTTCTTTACGGTGCGCGAAGTGCTGCAGAAAGTGGTGCGCCATGCCGAGGTGCTGCGCTACTTCGTGCTCGCGAGCCAATACCGCGGGCCCATCAACTACTCGCTCGAGCCGCTCGAGCAGGCGGATGCGTCCCTCGGGCGAATCATGACGGCCTTGCGCGACCTGCCGGAGCCGGCCGCGGTGCCGGGCTCCGCATACAGCGCCCGTTTCGAGCAGGCGATGGACGATGATTTCAACACACCGGAGGCGATCGCAGTCCTGCAGACGCTGACCCGGGAGATCAATAGCGCGAAGGATGCGGGGGACGCCGCGCGCGCCGCGGCTCTGGGCGGGGAGCTGCGTTCGCTTGCCGCCGTACTCGGAATCACGGTGACTCCGAAGGAGTGGTTCTCCCTGGGCACGAAATTCGTCGCACAGGGCGGCTCGAAAGCGACGGCCGGTCCGACCCTGACGGACGGCGAGATCGCGGAGCGCATTCAGGCGCGCATCGCAGCGCGCAAGGCGAAGAGCTGGGCGCAGGCGGACCGCCTTCGTGACGAGCTCGCGGCGGCCGGAGTGATCCTCGAGGACAAGCCCGACGGCAGGACGGAGTGGCGGCGGGCGTAGAGCCGCCACCGGCTGAAGGTGCTCCCCGCACTTAAGGTAAACGCACTCGCGCCGCTATAGGTGGCGCTGGGGACGTTGCTCGCGGCTGCGGCGGTACTGGGGCCGCCGCTGCCGTAGAGCGGGTCGGGAGAGTGGCGGTGCAGCGGCAAGAACTTGCCGCCGGCCCGCGGCCCTGCGGATCAACGCGGTCGCTCGTGCTCGTGCCGGCGGTGGAACGCTTCCAGTGTGTTGTGCATCAGCATCGCGACCGTCATCGGACCCACCCCGCCAGGCACCGGAGTGATCCAGCCGGCCCGCTCCCGGGCGGAATCGAACCGCACGTCGCCCACCAGGTGGCCGTTATCGAGGCGATTCATTCCGACATCGATGACGACAGCACCCGGCTTGATCCATTCGCCGGCAACGAGGCCGGGCTTGCCGGCCGCGACAACCAGAATATCGGCCTGCCGTACATAACCCTCGAGACCGGTCGTGAAGCGGTGGCAGACGGTCGTGGTCGCACCCATCAGCAACAGCTCGAGCGACATCGGCCGGCCCACGATGTTGGAAGCGCCGACGACCACGGCATGCTGTCCCTTGAATGGGACGCCAATGTGCTCGAGCAGCTTGATTACGCCGTAGGGCGTGCAGGGCCGCATTACCGGGATCCGTTGTGCGAGCCGTCCAACATTGTAGGGATGGAAGCCGTCGACGTCCTTCATCGGATCAATGCGCTCGATCACCGCGGTCTGCTGGATCTGCACGGGCAATGGCAGCTGCACGAGGATGCCGTCGATCTGCGCGTCGCGATTCAGGTCATCGATGAGGGAGAGCAGCGCGATCTCTGAGGTCGAGTCCGGCAAATCGTGCGCCACGGAACGGATGCCGACCTCGTCGCAGGCGCGACGTTTATTGCGCACGTAGACCTCGGAGGCCGGGTCGTTGCCCACCTTGACCACGGCCAGCGCAGGGCGGTGGCTGCCGCGCGCCAGCGCCGCCTCGATCTTGCCGCGAACCTGATTTTTGACCTCCGTAGCGAGGTGGCGGCCGTCGATCAATTGCGCCGTCATGGGGTATGCGATCCAGCCCTTTGAGGGGCGGGCATTCTCGCATATGATTCCTGCGATCCCGGAAGCCTCTGCTGTGCCGAGGCCTACCCGGGGTTCCGGCCGGGGCATGGCGCAGTTTGGTAGCGCATCTGCTTTGGGAGCAGAGGGTCGCCGGTTCGAGTCCGGCTGCCCCGACCAGTTCCAAGGCTCCTCGTGGAGCCGCCCGCGACAGCCGCTGCAAGGAGTGACAGGCGGCTGACTCGCATCCATCCCTCACTGAACGCGTCCTGCGGGGGCCGTGCGCCCTAGGTTGCAGCGAGAAGCGCTTGCCGCTGAACATATATCTGACTAAAGTCAGATAATGGAAGGGGTCGAGAAAGTCCGCTCGTTCAACCGCACCGTGACCCGGCGGCTGGGCGTCCTCAACGAGCGCTACCTGGGACGCGACCGGCCGCTTGTGGAGTCGCGCCTGCTGTTCGAGATCGGCGCCCAGGGCGCCGCGGTCCGCGAGCTGCGCCTGCGGCTGGGTCTCGATTCCGGTTTCGCCAGCCGCCTGCTGCGCGGGCTCGAGCGCAAGAAGCTCGTGAGAACAGACCCGACGGGCGCCGACGGGCGGGTCAGGATCGCCCGGCTGACACGCTCCGGGCTCGCGGAGCTCGAGCGGCTCAATTCACTGTCCGATGATCTGGCGCGCTCGATGCTCGCGCCCCTCAGCCCCGATCAGGCGCAGCGGCTGGTAGCCGCAATGGGCGAGGTCGATCGCCTGCTCTGCGCCTCGAGCATCGAGTTCGGAGAAGCGGATCCGCGTACCGTCGACGCCGAGGGGTGCCTGCAGAAATATTACGCCGAGCTTGCGGCGCGATTTCCGAATGGATTCGAGCTGCACGCCGACGACGCGCCGGCCGCGGAAGACCTTCTGCCCCCGGCCGGCTGCATGCTCCTCGTACGGCTCTTCGGCGAGCCGGTCGGCTGCGGCGGCATCCGCACTCTCGAGCCCGGGCTAGGGGAGATCAAGCGCATGTGGCTGTCGCCGCGGGTGCGTGGGCTCGGCCTTGGGCGCCGCCTTCTCGCGGAGCTGGAGCGGACGGGGATGGCGCGCAAGCTGCGCACCATCCGCCTCGACACCCATGGCTCGCTCGCCGAAGCCCTCCACCTGTACCGTGCCTGCGGCTACCGCGAAATCCCGCGGTACAACGCCAACCCCTACGCCCAGCACTGGTTCGAGAAGAGCTTGAGCTGAGTCCGTCGCGTGTTAAAAGCTGCCCAAGCAATAGAAGCCTTGACAAAAACAGCCTAGGCAAGTATGATCGCGTCATCTCCCATCAGGGAGATTTTCACGGAGAGCGATCTTGGTGACCATATACGACAGCGACAACTACGAGCCCAGCAGGAGTGTGGCTCATCTGGTGGGTCAGGTACGGACGGAGCTGCTGGCTGCCCTGGACCGGGAGCTGACTGCGGACCGACACGTCGCCGAAATAGGTGTCACCGCAGCGCAGTTCATCGTGATGTCCAGGCTGGCGGCCGCGGAGCGCAAGAAGTCCGCGTCCGATCTGTGCAAGGAGATGTCGTACGACGCTGGCGCCATGACCCGCATGATCGATCGCCTCGAGAGCAAGAGTTTGATCCGCCGGGCCCGCTGCCCGCAGGACCGCCGGTTGGTGTACCTGGAAATGACCGAGCAGGGGCGCTCCGTCTATCCGCGGCTGCGCGAGCTCTCGATGTCGATTCAGAACCGCTTCCTGCGCGGCTTCAGCCGCGCGGACGCGCGCCAGCTCGAGGGCCTGCTCGGCCGCATGTTGGAGAACGCAGCCTGAGGACGGCAACCGTTTTTTTACCGGCAGAAATCTGCCTAGGCATTTTTAGCCATGGCAATGAGATGGACTGGGAGATTGAGACATGACGACTCGCGACGACACTGAAAGAACCTCGGCCTGGAAGAGCCCCAGGGTGCGTTGGCTCGTGTTCATTCTCGGCGGCTTCCTCGTCCTGGGCGCCGCCTGGGGCGTCTATTGGGACCGCGACCTGCGCTACTCCGTATATACGGACGACGCCTACGTCAGCGGCAACGTGGTGCAGATCACCCCGCAGATCTCCGGCACGGTCGTGGCCATCGGCGCGGACAACACTCAGTTCGTGAAGGCTGGCCAGCCGCTGGTGCGGCTCGACCCCGCGGATGCCCAGGTGGCTCTGCAGGAGTCGCAGGCGCAGCTCGCGCGCACCGTGCGCCAGGTGCGCAATCTCTTCTCGACCAGTTCCGCGCTGCAGGCGAACGTGCAGGTCCGGCGCACGGATCTCGCCAAGGCGCAGAGCGACTACGCGCGCCGTGCGCGCCTCGAGCGCAGCGGCGCGATCTCTGAGGAAGAGCTGCAGCACGCCGCGGACGCGGCGAAGGCGGCGCAGGCGGGGCTGGCGGCTGCACAGCAACAGCTGGCTGCCAATCGGGCATGGGTCGACGGTACGACCCTCCAGAGCAATCCCGCCGTGCGCGATGCGGCTGCGGCCGTGCATGCGGCCTATCTCAATTATGTGCGCACCGTCCTGCCCGCTCCGGTGTCGGGCTTCGTTGCCCGGCGCGACGTGCAGCTCGGCGAGCGTGTCAGCACCGGAACGCCGCTGATGGCGGTGGTGCCGCTCAACGAGGTATGGGTCGACGCCAACTTCAAGGAGTCGCAGCTTGGCACCATGCGTGCCGGGCAGCCGGTCACGCTGATCTCCGATCTCTACGGCAGCGGTGTCGTGTTTCACGGCAGGGTCATCGGATTCGGCGCGGGGACGGGCTCGGCGTTCTCGCTGCTGCCTGCCCAGAATGCCACCGGCAACTGGATCAAGATCGTGCAGCGCGTTCCCGTGCGGGTTGCGCTCGATCCGCGCGAGCTCGCGCAGCATCCGTTGCAGATCGGCCTGTCCATGAAGGCCTACGTCAACGTACGCGATGACGGTGGCCAGCGGTTGCCCGAAGTGGCCACCAACGAGGCTGACTACTCGACAGACGTCTTCCAGTCCGTGACGGCTCAGGCCGATGCGATGGTGCGGCAGATCATTGCTGCGAACGCTCCGAGTGCGGTCCGAGCGAGCGCCTCTCGCCGGCTCGCGTCGCGGCTAGGCGCCGGAGCTCAGATCCTCGCCGCGCCCTTCCCGGTCCCATCCGCCTCGCCTGTCGCGCTCAACGACTAGCAGTGCGGGCGGGGTGAGCCAGTTCCCCGCGCGAGGCTTGCAACATGAGCGCAGTCATTCAGGAAAGACAGGACACGCTGCCGCAGCCGAGGCCTGCGGCGGCGGCGCCCGCGGCCGCACCGCAGCAGCCGTGCCTCAAGGGCAGCGCGCTGGCTCTGGGCACGCTGGCGCTGTCGCTCGCCACATTCATGAACGTGCTCGACACGTCAATCGCCAACGTGGCGATTCCCTCCATCGCGGGGGATCTCGGCGTCTCTCCGGATCAGGGGACGTGGGTCATCACTTCGTTCGCCGTGGCGAACGCCATCTCCATGCCGCTGACTGGCTGGCTCACGCGCCGGATCGGGCAGGTGCGGCTGTTCGCCGCCTCGACGCTGTTATTCGTGCTGGCTTCCTTCCTCTGCGGGCTCGCGCCCTCGATCGGCATGCTGGTGGCATTCCGGGCGCTCCAGGGCCTGGTGGCGGGCCCGATGATTCCGCTGTCGCAGTCGCTGCTGCTGGCGAGCTATCCCAAGGCCAAGGCAGGCGTCGCGCTCACGGTATGGTCGATGACGACGCTGGTGGCTCCGGTAGTGGGGCCCGTGCTCGGCGGTTGGATCACCGACAATTACTCCTGGCCCTGGATCTTCTACATCAACGTGCCAATCGGCATCGCTGCGGTCGTCGTGACCTGGGCGATCTACCGGCGCCGGGAGACGCCTACCGCGCGTCTGCCAATCGACAAGGTGGGTCTGGGGCTGCTCGTGCTGTGGGTAGGAGCGATGCAGATCCTGCTCGACAAGGGAAAAAATCTCGACTGGTTCAACTCGCCGGTCATCGTGACGCTGGCCATCATCGCGGTGGTTGGATTCGTGGTCTTCCTTGTCTGGGAGCTGACCGACAAGCATCCGATCGTCGACTTGAGCCTCTTTCGCAGACGCAATTTCTCCGTGAGCACGGTCTCGATGCTCGTGGGTTACGGCCTGTATTTCGGCAACGTGGTATTGCTGCCCCTCTGGCTGCAGCAGTACATGGGATATACCGCCACGCTGGCCGGGGTCGTGCTGGCGCCGGTGGGCGTGCTGGCCATCCTGCTCATGCCGTTCGTCGGCCGCAATCTCACCCGCATCGATCCGCGCTGGATCGTCACCAGCTCGTTCCTCATCTTCGGGCTGGTGATGTTCATGCGGTCGTGGTTCAACACGCAGGCCGACATCGCCACGCTGCTGGTTCCGACCGTCATCCAAGGTGCGGCGCTGGCGACTTTCTTCGTGCCGCTGCTCACACTTGGCTTTTCGGGGCTCCCTGGCGAGCGCATCCCCGCGGCTTCCGGTCTCATGAACTTCGCCCGCATCACCGCCGGCTCGTTCGCGACGTCCATCACCACCACTCTCTGGGACCGGCGCGCAACGCTGCATCACGAGCAACTGGTAGAGCACCTGACGAGCTCGAACGCCGCCATGACGCAGGCGTTGGCGCAACTCCATGCCGGCGGCTTCACCAGTCAGCAGGGCTACGCGCTGCTCAACAACCTGGTCGACAACCAGGCATACATGCTCTCAGCCAACGACATCTTCTACGTGTCGGGCTTCCTCTTTGTCATCCTGGCGGGCCTCGTATGGCTCGCGCGGCCCTCGAAGACGGGCGGCGGCGCAGGCAAGGAGGCCGCCGCGGGTGCGCATTGATTTCTCAGCGCGAATCGCTCCCGGCGATTCGCGCGGCCAGCCGTGGGACTTTTCGGGCTCGCGGCCCCCGGGGCGGCTCATCGGCTGCTTTCGAACGTCACAACTTTCGAAGCATTCTTGGGGGGAGGGACCATTGCAGCACGCCCTGGCCCGCGCACAGCGGCCCTTCGAACCGCAGGCATACGACGGCGCTTTTCTTGAGCTCGAATGCGTCGGAGCGGGCGTCACCCTGCAGGCATAGCGCCACCAGCCGCCCGAGGTGGGGCAGGTGGCCTACGACAGCGGCGCATTCGGCCTTCGCTCCCCGGCGTCTGAGAGCCTCCAGCACTCCTTCCGGGGACCCTTCTGGGGAGAGCGCCGCGCACTCCACCGCTTGGGGCCAGCGAGCGGCTTGCTCCAAAACCGCGGCCGTGTCACGCGCGCGCACCAGAGGGCTGGTCAGGACCAGCGAGGGCCGTTGGGTGATGCGCTTCAGGCCCGCCGCGGCGCGGCGGGCCCGCTTCACGCCTTCCATCGTGAGGGGGCGCTGCGTGTCGTCCGGCCAGCGTTTCGCGTCCCGCGGAAAAGCGATGGCGTGCCGGAGGATGATCAGTTCCATACGCGGTGCCCGCTCGCGTCGCGGAATGCCCATCGGCCCGCCGCGCCGGAAAAACTACCGTTGCCGCCGACGGCGTGACTGAGACTAACGGGCCCATCTTGGCTGTCGCTCATCGACAGGGTGTCGCGAGCCATGCGCGCGCGCAGAGCCTTCCAGTGCCTGCCGCGGACCTTGCGCCAGGGTCTCTCGACCTTTCCACCCAGATGGGCCGCTTGCCGCGCGTGCACCTCCGCCATTCTCCCCATCATGAAGAATGTCGGCGCGCTGAAGCTCGCCGGCGGGCGGCTGGCGAGTTGCGTCAGGTATCGGGAGATCACGTCCGCATCGTGTTGCGTCCCAAGCTTGCTTTGCAGCTTGTGCAGCGCCGCGAGCATTTTCTCCGCGGGCTTCCCGTAGGTCGGTGCGATCACCTCGAGGGCGTAGCGCAGCTTCTTGGCGCGCACCCGAACCTGGTGGAACTCGGGGATCGATGACTTGCGGGTCAGCCGGCGGGCGCTCTTGCGCAATTTGCGGTAGCGCTGGTCGATCAGATCGGGCACGACGGCCAACGCGGGGGCGTTGCGCGCGGACACGGATGCTGTGGGGAGCGGCGCTCGGGTGAGCTGGTCGGGCAGGGTGTCGAGCCAATCGCGCGTGCGCTTCGCATCGAGCGCGCGCAGCATGATGGTTCGTGCGCGTGTCCTCTCCGATTGCAGGTGTTGCAGCAGCGGGTCGAGTCCGGCGCGATCCCCTTCGGGGAGGCCCCTGCGAAACGAGTTCGCCGCCTCGAGGCGAATGTCCGCGTCCCGCACAACACCCAGCGCGTCCAGCAGGCCCTTGAGCGTCGGCTGACTTCTCCGCAAGCCGGCAGGCAGGCAGGAGCGAAAGAGGTTGAGGACCGTTTGCATCCGCCGCGCGGTCACGCGCAGCTTGTGCAGGGCCTCGGGCCCCTCGCCGAGCCGGGCGGGGGGCTCGTTGGCTTGCCATTCCAGAACCAGTCTGCGCAGCACCTCGGCAGCGAAATCGCCGGCGCGGGTCGACGCATGGATCACGGCCGGCGGCGGCGCCGGCTCCCGATCCGGTCCCGCGACGCGCGGCGGTGCAAGGGAGGCCGAGCGCAGGCCTACGGCAAACTTGTTTTCCGTCGCTGGGCAAAGTGAGCATTCGCTACGCAGCTGCTGCGCAAGCCGTTCGAGCGGGGCTGAATCGGGGCCGATGACTTCCAGCTCGACACGCGTCAGGAGCATGGGGCGGCGGCGGCCCTTACCGCGCGAGAACCGCGCCTCATCGAGAGCGACCTCGCCCACGTCCACCGCGGGATTGCCGGTTCGGACCGCGAATCGCTGGCGCGCCGTGCGGACCTCGAAGAGGGTGCGAAGGGGCTTCACGCCGGCGACGTCGCAGACGCGGCTGCCCACCGGACCGCTGGCGTGAGCCAGGGCCTGGGGCCTGCTTTCGGGCAGGGCTTCGGTAAGCTCGCGCCGGTCGGCGACGTCGTCGCGCGCGGAGCGCAGACTCTTCAGGGTCGCCTCCGCCTCAGCCCCCTTCTCGCGCAGCCGAAGCGCAAAGCCCGCGCGGAAAACGCGCCAGTCTTCGGTGTCCAGGTACCTATCACGGAGCTGCTGCGAGGGCAGCGGCTCGATGGTCAGCTCGCCCAGGACGCTGTGCTGCTCGAGCCAGCGCCGGACGACGGCAAGGTCGGGTGCCGTAAGCTGCCACTCGACCTCGCGCGCCTCCCCGCCAGCCCTGGCGGCGCTTTTTGCAGGAGCAGTGACGTGGGTGCGGCCCGAGCCAGTGCCAGGGCGGCGGCGAGAGCCTGGGAAAGGGGGGGCGTGGTGGCGTGACGGCGGCATGGGGATCGCCAAGAATAAACCCAAATTGACGCTTCCACGGCCGGTTCCGTATGATGCGCGCCCCCGTGCGGCGGGTCTGGCAGACAGCATGCAGGCACGTGGCGCGAGACCGATGGCATGGCAAGGTGCCTGGCGACGAGACCCCGCGCGTGCGGGCGAGTGGGCGGTGCAGTCCGCGTGCCCGTAGCTCAGTTGGATAGAGCACCGGCCTTCTAAGCCGGTGGTCGCAGGTTCGAGTCCTGCCGGGCACGCCAGCCGCCGAGGGATCCGGCAGGCCGGGGCGTCCGGAGATGCGCCGGGCTTGCGCGGGGGCGGGGGATGGATGGAGGCGACAACGGTGGACGTAGCTCAGCTGGTAGAGTCCCGGGTTGTGATCCCGGTTGTCGCGGGTTCGAGTCCCGTCGTCCACCCCACCAATTTTGAATGGGCCGTTAGCTCAGCTGGTAGAGCAGGAGACTCTTAATCTCTTGGTCGTAGGTTCGATCCCTACACGGCCCACCAAGTCTCTCGAATATGAGTAGCTTGCCGGCGCGGAAAGCCTGGCAAGCTTCACTGCATGCGTCATTTCGTGCAGATCCCCGTGCCGCGACTTACTCACCGCCGCACGCAGTGCACCGAGGCGCATATGGCTTCAATCCAACGCATCGTCTCGCCGCTCACGAACGACGTTTCCTATCGTGCATAGGTGCGAGCAAAGGGCCGCTCGTCCGAGTCGGCGACATTCCCGAACCGGAAGGAATCAGAGGCCTGGGCGGCCTCGATCGAAACGGCGATCCGCGAAGGGCGGCACTTTCCGCACGCCGCCGCGAAGCGCACCGGTTTCGATGCGCTCGCCAAAGACTACGCGGGGACGGTCCTGGTGGAGTTCGGCGAGTGCAGCGCGCTGCCCGCACGCTTCAGCTCAACTGGTGGTCCAAGGAGTTTGCCGGCAAGAGCGTCGCCGAGATAACGGCCGACGCCGTCTCGAAAGCGCGCGACGCCTGCGGTGCGGAAACTTTTACCCGAGGCAAGCCGCGGAAGGACAAGAAGACGGGCGAGATGATCCGGCCCAAGGAGTACCGCCGCAGCGGCGCGACGGTAAACCGCTACATCGCGACGCTTTCGCATCTGCTGCCTTTCGCCGTGAAGGAGCGCCGCCTCATCGACCGCAACCCGGTTGGCGACATCCGCCGCGAGAAGGAGCCGAGGGGCCGCACCCGGTTCCTCTCGGACGAAGAGCGCGCTGCGCTGCTGCATGCGTGCGCCAACTCTGAATGGGCGCCGCTTGACGCCCTGGTCCTGCTCGCGATCTCGACCGGCGCGCGTCGCGGCGAGCTCGTGTCGCTGAAATGGGCCGACGTGGAGCTCAAGGCCGCCGGCCGCGCAACCCTTCACGACACGAAGAACGGGGAGCAGCGGACGCTGCCGCTCGCAGGCAAGGCGCTGGAAGCGTTACGGCAGCGCGAACTTCAAAACTCGGCGCGCAGTGAGTACCTGTTTCCCTCGCCGACCATGGTTCTCGATCCCAAGACAGGAAAGCCGCAGCTCGATGCGCCCTATGAGCATTTCGATGCCCGCTGGTACGCCGCGCTCGAAGCAGCCGGGATCAGCGACTTTCGCTTCCATGACTTGCGCCACGGCCTCGATGCTCGCCGCGCAAGGGGCATCGCTCCTCGAGATTGCCGACGTGTTAGGACACAAGACGCTCGCAATGGTAAAGCGCTACTCGCACCTTGTCGTCGAGCGTAAGGCTGAAGTCATCGAAAAGATGATCGTCGCGAAGGAACTCTACGATAGCCTTAGGGATTACTGCTGCCGGGGCACCAGCTTGAGTCGAGGTTCGACGGTGGCGAGGTGTTCAAAATCCCGATCGTCGTGCAACAACGGCACGTCGTCCTGGATTGCCGTGACGGCGATCAGACAATCATGCGGGCTTCGCGGCGTGATGGCGCGCCAGCGGGCGCGCGCGTAGAGCTCAGCTGCGTCTATGTGCAGTTCGACCGTTCGGCGAGCGCCCAGCAGCGGCAAGCCCATGAAATACCTGCGCAGTTTGCTGAAAGACTGCGGATTTGTCGCTCCCTGCAGAACCTCTTGCGCGATGACCGGTGAAGCGGCTGCCTCCCCGAGCTCCAGGAGTTTGCGCAGCCGCGCGACCGGCAGCGTCTCGCGGCTACGCAGCAAGTCGATCCAGACGGTCGAGTCAACGAGGATCACTGGCCATGCGCCGTCGCACCGTGCGAACGTCGTAATCCGGCGCAATCAGCGCATCGTCGAGCAGATTCAGAATGTCTCGCTGCTTGCTTCGCGAGACGTATTCTCGCAAGGCGAGATCCACGGCCTCGCGCTTGGTACGCACCTTCGACAGCCGCATCGCCTCCTTTACGAGCCGGTCGTCGAGCACGATATTAGTACGCATCTATACACCTCCTGATGTGTATACTAAATCGATAAGTCTTGGATCACAAGACCAGCCTACGCCGATCCACCATTCGCGGGCGCTGCCGGGATTTTCGCGGCCCCCGGGCTCGCCGCCGGGCGCTGCTGCGCCAGCGGGCGGCCGCCCGGACGATGCCTGCCGCGACCTACGTGTCGGTTCTGGTTCGCTCGCATCTGCGGCGGCTCGCGCCGCTGCCGGATCGAAAGCTCTCGAGCCTTCAGGCTGCTGTGAGGGAGCTCGCGGCGGTCGGTCGAAGCCTTAACACGATCGCCCGCCTGCTGCAGCAGGACGCCCGCCAGGCGGTGCCGGGAAGGCAAGAGGTGCTAGGGGTTGTCGCATCTGAAACGACCCTGAAAGGCGCGATATTCGTATCTATAGGGCACACCCGGGCTCATTTTGTCGAGCGCCGCAGTTTAGGCCGCCGTGGACACCGAAGAACAACTCGCCGCCTTTTCACGGCGGCCATGATGCCTAAGGCAAGTAATCCACGAAGAACGCCATCTCCCCGCTCGTCTCGGCCCCAACGTAAGTGTCCTTGACCCCAGAGGGGAAAAGCGCCAATACATATTGCGCACCCCTGGTTAGTGGAACACCGCTCAGTCGCGATACGTACCATTGACCATCGGTGCCCCTTGGCACGGTGGTGGCGGCTCCCGTCCCCAGCAGGGCGGCTTGCTTGCCGTTCACCACGGAATAGATCGCCGGTGTGAAAACTTGAGTACCTCCCGCGCCCCGAGCGAAAAACTCGAAGTCGGTCGTGGTACCGGAGGAAGGGGCCGTGAAGATCGACGACAGCTCAGTGCTGGTATCGACGTAGACCGAGGTGAACCCGGTGGAGGTGTCACCCATCTGCTGTGCCGTTGGGCCGGATGCCACCGCCGCGGTAGGAGCGGACGAGACCGCAAGAGTTCCGCTGCTGTTGGAGCCAGTGATCCGCACCCGCAGAGTGCTGCCTACGTCCGCAGCCCCCGGTCTGTAGGTCGTTGCCGTCGCGCCCGAGATCAGCGAGCAATTGCCACCGCTGCTGTCACAGCGCATCCATTGCAGAACCAGCCTGGGGGGTGGACTGGCATTCCAACCGCCTGGAAGGGCACTGAGGATGCGGTCCGGGATCGCCGTGCCAGTGACCGAGGGTGGGACGTCGTTTACAGGGGAAGCGGGTGCTTGCGCACCTGGCGCCAGCGTCTGGAATGCCTTCTGTTCCGAGACGTCCCCCGGACAAGACGCCAGGTCTGCGCCGTCACTGTTGAGAATCTGGTGATCGTCAAGATAGTCCGTAACCGTACTATTGAACGTCACGTGCACGGTAGGCACCACACCTGAATTGATGTGGCACGCCTCTCCAAATAGATCCGACGTGTCGAAATTGAAGCTCGACCTCATCGTCAATACCAGGTGCCACCCCGGAGCGAGCGTTTGAGGCAGCGTGGGCGATGCGCCACTGCCCCAAAGCGAGAAATTGGAGGGACTCGAGCCGCCGCCGAAGTCGACCGACACCGCGCTCACAGTCAGCGCAGAGGAGCCTGAGTTTGTGATCTCTATTGCACCGGCATCATATCCCGCGCCGCCGTTATCCGGACCGTGGGTCGCGCAGCACTGGGCCGGTTCCCCGATGAATACGGTGCTGGAGGATCCGGACCACGGCGTCAAACCCATCGCACTATCGGCATAGCCCGCCGCAACGATGGCTCCAGTGGGGGGCGGACCGCCGCCTCCAGCCTGACCGACAGTGAGATTGTCGAGATTGAGGTACCCCGCGGATCCGGAAGTCGAGTCGAACAACACCGTCAGGGTGTGTGAGCCGGCGCTTATCGTCTGACTCAGACCCAGCGTGGTCCAGCTACTCCAATTTGTCGTACGTGGGAAGACCTCATTCGCGATCCATACGGTGCCGTCCAGAGCGATCTTGCGCGTGATCGCACCGTTGCCGGCACTGTAGCGCAGGACAAAGTCGGTGGCGCCACCGGGTGTCGTGAAGGAGAAGGTGACGAACTGACCCTGTGCATTCCAGCAGCAGATGTATGGTGGGTTCTGCGCGCCGGGCCACGTCGTTTCGGTGGGTAAATTCGTCTGTGATGTGCCTGCCGCGATGGTCTGTGCAGGGCTGGTCACGGCCTGGCTGACGGTCAGGTTGTCCAGGTTCAGATAGCCCGCGGAGCCGGAGGGGGAATCGAATATGACGGTGAGCGTGTGTGCTCCGCTGCCGAGGGACTGATTCAGAGTGAGCGTGGCCCACGTGCTCCAGTTAGCTGTGCGAGGAAACGTCTGATCGGCTACCAGGTCCGCGCCATCCAGCTCGATCTTGCGCGTGATCGCGCTCTTGCCTGCGCTGTAGCGCAGAACCAGATTGGTCGACCCGCCGGGCACGGAGAACGAGAATGTGACGAACTGACCCTGTGCGTTCCAACAGCAAATATACGGAGGGTTCTGTGCTCCGGGCCACGTGGTCTCGGTGGGCAGGTTCGTCTGCGACGTGCCGGCAGCAATGGTCTGCGACGCGCTGGCCACCGATTGAGTGACCGCCAGATTGTCGAGATTGAGATAGCCCGCGGACCCGGACGAATTGTCGAACACGACTGTGAGCGTGTGGGTTCCGCTGCTGAGTGTTTCATTCAGCATGAGCGTGGTCCAAGTGCTCCAATTGGCGGTACGCGGAAAGACTTGATTGGGGGTGAGGACAGCACCGTCCAACTCGATCTTGCGCGTGATGGCCGCCTTGCCGGCGCTGTAGCGCAATGCCAGGCTCGTCGAGCCGGCATTTACGGTGAAGGAAAAGGTGACGAACTGGCCCTGCGCATTCCAGCAACAGATATACGGAGGGTTCTGCGCTCCGGGCCACGTCGTTTCCGTGGGCAGGTTTGTCTGCGAGGTACCGGCGGCGATGATCTGCGTGTTGGCAGCTGACGCATCAGAGCCTGCCGATATGCAGAGAACCAGGGCAAGGGCAGCCGGTGCAAGCATGCTTGCAATCACAGATTTCATGGCGCTCTCCTGATTGTTGACTGTTCGGAGATTGAGCTGAACTGCCGCATGTGCCTGTAATGAACCCGAGAGACCAATTCACCTTGTGTTGCTGATAACGCAAATGAGATGGATGCGCATGCATCGAAGCGCTTGTCTTCGCGACAGCGATTTACGTGCCTGAGCCGGGACAGTTGCCGCGCCACTTCCAGGCCCTTGGCGCTTACACGTTGCGCACCGCTCCGGCTCAAGCTGACACCCACGAGTCGAAGCGCAGACCGTGTAGCCTCCGCATTCGGGTGGACGTGGGGTGCAACGGCATGCTGGAAGGGCCCATTTTGGGGCCGCTGCGATCGATCGCACTCAGACGTTCTTTAAAGACCAATGGGTTACGTCGTAGGTGCAATCCCTACACGGCCAAACATCATGCACGGAGGCGCCACGAGCCCCACTCGAGGCCAGTGGCGCCCCCTGCAGTGACATCGCTAAGAAGCCCGCACTTCGATTTTCCGGGGACGAAGCTCGGCGCGCTGCGGGATGCGCACCGTCAGCACGCCGTCCTTGAGGCCTGCCTCGATCTTTCCGGTCTCGAGCTCACCGCTTAGTGAGAAGGTACGGCGGTAGAGGCTCGAGCGAATGTCTGCATACAGCGCCTCCGCCTTGCCTGAAAACTCGAGTTGCACCTGACCCTCGATGATCAGACTGTTGCCATCGATGCGCAGCTCGAGCCGGTCCTTCGAGACTCCAGGCATGTCCGCGCAGAGCGTGATGCCATCCTTGTCCTCCCAGATGTCCACGGGAGGACGGACCGCTGTCTCGCTGGACTGCGCCCGTAGTTCGGCGGATCCGGATTGCGCCGCGGCCGTGGCGCCGGAGCCGTGGCGAGTGACTTCGCTATGGGTTGTCATGTGAGAGACCTCCGCTTTGCTCATTGGATTTCGATCTGGCGAGGCCGCGCCGATTCGCGCCGCTGCACGCCGATCTGCACGATGCCCTCGACATACTTGGCCTGCACCCGTTCCGGGTCGACGTCCTCGGGCAGGCTGATGACGCGCCGGAACTCGCCGCTGAAGCGCTCCTGGCGATAGTAGGTCGCGTCCTCCTGGACCCTGATTTCCCGCTTGCCTGATACCGTGAGCAGATGCTGCTGAATCGAGATGTCGAGACTCCTGGGATCGATACCGGGGGCGAAGAGATAGATGTCCACCCGCTCGGGCGTCTGCCCGACGTTGATCGCGGGGAAAGTCCCCCGGGGAAGCGACCGGATCCCCAAGGGGGAGCTCCAGCTGCCGAAAAGCTCGTCCACTTCCTGCTGCAAGCGCCAAAGCTCATCAAAAGCCGAGCTCGGCATATTCGTGGTAGTACCGAACATGTAAGCACCTCCTATGGGTTCAATGCGCCGCTTGGGCGGCCAAAAAGCTAAGGACGGCGACGGAAAATTCAAGAGGGGGGCGCGTGCCAGGGTTCGAGCTCGCGGTGTTACCGCGGGATCGTCCGCTCTCGGCCAAATGGGGAGGCGCGAGGCGCCAGCGGTTTTCGAGGATTCCCGCTTGAAGGGAACCGGACCCGTTCCTATTTAGTGGTCCAGACGGGCACCCGCGAGTTGGGGAGCCCGCGGTCCAGATTTAGTACCGATCCGCATTTTTGCCTGGAGGCTTTATGGCACTTCCGGACGAAACGGCGCTTCGCCTGCTTGCCGAACGGAAAATCGAAATTGCCGCCCTGCCGCTAGTGCTGCCAGAGAGTGCCTTTGCCGGAAAGGGCTCTGGCTTGCCGTGCTCGCTCTGCGAGCAGCCGATCTTTGCGCACGAGTATGAGCTCGAATACGCCAGCGGTGATGGTGAAATCCCACGGTTCCATGTTCGCTGCCAGGAGATCTGGCAACGCACTCTGTCTGAATGGTGCAACGCGAACCACCTGGAGCCGCGGTAAGCGCGGCTGTGCGAGGACGGTGATTTAATGCAGTCGCGACCGTTCGACATATCGGGCTCGGTTCTTGCTCAGGCCGCGTTGACGTATGCAGCGAATGGAGCGCGGTGGCCGGTTCTCACACTTCTGTGGTGCGCAAGTCGCATAAAGGGCGCTCTACAGGTCCGAGCAAACTGCCCCTGTGGCAGACCTTGGGTCCCGGCCTGATTACTGGGGCGGCAGACGATGATCCGAGTGGGATCGCCACCTATGCTCAGGCTGGCGCTCAGTATGGATTCGGGCTCGGATGGACGCTCGTCCTGGCATACCCTTTGATGGTTGCGATCCAGGCGATTTGTGCTCGAATCGGACGTACCACGGGCCGCGGAATCGCCGGCAATCTTCGCCAGCACTATCCGGCCTGGGTCCTGTCGGTCATCGTAGGGTTGCTGTTCGCCGCCAATGTTCTCAACATTGGCGCCGATCTCGGTGCGATGGCCCAATCGCTCCGGCTGCTGGTCACTGTGCCGATATGGCTCGGCGTGCTGTTGTTCGGTTCGATCACGGTTGGCGGCCAGGTCTTCCTCACGCACACCCGGTACGTTGCAGTTCTCAAGTGGTTGACGCTCTCGCTGCTGGCGTACTTTGGCACGCTGGCAACCGTTCGGATTCCATGGGGCAGCCTCATCCGCGGTCTTGTTTGGCCTGCCGTGAGCTTCGATCAGGGTTTCTGGTTGATCGTGGTCGCGATATTCGGCACGACCATCAGCCCTTATCTTTTCTTTTGGCAGGCCGGGCAGGAGGTGGAGGACACGAAGTCCCAGTCCTCTCGTCAGCCGTTGCTGCAGCAGCCGAAACAAGCAAATCGCGCACTCGCCCGTATTCGGCTCGATACCCTCGTGGGCATGGGATTCTCCAATCTTGTCTCGCTCGCCATTATGGTCACCTCCGCGGTCACTCTGCACGCGCGGGGACATCCGGCCATCGAGACGGCAGCCCAGGCTGCCGCGGCATTGCGACCGGTGGCGGGCGATTCGGCATTCGTGCTCTTTGCCCTCGGGATCATGGGAACCGGCCTTCTTTCGGTCCCGGTGTTGGCGGGCTCCGCTGGCTATGCGTTGGGCGAGGCGCTGCGGTGGCCGGTGGGTTTCTCGCGAGCACCGTCACAGGCCAAGGCGTTCTATGCCTCGATCGCACTTGCGACCCTGCTGGGTGCGCTGGGTAACCTGTTGCGAATCAACCCCATGAAGGCGCTCGTGTGGGCTGCCGTACTCAACGGCATCGTGTCGGTCCCTGTCATGGCGATGGTGATGCTGGTGGCCGCTCGAAAGAGCATCATGGGAAAATTCCGTATCTCGATGCGCCTGAAGGTGACGGGCTGGATCGCGACTGCCGTCATGGCGGTGGCCTCGGCCTTCTTCCTCTACTCGTCACTGTGATGCAATGCCATCTCTTGATCGCGGGTTCAATCCTCGGTGCCCGCCTCGAAACGCAGCACCCCTTGGCGGAACCCGCGCGTGCGCAGGGCCCCGACGATCACCCCCACGATCATCCAGCTGGCGCCGACGATCTTCGCGGCGTGGCTCAAGTTGAGCCAGAGGAGCAGACAGGTGACGAATCCTGCCGCGGGTGGCCAGAGATCGCGCAATCTTCCCTCGGGATTGCGCACGTAGTGGCGCGCCAAGGCGGCGGCGTTGACACCCATGTACGCGAATAGCGCCCCAAAATTCAGTATTTCGGCTCCGAGACCGTAGGAAATCAGGAAGGCTCCGCAGAGTGCGATGAGCCCCACCAGAATCACGTTGTTGCGCGGGATGCGGTGCTTCGGGTCGACGGCCGCGAAGAACCTGGGGGGCAGGGCGTTGCTGCGCCCCATCCCGTAGAGGAGCCGCGCCGCGCCCAAATGCGAGCCTACGCCGGAACCGATGCCCGCGATCAGCAGCGCGAGATTCATCACCACGAAGAGCCAGGGTCCGGCGGCTCTGGCTGCGACCTCCACGAACGCAGTGTCGATGTCTTTGAAAGGCAGAGCCGTGGGCCACACCAGCTGCGCCGCATACACCTCGATCGCCGACAGAATGCCGACCACCAGGCAGGTGCCGACGGTCGCGAACAGGATGTTGCGGCGAGGGTCCTCGACCTCTTCCGAGAGCGTCGAGATGCCGTCGAAGCCTATATAGGTGAGCACGGCGATCGAGGTTCCGCCGAGGACCGCGCTGACATGGAAAGTCTGGGGATCGTAGAACGGCCGGATGAAGAACCCTGGGGAGCCGTGGTAGTGATGCCAGACGTAGCCTCCAGCGCAGACGAGGAACACCAGAACGACGGCGCCTGTGGTCGCTGCCAGCGCGCCCGAGATGCGCGCGGAGTTTTTGATGCCGACCAGGTTGACGGTCGTGAACAGCGCGAAGAATGCGACCGCCCACACTGCATAGGGCACGTGTGGCGCGAAATTCATGGCCGCCCGGCTGCACCACACGATGGAGATGAGGGGATTGAGCACATAGTCCATGAGCATTGCCCAACCCGTCACGTAGCCCATGAGGGGGTTGAACTCCCGCGTCACGTAGGTGAAGGCCGAGCCGGCGCTGGGATACACCTGCGCCATGCGGCCGTAACTGATCGCGGTGAAAGCCATCGCAACCATTGCGAGCAGGATGGTAGTCACGACGTGACCGCCCGCCCGCGCGCTGAGGACGCCGAAGACCGGCATGGGCGCGGTGAGCTGGATCACGATCACTCCATAGAGGATCAGGTCCCAGCGATTCAGCGCCCGTTTGAGGCGTGTTGGCTTGTCATTCACCCGATCGGCACTCCGGGGACCCCTCGCAGCCGGTGCGGCGGCTCACGGCAGTTGCAGCGCGCTCTCCGCGGGCTCTCGGTTCTGACGTAGGGCCTGTGCTGCGGCGCACACGGCACCGATGAGGCCCGCGCGATCGCCAAGTTCGCTCGGTGCGATGGTGATGGGTCGTGAGAAGAGGGCAGGAAGGGCGCGCCGGACCCGCTCATAGAGCTCGGCACGCACGCCGATGCTTCCCCCGAACACGATGAGCTCCAGATCGAGCAGCGACTGCAGGGTCGCGACGGCGAGAGCGACCCAGCGCGCCGTCGTGTCGAGCACCGCGGCAGCCACCTCGTCTCCTTCTTCCAGGAGCCTGAAAATATCGCGTACCGTGACGCCCGTCGCCCCGCCCTGACGGCGGTATCGATCCACGATGGCGAGCGAGCCCACCTCGAGCTCGAAAGTGCCGGAGGTGGCCGCGGCCTGCGAGGTCGGGTCGCGCCCGATCGGCAGATCCGCGATTTCTCCGGCCGAGCCGCGCGCCCCGTGAAACAACTTCCCGTCGATGAGAAGACCCAGGCCAGCTCCCGTTCCGAGCGCCAGAAACGCGGCGTTGCGGCACTGGCGTGCACAACCGAGCGCCTGCTCGCCGAGCATCGCGAGATTGACATCATTCTCGATTTCCACGCCCGGGCCGAAGCGACTGCGAAGGTAATCGAGGACATCGAAGTCCTGCAGCCCCGTGATGTTTGGAGTCAGGGACACCCGGCGCGTGAGCGGATCGATCGCGCCGGGTACGCCCACCATGACATGACGCAGCTGCGTAGCCTCGATTCCCACGGTTCGCGCCAGCTTGCCGGCGCTCGCCGCGATCTGCTCGGCCACGTGCGCGCCGCCGCGCGGGTCCGTGGGCTCGGTCAGCTCCGCGACGATCTGGCCGCGGGCATCGGCCATGGCAGCAGCCAGCTTTGTCCCGCCCAGGTCGGCCGCAAAGCAATGGGTACTCTCGCGTGTCATCGACTTGCGTGCGCGCGGGGCGGCGGCAGAGGCAGGGCCGCGGCGAGGTCCGCCACGCCGAAGAGTTCATCATGGAGCTTGTTCAAAGCGACCGATAAGGCGCCCACGACTCCCGCACGCTTGCCGAGCGTACTGGTGCGAATCTCCACGGGGCGAGGCGCCAGCCGTAACAGTACACGCGCTACCTTATCGGCAAAGTCCGTTCGCGCACCGACCGACCCGCCGAGGACAATCAGTTGCGGGTCCACGGTGGCGACGATCGTTGCCGCCGCGAGTCCGGTCAGCCGAGCCGTCTCCTCGATCACGCTCGCGGCAACTGTATCGCCCGCCTGCGCGAGTTCGAATACCCGTCGAGCTGAGTCGACGTCGGATCCCCCGGCCTCCCGATATCGCCGCACGATGCCGTGGGCGCCTACCTGATACTCGAGGCAACCCTGAAGGCGCGCTTCCGCTTGCAGCGGATCGCCGCCGATCGGCAGATAGCCGATCTCGCCGGCGGCGCCATTCTCGCCACGAACGAGTTGGCCATTGACATACAGTCCCAATCCCACGCCGGTGCCGAGCGCGAGGAAGGCCACGTTGGCTACCTTCTGCGCGCAGCCGTGCCAGATCTCCCCGAGCAGCGCGAGATTGATGTCGTTTTCGATGGCGACGGGGCTGCCGAGCTTCTCACTCAGGAATCCCACCACGTTGAGATGACCTAGACCCGAGATGTTGGGCGCCATCTCGATGGCACCGCTCCTGGGATTCACCACCCCGGGGGTGGCCAGCACGATGGAGCGAATCCGGCTCGGGTGCGTGTGGTTGTCGCGCGCCAGGCGGTCGGCGAGCCGGGCGATCTGCTCGAGCGCCCAGGCGCCACCGCGGCTGTCGGTGGGCTCATCTGCCTCGGCGAGAACTCGGCCCGCGATGTCGGCCAGGGTAACCGTCAATCGGGCTCCCAAGTCGATGCCCAGCACGTGCCCGCCCGCCGGGCTCAACTCGTAGAGCACGGCAGTCCGTCCGACATTGCCGCTAGTCCTCCCGACGGGCCGAACCAGCCCCTGCTGCTGGAATGCGTCGATGACTTCTGAGGTGGTCTGTTTCGAAAGGCCCGTCACCTTGGCAAGGTCGGCTCGCGAGATGGGGCTGCGATGCAGAAGGGCCTCGAACACGCTCCGCCGCGACAACTGCCGGGTCACGCTGGCCAGCGGCTGGGAAGGCATGGCTGTCCTGAGTTGATTCGTCATATGCCCGAACTATTATACCGAGCTACAACGGTAATGCCAGCAGATTGACACTTAAGTCATCCTGAGGCAGTATTGATTCGTCAAGCGTCCGAATCAATAGAGCATGTAAGCCACAGATGAACTCGGCAATCGGCCATCGTGGTCGACAAACCGGTGGGCCTGAGGTGAAACAGCGGAGCCCGAACATCGGGAAAGGTTTCGTTGCGCTCATCGTCGTATGGCTTGGTGCCAGGGGGCTAGCCACTGCAGCACCTACAGCTTCCGCCTGGTCGCTGTTGCCTCAGCCCGCCCGCGCGCGCCTCGCCGGGTCGCGCGTGCTGAAGATTGCGGATGGCGCGCGGGTCGCCGTGCGTGGCGCCGACCGCGAGCAAGTTCAGTCCATAGCGGACCGGTTCGTACAGTTGGTGACAGGCACACGCGGGTTGCATTTGAACGCGGCCGGTGCGGGTGACGCGGGTTCCGCAATTATTTTCGCAGTGGATCCGCAAGCGAGTGTCGTGGGCGATGCCGGTTATCGCATCGTGATAGGCGCCCAAGGTATCAGGGTCACCGCCCGCTCGCCGCGCGGCGTGTTCTATGGAGGAGTCACCCTGTGGCAGCTGCTGACACCGCCAGGTTGGACCCACGGTTCCGCGGCTACGATTGCAGAGGGCGTCATTGACGATCACCCGCGCTTCGCCTGGCGCGCGCTGCTGCTCGATTCAGGGCGGCATTTCCAGAGCGTGGCCGAGATCGAGAAATTGATCGACTGGATGGCGCTCGGCAAGCTCAACGTGTTGCTCTGGCATTTGACCGAGGACCAGGGCTGGCGCCTCCAGATCCCCAAGTACCCCGCACTCACGAAAACGGGCGCCTGCCGCGAGGCGGTGGGCCTCGACATCGAATTGACGGGCGCGGCCGGCAAGCCCTACTGCGGCTTCTATACCGAAGCCGAGGTGCGCGACATCGTGCGCTATGCCGCCGCTCGCTTCGTCACCGTCGTGCCGGGAATCGACCTTCCCGGACACTCGCAGGCAGCGGTGGCGACGTACCCGTGGCTGGGCGTCACCGGCAAGCGTCCGGCGGTATGGACTGACTGGGGAGTCAGTCCATGGCTGCTGAAACCCGACGAGAAGACGTTGCAGTTCGTCGACGATGTGCTCGATGAAGTCATGCGGCTCTTCCCTTCCCGATACATCTCGATCGGCGGCGACGAAGCCGACAAGCAGCAGTGGAACGCGTCGCCCGAAGTGCGTGCCCGGATGCGGCGGCTCGGCCTCGCCAACATGGACCAGCTGCAGGGCTGGTTTACCCAGCAGGTCGCCGATTATCTCGTCAAGCATGGGCGGACGCCGGTCGGCTGGGATGACGAGCTGCTCGCGGGCGCGACGCTTCCCACATCAGAGACGGTGATGTCCTGGCACGGAGGAGACGACGGGCGCCTGGCTCTCCAAGCGATCAGGCAAGGGCACGATGTGGCCCTGACTCCCCAGGAGTCGCTGTACTTCGACCACTATCAATCAGAGCTGCCCGACGAATGGCCTGGGCAACCACCCGAGGTAACGCTCCAGCAAGCCTATGACACGGCCGTCATCCCGGACAGTGCGACTGCCGCCGAAGCCAACCATGTCATCGGCGTGCAGGCCTGTCTTTGGACGGAGTTGATGCCGACGTTCGCGCGCGATCAGCGTGCGTTGTTCCCCCGCATCGCGGTGCTGTCGGAACTTGGGTGGTCGCCGGCGAGCGCGCACGACTGGGGCGGCTTCTTGCAGCGCCTGCCTGCCGAGCTCGCGCGGTACCGCGCACTTGGCATCGGATATGCCGATACGGCGTTTGCACCGGCGTCGCAAGTGACTGCGGGTTCCAAGGGAACGCTGCGCGTCGCCTTTTCCAACCAGACGAACTTCGGAACCATCCACTACACCACGGACGGTTCGGCACCAACTGTGGCTTCCCCGCAGTATGTTCGCCCGCTGGAGTTTTCCACCCAAAACAAAACCGTGCTTCGCGCGGCGACGTTCGCCCCCGACGGCTTCGAACTTGCCGGGCCGCGCAGGCAGGTGCTGGATGGCTCCACTCTGTTCAGCCGCGACGGAAGCGAGCTCGCAGCCTGCTCGGGCCAGCCGGGCATGCGCGTCGGGGGCGGCCGGCCGGCACGGGGTCCACGACCGGTTTATGAGCTGGATATCGGCGACATGTGCTGGCTGTGGCCCCGTGCGCCGCTGGAAGGCGTCAAACGCGTCACTTTGACGGTCGAACGCGTGGCATGGCGCTACGGCGATGAGGCCCCGGGGGCCACCGTACGCCCCAAGGCCGGCGCGGCCGGCGAGCTGGAGATTCGTGCCGAATCATGCAAGGGGCCATTGCTCGCCACGTTGCCGCTGACGCGTGCGGCGCGGGCGAAGGGGCAAACGAAACTCGACGCCACAGTGTCGCCACCGCAGGGGGATGGCGTGCACAACCTGTGCATCTTCGCGACTGGCGATCCGCGCGAAGGCCAATGGGCGCTGGCGCGAGTGGCATTTTCGAAATAGACAGTATGCGGATGCGCATTTCGAAGGGAAAACACGGAGTGGAAGCAGTCCTGACAACATCAAGCAGAGGTAAGCCCGTGTCCAACGTACATCGCAAGCACCCAGTGTCAATCGCCGTATCCATGGCGCTGCTCTCCGCCATGGCGGCATCAGCCATGGCATCGCCGCGCACGGGTGCTCCGGGGGACAACCCGGGTACGCCGGCCTCCAGTGCGCAAGACACGGCGACGAGACCATCGCCCGCTGCCGACAGTGCCAAGTCCAAGGCCGGTGAGCCGGGAAACGGAGCCGAGCAGACGGTCCAGTTGGAAACGATCACAGTCACCGGCGTACGTGCGTCGCAGATACGCGCGATCGAGCTGAAGCGCTTGGCTCCGGACATCCAGGACAGCATCTCAGCGGAGAGTATCGGCCAATTGCCCGATACGACCATCACGGACGCGCTGCAGCGCATCACCGGTGTAGAGATCGACCGCAACGCCGGCGAGGGCAGCCAGGTGGATGTGCGCGGCCTGCCTGAAGTCGGCAGCATGCTGAACGGGGAAGTATTCATCACGCCGGACCAGATCACATCGCAACAACCCGACTTCGAAACGCTGCCAGCGACCCTGTTCAATCAGGTGGACGTCATCAAGTCGCCCACTGCAAGCCAGACCGTGGGAGGCATCAGCGGCTCGCTCGACCTCCACACCTTTCGGCCCTGGGATCTCCCGCATGGATTCACGTTCAGCTACAACGCTGACGGGGAACGGGGGGATGTCAGTCGCAAGAATGGTCCCGAGGCAAGCGGCCTCGTTTCATTCAACGGCGATGGCCGCTGGGGTCTGCTGGTTTCCGGCGACTTCTCCGACACCACGCGCAACGGCCCTGAAAATGGGGGCGCGAACGCAGGCTCGAGCGAGGGCCTCGACCAGTATGGCGTCGTTCTGGACGGTGAGAACGCCGAGAGCGCGGGCGCCTACAATGGCTTCGTCGGGGCATGGAACGGCTTGCCGATTCCTTCGCGGATCGTGCAGAACCCAGACGGTAGCGTCGACGTGAACGGCGACGGCAAGTCCAACGGCGTATTCATGGGAAGCCAGGACATTGGCATCTACAACTCGAGCATTGAGCGCAAGCGCGCGGCCGGCAATGCTTCGTTCCAGATGGACCTGGGAGACGGGTTCACATTGACCAGCGACTACTTCTATGCGCACCAGAGGCAGTACAACCGCAACGTCGGCCTCCAGTTCAATTCCACCTCCTGGCAAGGCGCGACCTACGTCCCGGTGCAGTCGATGAACACCGGCGCTACCCCGCTGAGTCAGTACAATACGCCGCCGCCCGACCCGGCTTGGGCCGGTTCGCAGATCTACACCACTCAGGTGTACCAAAAGTGGCCGGGCGACGTCGAATCGTTCTCGCAGATCGCGAACTCGGGCTCCACGGCGCAGAACGCGAACCTTCAGATAGATTTCAACAATGGCGGCAACTTCAGAGGGAGCGTGCGCGGCATCCGCGAGACGGCGAACCAGGCATTTGTGGAAACCGACCTCAACATCTCCGATTCCGACGGCTGCCTGTGGCCCAACCAGTTGATGGCCGGCGTCGATCCTAACTCCGTGCCCTGCGGTACCTTCGTATTCCCCGCCCAATTGGGCGGGAACCGCGTATTCAACCCGATTGGAATTCCCGAGGACACGGTTCCGATCACCGCGAATTTCAACGGCCGCTACATCTCGATCGGTATGCCCGCATCGATGGCCAGCAATTTCGCCAACCCCAACGGCTGGACGATGAAGACCATTGAGTCCTCCGGCGATTATGATGCGAACGCCGCGATCACCGCGCTGCGCTTCGATGGACACTACGACCTTCAGCACGGCTTTCACCTCGACTTCGGCGTGCGCAACAGCATCCATACCGCCGATAATTACGGATACACTCTGGTCACCCCCGTGTACGCCGGCATGGGCGCCAGCGACCCGAATGGCTGCCTGGTGCGCTATGTCGGTGCCGATGTGATCATGGCTGGCGACGGTAACGGTGGCGGTTGCAGCGCTGGCAATTCGCAGGGCTACTTCCGTGCCGGCCCGATATCGGCACTGCAGATGCCGAAGACTCCGGCGCCGCTGGCCAACAACTGGCAGGAATACACCAACATCCTTGGCTCGGGAATCAACTTCTGGGCAGTCAATCCATCCGCCATGGACAATCCCCTGGCGTACTGGAAATCACTCTATCCCCAGACCACGACACAGGAGGACCCCGGAAATACATGGGCCGTGTGGATGAAGGAATCGACAGCCTATCTGCAAACCGACTTCGGCGAGGAGTTGGGCGGCATGCCGTTCAGTGGCAACATCGGCGCGCGGGTGATCCACACGAACCTCCAGGTCACGCAACATTTGTCCGGCGCGCCAGGATTATACGGCACGGAGTCCGCGGACATCGGCACCCAGGTCACCCGGCGCAGTTACTACGACGTCTTGCCGGCGATGAACCTGGCACTCGACGTGACCCACCAGCTGACGCTTCGCCTCGCCGCATCGAAGAACATGCAGCCGCTCGATCTCGTGACTTG
The DNA here is from genome assembly GCA_025451845.1 of Steroidobacteraceae bacterium. Taxonomy (GTDB): domain Bacteria; phylum Pseudomonadota; class Gammaproteobacteria; order Steroidobacterales; family Steroidobacteraceae; genus 13-2-20CM-66-19. The sequence continues at coordinate 146,338 of JANWJS010000010.1, forward strand.
GGGCGGCGGCCTGGGACTGAATTATTCGCTGGCATATGTTCCCCCGAACAACACTCAGTTGTACGAGGTTGCGGCGGGCAGTTCGCAGGGCAATCCGAACCTCAGGCCGTGGCGCTCCACGAATTACGGCGCCTCGGTCGAGTACTACATCAATCCGGTGAGCATGGTCGGCTTCGAGCTGTTCCGCATCAACGTGCAGAGCTTCATCGAGCAAGGCAACGTGCAGAATTGCAGCCTGCCGGACGAGGACGGCGTCGTCCGGCATCGCTGCATCACGATCACCGAGCCGGTTCAGGGCAGCGGTAACAGCATCCAAGGGGCGGAGTTCGACTACCGCCAGGGGTTCACGTTCCTTCCGGGATTCCTGTCCAATACGGGCATGGAATTCAACGTCACGTACGCGCCGAGCAAGACGGGACAGACCGATCTGGCCGGGCATGCGATTCCATTCCAGGACAACTCGACCGAATCGGGGAATTTCATCCTGTGGTACCAGAGCAAGCGCTTCCAGGTCCGCGCGGCGTACAACTACCGCTCGAAGCGAGCGGTGGAGAATCAGGTGGGTAGCATCGCCGGCTTGGAAATGTACGAGGCGCCGCAGAAGTACCTCGACGCGTCGATCGCCTACAAGATCGACAAGTACGTCGAAGTGTATGTGAACGGCGAAAACCTCACCAACGAGTACCAGCGGTACTACCTCGTATGGCCCAGCCAGGAAGGGCATGCGAACTTCTCCGAACAAATGTACACGGTCGGTATCCGAGGGCAGTGGTGATCGGAAGGCAAGTCTTTTGGAGCCGGACGCGTGCCGCACGCGCGGCCGGCACACCGAATCCGCGCGGTCTTCACGGTGTTCGGGATGTGATGAGGGTCAAGTGGCCTTGGTGGTTTCCTGACGGGCAAGTCCGCGAACGTTATCTTGGGAGCAGATGAGATGCGAATACCGGCAGAACCGATATTCCCGGCGATGGTGCTGCTGGCAGCCCTGGCGGCGGCGCCGCTTGCTTGCGCCGCAACCGCCTTCGCGCCTACTCGGGTGGACGGCGGCGCCGGTTCCGTGACCGCCATAGCGCATTGGGAAATCCAGTCCAGCACCAAGGCGCAGCAAGGCGGCGCCGAGGTCTCCTCTGCGGGCTTTTCAACCCGCGGCTGGTACCCGGTGAGCGGCCGGGCGACTGTGATGGCGGGGCTGCTCGAGAACGGCACGTACAAGAACGTCTTCTACGGCGACAACCTGCGCACGGTAGAGGATCCGGATGCCAGCGGCAGCCCATTCGTGATTCCCTGGTGGTATCGCACCGGGTTCACGCTCATCCAAGGATCACAGGGAATGCGCACGTTGCTGCGCATCAACGGCATGATCGCAAGCGCGGATGTGTGGGTGAACGGGCATCATGTTGCCGATCATGGTGTGGTCGCCGGGGCCTATCCGGTGCATGAGTTCGACGTGACACGCTGGGTGCACGCGGGGCTTAACACCCTTGCGTTATGCGTGCATCCGGGCGACCCGAGGACCAGCCTGTCCATCGGCTGGGTAGACTGGAACCCGACGCCGCCGGACAACAACATGGGCCCCTGGCGGGGCTTGGACATCGTGCAAACGGGACCGGTCGAGCTCCGCTTTCCGCAGGTGACGTCGGCGCTGTCGCTGCCTGATCTCGCGCGCGCTGCGCTGATCGTGAAGGTGCAGGCGCGAAACCTTGACGCCGTGGCACACGATGCAACGATCACCGGCATGGTGGCCGGCGTCTCGCTGCGGCGAACGATCCACCTCGGCCCGGGCGAGACGCAGAGAGTATCGTTTTCGCCCAACAGCGATCCGGGCCTCAACGTGAGCCATCCGCGAGTCTGGTGGCCGGTGGGCATGGGTGCGCATCCGCTCTACCGTTTGCAGATGACTGCTGCTGTCGATGGTGCGACCTCTGACCGGGCCCGCGCGAACTTCGGAATACGCAGCGTCAGCTCCCAACTGACCAGACAGGGCTATCGTCAGTTCGTCATCAACGGCAAGCCGGTCTTGATTCGCGGCGCGGGCTGGGCGCCGGACATGTTCCTGCGCGACGACGCGAACCGCATGGAGGCCGAGTTCAGTTATGTCCTCAATCTCGGGCTCAACGCCATTCGCAGTGAGGGCAAGCTCGAGGACGCGCGCTTCTACGACCTCGCCGACCGCGACGGGATCATGATCCTGGCCGGCTGGGAATGCTGCGATAAATGGGAATCGGCAGCCAAGACGGGCGGCGAGCCGTGGGACGCCGCGGACCAGGAAGTGGCCGCGGCCTCGATGGCGAGTGAGGCACGCCTGCTGCGCAACCACCCGTCGGTGATCGGATTTCTGATCGGCAGCGACAATGCGCCGCCAGCAGGCATCGCCAAGAGGTACGTCGACACCTTGCGTGCCGAAGACTGGCCGCTGCCCATCATCGCGGCGGCATCGGACCAGGCGACGGCCGAGACCGGGCCGTCGGGCATGAAGATGACCGGTCCCTACGCCTGGGTTCCGCCGGCGTACTGGTACGCCGACAAGATGGGTGGGGCGTTCGGATTCAACTCCGAAACCAGTGCGGGCGCCAGCATCCCGCCGCTGGACGATCTGACCCACATGCTATCGCCGCACGAGCTGGAGGCACTGTGGAAGAACCCGCAGGAGCGGCAGTATCACGCCTCCGCCGCCTGGTCGCCGTTCGCGCGGCTTGCACCGTTCGACACCGCGCTCGCCAGGCGCTATGGCGCACCCAGGAGCCTTGCGGACTACGCCGCCAAGGCGCAACTCGAAAACTACGACGACGTGCGGGCACAATTCGAGGCGTTCAACGCGCACATGGATGCAGCAAGCCCCGCGACCGGCGTGATCTACTGGATGCTCAACAACGCATGGCCTTCGTTGCATTGGCATCTCTACGAGTATTCGCTGAATCCAGCCGGCGCTTACTTTGGCGCCAAGATGGCCAATGAGCCCGTGCATATCCAGTACTCATACGACAGTCGCGCGATCGTGCTGGTCAATCATACGCTCACCCATGAGCATGGCCTGCAAGCGCTCATCCGCGTTCGCAACCTGGACGGCAGCATCCGCTACACTCGGCGCCTCCAGGACATCGATCTCGTCGGCAACAGCGCGCGGCAAGTGGTGACACTGCCGGCGCTGGCTGGGCTGTCGCGCACCTATTTCATCGAGCTCGAGCTCGCGGCCGCCGACCGCAAACCGATCAGCCGCAACGTTTATTGGCTCTCCACCCAGCCCGACGAGCTCGACTGGGCGCATTCGAACTGGTACCTGACACCAGTGATCCGATACGCGGATCTGACGGCGCTGCAGTCGTTGCCCGCCCCGACGAGCGAGGTCCGAGCGACGTTGCAGCGCGAGGGGACAGAAGACCTCGCCGCGGTTACGCTGACGGTGCCGGCATCGTCCAAGGCCGTGGCGCTTTTTGAGCATGTTTCGATCAAGCGATCGGCGGATGGCAAGCCGGTGCTGCCCATTTTGTGGAGCGACAATGACGTCACTCTCTGGCCAGGCGAGTCGGTGACCGTGACCGCACATTTCGCTCCGCAGGGGGCGGCGACGCCGGCCGTCGAGGTGAGGGGATGGAACGTTCCGACCCAAAGCGTTCCCGTGACCGTGGAGGACGGGGTGGGCCCGTCGCTGCAAAGGAATCATTGAACGCGCGGACCGCGTACCATCCGCCGGGCCGCCTCGGCTGGGGCGCTCTTATACAATCCACATCACCGACCTACAGGAGAGCGCCCACATGCCTGCCGCACCCGCCGTCGCGCAGCCGGCCCGGAAATTCCACTTCATTTCCGGGCTGCCCCGCGCCGGCAGCACGCTCCTGGCCGCCATCCTCAACCAGAACCCACGCTTCCGGGCGGGCATGACCAGCCCGCTGGCAGACATCATGGGAGTGGTGATCGCGGAGGCGAGCAGCAAGAATGATTTTTCGTTCGATGTCTCCGACGACCAGCGCGTTGCCATGCTGCGCGGCCTGGTGCAAAACTTCTACGCCGGGGAAATGGAAGCCGGCATCGTGTTCGACACCAGCCGGCTGTGGTGCAGCCGGATGCAATTGCTCGACACCCTGTTTCCAAACGCGAAGGTCATCGCCTGCGTTCGCCAGTTGTCCTGGGTGCTGGACAGCATGGAACGGCTGGTGCGCAAGCACCCGGTCGGCGTCAGCAAGGTGTTCCGGTTCGATACCAATACCACGATGTACTCGCGCGTCGAGGCGCTGACCGATCCGCGCGGGATGGTCGGCTTCTCGTTCCAGGCCACGAAGGATGCGTTCTATGGTCAATATGCCCCAGGCCACTTGCTGCTGCTGACCTACGAAAGCCTGGTGCGCAATCCGGCGGCAGCCCTGCGCGCCGTCTATCAGTTCATCGGCGAGCCCTGGTTCGAGCACGACTTCGACCAGATCGCCTACAACGCGGACGAGTTCGACGCCCGGATCGGCATGCCCGGCCTGCATACCGTGCGCCCGAAGGTGGAGCCGATCGAGCGCACCTCCATCCTGCCGCGCGAAATCTTCGGCCGTTTCGTCAACGAATCATTCTGGATGGACCCGAAGAACAACGTCAGCCAAGTGCCCATCGTGTAAGTCGCGTAAGGCATTACGGGTGGGCTGTGATGCCTGCCCGCGACCGGCAGGGCGATCTCACCCCCTCGCCCTGCCGGTCGGCGCCAGGCGCCCGCGCCCCGTGTTGACTCCGGGTGCCACGACCGTTCCTGAGAAGTTGGCTACGACACCGCAGCCGCTTGTCCGTGAGCCTCTCAAAGCAGCCGGTAGACCCGCTCAGCATTCCGGGAGAAGAAGCTCTCCTTATCTGTGGCGCTCCAGGAGGCGGTGAGTGTCTGCACCACCGGAAACCACTTTTCGAAACCTCCTGCGGCCTCGCACACGGGCCAGTCGCTGCCGAAGAGGATCCGCGTCGCGCCGAAGGCGTCGGCGGCTTGGCGGGCGTACCAGAGTATTTCCTCCGGCCGCCACCGCTCCCAGTCCGCCTCGGTCACAAGGCCTGAGATCTTGCATACGATGTTAGGCAGGGCTGCGAGCTGACGGATTTGCATGAGCCACGGCTCGCGCTCTCCGTTGCGAATGCCCGGCTTCGCGCAGTGATCGAGGACCAACGGTACGCCGGGGCATTGTTTGGCGAGCTCGAGCGCCTCACCGAGCTGGTGGTGTTTGAGGCACAGCTCGAAATGCAGGCCACGCCGGCCCACGTCCCTGACTCCCTGCACGTACGACGGTTGGACGGCGAAGCCGGTCGCATGGCCCTGGATGTTGTCCCGGACGCCCTTGACGAGGGGTATCGCCGTGACAGCGTCGAGGTCAGCTGCGACCGAGCGGCTCTCGGTGAGGGCCACTCGGGCGACGATGCCGCGGATTCGAGGGTCGGCTGCCGCGAGCTCTTGTACCCAGCGTGCCTCCCGTAGGGAGCACGAAGGATCGGCATCGGCCTCGACGAAGATCATGCCGCTGACAGATGCCGTGACCTGCGCGGACGCCAGCAGGTAGTCGGGCACGGAGAAGGAGCGGTCGAAGAGGGACCCCTTCTCTATCCATGGATACGACAGGGAATCGACCTGCCAGAAGTGAACATGGGTATCGATGAGTTTCATGGCGGGGTTGGCACGAACCTTGCTGCGCTTCGCCGGATAAGGAACAGCACTGTGCTCGCAGCGTGATTCATCTGACCTTTCATGACTCCTCGGGCGCCTCCGCGGCAGCGCTCGAGGGGACGGACGTACGATTCACTGGGGGCGTGCTCTGGAGCCACTTGGAGCACGGTCTCATAGCGTGCTTCGCGTCCGGCTCCTGGAAGCATCACGGCGAATACTATCCCAGCATTTCGATCGCCGGCACCTGCTGCCTGGCCTTTGGAATCGCGCGCGAGACTCTGATTTCAGACCCGATATCTCTTTTTTCCGTTACCGGTACCCTCTTGCGCGCCAATGGCGTGGCGATCGCGGAATATGATGAGAAGCTGGATCTCTGGGAGGGCTTGATCCGGCCGATCACCTGGCAGGCCATGCGTGTGATCAGCGCGGCGACGGCATCGGCTCTGGCGGATGCTGCCCGCCCGGTGATCCTCAATCCCTGGGATTACCCGGGCGACGAACGGCCCTCTGCAATTTCTTCATCGAAGTAGACCCTATAGCGCTCCCGCGCTACACGGTAGAGCGGCACTAGCTTGACCTCCACGGGCTGCCCGACGCCCTGGATGTGCCAGACGAGCGGCTCCGCCGGGTCGGGCTTCACCCATTTTTCCACTGGCCGGCCCTGCGTATCGAGCGTCGGGATGGATGAGGGATCCGGTACCTTTTCCCATTGGTACTGATCGGCGCCGGCGTAGGGAATCGGCGGTGACAGCCCAGCATCGCCCAGAACGGCCGCCAACACCGTCGGTCCCGCCAGGATGGAGAACTTCGTGGGGTGGTGCGCCATCCGCTCGATCCTCAGGGGTGTCCGCAGGTCGATCTCCAGGACATCGCCGTCCCGCCATCGCCGCGTGAGATCGAGGTACGTACCGGGCTTGCCGGGGTGTACCGGCGTGCCGTTGAGCCTCACCGCCATCGCCGGCTTTGACCAGTAGGGATGACGCAACTTCAGTGTGGCTCTCACCGGCCGTGCACAGGCAATCTCCAGGCGCACGCGGTTGGATTCCGGGAAACGCGTGTGTTGGCGGATCGTGAGGCCCTTTTCCCGCCAACGCAGCGCCGAGGCGACATAGAGGTTCACCCAGAGCGTGCCGTCATCGTGATAGTAGATGCCGCGGGCGTACTTCGCGTGATTCTCCATGCCGGTACCGTCACAGCACCAGCAAGAGTCCCACTTCGTCGAGAAGGTCTTGAAGTGCCCGGGCCGCATGGAGAGGTAATACGTCATCCCGCCGCTGGCCGGGTCCTGCGAGCCGAGGATGTGGTTGATCAGGGCGCGCTCGTAGAAGTCCGCCGCCTCCATGGAGGCGTTCCAGCAGAAGTAATGGTTGGTGAGCTTGAGCATGTTGTAAGTGCAGCAGGTCTCTGCCGAGCCGACGGAGAGGTGCTGCCACGCGTCCCCGATGGGGAAGAAGTTCTCGCGATCACCGTTGCCGCCGAAGGCAAAGGTGCGCTGCCGCACGACGTTCTGCCAGAAAAACTCCGCGCCGGCCCGATAATCGCTGCTGCCGGTGAGCTCGTACTGCCGGGCGATGCCGATGACACGCGGGATGTACTGGTTCGAATGCACCCCGTTGAGGATGTCCTGATGGCGCATGAGCGGGGCGAGCTGCGCGGCCTGGTTGAACTGCTCGGCGAGCGCGCGATGCGTCTCCTCGCCGGTCATGGCGTAGACGTCCGCCAGCACCTCGTTCATGCCGCCCTGTTCACTGATGAGCATCGTCTGCATTTGCGCGACGCTCAGTCTGCGCGGGAACTGCGCAGCCCAATCCGTCATGCCGAGGAGAATGTCCCTGGCCTGGGCCCGGCCCATGTAGAGCCAGACGTCGCGCAGTCCAGCCATGATCTTGTGCACGGTATACCAGGGCGACCACAGCCCGTTAAGGCTGAAGCTGTAGAGCGCGCGCGGATCGTGGACATCGATGTGCCCCGCGAGCGCCTGTTTGAACGCGGGCTTGCTCCGGGGAATGCCGGCGCAATAGCCGCGGAAGTCCGGATCGCCGCGGCCGTTGGCCTCCTGGCAGGCGGCGAGTCGTGGCAGCAGAGAATCAACCCTTTGGGCGAGCCGTGGATCGCGCGTGTGGGCATGCATCATCGCCGCGGCCGAGAGGTAATGGCCGCAGTAGTGGCTCGCGAGGCCCTGACTCTCCCAGCCGCCGAGGCTTGGCGCCCGCGCCGCCAGACCCGCCACCTGCTCGAACGGCGCGAGCAGCCGGTCACAGTCGAAGCTCGCCAGGTATTCCAGATCCCGCGTCATGTTGTCGCGGAATGGACCCGGCAGGAGCGTCACATCGGCCAGGTCGAACTCCCGACATGCGAGCGGTGACGCCGAATCCAGCCGCATGCCGAACCGCTTGCCCTGCGGCACGATCGCGACGGCACGCCTGCATGCCCAAGCGGCGAGGCCCGCGGCCGCCGACAGCAACATTCGGCGCCGAGTGGTGGTTGCGCTCACAGCGCGATCGTCGCAATTCTCGGACAAATTGGCAAGCCGCGGCCGGATGCCGCGGGAATGCATCTGGCGTGCAGCTCTGCGATACCGTGCGGGCGCGAATCCTGGCCGCGTCTGGCGCCATCAACTGACGCCGCGCCACATCACATCCGTATCAACTCCGGTCAGGCTGCGATTTTCGTCGATGGCGGGATGACGCTCCGTCCCGGATCCACCGAGAACGGCTGATCCGGTCCCGCCGATCAGCCTTCGGGCGACGGTAGGGCCTTGCGTTGGGCGTACTGGGTCAACCAGTCGCCGGTCGGCAGACCGACCTGAGCCGACCAGTGGCCGTGCGCGTCGCGGTAGAGGAGGGTGGGGGTGCCCCCGGCACCGAGAGCGTCCATGGCTGAGACATGCGCCTGCAGTACCTGTTGCAGCGTCTTGTCCTGGGAGCTGGCGGGCGCAATCCCGCCCGACTCGTGGGCGACGTCGAACCGATCCTCATCGGCATGCAGCGCGGCGCGCGGGTCAGCCGCCGAGAGGATCGCAGTGGCCTTGGCGGTGCTGCTCGATTGCAGGAAGGCGACCATCACCCACCGCAGCTGCAGCCGTCCAGATGAGACGAGCGGCTCCGCCATCCTGTAGAAGCGGTAGCAGAAGCTGCAATTGGGATCGGCAAAGACATAAAGGAGAGGCGCGCTGGAGCGGCCTTCATTGATGAGATGGCCGTTGGCGTCCAGTTTGCTCACGACCTCCCCCAGGTCGGGCTTCGGGCTGTAGCGCGCGCGATAGTTGTCGGTGAGATCGGCGCCCTTCGGCGTGATGATGTGGCCGACGAACAGGTAGCCATGATCACCGTAGACCACCTGGGTGCCGTCCTGGCTGCTGATGACGTAGCCCCTGAGGCCGGGCACTTCGGTGGCGAATTGACTCACCACTTTCACCTTACCGGCGGCGGCCAACGAGGCGAGCATAGCCGGCAAAGGAGGCGATGAAGACTGCGTCGCGGCGAAAGTCGGCAACGCCAGGAGAGCTAGGCCGAGTCCGGCGAGGCAACGGCGCAGGAGGCTGGGCTTCATGGAGTCCTTGACGGAGCGATCTGTCCCGCCATTTTACCCCATCGGAGAGGCGCGGGGCGGGAAGCCATTTCTCACCCCGCGCGTCCACTCAATGACGGCTCATTCAGGCTGCATGCGGGTGTCCCGCGGCATGGTCCACAGGGTCGTCATTGGGGCTGTGGGACTCGCGTCCGAAGACGATTACATCGGATGCGGAGATGATCGCGGCGATGATCGAGCTGATGAGTCCGAGATAGCCGCTGATGAGCTCCAGCACCCGCATGTCCGTCCAGCCGTAGATCGCCTTGGCGAGGAACGTGAGCGCGATCCCCAGCAGGAAGAGCTGCCGGGGCAACTCCGCTCTGAAGGAGGCCAGCCAGAGGTAGGCGAAGAACACCGTCCACGCGATCCAGTACCAGCCGACATAACTCATCGGCGCCGCGACCTGCGTGCCAGTCATGGCTATCATGGCCGAATGCGCCGACGTAAAGAGCGCGGCGAACGCAAAGAAGGCTATGGAATCCAGGCTGCGCCCGTGCAGATAGGCTAGGATGCCGACGATCGCCAGCAGGAGGGCGAACGGCAGCATGAGGGATGTTCCGGCGAGATAGAAATGCTCGTACCATCCAGCGGCCGTCATCGACAGCATCCAGCCAGTCAGGGCGAGCGCCATATATCCCACCGTCGAGGTGGTGACGCATCGGTTGTTCAGGTCTGTGACATTGATAGCCATCGTAGATACCCCTTGTTCTTGAGAGAGTTTGCGGAAGAGCACGTCTCCATGTCGGAATGCACGCCGCTGATTTTACTCCTAACTGCCCCGCAACACCCGATCAAGCCGAAGCTCGAGCGGGACGGCGACGGGAGCGCGGTCGTGACGCCTCGCTCGCGCGCTCAGGTCCGGCCCGAGGTTGCCACCGCAAGCGCTGAGTCATGCGACTGATGCGCGTTGGGATTCCTCTGACTCTCCTGCTTGCCGCGGGGGTGGTTGCGGCCGGCCTCACGGATTGCGGCGGCGGCTCGGCTCCCGCGCCGCCACAGCCGCCATCGGGACCACGGCCGACGCCGTCGGCGCAGACAGATGTAACTACATACCACGACGATGCCGCCAGGACTGGTACGAACCCATCGGAATCCGTGCTGACACCCGCGACCGTCAACTCGTCCTCCTTCGGATTGCTCCGCGTTCTCGCAGTCGACGGCAAGGTCGATGCACAGCCGCTCTACCTCTCGCATCTCTCGATTGCCGGCGCTACCCATGACGTCGTCTTCGTGGCGACCGAGCACGACTCACTGTATGCCTTCGACGCGCAGACGGGCACCGTCCTATGGCAGATCTCTCTGCTCGGCTCGGGGGAGACGCCGAGCGACGACCATGGTTGCGGCCAGATCAGTCCGGAAATCGGTGTGACTTCGACGCCGGTGATCGATCGGAGCGCGGGCCCACATGGGGCGATATTCGCCGTCGCCATGTCCAAGGACAGCTCATCCGACTATCACCAGCGTCTGCATGCGCTCGACATTACCACCGGGGCGGAGCTCTTCCATGGTCCGGCGACCATCAATCCGACGTATTCGAGCGCGGCAGGAGGCCGTAAGACCTTTTCGGCCGGGCAGTACGCGGAGCGCGCCGGGTTGCTCCTCGTGAATCAGACCCTCTATACGGGCTGGACTTCGCATTGCGATGCCCAACCCTATTCCGGGTGGATCATCGGCTTCAGCGAAAGCACGCTCGCACAGACGGCGGTGTTCAATGTCGCCGCCGACAGCAATGGCGGCCCCTCGATCTGGATGAGCGGCGGCGGGCTTGCCGCCGACAGTGCCGGCAATATCTACTTCATTACCGCCAACGGCCAGTTCGAAACCACCCCGGATTCCAACGGATTGCCGCAGTACGGTGATTACGGGAACTCGATACTCAAGCTCGCCACCGCCGGTGGCGGCCTTGCGGTCGCGGATTACTTCGCCCCCTCCAATGAGGTGGCCGAGTCGGCAGCCGACGAGGACTTGGGCTCCGGTGGCGCGATGCTGCTGCCCGATATGGCGGACGCGGGCGGAGTCGTGCGGCACCTAATGGTGGGCGCCGGCAAGGACGGCAACATCTACGTCATCAACCGCGAGAACATGGGCAAGTTCCGCTCGTCGGCCAATGCCGATTGGCAGGAGCTCGATGGTGCCCTGCCAGGCGGCATCTGGGCGACGCCGGCCTATTTCAACGGAACGGTCTATTACGGACCTGTCGGAGGACCTCTGGAGGCGTTCACCGTCGCGGGTGCGAAGCTGTCGAGCCAGCCGGCGTCGGCGACCTCCACGACGTTCGAATATCCGGGCACCGCGCCCGCCGTCTCGGCCAATGGAACTTCCAACGGCATCGTCTGGGCCGTGGAGAACCGCAATCCCGCCGTGCTTCATGCCTACGATGCTTTGGACCTGACGCATGAGCTCTATAACAGCAATCAGGCCGCCGGCGGGCGGGACAACTTCGGCGCCGGCAATAAGTTCATCACGCCGGTCATCGCCGACGGAATGGTCTTTGTCGGCACTGAAAGCGGCGTGGCCGTTTTCGGAATTCTTTGATTGGCGCCAATCGCTTCCGGCCATTCGCGCGGCCGGCCGTTTTGCGGGTTTCGATCCCGCGGCCCAGCGACCGGCCTTGGGCCGCTCGCCTGTTTGCTTTCGGACGTTACCCGATTCAAAGCTTCACCAGCTCGCTCAGCACCCCTGAGCTGACCAGCGCCGCGGCGGCTTCGATGTCCGGAGCGAAAAAGCGGTCGCAGTCGTAACTTGGCACGGCGCGCCGCAGTGTCCGCAGCGCCGCCTCGAGCAGTCGCGAGCTGGTGAGCGGGCGGTGGAACTCGATCCCTTGCGCTGCCGCGAGCATCTCGATTGCGACTACGCTCGCAGCGTTGGTGGCCATTTCGAGCAGCCGCCTGGCACCGTGAGTGGCCATGGACACGTGATCTTCCTGGCCGGCCGAGGTCGGAATGCTGTCGATGCTCGCAGGCGTCGCCAGCATTTTGTTCTCGGCGACCAACGCTGCGGCGGTGACCTGCGGGACCATGAAGCCGGAGTTGACGCCGCTGTCCTTGACGAGAAAAGCCGGCAGGCCGCTCATCTTGGGGTCGATGAGGATTGCCGTGCGCCGCTCACTCAAGGATCCGATCTCGGCGGCGGCGAGGGCGAGCTGGTCGGCGGCGAGCGCAACCGGCTCGGCGTGGAAATTGCCGCCGGAGAGCACTTCGCCGTCGGCTGCGAATACGAGCGGGTTGTCGGTCACCGCGTTGGCTTCACGTATTAGCGTTTGCGCCGCAGACTCGATAACATCCAGGCATGCGCCCATCACCTGCGGCTGGCAACGCAGCGAGTAGGGGTCCTGCACCCGTTCGCAGTTGAGGTGCGAGGCGCGTATGCGGCTGCCGGTGAGCAGGAGCTTCAGCGCGCGGGCCACCCGCCGCTGTCCGGGTTGACGCCTGAGCACGTGGATGCGATCGTCAAAGGGCACATCGCTTCCCTTGAGCGCGTCGACCGACAAAGCGCCGGTGACCAGGGCTGCGCCAAAGACGTCCTGTATGGCGAAGAGGCCTGCGAGCGCAAGAGCGGTGGAGACCTGTGTGCCGTTGAGGAGCGCGAGCCCTTCCTTGGGCGCCAGCTCGAGCGGCTGCAAGCCGATGCGCCGGAGCCTCTCCGCGGCCGACATCGCGCGGCCCGCAACGCGCACCTGTCCGACGCCGAGCAGCGCCGCCGCGAGATGCGCCAGCGGTGCGAGATCGCCCGACGCACCGACGGAGCCCTTGCTCGGGATGCAGGGATAGGTCTCGGTCTCGAGCAGGCGGGCCAGAGCGAGGAGGGTCTTCGGCCGCACCCCGGAGAAACCCTGCGCCAGACTGCCGATCTTGAGCACCAACACGAGCCGGACCACCGCATCGGGCAGCCACGCGCCGACACCCGCTGAATGCGACAGCACGAGATTGCGCTGCAACGCGGCGAGCTGCCCGCGCGGTATGCGAGTCTGGGCGAGCAGGCCAAACCCGGTGTTGACTCCGTAGACGGCGTCCCCGCGGGCGATCATCCGATCGACCGTCGCCGCCGAGCGGCGCACCCGCGCCATCTGTGCGCGACTCAGTGTCACCGAGACCGGGGAGGAGTATGCGGCGCGCAGCGACGCCAGTGAGAATTCTTCCGTGCGAACCGCGGCGCGCCGCTGCGCCGCGCGCGTGGCACTCACTGCGCCGCCCCGCGCGGCGGCCGAGACATTGACTGGACCATGGGCAATTGTAGTCCGTGCTGCTCCGCGCACGCGAGCGCCTCGGGATAACCCGCGTCGGCGTGACGCATTACCCCTGTCGCGGGATCATTCCACAGCACGCGGCGGATGCGGCGCTCCGCAGCCTGGGTCCCATCGCAGACAATGACGACTCCGGCATGCTGGGCGAAGCCCATGCCGACGCCGCCGCCATGATGCAACGACACCCAGGTGGCGCCGCTGGCCGTGTTGAGGAGCGCATTCAGCATCGGCCAGTCCGAGACCGCATCCGAGCCGTCGCGCATGCTCTCGGTCTCGCGGTTCGGACTGGCCACCGAGCCGGCATCGAGATGGTCGCGTCCAATGACGATTGGGGCGGACAGCTCGCCCGAGGCGACCATGTCATTGAAAGCAGCGCCGAGGCGATCCCGCTGACCGAGCCCCACCCAACAGATGCGGGCCGGCAGGCCCTGGAATGCGATGCGTGAACCGGCCATGTCGAGCCATTGATGCAAGTGTCGATCCTCGGGGATGAGATCCCGCACCTTGGCATCCGTCTTGGCGATATCGCGTGGGTCGCCCGAGAGCGCGGCCCAGCGGAAGGGACCGATCCCGCGGCAGAAAAGCGGCCGGATGTATTCCGGAACGAAACCCGGCACCTCGAACGCATCCTTCACCCCATGCTCTTGCGCCACCTGCCGCAGGTTGTTGCCATAGTCAAAGACCGGGATCCCACGCCTGCGAAATTCCACCAGCGCGCGCATGTGCGTCGCCATGGATGCGCCGGCCTCGGCGGTGACCCGCTGCGGGTCCGACCGCTGCAGCGCCTCCCATTGCTCGACACTCCAGCCGAGCGGCAGATAACCATGCACGGGATCGTGAGCGGAGGTTTGATCGGTAACCGCATCGGGGCGCACCCCGCGGCGCAGGATCTCCGGCACGAGCTCCGCGGCGTTGCCGCAGACTGCAACCGATATCGGCTGGTGCGCGCGGTTGCTCTCTTCGATGAGCGCCAACGCCTCATCGAGCGAGCGCGCCTGGCGGTCGAGATAACGGGTCGACAGCCGTTTGTCGATGCGTGACTGGCGGCACTCGATGGCGAGCAGTGATGCGCCGGCCATGGTCGCAGCCAGCGGTTGCGCCCCTCCCATGCCGCCGAGACCCGCCGTTAGTATCCAGCGCCCGCGCAGACTCCCCTGATAATGCCGGCGTCCCAGCTCGACGAACGTCTCATAGGTGCCCTGCACGATGCCCTGGCTGCCGATGTAGATCCAGGAGCCCGCGGTCATCTGGCCGAACATCATCAGGCCTTTGCGGTCGAGCTCGTTGAACTTCTCCCAGGTGGCCCAATGCGGCACCAGGTTGGAGTTGGCGAGCAGCACCCGCGGCGCGTCCTCGTGGGTCGGGAAGATGCCGACCGGCTTGCCGGACTGGACGAGTAGCGTTTCTTCCGGGCCGAGGCGCGTGAGCGCGGCGACGATCGCATCGAAGCACTCCCAGTTGCGCGCCGCCTTGCCGATGCCGCCGTACACCACGAGATCCTCGGGCCGCTCGGCCACCTCGGGATCGAGGTTGTTCATCAGCATGCGCAGCGGGGCCTCGGTGAGCCAGGACCTGGCGGTGAGGCGCGTGCCGCGTGACGCGCGGATGGGCCCGCGGACGGAGGAGGAAAGGTCTGTCATGGTACATTCACCTTATGAAACCGCATGCACGGCACGTGGTCCTCGCGATCATCATCGCGCTCATTCTGCTCGCAGTTGCCACGGTCGTCGCACGCTCGACCGGGTAGAGCGAAAGCAAGTCAATGAGCGCCCAGGGGCGCTCGTGGGGCCCCGGTGTCGACGAAGCCAGGGGGCTGGCCGCGCCAGCGGCAGGATGCCGGCTCTGCGCCAGGCTACTGACTTGCGAGCCTCACCAGCCGCGCCACGGCCTCCGCATCTACGGCGTTGCGACCGCGGGCGAGATCATACGCGGCTGCGATCAGCGCCGAGCGCTTCGCGGGTGAGAGCTCGATGCACGCCGCCCGCAACTGTGCATCGGCTGCGGCCAGCACTGCTTCGAGAAGCGGCAGGTCGAGCGCTCCATGAGGTGAATGTCGATAGGGCGGCGGGCTCTCCCTCACCGCCGCTCCGGTGTCCGAATCCGGATGCATCTGCCGCAAACCTTCGCCGGTGACGAGCCATTCGATATGGGTCTGCGTCACCTCGCAGAGCGTGCGCAAATCGGTGACGTTGGGCTCCGATTCCCCCCGCAGCCATTTGCGCACGGCGCCTTCGGAGCGTGCGATGGCCTTGGCGAGACTACTCGCGCTGCCATGCCCCCTGAGTACCTGCCGTAGGCGTGTGGCAAAGCCTCCGGCCTGCTGTCTATCGTGCCGTCCGGTGTTCACGTCCGCTGAACCGCGCAGAGTGTAAGGTTGCCGCACAAATGTAGCCCCATGCAGCGTAATCGCCAAGCCTGCCGTCACAAAAATATTGATGCTTCGTATTAAAGTGGAGTAACGTGTCTACCATGGTGCGAGGCCGGCCAAAACGCAAGAAGAGGCCATTGCGCCGGAAAACGCCCCTCGATGAGGTCATCGTCCATTTGCAGCACGTCCAGTCGGCCGCGACCGTGGCGGTTGCCGCTCTGCGGCGGCAGAATTGCGAGCTCGACGAGGACATCGCGCGATTGCTGCAGCGCTGCGTCTGTGATTCTCTCCACGATCAGCTCGAGAAACTGCAAGCCAGCCGTCACCCTCCCCGTGGCCCGCATACGCGGCGTCTGATCCCGCTATAATTCTCAATCTCCTGCCCGCTACCTCGCGAAAGTGGCGGAACTGGTAGACGCGCTGGACTTAGAATCCAGTGGGGAAACCCGTGAGGGTTCGAGTCCCTCCTTTCGCATGCCCGCGTTTGGATTTCCGAGGATATTCGTTGATGCAAGTTTCAGTGTCTGCCACTTCCGGCCTCGAGCGACGCTTGGAAGTAGCCGTGCCGGCCGCGTCTGTCTCCACGGCAGTCGAGCAACGTCTCAAAGAGATTTCCCGAACGGCCCGCCTGAAGGGCTTCCGGCCCGGCAAGGCGCCGCTGCCCGTGGTGCGCAAACAGTTCGGGGACCAGGTGCGAGCGGAGGTGATGGGCGACCTGATGCGCAGCTCACTCGCCGAGGCGCTGACCCGGGAGAAGCTGACCCCTGCGGCCGGGCCGCGCATAGAGCCGATCGCGATGGCGCCGGGGTCGGACCTCAAGTACGCCGCCACCTTCGAGGTGATGCCGGAGATTCAGATGAAATCGCCGGCGGCCATCGCCGTGGAGCGCCCGGGCGCCACGGTCGGGGAGGGCGATATCGATGCGATGCTCGAGAGCATGCGCCGGCAGCGGCCCGTGTTCACGGCAGTCGAGCGTCCGGCTCGGGAGACCGACCGTGTCACGGTGGATTACACCGGGCGCATTGCCGGTGAGCCCTTCGAGGGCGGTGACGGCAAGGATGTCACGGTCATCATCGGCTCGCGCCAGTCGCGGCCGGAGCTCGAGGAGGGGCTCAAGGGCGCCGTGGCGGGCGAGAGCCGCACCGTGGCCGTGACCTTCCCTAGCGGGCTCTCCAACCCAACACTCGCCGGCAGCACGGCCGAGCTCGCGCTCTCAGTGAAGAAAGTCGAGGAGCAATCGCTCCCGGCCGTCGACGAGGAATTCTGCCGCGCCTTCGGTGTCGAAGCGGGAGGAGTCGACGCGCTGCGGGCGGAGGTCCGCAAAAGCATGGAGCGAGAGCTCGCGGATGTGATCCGCAACAGAGTTCGGACCCAGGTTCTCGATGCACTCTATGCGGAGAACCCCATCGATATCCCGCGAGCGCTGGTTGAAGAGCAGGTCCAACAGTTGCAGATCGACGCGGCGCGGCGCATGGGCGTGCGAGACGCGTCCAAGCTGCCGGCGCGGGAGCCGTTTGTGGCGCCGGCCCGCAAACGCGTCGCCCTCGGGCTGCTCATGGGCCAGATCGTCAAGACGGAGAGCATCCCGATCGAACGACAGCGCGTCCAGGCGCGCATCGAGGAGCTGGCGGCGAGCTATCCGAATCCCGAGGAGGCGCGCCGCGCGTACCAGCACAACCCGGAGGCCCTGCGGCAGATCGAGTCCGTGGTGCTCGAGGATCAGGTGATCGACTGGATCCTGGAGCGCGCGAAGGTGACCGATGTGTCGATGACTTTCCAGGAGATCACCGGCTTCGGCAAGAACGCCGAGGCGCAAGGCGAGAACCCGTCAGGCGAGACAACCCAATCATGAACGAACGTGCATTGAACCTGGTCCCGATCGTCGTCGAGCAGACCGCCCGCGGCGAGAGGGCTTATGACATCTACTCGCGCCTGCTCAAGGAGCGCCTGATCTTCGTCGTGGGTCCCATCGACGATTATATGGCCAACATCGTGGTGGCGCAGATGCTCTTCCTGGAGTCGGAGAACCCGGAGAAGGACATCTCTATTTACATCAATTCCCCGGGCGGGGTCGTGAGCTCCGGGCTCGCGATCTACGACACCATGCAGTTCGTGAAGCCCGACGTCAGCACGATCTGCATCGGCCAGGCGGCCAGCATGGGCGCCGTCCTGCTCGCGGCCGGGGCAGCCGGCAAGCGCTACTGCCTGCCGCACGCGCGGGTCATGATCCACCAGCCCCTCGGCGGCTTTCAGGGCCAGGCGGCGGACATGGAGATCCACGCCAAGGAGATGCTCGAGACTCGCGACCGGTTGAACAAAATCCTGGCCAAGCACACCGGCCAGAGCGTGGATCGCATCAAGCAGGATACCGACCGGGACCGATTCATGTCCTGGGAAGAGGCCGTACGCTACGGGCTCATCGACCGGGTGCTCGAGAAGCGTGGCGAGGCGCCGGCGGACGGTGGACCCAGGGCGGATAATAAGGGTGGAAAACCGGCCTGATCGCCCCGAAATGACGCCAGGGGGGGACCGTACCCCCGTTGCTGCATCCAAGGGCTGAGGAGACGCGTGTCGCCAAAAGTGAAATCTGTCATACAAGTCCCATTCTTACAACGACTTAGCTGTGCCCCGGTGCTTTGCCTAGCGGGCGCGCCCCGTGCTATACATGGCTTGCGAGGCTGCATGGCCTCTCGTGAGGGTATTTGATGAGCAGCGACGATTCCCGCAGCCGCCACGACGACGGAAAGCTCCTCTACTGCTCCTTCTGCGGGAAGAGCCAGCATGAGGTCCGCAAGCTCATCGCCGGCCCGTCCGTATTCGTATGTGACGAGTGTGTCGAGCTGTGCAACGACATCATCCGCGAGGAGCTCGAGGACCGTGCCGAGCGGGCGCGGGACAAGCTGCCGAAGCCGCACGAGATCAAGAAGGTCCTGGACGAATACGTGATCGGCCAGGAGCGCGCCAAGAAGGTGCTCGCGGTCGCGGTCTACAACCATTACAAGCGCCTGCAGACCCGCACCGCCACTGCCCGGGCCAAGGAAGACGTGGAGATCGCCAAGAGCAATATCCTGCTGATCGGCCCCACCGGCTGCGGCAAGACACTCTTGGCAGAGACCCTCGCGCGCCTGCTCAACGTACCGTTCACGATCGCCGATGCCACGACTCTCACGGAGGCGGGATACGTCGGCGAGGACGTCGAGAACATCATCCAGAAGCTGCTCCAGAAGTGCGACTACGACGTCGAGAAGGCGCAGACCGGCATCGTCTACATCGATGAGATCGACAAGATCTCGCGCAAGTCCGACAACCCCTCGATCACCCGGGACGTCTCCGGCGAGGGAGTGCAGCAGGCGCTGCTGAAGCTCATCGAGGGTACGATCGCCTCGGTGCCGCCGCAGGGCGGACGCAAGCATCCGCAACAGGAATTCCTGCAGGTCGATACCAGCAATATTCTGTTCATCTGCGGCGGCGCCTTCGCGGGCCTGGAGAAGATCATTCTCAACCGCACGCAGAAGAGCGGAATCGGCTTCACCTCAGAGGTGCGCTCGGCAAACACGCGTCCGCATGGAAGCGACCTCTTCCACGATGCCGAGCCGGAGGACCTCATCAAATACGGGCTCATCCCGGAGTTCGTCGGCAGGCTCCCGGTGGTGGCCACGCTCGATGAGCTCGACGAGGTCGCGCTCGTGTCCATTCTCACGGACCCGAAGAATGCGCTCACCAAGCAGTACCGGCGTCTCTTCGAGATGGAAGGCGCGGAGCTCGAGTTCCGGGATGACGCGCTGAAGGCGGTGGCTCATCGCGCCATGCAGCGCAAGACCGGCGCTCGCGGTCTGCGCACGATCCTCGAGACTGTGTTACTCGACACCATGTACGAGCTGCCCTCGATGCGCAATGTCGCCAAGGTCGTGATCGACGAGACCGTGATCGAAGGGGCAACCCAGCCCTACGTCGTCTATCGCTCCGACGACGGCCGCCTGGCAAGCGTCGACGAGCCGCGCCGCGCCGTCTCAAAGTAATCCCGCCCGATCGACTACCGTTGAAACCCGCTAGCGGCGCCCTTATTTGCCGCTAGAATGGGTTTCAGTCCGGTGACGGCCTCCTGCGCACCAGAGAAGCCGCCGCCCGCATCGCACCGAGGACTTGAGCGTGTCTGAACCTACTGCTCCCACCCAAGCTACGACCAGCGGCCCCCAGGGGGTACCCGTGCTGCCGCTGCGGGACGTCGTCGTTTATCCCCACATGGTGATTCCGCTCTTCGTCGGGCGGGAGAAATCCATCCAGGCGCTCGATGTCGCCATGCGCAGCGACAAGCGAATCATGCTGGTCGCGCAGAAACAGGCCGACGTCGATGACCCCAAGGGGGAAGATCTCTACCGGATCGGCACCGTAGCCACGATCCTGCAGCTGCTGAAGCTGCCGGACGGGACGGTCAAGGTGCTGGTCGAGGGCGTGGACCGTGCCCGCATCGATAAGCTGACGGCGGGGGAATACTACGCCGCGGAGCTCGCGCTCCTCCCCGACGTCGAAGCCTACGAGGAGCGGGAGATGGACGTGCTCGCGCGCTCGGTCATCTCCCAGTTCGAGCAGTACGTGAAGCTCAATAAGAAGGTCCCGCCGGAGGTGCTCACCGCCCTCGCCGGGATCGAGCATGCGGGACGGCTCGCCGACACCGTGGCGGCACATATGTCGCTCAAGCTCGGCGAGAAGCAGAAAGTCCTGGAGATTCTCGACATTCGCAAGCGCCTCGAGCACATCCTCGTCGCCATCGAGGGTGAGATGGACGTGCTGCAGATCGAGAAGCGCATCCGCGGCCGCGTCAAGGCGCAGATGGAGAAGAGCCAGCGCGAGTACTACCTGAATGAGCAGATGAAGGCCATCCAGAAAGAGCTCGGCGAGATGGACGAGGGCGGCAACGAGGTCACCGAGCTCGAGCAGA
>JANWJS010000011.1 GCA_025451845.1 Steroidobacteraceae bacterium
GCAATCCCTGGCGCCCGAACCGCTGGAGCCGACGGAAGCCGTGGCGGCGAGCGCGCCGGAGCCGGAGATTCCCGGTGCGGAGGGCGTCGGCCCCGTCAGACTCGTCGAGTCCGGTTTCGACGGCGATGGCAGCACGCCGATCGAGCCCATCGTCGACTGGCCGCCGGAGAACTCACGCCGCATCCTCGCATTGCGGCTGGTAGCACCGCTGCCGGAGCGCTTTCCCGGCCGCACGCTGCGCCTGGCGCTCGCCGCGGAGGGCTTTCACCTCGGCAAGTTCTCCATCTTCCACAAGCCGGACGAGGCCAACCGCGCGGTGCTGAGCGTCGCCTCGCTCAATCGGCCGGGCGCGTTCGACCTCGAGACCATGGATTCGCAGCGCTACGGGGGCCTCAGTCTCTTTGCCGTGCTTCCGGGCCCGAAGCGTCCTCCGCAGGCGTTCGAAGAGCTCCTCGCGGCGGCGCGCAATCTCAACGAGCGGCTGCAGGGCGCGCTGCAGGATGAGCGCGGGGGGCCGCTGACTCAACTGCGGGTGAGCGGGATTCGCGAGAGTCTCAGGGCCGAAGCGACCATCGTGCCGGCCGCTGCCGCGCAATGAGGCATGATGCGGCGGCGCGCGCGGCGCAGCTGCGTGCGCAGATCGCGCATCACAACCGGCAGTATCACGAGCTCGATCGGCCCGAGATTTCCGACGCCGATTACGACGCGCTCATGGGCGAGCTGCGCGCTCTCGAGCGCGAGCATCCGGAGCTCCTGACACCGGACTCGCCGACGCAACGTGTCGGGGCGGCACCTTCGGGCAAGTTCGCCAAGGTGCGACACGCCGTGCCGATGCTGTCGCTCGCCAACGCCTTCGCCGCCGAGGATGTCGCCGGCTTTCTCGATCGCGTACGCCGGTTCCTGAAGCTCGAAGCCGCCGAACCGATCGAGCTCACGGCGGAGCCGAAGATCGACGGCCTCTCGCTATCGCTGCGGTATGAGCGCGGTGTCCTGGTTCGCGGCGCGACGCGCGGGGACGGTACCGAGGGTGAGGACGTCACCGCCAATGTCCGGCGGGTCAGCGACATCCCGGCAAAAATGCACGGCCGTGGAAAGCCCGGGGTCTGCGAGATTCGCGGTGAGGTCTACATGACACGCGCCGCATTTCTCAAGCTCAACGAAGAGCAGTCCGCCGCCGGCCGCACGGTCTTCGCCAACCCGCGCAATTCCGCGGCCGGCTCCCTCCGCCAGCTCGATCCGGAAGTCACCGCTTCCCGTCCCCTGCGCTTCCTCGCCTATGCCTGGGGCGAGATGAGCGAGCTGCCCGCCGCGAGCCAATGGGACATGCTGCACTGGCTGAATGCGCGCGGCTTCCACACCAACCCACTGAGCCGCCTCTGCCGCTCGCTCGAAGAGCTGCTCGCCTTTCATCACGGCATCGAGCTCGAGCGCGCCCGGCTCGATTACGACATCGACGGCGTGGTCTACAAGGTGAACCGCCTCGACTGGCAACGACGCCTCGGCTTCGCCGGCCGCGATCCTCGCTGGGCGCTCGCGCACAAATTCCCCGCGCAGAAGGCCGTCACCGTCGTGAACGCGATCGAGCTGCAGGTCGGCAGGACCGGCGCGCTCACGCCCGTCGCCAAGCTCGCTCCCGTCAATGTGGGAGGAGTCGTCGTCTCCAACGCGACTCTTCACAACGAGGACTACATTCGCGAGCTCGACGTCAGGATCGGCGATACGGTGACGGTGCAGCGCGCGGGCGATGTGATTCCGCAGGTCCTCGGGGTAGTGCTCGAGCGCAGGCCGCGGGAGGCCGATCCCTTCCGGTTCCCGAAAAGCTGTCCCTGCCCGCTCGCGACCGCGGTGGTACGCGAAGTGACCGCGACAGGGGAGGCGGGCGCCGTCTCGCGCTGCTCGGGTGAGCTTGCTTGCCCGCATCAGCGGATCGAGCACCTGCGCCACTTCGTCTCCCGCCGCGCCTTCGACATCGAGGGGCTCGGCGAGAAGCAGATCAATCTGTTCTACGAGAATGGCTGGATTGCCGAGCCCGCCGACATCTTCACGCTGGAGGCGCGCAACGACGCTTCCATCAAGCTGCAGGAGCACGAGGGTTTTGGCGAGACCTCGGTCCGCAAGCTCTTCGAGGCTATTCGAGCTCGTCGCACTATCTCGCTGGAGCGCTTCATCTTTTCTCTAGGAGTTCGCCATGTCGGCGAGACCACGGCGCGCGCTCTCGCCCGCGGGTACGGCACGTACCCGGCCTTTCGCGAAGCCTGCCGGCACCTCGCCGAAGGCAATGCGGAAGCGCGTCAGGAGCTCGACGCCATGGATCAGATCGGCGACACGGTCATCGCCAGCCTGACCGCCTACTTCTCCGAGTCCCACAACACCGGCAGAGTCGACCAGCTGGCCGCTCAGGTGCGCATCCTCGCAGCCGAGCGCCCCGCCACCGAATCGCCCATCACGGGTAAGACCCTCGTCTTCACCGGCAGGCTCGAGCGGATGACCCGCGATGAGGCCAAAGCGCTCGCCGAGCGGCTCGGCGCCGCGGTCAGCGGCAGTGTCTCGAAGAAGACGGACCTGGTGGTGGCGGGCCCCGAAGCCGGCTCCAAGCTGACCAAAG
Source organism: Steroidobacteraceae bacterium (assembly GCA_025451845.1). Taxonomy (GTDB): domain Bacteria; phylum Pseudomonadota; class Gammaproteobacteria; order Steroidobacterales; family Steroidobacteraceae; genus 13-2-20CM-66-19. Next base: position 2,606 of record JANWJS010000011.1, read on the forward strand.
CTCAGGAGCTGGGCGTGCAAGTGCTCGATGAGGGAGCGTTCCTGGAGCTCGTGGGGGAGAGCCCGCGCAAATAACAGTGCACCCTGGAGCTCTACTGTCGCAGAGCTCCAGGGTGGCGACTCGGTTAACCGCCGCTGCCGGAGGGCGCGCTGCCAGCCGCCGGTGCCGGGGTCGGGGCCGCTGCCGGCGCCGGCGCGCCGCTCTTGCCAGCGCCCTCGGTGTCCGTGTTCGCATCGAGGAAGGTCGTGACCTGGGCCTGCTTCAATAGGCCATCGGTGTACTCGCGGAACTTCTTCGCCTGCACGACCTGCACCAGCCGCTGCTTCACCTGGTCGAAGGCCGGTGGGCTCACCGGCCTGGTGCCGAGCAACTGGATCACGTGCCAACCGTACTGGGTCTGCACGGGCTCGGTCGTGTACTGACCGTCCTTGAGGCTGCTGACCGCATCGGCGAACGGCTTCACCATGTGGTCCAGCGAGAACCAGCCGAGGTCGCCGCCGTTGGTCTTCGAGGAGTCCATCGACTCCACCTTGGCGAGGTCCTCGAACTTCTCGCCCTTCTTCAAGCGGTCGATGATCTTCTGCGCGAAGGGCTGCGTCGCGACGAGGATGTGCCGCGCGTGATACTCCTCCGTCGGCATCTTCGCGACTTCCGCGTCGTATTCGGCCTTCAGCTCAGCGTCCGTCGGCTGTTTGCCCGCGAGATACTTCTGCGACAGGGCCTGCTCGAGGACGTTGAGGCGCTCCATCTTTAGGAGCTGCGCCGTATCCGTCTGCTTGTTCAGGCCTTCCTTGATCGCCTCCCCGGCGATGAGCTGCGCCCGGATGAGGTTATCGAGCACCTGGTCGCGCTGCTGCGGCGAGAGCTCGCTCGAGGTCTTGCCGGTGACTCCCTTGATGTAGAACTCGTAGAGATCGCGGCCGATCGGTGCGCCGTCGACGGCTGCGACCGCCGGGGACGCGGAGCTGCTCTCGCCGGCGGTGCCCGCGGGGGACTTCGACTGCGGCTGACAGGCGGCCAGCGCAATCAGGGCGGCAGTGAGGCAGAGGATCCTAAGATGCTTCATGGGTCTCTCGTTGGTTTATGACTCGTTGGGAGCGTGTGCGACGATGCTGAGCGCGTGGATGCCGCGGCCCATCAGGGGCGCGACGGCGGAATAGACCATCCGGTGCCGCTCGAGTTGCGCGCGGCCGGCGAAGGCGGAGGCCACCAGTGTCACCCGGTAATGGCCGCCTTCGCGCGCGCCCGCGTGACCCGCATGGCGGGCGCTGTCATCGAGCACCTCGACGGACAGAGGCGCGAGCGCCTGCTCGAGAGCGGCGCGAATCTCGCCGACGGTGGGTGCGCGCGTATGCGTTTTCCTGGGTCGCCAAAAAGGTCGCGTATCATAGCGTTTTCCGGGGAAAGACGTGCAAAAGCGAATCATCGAGCGGCCCAGGGTCGCTCCCTGGGCCGCGAGGTCGAAAAAACCAAAGCCCTGCGCGCGCGGACAAAATCGCAGCAGCGATTTTGGACGGCGAATGCCCGCCCGCAGGGCGCGGGTGTGCAGATTGAGACCGGGCAAATCGCCGGAGCGATTGACTCGGCGCGCCCGGCGCCGCGGCCCTGCGGGCCGCCCTCGCGGGCGTTCAAACCGCGCCATGCGCTTTTGTGCGCCAATCTGAAATGTCCCATTACTTCGAATTGCATCCCGTGACACCTCAGCTGCGCCTCATCCGCCAGGCGGCAGACATCGTGCGTGCCGGGGGTGTGATTGCCTATCCGACCGATTCCTGCTACGCGCTCGGGTGGCATCTGGGCGACAAGAGCGCCCTCGAGCGCGTGCGCCGCATCCGCCGGGCGGATCGCCACCATCATTTCACCCTCATCTGCGCCGATCTCGCCGAGGTCGGCCGGTTCGCGCGCCTCGACACCTGGCAGTTTCGGATGCTGAAGGCCTGCTTGCCCGGGCCTTATACCTTTCTCCTCAGAGCCTCCCGCGAGACGCCGCGGCGTCTGCAGCACGAAAAGCGGCGCACCATCGGCGTGCGCATCCCGGATCATCCGGTGCCGCGGCTGCTCTTGCGCGAGCTGGGAGAGCCGCTCATGAGCTCTACGCTCATTCTGCCTGATGAGCCGCGGACTCCGTTGACGTCTGGCCGCGACATTCAGGCGCGCCTCGAGCATGAAATCGATGCCGTGCTCGACGGGGGCGACTGCGGCGTCGAGCCTACCACGGTCGTCGACTTGTCGGTCAGCCCGCCGGTGGTGGTGCGCGAGGGCCGGGGACCGCTGCGCCGGATCGTCGGATAGGGCCCCGGAGATCCGCTGGCGCTAGAGGCGGTGCCTCGGGAAACGTATACTGACGGTTTGCGGATGGCCGAGAGAAAGTGTCGATAGATTCCAACCTGGCGATGAGCGCCACGGCTTCGGGGGGGCGCGTGCTCTCGGGCATGCGGCCGACCGGGCGGCTGCACCTCGGCAACTACCACGGCGCCCTGCGTAACTGGGTGCAGCTGCAGTACCGCTACGAGTGCTTTTTCTTCATCGCCGACTGGCACATGCTGACCACCGGCTACGAGGACACCGCGCGCCTGCCGGAGTTCGTGCGCGAGGTGTTGATCGATTGGCTCGCCGCGGGGTTGAATCCCGGCGTGGCGACGCTCTTCATCCAGTCCCACGTGCCCGAGCATGCGGAGCTGCACCTGCTGCTGTCGATGGTCACGCCGCTCGCCTGGCTCGAGCGCGTCCCGAGCTACAAGGATCAGCTGGAGCAGCTCAGGGAGAAAGATATCGCGACCTACGGCTTTCTCGGCTATCCGCTGCTGCAAGCCGCGGACATCCTCGTCTATCGGGCGGCGCACGTCCCGGTGGGCGAGGACCAGGTGGCGCACGTGGAGCTGACGCGCGAGAGCGCGCGCCGCTTCAACCACCTCTATGGCCGCGAGCCGGACTTCGAAGAGAAGGCGGAGCGCGCGGTGAAGAGCCTGGGCGGGCGCAACACCACGCTCTACCGGCAGCTGCGGCGCCGCTTCCAGGAAAGCGGTGAGCGCGAGGCGCTCGAGCGCGCTCGAGCGCTGGTGCAGAGCAATAACCGGATCACCGTCGCCGACCGCGAGCGCCTGCTCGGCTACCTGGAGGGCACCGGCGTCACCATCCTGCCGGAGCCGCAGGTGCTGCTCACGGAGACGCCGAAGGTGCCGGGTCTCGATGGCCGCAAGATGTCCAAGTCCTATGGCAACACCATCGAGTTGCGCGAGGACCCTGAGTCCGTGACGAAGAAGCTGCGCGCGATGCAGACCGACCCCGCGCGCGTGCGCCGCACCGACCCCGGTGATCCTGACAAGTGTCCGGTGTGGGACCTGCACAAGATCTACTCCGATGAGACCACCCGCAAATGGGCCGCGGAGGGCTGCCGCTCGGCCGGCATCGGCTGCCTGGACTGCAAGCAGCCGGTGATCGAGAAGGTGGTGGCGGAAGTGACCGAGATGCGCCGGCGCGCGCAGGAGTATGTCGAGAATCCGGAGCTGCTGCGCGACATCGTCGCCGAGGGCGCGGAGAAGGCGCGCGAGGCCGCGCGCGAGACCATGGAGGAAGTACGCCGCGCGATGCACCTGCGGGCCGACTAGTATGATGCGCCGGATCCGGGCATCCTGCCCGTCCCAGCGGGCCTCGGGCAAAAGGCGCGACGCTTGCCCGACGCTCGCCGCCTGTGGCGGCGGGCACATGCATGTGCCTCGGCTTCCATCATGACCAAGCCTGAATTGACCATCGTCGTCTCCAACCCGAGCCCGGAACCGCATCACAGCGAGGCGGCGCCCCAGCAGGTGGAAATGCCCTTTGCCGTCGTGAACGGCGAGCCGGTGACGGAGCTGCCGCGCGACCTCTACATCCCGCCGCAGGCGCTCGAGGTTTTCCTCGAGGCATTCGAGGGGCCGCTCGACCTGCTCCTCTATCTCATCCGGCGGCAGAACCTCAACATCCTGGACATCCCGCTCGCCGAGATCACCCGCCAGTACATGAAGTACATCGAGCTCATGACGGACCTGCAGCTCGAGCTCGCCGGCGAGTACCTGGTGATGGCGGCCACGCTCGCGGAGATCAAATCGCGGATGCTGCTGCCGCGGCCGAAGATCACGGCCGACGGCGTCGAGGAGGATCCGCGAGCCGAGCTGGTGCGGCGCCTGCAGGAGTACGAGCGCTTCAAGCGCGCTGCCGAGGGAATAGACTCGCTGCCGCGGCTGGAGCGCGACGTCTGGGCGACCTCGGCGGAGCTCAAGGACCGGCAGGTCGCGCGCGTCCTGCCGCAGATCACGCTGCAGGAGATGTTGGTCGCCTTCCAGGAAGTCGTGGTGCGCGCCGAAATGTTTGCGCACCATCACATCCAGCGCGAGCGGCTTTCCGTGCGCGAGCGCATGGCCGATATTCTCTCGAGCCTCGAGCAGGCGAGCTTCGTCGAGTTCGTGCGCCTTTTCCGGCCGGAGGAGGGACGCATGGGGGTGACGGTCACCTTCATGGCGATCCTCGAGCTCGTGCGCGAGGGTCTGATCGATATCGTGCAGGCGGAGCCCTATGCGCCGCTGCACGTACGGGGCGCGACTCCAGCGCGTAGACTGCGCGTGGTCGCTGACAACGAGGAGCCGCGCCCGAGCGGCGAGCCGGCGGCCCCGGAGAACGCCGTCGGGATGGATTCAGGCGTGCACGACGAGACAGAGGAGGACGGGACAAGCGAATGAACGAGCACTATCTGCGCAACGTGATCGAAGCGGCGCTGCTCGCCGCGGGCCGACCGCTGCAGCCGGCGGAGCTGATCCAACTTTTCGACGAGGGTGCCCGGCCGTCGGGCGAGCAGATGCGCGCCGCGCTGGACGCGCTCGCCGCGGAGTACGCCGAGAGGGGCGTCGAGCTCAAGGAGACCGCCGGGGGCGTGCGCATCCAGGTGCGCCGTGAGCTGGCCGGCGAGGTCTCGCGCCTCTGGCCGGAGCGTCCGGCGCGCTACTCGCGGGCGCTTCTCGAGACGCTCGCGCTCATCGCCTATCGCCAGCCCATCACCCGTGGTGAGATCGAGGGCGTGCGCGGCGTCGCCGTCAATCCCAACATCATCAAGACGCTCCTCGAGCGGAACTGGGTGCGGGTCGTCGGGCAGCGCGATGTCCCGGGCCGCCCGGAGCTGCTCGGCACGACCAGGGATTTTCTCGACTACTTCGGACTGAAGAGCCTCGATGAGCTGCCGCCGCTCGCGGAGCTCAAGGCCGTCGGCGACATCAATCTGCAACTCGACCTGCAAGGCCAGTTGAGCCGGCAGACTGCGCCGGCCGACGGCGAGGCGCCGGCTGCGGCTGCTGAAGGCGAAGCGTCGGCGCAGGCTGCTGCGCAATCCGAAGTGCCTCCGATCGTCATCGAGGAGGAGGAGACCGGCGAGGAGGGCGACGACGAGTTGTCCGCGGAAGGCAGCGACTCCCACGAGCTCGTTGCAGCGCCCCCGGACAGCGGCGACTGAGCGGCATGCACAAGCAGCGCGGCGAGCCTGAGCGGCTGCAGAAAGTCCTCGCCCGCGCCGGACTCGCTTCCCGCCGCGAGGCGGAGGGCTGGATCAGGGCCGGGCGCCTCACCGTCAACGGCCAGGCTGCATCGCTCGGCGTGCGTGTCAGTCCGGACGATGAGGTGCGGCTCGATGGCCGTGTGATCCACCAGCGTGCGCCGCAATCGGGAGGCCGGGCCTACATCTATCACCGCTCGCCGGGTGAGAGCCTGGATGCCGCGCCCGCGGACGTGCCCGAGGCGGTGCCGCTGCTTGCACGGCTGCCGAAACGCGCGGGCCGGCGATTCATCGTCGTCAGCCCCATGCCGCGAATCGATGGCGGCCTGGAGTTTGTGTGCGGTGACGGGGAGCTCGTCGCCCGTCTGCAGCGCTCCGTCCGCCGGCTCTCGAGCGAGCTCAGCGTCAGAGTGCGCGGGGAGCTCATCGAGGACCAGATCGCGGGTGTCCTCGGCGGGGTGCTGGATAGCGGCGAAAGGTTGTCCGTGTCGAGCTGTGAGGCCGCGGGCGGGGAGGGCGCCAACCGCTGGTATGCGATCGTCACGCGAGGCGCGAGCGGCAAGGACGTGCGGCAGCTGTTCGAGCGCCAGGGTGCGATCGTCAGCCGGGTGTTGCGCACGCGCCTGGGGCCCATCGCGCTCGATCGCGCGCTCGCGCGCGGGCACTTTCGCGAGCTCACGCGCGAAGAGATCGAAGGAATGCTGTCGGCAGGGGCGGCTGAAGTTGACTTGCCGGCCGCGGCTGCCGATGAGCCAGCCCCTGAGCGCCACAAGTCCGCCCCAGCCGGCCGGCCGAACCCATCCCACCGGCCGGGCCGCTCGGGCCGGCCAACCCCATCAGGGCGGCCGACCCAATCGAAGCCGTCCCCTCGCGGCCGCTCGCGCCGCTCGCCAGGCGCGCCAGTTCGCCGCGGCGGCAGCCGCGATTGAGGCGGCGGGAGGACGCGGCAAGGCGCGCTCCGCCCGAAGCGATGCCTGGAAGGCGAGCGCGGCCCACACCAGCAGTCCACGCGCGCGCTGTTGAGCCGCAGGCGAGAGGCCCGCCACGGCTGCCGCAAGTTGCTGCCGGAGGTGCTGATGACGGCTACGCAGGATGTCTGCCAATGCTTGCGGCCACGGCGGCGCAGCGAGCGCTTCGGGCGCAACCGCCGCCTGCTCGAGCTCATCGAGCGGCACACGCAGCCTGCCGGCGCGGGCATCGCCAGCGAGATGGCCGAGCAGCTCCAATTCACGCAGAGCCGTGCCGAGCCCGGTCCCGTCTGCTTCGGGCGCAAGCGGCGCGACCATTGCGGCCGCCCAACGCTGGCAGTAAGCCGTCAGCTCCGCGCGCCGCTCGAACGTTGCGCCCGCGAGATCCCAGGCGGCGGCATCCACCAGGCCCGAGAGACCCTTCAGGGTGGAGTCGGCACGGCTCCCCGCAGTGAGTTGCTCCACCTGGATCCGCAGCTCCCGCGCGAGCGGATGCACGGGATTGCCCGCGGCGCACCGGGCGCACTCGCCGCGCCACCACTCGAGGCGGGTGTGGGCGACGTGATGATCGAGGCCGGGCCGCACGCTGGCGCCGATTTCGCGCTCGATCGCGCAGAGTGACGCGAGCACCGGCTGTTGGGACGGTGCGCAGTAGAGCCAGGCGAGGAAGCGGGGAGTGCGGGCCTCAGGATTCTCGGTCATCGCTCGGCTCGGCGGCGGCGATCGGACGCACGGGCTGCTCGACGCCTCCGAGCTCGGGCAGCGCCGCATCGGCCGTGACGCCGAGATCGGGGAAGCGCCGCGCCTGCGGCAACACCTGACGCTCGAGTGAGCCCACCGCCGAGTTGTAGGCATCCACGGCGGCCCCGAGCCGCGAGCCGAGCCGCTCGAGATGGCCCGTGAAGGCTCCGAGCCTGCGATAGAGCTCCTGACCGAGCTCGCGGATCACCTTCGCGTTCTCCGCCACGACAGTCTGGCGCCAGCCGTGGGCGACGGTCTTGAGCAGTGCGATCAGGGTGGAGGGCGTGGCGATGATGATGCCCTGCTTGAGCGCGTTGTCGAGAAGCTCCGGCCGCTCGGCGAGCGCCGCGGACAGGAACTGATCGCCCGGCAGGAAGAGCACCGCGAACTCGGGACTCTGCTCGAACTGCGCCCAGTAGGCCTTGGAGGCGAGCTGGCGCACGCGGGCCTCGACCTGCTGCGCATGCTTCTTGAGAGCGAGTTGCCGCAGCTCGTCGGTCGGCGCTTCGAGTGCCTCGAGATAGGCATCGAGCGGCGTCTTCACGTCGACCACGAGGTCGCGCGACTCCGGCAGGTGCACGACGAGGTCGGGACGCAGCGCCCCGTCCTGGCCGAAGAGGTGGAGCTGCTCGGTGAAATCGCAATGCTCGCTGAGGCCGGCGAGCTCGACGAGCCGCCGCAGTGTCAGCTCGCCCCAGCGCCCGCGCACTTCCGGTCGGCGAAGTGCCGTCACGAGGTTGCGTGTTTCGCGCTGCAGCTGGCTCTGACCGCTCGCCAGCGAGTCGATCTGCGTGCGCAGCGCCGTATAGGCCGAGCTCCGTTCGCGCTCCAGCGCGTGCGCCTGTTGCTCCGTGCGCTCGAGCGCCGTACGCAGCGGCTCGACGAGCTGCGCAATGGCGGCCTCGCGCTCCTTGAGAGTGCTCTGCGCGAGCACCTGGTCGCGCCCGAGCGCCTCGCGTGCGAGCCGCAGGAAGAGCTCGCTGTTGGCGCGCAGCGTCTCTCCGGCGAGCGAGTTGAAGGAGTCGCGCAGGCGGGCTTCCGACTGCTCGAGAAGAGCGGCGCGCTCGGCTTCCTTGCTCACGCCGGCCTCCAGACGCACGCGCGCGGCTTCGAGCTCCACGCGCAGCGACTCGATGCGTCGCAGGGCGAGCAGCTGCCCGAGAAGGAACCCGAGCGCCGCGCCGACGAGGAGCGAGGCTGCCGCAATCAGCGCGAGGAGCATGGGTCTGCTAGCCCTGCACCCGCTCGAGGTGCATGAGATAGTTGACGGAAGGATCGCGCGTCAGGCGGCAGCTCCCGGTGTAAGGATTGAGCTCGATGCCGGCGAGGGCCCGCGGCAGCAGGCCCGCGCTGCGCGCCCAGCGCGCGAGCTCCGATGGGCGGATGAGGCGCTCGTATTCGTGCGTGCCGCGTGGCAAAAGCTTGAGCACGTACTCGGCACCGACGATCGCCAGAAGGAACGCCTTGAGATTGCGGTTGAGCGTCGAGACGAATACGGAGCCGCCGGGGCGGATGAGCGCAGCGAGTGTCGCGAGCATGTGCTGCGGCTGCGGGACGTGCTCCAGCATCTCCATGCAGGTGATGACATCGAAGCTCTGCGCGAGGCTCGCGGCGAGCTCTTCCGCCGCCGCCACACGGTAGTCGATGTCAAGCCCTTCCTCGGCCGCGTGCAGCCGCGCCACCTCGATCATGCCGGGGGCGAGATCGATGGCCGTGACCCTGGCGCCCTGGCGCGACAGGGTCTCGCTGAGCAGGCCGCCGCCGCAGCCGACATCGAGCGCGCGCACGCCCGCGAGGCTCGCGTGCTCGGCGATGAACCCGAGGCGCACCGGGTTCAGCAGATGCAGCGGGCGGAATTCGCCGTGCGGATCCCAAAAGCGGTGCGCAAGCGCGTCGAATTTCGACAGCTCGCCGCGGTCGGCATTGGGCGGCAGTTCCATGGACATGCGCATAACCCCCGTATGCTAACATTCCCTGATGTCCGAGATCGCCCGAGAAATCCTGCTGGTCAGCCTCGAAGACGAGATGCGGCAGTCCTACCTCGACTATGCCATGAGCGTCATCGTCGGGCGCGCGCTGCCCGACGTCCGCGACGGTCTCAAGCCCGTGCACCGGCGCGTGCTCTTCGCCATGCGGGAGCTCGGCAACGAATGGAACAAGCCGTACAAGAAGTCCGCGCGCGTCGTGGGCGATGTGATCGGCAAGTACCACCCGCACGGGGACACGGCGGTGTACGACACCATCGTACGCATGGCGCAGCCCTTCTCGATGCGCTACCTGCTGGTCGACGGCCAGGGCAATTTCGGCTCCGTGGACGGGGACGCGCCGGCGGCGATGCGCTACACGGAAGTGCGCATGTCGCGCATCGCGCACGAGCTGCTCGCCGACATCGAAAAAGAGACGGTCGATTTCACGCCGAACTACGACGAGTCCGAGCTGGAACCCTCGGTCCTGCCGACGAGGATCCCGCATCTGCTCGTCAATGGCCAGACGGGCATCGCGGTCGGCATGGCGACCAACATCCCGCCGCACAATCTCACGGAGATCGTCAACGCGTGCCTGGCACTGCTCGATGATCCGGCCCTGCCGCTCGCGGCGTTGATGCAGCACGTGCCCGGGCCCGATTTTCCGACCGGGGGCATCATCAACGGCGCGCAAGAGATCGCGACCGCCTACCGCACCGGCCGCGGCCGGCTCTCGGTACGTGCCAAGGTGCGCATCGAGGAGGCCGGCAAGGGCGACCGGCAGGCCATCATCGTCACGGAGCTGCCGTACCAGGTCAACAAGGCGCGCCTGATCGAGCGCATCGCGCAGCTCGTGCGCGAGAAGCTGATCGACGGGATCGCCGGCGACGGCCTGCGTGATGAGTCGGACAAAGACGGCATGCGGATCGTCATCGAATTGAAGCGCGGCGAGGTGAGCGAGATCGTGCTCAACAACCTCTACGCGCAGACGCCAATGGAGACGGTGTTCGGCATCAACATGGTGGCGCTGCAGGACGGGCAGCCGAAGCTCATGGCGCTGAAGGAAATGCTCGATGCCTTCATCCGGCATCGGCGCGAAGTGGTTACGCGCCGCACGATTTTCGATCTCGCCAAGGCCCGCGAGCGCGCCCATATCCTCGAGGGTCTGGCGGTGGCGCTCGCCAACATCGACGCGGTGATCGCGCTCATCAAGGCGGCTCCCGCGCCGGCCGAGGCGCGCACGGCGCTCATGGGACGCGGCTGGCCGCCGGGGGTCGTCACCTCGCTGCTCGAGCAGGCGGGCGCGGTCTCGACGCGGCCGAGCGGGCTTGCCGCAGGCACAGGTCTCGCCAACGGAGAGTACCGCCTGTCGGAGGGGCAGGCGCAAGCCATCCTGGACATGAGGTTGAACCGTCTCACGGGTCTCGAGCAGGACAAGATCATCGCCGAGTACCAGGAGCTGCTCGCGCGCATCGCCGATCTCGGCGATATCCTGGCCCGCCCGGAGCGTCTCACCGAGGTCGTCCGCGGCGAGCTCATCGAGATCCGCGATGCCTACGGCGATGCCCGCCGCACCGAGATCAACCGCGAGCACCTCGACCTCAGCACCGAGGATCTCATCGAGCCGCAGGATGTGGTCGTGACGCTCTCGCACGCCGGCTACGCGAAGTCGCAGCCGCTCTCGGAATATCAGACACAGCGCCGCGGCGGCCGTGGCAAGGCCGCCACTGCCGTCAAGGATGAAGACTTCGTCGAGAAGCTCTTCGTCGCGCACACCCACGACGCGGTGCTCTGCTTCTCCAGCCGCGGCAAGGTCTACTGGCTCAAGGTTTACGAGCTGCCGCAGGCGGGCCGCAGCTCCCTCGGTAAGCCCATGGTGAATCTGCTGCCGCTCGAGCCGGGAGAGAAAATCAACGCGCTGCTGCCCGTGAAGCAGTATGACGAGCAGCACTACATCTTCATGGCGACCAGCCAGGGCATCGTGAAGAAGACGCCGCTCACCTCGTTTTCGCGCCCGCGTCCGAGCGGCATCATCGCCGTCGATCTGCACGACGATGACAGGCTGGTTGGAGTTGCGATCACGGACGGGGAGCGGGAGATCATGTTGGTCTCGAGCGGCGGCAAGGCCATCCGCTTCGCCGAGAGCGAAGTTCGTCCCATGGGCCGAGAGGCCGCGGGCGTGCGCGGCATCAAGCTCGGTGCCGCTCAGGAGGCGATCGCGCTCATCGTGGTCGGGCAGGGCGAGAGCCAGGGCTGTGTGCTCTGCGCCTCCGCCTCCGGCTACGGCAAGCGCACGCCGGTCGGCGATTTTCCGGTGCACGGCCGGGGGGGCCAAGGGGTGATCGCGATGCAGACCTCGGACCGCAACGGCTCGACGGTGGCGGCGCTGCAGGTGCTGCCCGGCCAGGAGATCATGCTGATCAGCTCGACCGGCACGCTGGTGCGCACGGCGGTGGACGAGGTCTCGGAGCTCGGCCGCAACACCCAGGGTGTGCGCCTCATCCGCCTCTCTGAGGGCGAGCGACTGGTCGGCATCGAGCGCATCGAGAGCCTCGAGGGCGAGTCCGCGGAAGAGACCGGACCCGGCGAGAGTGACCAGCCACCCGCCAGTTAACGGTATATACCCAAAAGTTATGACGCATAGCGGGCCAGGGCCGTTCCCCGGCCCGCGGCAATCGTGTAGGGTCTCGCGGAAATCGTCTCGACGATTTCCGCCAATAAATGAGGACACTCGTGCGCGTATTCAATTTCGCCGCAGGACCCGCGGCACTGCCTCTGGAGGTTCTCGAGCAGGCTCGTGAGGAGCTGACCGACTGGCGCGGCAGCGGCATGTCTGTGATGGAAGTCAGCCATCGCAGCAAGGCCTTCATCGCCGTGGCCCAGGAAGCGGAGAGCCTGACGCGCTCGCTCCTCGCCATCCCGCAGAGCTACAAGGTGCTCTTCCTCCAGGGTGGCGCAACCGGCCAGTTCGCCGCCATCCCGATGAACCTCACCACTCCCGCAGCGGCCGCCGATTACGTGAATACCGGCGCCTGGTCGAAGAAGGCGATCGGCGAGGCGAAGCGGCTGCAGGTGAAGGTCAACGTCGCCGCAGATGAGGCCGCGTCGAACTACAGCACGGTGCCGGATCAGGCCAGCCTGAAGCTGACCCCCGGCGCATCATATGTGCACTACACGCCGAATGAGACGATCGGCGGGGTGGAGTATCCCTACGTGCCGCAAACGGGCGGGGTGCCGCTCGTCGCCGACATGTCCTCCACCATCCTGTCCAGGCCGATCGATGTCTCGAAGTTCGCGCTGATCTATGCGGGTGCCCAGAAGAACATCGGCCCCTCGGGCCTTTGCCTCGTGATCGTACGTGAGGATCTGCTCGGCAAGGCTCGTCCGGGTACCCCGGCCGTGTGGGACTACCAGGCGATGGCAGCGGAAGGCTCGATGCTCAACACGCCGCCGACGTTCGGCTGGTACATCTGCGGGCTGGTGCTGAAGTGGCTGCAGGCTCAGGGAGGGCTCGAGGCCATGGCGGCGCGCAATCGTGCCAAGGCGGAGCTCCTCTACCGCAGCATCGATGAGTCCGGCTTCTACCGCAATCCGGTGGCGAAGCCCTGCCGCTCGTGGATGAACGTGCCCTTCACGCTGGCGCGCCCGGAGCTCGACCCGACTTTCCTCACCGAGGCGAAGGCCGCGGGGCTGGTGAGCCTGGAGGGCCACCGCTCGGTCGGCGGCATGCGCGCCAGCATCTACAACGCCATGCCCCTCGAGGGCGTGCAGGCGCTCGTCGCCTTCATGAAGGATTTCCAGCGCCGCCACGGCTGAGGCCCATGAAGTACCGCATCCTGACTCTCAACAACATCAGCGCCCGCGGTCTCGAGCGCCTGCCGCGCGACCGCTACGAGGTCGCCTCCGGCCTGGAGCGTCCCGATGCCATCCTGGTGCGCTCGGCCGACATGCACGGCACCGCGATCCCGGACACCGTCCGGGCCGTGGGCCGCGCCGGCGCGGGTGTCAACAACATCCCGGTCGCCGACCTGAGCCGCCGCGGCATTCCCGTTTTCAACGCGCCCGGTGCCAACGCCAACGCGGTCAAGGAGCTGGTGCTCGCGAGCTTACTTCTCTCCGCCCGCAACGTCTGTCAGGCCTGGGCGTTCGCGCGCGCGCAGAGCGGTGACGACCAGGCGATCGACGAGGCGGTGGAGAAAGGGAAGAAGGCCTTCGTCGGCTTCGAGCTTCCCGGGCGCACGCTCGGCGTCGTCGGTCTGGGGGCGATCGGCGTCGAGGTGGCCAATTCCGCGGAGGCGCTCGGCATGAGCGTCCTCGGCTACGATCCGCAGATCACCGTGCAGCGCGCCTGGCAGCTCTCCTCGAGCGTCGAGCAGGCGCTCTCGCTCGATGATCTCTTCGCCCGCTCCGATGCGATCACGGTGCACGTGCCGCTCAACGATCAGACCCGCCGGCTGGTCAACGAGCCGCGCCTGCGTCTGATGAAGAAAGGCGGGGTGCTGCTCAACTTCTCACGCAGCGGGATCGTCGACGATCCGGCCGTAGTGGCAGCGATCGACGCCGGCCGCCTGCACGGCTACGTCTGCGACTTCCCGAACAACCTGCTCAAGGACCATCCGAAGGTGGTCACCCTGCCGCACCTCGGCGCCTCCACCGGCGAGGCCGAGGAGAACTGCGCCATCATGGTCGCCGACCAGGTGCGCGATTTCCTCGAAAACGGCAACGTGCGCAACAGCGTCAATTTCCCGGAGGCGGTTCTGTCACGCGTGCCCGGCACGACGCGCCTCGCGATCACCAACAGCAACGTCCCCAACATGGTCGGCCAGATCTCGACCTGCCTCGCCGACGCCAGGATCAACATCGCCGATCTGCTCAACAAGTCACGGGGCGAGTACGCGTACACGCTCATCGATTCCGACGGCGCCGTCGGCGAGGATCTGCTGGGCAAGATCCGCGGCATCACCGGCGTGCTCTCGGCGCGCCTGGTCTGATTCCGCCGCCATGGCCGCTGGGAAAACCACTCGCGGACGCGGGGCGAACGCACCGCCCGCCACGGCGAAGCTCGAAGCCGTCCCGGCGCGCGCCCCCCCCAAGCCGCCAGGCGGCCTGGAAGCGGTACGCGCAAGGATCGACTCGGTCGATGAGCAGATCCAGCAGCTGATCAACCAGCGCGCCAAGCTGGCGCAGCTCGTGGGCATCTCCAAGAGCCGTGATGGCCACACTGTTGATTTCTACCGCCCGGAGCGCGAGGCGCAGGTGTTGCGGCGGGCGCGGGAGCGTAACCGCGGACCGCTGCGGGATGAGGAAGTCGTCCGCCTCTTCCGCGAGATCATGTCTGCCTGCCTCGCGCAGCAGGAGCCGCTCAAGGTCGCCTACCTCGGCCCCGAGGCCACCTTCAGCCAGACCGCGGTGCTGACGCATTTCGGGCACTCCGTGCGCGCACTGCCCTTGGGCTCGATCGATGAGGTCTTCCACGAGGTGGAATCCGCGGCGGCGGACTTCGGGGTCGTGCCGATCGAGAACTCCACCGAGGGCACGGTCAATCACACGCTCGATCGCTTCAGCGCCTCGCCGCTCAAGATCTGCGGCGAGGTGGAGCTGCGCATCCACCACTACCTGATGGGCAACATGAGCGCCCTCGGGCGGATCGTGCGCGTGTGCTCGCACCCCCAGTCGCTGGCGCAGTGCCGCGGCTGGCTGCAGGAGCACCTGCCGACCCTCGAGCTCGTGCCGGCATCGAGCAACGGCGAGGCCGCTCGCCGCGCGCGCGACGAGCGCGGCACGGCTGCCATCGCGGGCGAGACGGCCGCGGAGATTTACGGCCTCAAGGTCCTCGCGGCGCAGATCGAGGACCGCGGCGACAACACCACCCGTTTCCTGGTACTCGGCCGCAAGATCCTCGCGGCGAGCGGCCAGGATCGTACGACGCTGCTCGTCTCCATCGCCGATACGGACTCACCTGGCGCGCTGCATCGGCTGCTGGAGCCTCTCGCGCGCCATCGTGTCAGCATGACGCGCATCGAGTCGCGCCCCTCGCACCGGCGCAAATGGGACTACATTTTCTTCATCGACATCGAGGGCCATGCCGAGGAGCCGCACGTCGCCCGTGCGCTCGCGGCGCTCAAGCGGCGCGCCTCGCTCTTTCGCGTGCTCGGCTCCTATCCGCGCGCCGTGCTGTAGAGTGTCGGGCATGACCGGTTCCAGTAGAGGCGCGCGCTATCGGGTCGAGCCAGGCGGCGAGGTCGCGGGCGAGCTCACGGTGCCCGGTGACAAGTCGATCTCCCACCGCTCGCTGATGTTCGGCGGCATCGCCGAGGGCGAGACCGAGATCAGCGGGTTCCTGGCCGGCGAGGATTGTCTCGCGACGCTGCGCGCCCTGCAGGCGCTCGGCGTGCGCATCGAGCGGCCGGAGCCGCAGCGGGTGCGTGTCAGCGGCCTGGGCATGGAGGGACTGACCGCGGCCGGGGTACCGCTCGACATGGGCAATGCCGGTACCGCGATGCGGCTCTTCATGGGCCTCCTGGCGCCGCAGGCGTTCGACTCCACCTTGATCGGTGACGAGTCGCTCATGCGCCGGCCGATGGAGCGTGTCGCAACGCCGCTGCGCCTGATGGGCGCCAACATCCGCACGCAGGACGGCCGGCCGCCCGTACAGATCCAAGGCAGCCCCCAGATGCGTGCGATCGACTACGCCCTGCCCGTAGCGAGCGCGCAGGTCAAATCGGCCGTGCTGCTCGCGGGCCTCAGGGCCTTTGGGCGCACTCGAGTGACGGAGCCGGCTCCGTCGCGAGACCACACGGAGCGCATGCTGACCGCCTTCGGCGTCGAGGTCCTGCGGGAAGGGGCGACCGTGGCCATCGAGGGGGGCCAGCGCCTCATCGGCACGTCGGTGGCGGTGCCGGCGGACTTTTCTTCGGCTGCCTTCTTCCTGGTCGCCGGCTGCTTCGCCGCAGAGCGCGGCCTCGTGCTGCGCAACGTCGGCGTGAATCCGACACGCACGGGACTTCTCGAGATGCTGCGTCTCATGGGTGCCGACATTCGCGTGCATCCCGTGCGGCACGATGTCCGGCCGGGCGGGGAGCCGATCGCCGACATCGAGGTGCGCAAGAGCCGCCTGAAGGGCATCCGCGTGCCGGATGCGCTGGTGCCGCTTGCGATCGACGAATTTCCGGTGTTCTTCATCGCGGCTGCGGTGGCGGAAGGGGAGACCCTGGTGCGGGGCGCGCTGGAGCTGCGCGTCAAGGAGAGCGATCGGCTGGCCGCCATGGCGCAGGGGCTGACCGCGCTCGGGGTGGAGAACCAGCTGCTCGACGATGGGCTCTGGCTGCGTGGCAGCACGCGCTTGGGCGGCGGCACCATCGAGAGCCACGGCGATCACCGCATCGCCATGGCCTTCGCGGTTGCCGGGCTGGTTGCGGGCAGCCCCATCGAGATCCGCGACGTCACGAACGTCGCCACTTCTTTCCCCGGCTTCCTCCAGATCGCACGCTCGGCAGGGCTGCAGATCGAGTCCGCATGACCGAAGCGGCGCCGGTCGTCACGCTCGACGGGCCCAGCGGCTCCGGGAAAGGGACGATCAGCCGGGCGGTCGCGCAGCAGGCCGGCTGGCACCTCCTGGACAGCGGTGCGCTTTACAGGCTGGTGGCCTACGCCGGGGCCGATCACCGGCTCGACGCCGCGGATGTCGAGGGTCATGCGCGGCTTGCCATAAGTATGCAAGTGACCTTCGGGGTGGGCCCGGACGGCAGCGAGCAGGTCCTGCTGGAGGGCCGGGACGTGACCCAGGCCATCCGCACGGAGACGGCCGGGCAGGGGGCCTCCCGGGTAGCCGCCTGGCCGGCGGTCCGTGCGGCGCTCCTCGAGCGCCAGCGTGCCTTTGCCCGCCCCCCCGGGCTGGTGGCCGACGGCCGCGACATGGGGACCGTCGTCTTCCCGCAGGCCCGTCTCAAGGTGTATCTCACGGCCAGCGCCGAAGAGCGGGCGCTGCGGCGCTATAAGCAGTTGAAGGAAAAGGGGGCGGGTGTTAGCCTTGCCGCCCTTTCGCGCGAGATCACCGAGCGGGACGCGAGGGATTCGACGCGGGCGGTAGCCCCCCTGATTCCCGCCCCCGGAGCGGAGGTGATCGACTCGACGGGTCTGCCGATCGAGGCGGTCGTGGGCCGTGTGCTGGAGCTCGGAGCCCGGCGGTCGCTTTGGCCGCCGCGGACCTGAGGCCCTTCCCGGCACGGGTCTCGCTGAAAGTATTTCTCGGCCGGTGCGCAGCATGAGGCGCGCGCCGTTTTTGCATCTGCCTGGCCTCGCCTGCAAGGAGCACGAGGCGCCAGTATTTCGATAGAGAGTATGACAGAAAGTTTCGCGCAGCTTTTCGAGCAGAGTCTCGCCAATCAACGCATCCGTCCGGGGATGATCCTCACCGGCCTGGTGGTCGACGTCACCCCCGATGTGGTGGTGGTCAATGTAGGCCTGAAGTCCGAGGCCGTTATCCCCGTCGAGCAGTTCAAGAACGAGCGCGGGGAGCTCGAGGTCAAGGCCGGCGATGAGGTGGAGGTGGCCCTCGACTCGGTCGAGGACGGCACCGGCGAGACGCGCCTCTCGCGTGAGAAGGCGAAGCGCGCCCGCACCTGGACGCGCCTCGAGGAGGCATTCAACAAGTCGGAGATCGTCACCGGCGTCATCACCGGCCGCGTCAAGGGCGGCTTCACGGTGGAACTCGACAACGTACGGGCCTTCCTTCCCGGATCGCTCGTCGACGTGCGTCCCGTCCGCGATACCTCGTATCTCGAGGGCAAGCCGCTCGAGTTCAAGGTCATCAAGCTCGACCAGAAGCGTAATAACGTGGTGGTCTCGCGCCGCGCGGTGGTCGAGCAGGAGTTTTCCGCCGAGCGCAGCGCGCTCCTGGAGAACCTACAGGAAGGCTCGGTCGTGCACGGCGCCGTCAAGAACCTCACCGACTACGGTGCGTTCGTGGACCTCGGCGGCATCGACGGCCTGCTGCACATCACCGACATGGCGTGGAAGCGCGTCAAGCACCCCTCGGAGGTGGTGAAGGTCGGTGATGAGATCGACGTGCGCATCCTGAAGTTCGACCGCGAGCGCTCGCGCGTGAGCTTGGGTCTGAAGCAACTCGGCGCCGATCCGTGGGAGAACATCGCGCGCCGCTATCCGCCGCACACCCGCGTGTTCGGCAAGGTCACCAACATCGCCGACTACGGCGCGTTCGTCGAGATCGAGGACGGCGTCGAGGGACTGGTGCACGTGTCGGAGATGGACTGGACCAACAAGAACGTCAACCCGGCGAAGGTCGTGCACACCGGCCAGGAGGTCGAGGTGATGGTGCTCGATGTCGACGAGGACCGCCGCCGCATCTCCCTCGGCCTGAAGCAATGCAAGGCCAACCCGTGGAAGGAATTCGCCGAGAACTACAACCGCGGCGACAAGGTATCGGGCCTGATCAAGTCGATCACCGACTTCGGCATCTTCATCGGCCTGCCGGGCAACATCGACGGCCTGGTGCACCTCTCCGACATCTCCTGGGATGTGCCCGGGGAGGAGGCGGTGCGCAACTACCAGAAAGGCCAGCAGCTCGAGGCCATGGTGCTCACCATCGACCCGGAGCGCGAGCGCATCAGCCTCGGGATCCGGCAGCTCGCGAAGGACCCCTTCTCGAGCTACATCGCGGAGAACCCCAAGGGCACGATCGTCAGGGGCGTGGTCAGGGAAGTGGACGCCCGCGGCGCGATCATCGACCTCGGCAACGGTGTCGAGGGACAGCTGCGCGCCTCCGAGCTCGGCCGCGACCGCGTCGAGGATGCGCGCGCGGTGCTGAAGGTCGGCGACGAGGTCGAGGCGAAGTTCACCGGCGTCGACCGCAAGTCGCGCGCCATCTCCCTCTCGATCAAGGCGAAGGAAGCGCACGAGGAGGCGGAGGCGGTGCAGAGCTATCGCTCCTCCGAGTCGGCGACCACGGGCACGAGCCTCGGCGACCTGCTCAAGGAGCACATCGGGGATCGCAACTAGTATGAAGCGCTGGATCGGGGCTCCTGCCCCGCCCAGCGCGCCTCGGGCAACGCCGCAGCGGCTAAGCGTGGCTTTTGCCCGAGGCTCCGCCACCTGCGGCGGCGGGGCACATCCTTGTGCCTGGATTAGGGGCTCGTGCCGCTTCGGGGCCGGCATGGTCCGTGGAGAACTAACATGACGAAGTCCGAGCTCATCGAGATCATCACGGCGAAGCAGAAACATCTGCCTTCCAAGGACGTCGAGCTCGCGCTGAAACAGATCCTCGAGATCATGAGCGATTCGCTCTCGACCGGGGACCGGATCGAGATCCGCGGGTTTGGCAGCTTCTGCCTGCACTTCCGGCCGCCGCGGCAGGGTCGCAACCCCAAGACGGGCGAGGCAGTGGCTTTGTCGGGGAAGTACGTGCCTCACTTCAAACCTGGCAAGGACCTGCGGGAGCGGGTCAACGACGGCGCGGACAATCCCATTCGGGATTGACTCTTTTGGCCTTCGGGGCCTCGCCGGCGAGACCCCTTTCTGACAGTTCTACCTTTTGCGGCAGTGCGGCGCTATTGTGGTCGGCGTGATCGAGCTGCCTGCTCTTCTGCTTGCGCTGGCTTTTATCGCCGTGGGCGTTGCCGCCTGGTTTTTGGGGCGGCGCACCAGTCCCGGACGGACCGTGCGGTTGCCGCGCGATTACTACGTTGGTCTCGATCACCTCATCAACGACCGGTTCGATCATGCGGTCGAAATCTTCGCCCGCATGGCGGAGGCGGACGGGGACGCGGCGGAGATTCAATTCGCGCTCGGCAGTCTGTTCAGGCGGCGCGGTGAGGTCGACCGCGCGATCGCCATTCACTCGCATCTGCGCGAGCAGGGAGGCTCGTCGCTCAATGACAAGGCCGCCTTCGCGCTGGCGTTGGATTATCTGAGCGCGGGGCTGATGGATCGGGCGGAGCGCCTGCTCGAGGAGCTGTCCGCTTCGCGGGAGTACCGCAAGGCGGCGTTGGATCATCTGGTGCGGATCTACGAGGCGCAGGGGGACTGGGCCAACGCGCTGAAGATCTTCCATGCGCTGCCGCAGGCGGTGCAGATCGAGCGGCGGCGGGTGGCGGCGCACTACCTCTGCGAGCTCGCGGAGCAGGCGCTGGTGCAGGGGGATGCGGAGCGCGCGCGGACGCTCTTGCGCCAGGCGCGTACGCACCAGGCGGATCTGCCGCGCGCCGACGTCCTGACAGCGCGCATCACCGAGCTGGCGGGGGATGCGGCGGGGGCGCTGACACTCTACCTCAAGGCGCTCGAAGAGTCGCCGGAGCTCGCGCTCGAGATCATTCCGAGGGTGCTGGGACTGTGGCGAAATGCCTCCGGCGATGTGCTCTCGGAGATTGCGGCGCGGTTGCGCCGCAACGGCACGATCAGCTCCCGGCAGCTCGCATGGCTGCTCGCCACGGCGCTGCCACCGCAGGAGGTCCGCCGGCTGCCTGATATCGCGGGCGAGGCGGGCTCGGAGACGGAATCGGCCGCGGATGCCCGCTCGCTCGGGGCGTTGCTGACGCGGATCGGGGACACGGGCGGCCGTTACCAGTGCGAGGACTGCGGCCTCCTCAGCGTGGGCTGGTACTGGCGCTGCCCGAAATGCCGCTCCTGGGACAGCATGCGGCCCTCGGTATTCAAATGGGCGGAAAAGAGCGAGGAGAAGGCGCTTTCCTGAAGCGCGGCATGCGCCTTGCGAAGTACACTTGACGATAAGCCAAGGTTTTCCGTGGAGAAATCCCATGAGGATGACACCGAAGTCCGTGATCCGCACCGCCGTATTTCCGGTGGCCGGACGCGGCACTCGCTTCCTGCCCGCCACCAAGGCGAGCCCGAAGGAGATGCTGCCCGTCGTCGACAAGCCTCTCATCCAGTACGCGGTGGAGGAGGCGCTGGCCGCGGGTGTGACGCGCCTGGTGTTCGTCACCGGCGCCTCGAAGCGCGCCATCGAGGATCACTTCGATTCCGATCAGGAGCTCGAGCAACTGCTCGAGCGCCAGGGCAAGAGCGACCTGGCGAACCAACTGCGCAGCGTGCTGCCCTCCTATGCCTCCTGCATCTACATCCGCCAGCCAGCGCCCCTGGGGCTCGGACACGCGGTGCTGTGTGCGCAGCCCGCGGTGGGCGCGGAGCCGTTCTTCGTGCACCTCGCGGATGACCTGATCAAGAGCGAAGTGGCCTGTCTGCGGCAGATGGCCGAGGTCTATGAGGCCAAGCGTGCGAGCATTCTCGGCGTGCAGGTGGTACCGAAATCCGACACCGACAAGTACGGCATCGTCGCGGTGGAGGCCGACAAGTCCAATACCAGCCGGGTGCGCAGCATCATCGAGAAGCCGAAGCCCGCCGTGGCCCCTTCCAACCTGGCGGTGGTGGGCCGTTACGTGCTGGCCCCCGCGATCTTCGAGCACCTGGAACGGCTCGGGCAGGGCGCGGGCGGCGAGATCCAGCTCACCGACGGCATCGCGGCGCTGATGCGCGAGGAGGCGGTGTACGCATACCGCTTCACCGGCAAGCGCTATGACTGCGGCAGCAAGCTCGGGTACCTGCAGGCGACGGTGGAGTACGCGCTGAGCCATCCGGCCCTGGGCAAGGAATTCCGCAAATATGTGAAGGGACTCGATGTCGACGCGGCGGAATTCAGGAGCGAGAAGGGCTACGCGGAGCCGAAGTGGGCAAGCGCAGCCGACGGGCGAACCGCGGCCGGCCGTCGCGGCTCGGCGCGCAACGAAACGAACGGTCTGCGCCGCGCGACCAATGGCAGCGGCGGGCGCACGACTGCTGCCGGCGGCCCGACACGACGCCGCACGGGGCGGGGCGCGCCGCTGTAGCGGTCACGGCACCGGCTCGCTTCCCCGCGCCACGACGTGCGCAAGGGTGTTGATGTTATCGACCAGCCGGTCGCTTAACGTCGCGAGCTCACCGCTTATTTCACAGTCTCTGGATTCGCTGAGTTCCCGCGCTAGATCACGCTGCGTCGCACGCAGGCGCGGCGATAGGCATTCCGGCCGGGCTCCATTCTCGACCGCCGCGGCTATCTGCTCGAGCGTACCGGCGCTCTGAGTCAACAGGGGCCGCAGCGACTCCCAGGCGCGCTCGGCCGCCGGGGCGCCGCGCGCGGCATCTAGTGTCATCGTCGTGCGCACCAGGCGGTTGCTGTTGGTGAGCAGCGATTGCGCCAGCTCCGCGGGCGAAGCCGCTGTGACCGGCTCGGCAATGAGGCGGGCGAGCGCCGCCTCGGCGTTGGCGCGTGCGACGCGCGCTGCATTGCGGGCTTCGCGGCGCTCATGTTCGCCATCCGCGGCGCCGAGGCTTGCAACATAGGAGGCATACGCGCGTAGCAGCCGCACGAGAGTCGGGCGGATCTGCTCGCGCTCGCGCGTCGGCCACAGCCCGTAGGCGGTCAGCGCCAGGGTGCTTCCCACTACGGTCGCGATGAGCCGGCTGGCCATCGTGGGCGCCGCGGGCTCCCCGGCGAGGGCGAGAAGGAGCACCACCATGCCGGTCAGGGCGGTGACTGCCACGCCATAATGAACGGTGCCAAAGTAACGAAAGCCTGCGCAGAGCACCGCCATCACCGCCAGGCGCGACCAGGGGCCGGGCGGCAGGAAATGCAGCAGCGCCGTGGTCAACAGGAGCCCCATGACTGTCCCGGCGACGCGCAGCAGCCCGTAGGACAAAGTCGCGCCGTAGTCGGCCCGCAACACGATGGCGACCGTCATCGGGATCCAATAGCCGTGTGACAGTGCCAGCAGCCGCCCGATCCATAGCGCGGCAGCCAGGCAAACAGCGGTTCGGACGGCATGTCGAAACGCTGCCGATCCGGGCGTGAGGCTCGCTAGGAGGATCGACAGGCGCGATTCCGGGCGGACCGCGCGCGGCAGATGCAGGTCTTCCTGCTCGGCGCGCTGTGCTCCCGCCGTGCTGGCACGGCCGGCATTGCGCGCGGCGGCCGCGAGCTGGCCGCGGAGGGCATGAAAATGGCGAGCCTGCGCCAGATCCGGCACCGGTACGAGTTCCAGTGAGTTGGCGGGGGGCTCGCTCGCCGCTGCGGATGAGGCGCTGGCGACGGGGACGCCGGCCTCGGCCGTGCGCAGATCTTGCAGTGACCGCGCCAGTGTCTGGTCAACGTCTGTCCCGCCGGCGATGGACCGGGCGATGTCGTCCAACAGGGCAGCCGCTGCACCCCGGACGAACCAACCTATGCGCTCGCCCGGATCACCGAGAGTGAGCGCCGTCAACTCGAGGCGGATGCGCTCGGCCAGCTCGAGCAGCACGCCGAAGCTGTCCATGACGGCGCCCCGCGCCCGATGCCGGCCGAGCAGTGTGTGTTGCAATGCGGTCATGCCGTCGCTGAGAGCCGGCGCCGCGCCGCTGTCGATGTTCCGCTGGCGCGCCAGGGCAGCGAGTCCGCGGTAGACCGCGGACAGGGACTCCCGCTCCGGGCCGTAGCGTTGCAGCGGCCAGGCGGCGATGGAAAACAGGGTGAGGAGGAGTCCGCCGCAGGCAATCAGCGCGGCGGATTGCAGTGCCGCCCAGGCGTTGCCCGCGGGGTGAGCAGCAGTAATCACGAGCAGGATCATGGCCGCCATGCCGACACGCCCGGCCGCATCACCGAAGACCACGAGCAGCGCGCCAGCAAACCCAACCACGACCGTCGCGACGAGGAGCGCTGCCAGCTTGGCGCCGAGCACCATCCCGATGAATGCCGCGAGACCGCCGGCCGCCGACACCGCGAGCAGCCGCGCCAGGCGCTGCCGATAAGGCCCCGGCTGGTCGGAGTACATGGTAACGATTGCGCCGACCGAGATCCCGAGGCCGATGCCCACCCGGCCGGTCGCGATGCCGAGCGCCAGGGGTACGATGACGGCCGCCGTGCTGCGCAGCAACACGCGCCACGGCACCTCGGCGCGCCTGGTCTGAACTAGGGTCGCCAGGATCCTGGTGCGGAAGGAGTCGCGGGTGGGCTGCATGTCAGCCCGCGAGAATACGCGAACGCGCGTGGCCCCAGCTCGATGGCAGACGGCCGGCCACGCGTGACGCGCGACATCCTGTGCCCCCGCGCCGCGCAGGGGCACCGCCACCGGCTCGCGGCGGCGGCGGAGGCGGCTCGAGATCGGCGATGCTCATATGGTGCTCGAGCCGTCATTGGCACGCCACGTGCCAACACGGAGGTTGCTCACAAACGCTTGAAAAAGGGCTGTGATTTTGCTGTTGCCCGCAGCGCTGTCACGGCGCGTACGCGTCCGTCCGTCCGCCGGACACTCGCGCGGATCCTTGCGGTCGCGCTGCGGTCCTGGCTTGCATGGCAGGCGGCCGGCCTGCAAGCTCTCGCCGCGCTCGAAGCGCACCGATCATCACAGGAGTATCGCAGGAGTCTTCATGGCCACTCGTCGCACGCCCGGTCCCACTCGCACCGCAGAACCCCCGCAGCCCCCGGCGGAAAAAGCCCCCGCGCGCCGCCCTGCGCCAGCCGCGACGCCCGCCCCCGGCACGGCGGGCGCGTCGCCCCGCATCACCGTCTCCGAGGAGGCGCGACGAGCCATGATCGCGCAGGCGGCCTACCTTCGTGCCGAGCGGCGCGGCTTCGCGCCGGGCAATGAAGAGGAGGACTGGCTCGCGGCCGAGGCGGAAGTCGACGCCCTGCTCAGGGCCGGCCACGGCCGACCGCCGCAGTAGTCACTCCGGCGCGATATTGGCACCGAAGAAACTCGCTTCCCGGACCCGATCGAGGTAGATGTAGAGGACCGGTGTGATATAGAGCGTGAGCAACTGGGAGAACACCAGCCCCCCCGCCACGCACAGGCCGAGCGGCCGGCGCGCGTCAGCGCCCATCCCGGTCCCGAATGCGATCGGCAGCGTTCCCATGAGTGCCGCCAGGGTCGTCATCATGATCGGACGAAAGCGGATCACTGCCGCCTGGTAAATCGCCTGCGCGGCGGTGACAGCGGGCTGGTTGCGCTGCAGGCCGAGCGCGAAGTCGATCATCATGATGGCATTCTTCTTGACGATGCCGATCAGCATGATCATGCCGACGAATGCGTAAATCGAGAGCGGCAGTCCGAACAGATAGAGCGTGAGCAGCGCGCCCACGGCCGCGGATGGCAAACCCGAGAGAATGGTGAGTGGGTGGATGAGGCTCTCGTAAAGAATGCCGAGGACGATGTACACGACGATCAACGCGATGAGCAGCAGCCATCCTATGTTGGACGTGGAGCTCTGGAACGCCGCTGCCGTACCCGCGAAGCTGCCCTGAACGGTCGCCGGCAGGCCTATGGCCGCCATCGCCTGCGCCACACCGGCGACGGCATCGCTCAAAGCCTTTCCGGGAGCGAGGTCGAAAGAGATCGTGATGGCGGGGATCTGCCCAGAGTGATTGATCACATCGGGCATGGTGCCGCGGCTGAACGTGGCCACCGCGCCGAGGGGGACGAGCGCGCCGCCGCTGCCGGCCAGATACAGGCGGGAGAGCGCCGAGGCGTCCCGCTGATATTTCGGCAGCAGCTCCAGCACCACCTGGTACTGATCGGTGGCGGCGTAGATCTGTGACATCTGCCGCCCGCCGAACGCCTCGCTCAACGTCGATTCGATCTCCGCGGCCGTCACGCCCAGCGCCGCGGCCTTGCTGCGGTCGATGGTGACCTCGAGGGCCGGCGAGGAGGGGTTGAAGTCGCTGTTCACGCCGACGAAGGTCGGGTCCGACTGCAGCGCTTGCACGAGGCGTACCGAGGCATTCGTGAGGTCGGTGAGGTTGATACCCTTGAGGGTGTATTGGTAGCTCGAGCGCGAGGCGCGCGCCCCTATCTTCAGCGTTGGCGGATTGACGATGGTGACGCTGGTCCCAGGAATGTCATCGAGCTTCCTGCGCAGCTCGGCCGTGACCTGATCGGCGGTCAGCCTGCGCTGCGACAGCGGCTTCAGGGCGATGACGAGACTGCCGCCCTCATCCGATTGCAGTCCGGATACGTTCGGGTCCTTTTCGATGATCTTCCTGACTTGCTTCGTGTACTGGATGTAGCGGTCGAAGGAAGTGCCCACCTGTACCTGCACCTGGCCGCGCAGTTGGCCGGTGTCGTCGCTGGGCAGGAAGTCCTGCGGCATGATCTCGAACAGCACGCAGCTCGCCACCACGCTCGCCGCGAACACACCGAGAATGACCGGCGTGTGGTCGATGCTCCAGCGCAGTGTTCGATCGTAGGCCGCGTGCAGGCGCTCAAAGCCGCCCTCGGTGATGCGGTAGAAGGCGCCGTGAAGCTCGCCCGCCTCTCGTCGCAGGACCCTGGCGCAGAGCATCGGCGTCAGCGTAACGGACACCACGCCGGAGATCAGAATCGCGACGATGATGGTCACGCCGAACTCGTGCAGCAGCCTGCCGATGATGCCTCCCATGAAGACCACGGGGATGAAGACCGCCGCCAGCGACAGGGTCATGGACAGGATCGTGAAGCCGATCTCCGCCGAGCCCCGCAGCGCCGCCGTGTAGCCGCTTTCGCCGGCCTCGAGGTGACGGACGATGTTCTCGAGCATCACGATTGCGTCATCGACCACGAAGCCCACCGAGAGCGTGAGGGCCATGAGCGACAGGTTGTCGAGGTTGAATCCGAGCACGGCCATGCCGGCGAACGTGCCGAGCACCGCGATGGGCAAAGCGCACGAAGGGATGACCGTGGCGCTCACCCGGCGCAGGAACAGGAAAATCACGCCGACCACCATCGCGCCCGCGATGAGCAGCGTGAGCTGCACATCGTTGACCGCTGCCCGAATCGACTGGCTGCGGTCGTAGAAGATGGTCATGTGGAGAGATGCGGGCAGCTGCGCTTTGAACTGCGGCAACACGCGCTTGATTCTGTCGACGACGTCAAGCGTGTTGGAGCCCGGCTGCCGCTGGACCGTTACCGTCACGGCGCGCTGGTCGTTGTACCAGTCGGCCGAGCGAACGTTCTCGACACTGTCCACGACCTGTGCGACATCGCCGAAGGTGACTGCAGCGCCGTTGCGCCAGGCGATGATCTGGCGGCGGAACTGCGCCGCATCGTTCAGCTGGCCGCCGGTGTGGATCACCACGGTCTTCGAGGAGCCGTTCAGGGAGCCCGAAGACTGGTCCGTGCTGGTTGCGGTGATCGCGCTGGCCAGGTCGCTGAGCGTCAGGCCCCGCGCGGCGAGAGCGGCCGGATCGGCCTGGATGCGCACGGCGAATTTCGCCGGCCCGTGGACCTGCACCTGCGCCACGCCGGGCACCGTCGAGAGCTGATCGACCAGCACCGTGCGGGCATAGAAGTCGACCTTGGAGATGGGCAGGCTCTTCGAGGTCAGGATGACGTAGAAGACCGGCTGTGCCGTCGGATCTATCTTATAGACACTTGGCGGGTTCGGCATGGCGGGCGGCAGGCGGCGCTGCACGCTGGCGATGGCCGCCTGCACGTCCTGCGCCGCCGCATCGATGTTGCGGTCGAGCGTGAACTGCAGCGTGATGTCGGTCTGACCCTGGCTGCTCGAGGAGGTCATCGACTCTACGCCCTGAATTCCCGACATTGCGTTCTCGAGCGGCGTGGCCACCGCCGATGACATGGTGTCCGGGTCGGCTCCGGGCAGGATCGCCTGCACGTCCACGGTCGGGAATTCCATGTTCGGCAGCTCGCTCACCGGCAGCAGCGCGTAGCCGAATACGCCGAAGATCACCAGCCCGGCCATGAGCAGGATGGTCATGATGGGCCGCTCGATGAACGGACGTGAGATGTTCACTGCGATTCCCGCCGCGCCCGCGTGTGCAGCCGACAGTCAGCCTGCTTGCGCGGCATCACGCGGTCTGCCCCTTGGAGGCATGACCTGCACCGGGCCGCCCGGCACCACCCGCAGCTGCCCCTCGACGATCACCGCATCGCCCGGCTGCAGGTCGCCTGCAACAGCCATGCTCCGCGAATCGTCGAACAGTACTCTCACCGGACGCGTAAGGGCCCGGTCACCGGCCACTACGTATACGTAAGGCCCGTCGGGACCGTCATTGAGAGCGTCATCCGGCACTACCAGGGCGTGCGGGATGTCGGCGAGCTGTACGGTGACATTCACCAGCTCGCCCGGCACCAGTGACAGGCTGGTGTTGGCGAAGCTCGCGCGTAATTCGATGGCACCGCTCTGACCGGTGACGGCGTTGCTGATGAAGTCGATGGGTGCGGATAGCGGCGCGCCGCCCGGGCCTGCGATGGTCGCCAGCAACGCATGGGACTTCTGTCGTGCCTGGATGCGCGGCAGATCGCTCTCCGGCAGACTGAAGGAGAGCTTGACGGGCTGGACCTGCGCGATGGTGACCAGCGGCGTCGGACCGGTCGCGTCCACCAGGTTACCCGGCTGCACCAGCAGGGGACCTGTCTTGCCCTCGATGGGCGAGCGGATCTGGGTGTATTCGAGATTGAGCTGCGCGAGGCGTGCCGCCGCGCGGTCCGCCGCCACGGTGGCCACGAGAGCGGCGACATTGGCAGCCGACGCATCCACCTGTTGGCCGGAGATGGAGTTCTGCTTGGCGAGGGACCGGTAGCGGCTCTCGTCGCGCCGGGCGTTGCGCAACAGCGCCTCATCGTGCAGCCCTATCGCCCGCGCTTGCGCGTAGGCGGCGTCGAACTGCCGCGGATCGATGCGGAAGAGAAGCTGCCCCTTGCTGACGAACTGTCCTTCCCTGAAGAAGGCCGACTCGAGAATCCCCTGGACGCGCGGCGTCACCTGAACCGTCACATTCGCCAGCACCGTACCCACCGTGCGCTCCACCACGGGCATGTCACGACGCTCGACTTTCGCGGTGCGGACCGGCGCGGCAGGCTCGCGGCTAGCGCCCGCGGAGCGATGGGGGAGCAGCCAATGCCATAGACCGGCGAGCACCAGCGCCCCCAGCGCGACAGCGACGAGGCGTCTGCGGCCAAGCCGCGGCCGAGGCGGTGCACGCTCCATCTGGGGCGCCTCGCCTGCGCCGGACATACGCGGATCGGATTGCAGTTGCATAGCGCGCGGGCACGACTCGGTGTTCGACGAATCAAATTTCATACTCGCCCAGCGCCCGGGTCCCGCCGCTGCGCGCTGCTGCCGATGCAGTTTGCCAATTTTCCCTGACGAAGTCCTGACGGACGCTGCCGCGTTCCGGCCGGGCATCATGCGCCCGACGGCTGAGGGGGTCCGGGCTGTCACGTGCCCGCAACAGGCACGGGGCACTCTAGCGCCCCACGGTTCGTAACCAATCGCCTCGCGAAACGCTGCGCCGCCTCGAGTGACGCCCCCGGCCCGGTCTCCTATTTCGGTAAGAAGGTCTTCGAAATGACCGATCTCTGTATGCCTCCCGCCGCCACTCGTTTCAGTCTCCGAGGGCTCGCCGTCGCGACCATCGGCTTGTTCGCCGTCTATGGTCTCTCGGGCGGCCTCGCTCGCGCCGCCGACCCAGGCCCCACGCCCGCAAGCGACGGAAGCAAGAGCAAGCACGCCGATGCGCTCAAGGAGATCACGATCCAGGCGCAACGCACCACGGATGCCCTCGCGCGCCTCGCTCAGAAGCAGGCGATGAACGTCACCAACATCGAGACGTACAACACGATCAAGCAGATGCCCGACGTGACGGTAGCGGAGGCCGTGCAGCGCATACCCGGCATCTCTCGCGAGACCGACGAGGGCGAGGCTCGCTATATCAACATCCGCGGCCTCGACGCGGATCTCAACAGCACCACCTTCGACGGCGTGCAGCTCATGCCGACCAATAACGCCTCGGCTTTCGGCGGCTATCGCGGGGTTGCGCTCGACATCATTCCGATCGGCCTGGCCGGGGCGATCACCGTCACTGATACCAACCTGCCGAGCCAGAACGCCGAGGCGCTCGGCGGCACCATCGAGATCACACCCAAGACCGCGCCGCCGGACGGTAAGCCCTTCCTCGAGGGCCGGATAGGCGGTGGCTACGAGCCGCTGCGCGGCACGCCAATCATCGACCTGCAAGTCTCGGGCGGCACCCGCTTCGGCGGCACCGGTACGCCAGCCGGCGGCGTGAGCGCCTACAGCGACAACCCGTTCTCGATGGTCGCCACCGCGGCGTACTACGAGGACAAGCGCGGTATCGACGACGTCGAGCCGGCATACATCGGCGGGGTGGGGCCTTCCGATCCGCTCTATTTCGCGATCAACAACCTGCAGCAGCGCGACTACGAGTTGCACCGCAAGCGCTACGGCGGCGGGCTCGACCTCGGCTACCAGCCCGACGCCGGCGACCAATACTACATACGCGCTTTCCAGTCGGGCTACGGCGAGAATTACCGCCGCCAGTTCTTCAATCTGCTCCCCGATTGCGCCGCGGCCGCGAACGGCTCCGGACACATCCTCGACACGCTGACGGGCGCGACCAATCAGTGCTCGAGCACTCCGGGGCCCAACTCGGACATGCAGATGGGGTTCCGCGACGAGCGCGAGCTCGACAAGGAATCGCTCTACATGGCTGGCGGCAGGAAGCTCTTCAGCGGCGGCCAGGAGCTGGACTACCGGGCCGCATTCGTCAAGGGCACCTGGCACAAGCCATACGACTACGACTCATACTTCAATTACACCAACCCGTTGGGTCCCACGAGTCCCATCAGCATGACCTACGCCCCGACGGGTGAGGGGCACACGCCGCTCTACACGATCAGCGGCGCGCCGGGATATCTCGCGGCCGCGAACTACAAGCTGGGAAGTTTCGGCAACAGCTCCGCCTATAACTACGACCAGGAGTGGTCCTTCGCGAGCAACCTCGACCTGCCGGTGAGCTGGGTCGGCGGCAGCTCCGAGGACCTCAAGGCCGGCGTGAGCGCGCGGCTGCGCAAGAAGCTGGAGAGCTACTTCCAGACCTCCTATCCGACATTGCCTGCGACTTCGCTGGCGCAGGCTTCGGGCGGCCGTCCCGCCGAGAGCTATTACGACGACCAATACATGAACCCGCCCGACATCCTGCCGGGATATCTGCAGTCCCAACTCGGCCCGGGCACGGCCCAACCTTCCGACATCCTCTTCGACGACTCGCAGTACCTGCTCGGCCAGGAGAAGGTCTACGCCGCTTACGCGCAATACAACGTTCAATGGGACAGATTCGCCGTGGTCGGCGGCGTACGGGTGGAGAACACCCACGACGATCTCGGCTCATACGCGCTGGTAACCGATAC
Source organism: Steroidobacteraceae bacterium (assembly GCA_025451845.1). Taxonomy (GTDB): domain Bacteria; phylum Pseudomonadota; class Gammaproteobacteria; order Steroidobacterales; family Steroidobacteraceae; genus 13-2-20CM-66-19. The sequence continues at coordinate 33,984 of JANWJS010000011.1, forward strand.
CAGCGGCAACCAGACGGCCGTCCCTGCCGATGCGAGCCACAGCTATACCAACGTCTTTCCGGGAATTCAGGCCAGGTACACCATCAGTCACGACCTGCAGGCGCGCGCGAGCTGGTCCTCGACCCTTGCCCGCCCGGGGTTCAACCAGATCACCCCGAACGCGCTGGTCGATCTCGGGTCAGGACAAATCAACGTCGGCAACCCCAAGCTCAAACCGGCGTTCGCCGACAGCTTCGACGTGGGGCTGGAGGACTACCTGCCTCATGCCGGCATCCTGTCGCTCGACGGGTTCGACAAGCAGATCAAGGACTACATCGTCCCCGATCAGACCGGCGCGAGCATTTCGTTCTTCGGCGGCTTTGCCGATGCCTTGAGGACGTACACCTTCAACAACGCTTCGCACTCCTACGCCCGCGGGATCATGCTCGACTACCAGCAGGAGCTGAGCTTCCTGCCGGGGCTGCTGAGCGGATTCGGCCTCGGCGGTAACTACACTTACGTCGACTCGCGCTTGCAGATCCGCCCCGGGGAATATGCGCAGCTGCCCTCGTCCTCGAAGGACACGTGGAACGCAACAGTCTATTACAAGCATGACGGGCTGCTGGTGCGGGTGGCCGCATATGGGGTCTCGGCGGATCTGTTCACGATCGGCGGCGACCCGTCGAGCGATGTCTACAACGCCAAGCGGACTTTCCTCGACTTCGGCGGCTCGTACGACCTCGACGAGGAACGGCAGATCTACTTCAACGCGCAGAACCTGCTGAATACGCCGCACGCGTTCTGGCAGGGCTCATCCGACCGTCCGATCCAAAGAGAGTTCTACGGCCAGACCTATCAGGCGGGCTTCCGCTTCGACTATTGAGGAGCCCCTGCGCAGGCCGCCGATCGATTTCGCGGCGCTCTCAGTCGCCCTTCGGAGCGAATACCGCGATGCACCCCTGGGTGCAGTCGGCCATGGACGGATCCGCCTGGATTGGCACGAAGACCTTGCCGTTCCTGGCATCGACCGCCACCGAGTGGGCGCGCGGGCCCGTCGGGACGGCCGCGATCATGCGGTTGTGGAGCGAATCGACTATGCCGAGTGCAGGGCCGCCCTTGTTAGCGACGGCCGCGAGATAGTAGCGGTGGTCGCTCATGTCGGACCAGACCTCGTCCGATCCGCCGACCGGCACGTCGGCCTCGATCTTGCCGGAACGGGCGTTCATGACGATCGAATGCGCCGGAAAGCCTGCATCCACACCATCATCGCTGCAGCCGAGGAGCAGGTTGTCGTGCGGTCCGAGCGCGAGGCCGGCGGGCATGCACTTCTGCACCGGCAGCATCTTGACGAGCGTGTGGCTGCGGGGGCTGATCACCGCCACCGCGCCGTCGGCGTCGACTTTGTCGACGACGGGAATGCTCAGGTAAATCAGCTTCGTCAGCGGATCGTAGAGCGGCTGCTCCGCACCGTCGGTCGCGTGCGGCAGCTCGAGGCGCCCCACGACCTTGCGTGTGCGCGTCGAGATGAAGGTCACGAAAGGCGGCGAGTCGGCATTGTTGACCGCGATGACGAGATGATCGCGCGGATCGTACGCGATCTCGTCGGTGCGCTCCTTGCCGTGGGTCGGAATGTTGGCGATCACCTTCATCGTGCGGGCGTCAACCACCTTCACGCTGCTGTCGCCGTCGCTGGCCCAGAATTCGTGCGCGCCGACAGCCACCACCCCGTTGGGTCCCGCCACCTTGGTACCAGTCGCCTTGTTGAATCCCGCGAAGCCGCCGGCGCGGCCGAGATACTTGTCAGTTGCGGCATCGAAGAAGTCGAGCCCGGCGTTCGAGCGATCGGCGAGCGCGTATACGCCGTCCTGGTTGACGTATCCGATGTCGAACACGGCCAGCGGCACACCGGGAACGTGCAGCGTACCGACGCGCTCGAGAGAATCCACGGAAGATCCTGCCAGGGCGGTTCCGGGAAGCAGCGACAGGCTGGTGACGGCCGCAGCCAGCAAGGATATCAAGGAGCTCGATTTCGGCACAGCAGCTCTCCTTTGTGTGTTGGAGTAGCCGCACCATCCCACGTATTCCTGACGAAGTCCTGACGGTGGTCTTCGGGGCGGGTCACGCAGGGGACTCGAGCGCGTAGGGCCCCGATCGCAGGCGGGCACGCAGGTGGCGGATGCACAGCCGGGTGCGGCTGGAGTTCTCCGAGCGGATCTTGGTAACGGCCCAGATGTCTGCGGGCTGCAACAGCGTCGGCAGCACGCGCACGAGCTCGCCGGACTTCAGATTCTCGGCGATATCCCAGTACGAGCGCAGCATGATCCCGTGTCCCGCCAAGGCCCACTGGCGGACCACATCGCCGTGGTTCGACGCCAGCGAGCCTTTGACCCGGACGTTGCGGGTACCATCCTGACCTTGCAGCGACCAGCGGCCGAAGGTCTCGTTGCGCTCGCGAATGAGCAGACAGGAGTGGCGCCCCAGGTCCGCCAGCGTCGCCGGCTCGCCGCGGCGGCGCAGGTATTCCGGCGCCGCGCAGAGAATACGCTGGCCGGCGGCCAAGTGGTGCGGCACGAGATGCGGCTCGCGGATGTCGCCGATGCGAACATCGATGTCGATCTCCTCCTCGACGAGGTCGACCGAACGGTCGACGATCTTGAGATCGATCTCGAGCTCAGGGTGCGCCTTGATCAGGTCCGAGAGCACCGGCGCGACATGATTGCGGCCGAGGCCTGAGCTGGCGGCGATGCGCACGATCCCGCCGTAATCCGCCCGGATCTCCTCGAGCGCGCCGTCGACCTGATCGTAGGCGTCGAGCACCCGTTGCGCCCATGAGAGGATCAGCTCGCCGCGCTCGGTCAGCGCAACCCGGCGGGTCGTGCGCAGGAAGAGCTTCGCGCCGAGAGCGTCCTCGAGCATGGCGATGCGCTTGCTGACGTAGGCCGGCGAGCTGCCGAGATCGTCCGCGGCCGCTGCGAAGCTCGCGCGCCGCGCGGCGTGGATGAGAACCCGCAGGTCCTGCGGCGGAATATTGTTCACGATCTGTGTTCTCCGAAAACACGCGCCGCGGGCGCTGGCCGCGGGCAGGAGAGGTAATCTGCAGCCGTACAGTAACAGCGCCCCGGACGGCGTCGAACCTCGAGAGGCCAATGAGCAGACATAGGATAGCGCTGATTCCGGGTGACGGTATCGGGCGGGAGGTCGTGCCCGCGGGGGTAGAAGTCCTCGAAGCGGCGGCCGCGCGCTTCGGAATCTCGTTCGAGTGGGACGCGCGCCCCTGGGGCTGCGACTACTATCGGCAGACCGGCCGCATGATGCCGGAGAACGCACTCGCGGACATCCGCCATCACGACGCCATCTATCTCGGCGCGGTGGGCTTTCCGGGCGTTCCCGATCACGTCTCGCTCTGGGGGCTCCTCATCGAGATCCGGCGCGGGTTCGAGCAGTACGTGTGCCTGCGGCCGATCCGCTTGATGCCCCATGTCGCCTCGCCGCTGCGCGATCGCAGCGCGGGCGACATCGACATCATGCTGGTGCGCGAAAATACGGAGGGAGAGTATTCCGACCGCGGGCGCATGCTGATGGAAGGCACGGAGCAGGAAACCGTCATTCAGGAATGCGTTTTCACGCGCCGCGGCATCGATCGCATCGTGCGGTACGCCTTCGAGCTCGCTTCCCGCCGTCAGCGCCGCAAGCTCACCTGGGCTACCAAGTCGAACGGCATCACGCTCACCATGCCTTACTGGGATCAGCGCGCCGCGCTCATCGCGCAGGACTATCCCGGCATCGCGGTGGATCATTTCCATATCGACATCCTGGCTGCGCATTTCGTGCAGCGGCCGCAGCACTTCGACGTGGTCGTCGCCTCCAACCTTTTCGGCGACATCCTCTCCGATCTCGGGTCGGCATGCGCCGGCACGATCGGCATCGCTCCCTCGGCCAACATCAATCCCGAGCGCGCGTATCCGTCCATGTTCGAGCCCGTCCATGGCTCGGCCCCGGACATCGCCGGCCGGAATGTCGCCAACCCCATCGGGCAGATCTGGTCGGGGGCGATGATGCTCGAGCATTTGGGGTACACCGAGGCCGCGGCTGCCGTGGTCGCGGCCATCGAGACGGTGTTGAGCACCGGCCCGCGAACGCGCGATCTCGGCGGCACCGCGAGCACCCGGGAAGTCGGACGGGCCATCGCGGAACGAGTCCGCACGATCGATCCGGGAGCCGCGGCTGCAGGGAACTGATGAAGTCCCGCTCATGAAGGCCCGCGCGCCCGGCATGCGCAAGTCCCGGGTCCCTGCGCTGCACACGCAAGTGCTGATCGGGATCATGGCCGGCATCCTGGTCGGGTACCTCGCGCCGCAGCTGGCGGAATCGCTCAAGGTGCTGGGCGACCTGTTCATCAAGTCGATCAAGATGATCATCGGCCTGGTGATCTTCTGCACGGTGGTCAACGGCATCAGCGGCATGGGCGACATGAAGAAGGTCGGCCGTGTCGGCGGCAAGGCGCTGCTCTACTTCGAGGCCATGTCGACGCTGGCACTGCTCTTCGGCGCCGTGGTCGGCGGCCTGCTGCATCCCGGCACCGGCTTCGACGTCGACCCGGCCCGGCTCGACTCGGCCGCCGTGGCGAGCTACGCGGGCGCCGCGCACGCCCAGAGTGCGGTGAAGTTCCTGTCGGACATCATCCCGCGCACGCTGACGGGCGCATTCGCCGACGGTCAGATCCTGCCGGTGGTGTTCGTCTCGCTGTTGTTCGGCTACGTGCTTTCGCGCCTCGGCGAGCGCGGCCGGCCGCTGCGAGCGCTGGTCGACTCGTTGACCCACGTGATCTTCGGAATCATCAATGTGCTCATGCGGACGGCCCCCATCGGCGCCTTCGGCGCGATGGCCTACACGGTCGGTCGCTTCGGCGTGAGCTCGCTCGGCCCGCTGCTGGACCTGATCCTGATCTTCGCGGTCATGTGCGTCCTGTTCATCGTGGTCGCCATGGGCGCGGTGTGCCGCTGGGCGGGGATCAACATCTTCTCCTTCCTGCGCTATCTCAAGGAGGAGCTGCTGGTGACGCTCGGGGCCAGCTCCTCCGACGTGGCGATGCCGGCGCTGATGGAGAAGCTGCAGCACCTCGGATGCTCACAGTCCGTGGTCGGGCTCGTGGTTCCGACCGGCTACGTTTTCAATGCCGACGGCACCAGTCTCTACATGGTGCTCGCGGCCCTGTTCATCGCGCAGGCCATGAACATCCACTTGACCATCATGCAGGACCTGGCCCTGTTCGGCGTGTCGATGCTCACGTCCAAAGGCGCGAGCGGCATCTCGGGCGCCGGGTTCATCGCGCTGGTCGGCACCCTGTCGGTGGTACCGGCCATCCCGGCTGCCGGCATGGCCCTCCTGCTCGGCATCGACCGCATCATGAGCACGCTGCGCGCCATCGTGAACATCACCGGCAATGCCGTGGCCACGGTGCTGATGGCGAGCCTCGAGCGCGAGCTCGATCGTGATTGCATGGCGCGGGTTCTGAGCGGCGCAGTGGCCGAGACCTACGCCGTGGGCGATGTCGCCGACATATCACCGGCCTGCGGCCGGCGGGAGTGAAAGAAGTGAAGACGCTTTGCCGACTCCTCGGGCTGCGCAGCGGCCGTGCGGCGCGCCGCGCGGTGCGCGATGTGATGCTCACCCTGACAGCACTGCTCGCCTTCGGCGCCGGGGCGCCCCGCGCGACCGCCGCAGCCGCGCCGCTGCGCCTGATCCGCACGGTGCCCATGCCGGGAGTGCAGGGTGATTTCGATCACTTCATAGTGGATCTTGCACACAACCGGCTGTTCGTGACCACCGAGGATCATGCGACACTGGAGGTGTTCGACGTGCGCACCGGCGCGCATGTCGGTTCGATCAGCGGTTTTGGCAGCCCGCACTCCGGAGTGTTTCTGCCCGCGAGCAACCGCCTGCTCGTCACCGACAGCGGCGCCGGAGCAGTAAGGGTTCTCGACGCGACGAGCTATAAGATACTCAAGACCATTCCGGCGGTTCCGCAAGCCGATGCGATGGCCTACGATCCGCGCGAGCACCTCATGTATGTCACCGGCGGCGGTGACGATGCGCATCTGGACTACTCGCTGATCGGGATCATCGACACTCGCCGCGAAGTGAAGGCCGGCGAGATTCGCATTTCCTCGACCAACCTAGAGTCCCTGGCGCTCACGCCCGGCGGCCGGCTGCTCTACGTGAACATCCGCGACCACCATGCGATCGGCGTCATCGATCGGCGTACCCTGAAGCTCGTCAAGACCTGGACACTGCAGAGGATCCGCCAGAACACGCCACTCATCCTCGATGCGCATGATCAGCGCCTCTTCGTCGGCGGACGCGGGCCCGGTGTGTTTGCCGTACTCGATGCGCGCGACGGTCACGAGATCACGGCGCTGCCGGCGCCCGAAGGTGTCGACGATCTCTCGTGGGACCCGAAGTCCCGGCGACTTTATTTTCCCTGCATGGACGGACACCTGGCCGTATTCCGCCAGCTCGACGCCGATCACTATCAGTCGCTCGGCACCGTCGCGACCGGCTACCGGGGCAAGACCGGCGTACTGGTGCCGCAGCTCGGGAGATACTTCGTTGCCGTTTCCACTCACGGTGGCACCCCCGCGAGACTCTTCGTATTCCAGGTCTTGCATGGCGGTGGCTGATCGCCCACTCACCGCGATTCCAACGACGACTCGGCCAGAAGGCAGAAACACAATGCGCAGACGCGATTTCGGCAAGCTCTCGGTGGCAACTCTCGCTTCGACTCTGCTCGCCGAGGAAGCGGTTGCGGCCTCGAGCAAAGCATCCGCCGCGGGTGGCAAGACCTGCCCGCCGCCGTTCCCCAAAGTCGAGGGAGTCACCGCCCGCGTTGCCGGGTTCGTCACCCACACGCCTTATGGCGCCATTCCTGAGTCCGTGATCGAGCTCGGCAAGAAATCCATCCTCGATGGCCTCGGCCTCGCGCTCGCGGGTCAGCATGCCGAATCCGGACCCATCCTGCTGCGCTATCTCGACAGCGTGGATAGCCGGGGCGACTGCACCGTCATGGGCACCAAGCGCACCACCTCGCCGGAATTCGCCGCCCTGGTCAACAGCGTCGCGATTCATGCCGAGGACTTCGATGACACCCAGCTCTCGGCCGAGAAGACCAAGACTTACGGCCTGCTGATGCATCCTACCGCCCCGGTGCTGCCGGCGGCCTTCGTGCTCGCCGAAAAGCTCGGCACCTCGGGGAAGGACTTCATGCTCGCCTACCACCTCGGGGTCGAGGTGGAGTGCAAGCTCGCCGAGTCGATGGCACCGCGCGCGTATGAGGAGGGATTCCACACCAGCGCGATCTGCGGCCCGTTCGGAGCGGCCGCGGCATGCGCGCGCCTGCGCAACCTCGATGTCGGGAAGACGCGCATCGCCTTCGGCCTCGCCGCCAGCGCCTCCGGCGGGCTGCGCGAGGAGTTCGGGACGATGACCAAGCCCTTCCAGGTCGGCCATGGCGCCGAGAACGGCTATGCGGCAGTGGAGCTGGCCCGGCTCGGCTGGACAGCCGCCGACAACATCATCGAGGCCGAGCGCGGCTTCATGCGCGCGGTGGCGGGCACGTACGACCCGGCGTGGCTGCTGGAGAAGCTTGGCGCACCCTGGACGTTCGAGTCACCGGGCGTATCCATCAAGCCCTATCCCTCGGGCTCGCTGACGCACCCGGCGATGACGGAGATGGCGGACCTCATCAAGAAGCACGACATCAGGCCGGACCAGGTCGCCGGCGTCGACGTCGGCGCGAGTCATAATAACGTGCAGACGCTGCTCTATCATGACCCGCACACCGGCCTCGAGGCCAAGTTCAGCATGGAGTTCTGCATGGCGATCCTGCTGCTGGAGCGCAAAGCGGGACTGCCGCAGTTCCAGGATGCCGTGGTCAACCGCCCGGACGTGCGGGCGATGGTGAGGAAGGTGCGCTTCCACGTCGACCCGAAGGCGCAGGCCGCGGGCAACGACAAGATGATGTCCATCATCCAGATCACCCTCAAGAACGGCCAGGTGATCACCGGCCAGTCGAGCTTCGGCAAGGGCAGTCCCGCGAACCCCATGTCCTATGACGAGGTGGCCGACAAGTTCCGCGGCTCGGCCGAGTTCGCCCACTGGCCGCGGGCGAAGGCGGAGCGGATCATCGAGCTCGTCCGGACGCTGGAAGCGCAGTCGGACATGCGCAGGATGGCGGCGCTGCTGCGCGGGTGAGGGTACATGCATAAAACGATGAAGCTTGCCGCGAAAGCACCGCGTTGCGGGTCTGTCGCGCGATTCGCGCTCGCTGCCTGTGCGGCGCTTGCCACCGCGGCGCTCGCGGCCTCGCACACTGCGCCCCTGCAGCTGCTCGGCCATACCGATATTCCCGGCTACACGGGCGACTTTGACGCCATCACGCCGGACCCCGCGCGCAATCGTCTCTTCATGGCGGCCGAGGATCACGGCACGGTGGAGGTGTTTGACCTCGCGACCGGCAAGCACTTGAGGACGCTGACCACCTTCGGTACCCCGCACCAGATCTTCCTGGTCCCTGGAACGCACCGGATGATCGTCACCGACGGCGGCAGGGACGGCACGGCCATCGTCGATACGCGCACCTACAAGGTTCTCGGGCACATCAAGCTTGCGCCGGGCGCGGATGAGGCTTACTACGATCCGTCCACCCGTCACTACTTCATCGTCACGGGCGGTGAGGACGTGGACATGAAGGTCTGCTACCTCAACGAGGTCGACCCATGGACCGGAAGAGTTCTCGCGCAGCTGAAGTTTGATTCCAACCACACGGAAACGCTCCGGGCGGAGCAGCACGGCAATCGGATGTTCATCAACGTCGCGGACAAGAACGAGGTCGACGTGCTGTCGAAGAGCCCGCTCGAGGTCATCGCCCGCTGGCCGATCGTCGGGGCGAAGAAGAATCTCACCCTGGCGCTCGATGAGCCCGATCATCGTCTCTTCGTCGTGACTCGCGATCCAACCAGGATGTTCGTACTCGATACCGACAATGGCAGGACAGTCCAGGTGCTGGACGTGGCGGCCGTCAATGACGGGGTGTTCTGGGACGCGAAACGCAGGCGCCTATACGTTCCGGGGGCCGCGGCTGGCGAGGTGGGAGTCTATCAAGTGGGGCAGGGCGGGCAGGTGAAGGAGATCGGGCGCGTGCCGAGCGCCGCCGGCGGCAAGTCGGGCGCATTCTCGCCCCGGCTCGATGAGATGTGGGTGGCGGCCTCGCCCGGCAAGCGTACGGGCGGGGAGATTCTCTGGTATCGCGTCCATTAGCCGGGCGGCGCGGCGGCCGGATCAGGAGCGGGGAACCTCGACGGCAAGCAGGCGCTTGGGGACTTTGCCCACCTTCAGATCGGCGACTACTTTCTCCCTGCCGGCATCGATGATGGACATCGTGTCCTCGCCGGAATTGCTCACGGTGACGTATTCGCCGTTCGGGGTGACGGAAATCCAGTTGGGGCAATCACCCGTGTGAATCGGCCTGGAAAACGTCCCGGACGCGACGTCGTAAACGTAGACGGATCCGTTGTCCATGCTCGTGACCCACAGTTCCTTGCCGTCCGGGGTGAGCGCTACGCCGTGTGTAGGCGTATTCGGCTCATATCTTTGACAACCAGATGGCTCCGCTCCTGCATCGGGAAGGGATACGCGGTGAATCGCACGATCTTCCGTATCGACCACCACGAAACCATGGAAGCCTCCCAGGGCGGAGAAAATTCGCCCTGTCCTGGTCGCAATCGCGAAGGGCCGCGGATCCTGTCCGACGAAGAATTTTTCGTCGAAGCTCCTGGTTTTGAGGTTCAGGCGGTAAATTTGCCCCCGAGCCCGGGTCTCGCAATAGAGCAGCTCGTTGCTCCCTGCTTCCACGCAATTATGAGGAAAGGGGATCGGCAGGACGTTCACGATCTTTCGTTGGCCCATGTCGATGATGTCCACATCGCCGAGCACCGACTGCTGCTTGCCCGAAAACCGCATGGGCACCGCGACGTAACGCCCGTCGGGCGTCGAGGCGCATTGATTTGGCCGCGCCCCGAAAGGATGGGAGACGAGGGGAACGGTTGCGACCACCCGGCTCGTCGCGGTGTCCACGATTTGCAGCGTTCTCGTGGACATGACGGTGAAGAAAGCCTGTCGTCCATCGGCGGGGGCGCAGGCGCCATGAACCCCTTCGCCGACGACGATGTTGGCAACCACCTTTCTCATTTGCAGATTGACGACCGTCACGTTATCGCCGCCGCTGTTCGTGACGTACGCCATCATCGTTGCATCGCCTGCTGGCGCGCCGAGGCTGCCTTTCGAGCCGATCACGCTCAACAGCGCGAGGCACAAAATCACACCCGGGTTCTTCGTCGCCATCATGCGCTCCAAGGGAGCCGCCGCCGTTTGAAATGTATCGCGGCGGCTCGCGTAGTGTCATCGCCCGCTGGTCTTCGCTTCAGAAGTGCGCCGACAGCTCTGCGAAGAGCTCACGCCCGAAGGGATCGTACACGCCCGAGAGCAGATTGCCGTTCTGCAACAGCGGGTTGGCCTGATAGCCGATGATCGGCGGCATCTTTCCCAACAGGTTGTTGACACCGAGACGCAGATTCACGGCCGGAGTGACATCGTATCCGAAGTCGAGGTCAAAGTAGTTGTAGTTCGGCACGTGGTCGTCGACCGGGAACGCCGGGTTGGAGGTCAGATACTGCCCGTACGCGGCGCTCGTACCCTCGAAGTCCATCGAGCCGATGAAGCGCCAGTTGAGCGATGCCTCGAGCTTCCCATTCGCCCAGGTCGTGCGCAGGGTGTGGCGCCACTTCGGGATGGGCGAGGTCGGGCCCACCTGGGTGCAGCCGGCGCCGAAGAGCCCCGTACAATCGACCACCGGCTGTCCGGGAACCACCGCAATGGTGTTGTCGATCTCATAGCTGCCGTTGAGCGTGAAGGTCAGTGAGCCGGCGGAGCCCATCTTTGCGATGTACTGCCCGGCCACGTCGACACCGCTCTCCTCGTAGCTGTTGGTGTTGATGTCAGTGGCGATGAGGTGGCCGGAGGTGGTGGGAGAATTGCCGATCGAGATCGATCCCTGCGCATCACGCACGATGTTGTTGCAGAAGACCGGCGCGGCGGTGGCGATGCAGCCGCCCAGAGAAGTGCTGGCCGCTACCGCGCCGATGAAGCTGTCGACCTTGATTCGCCAGTAATCGACACTCACCAGCAGAGACGGAGCCCGGTCGAAGTTGGTGAGCACCACGCCCGCCGTAATCGAGTGGGAGATCTCGGGCTTCAGCTGCGGGTTGCCGCCGAAGATCACGTTGACCGTGTTCGCGGCGGGGATGTTGCCGTATTGGCCGGGCTTCACGCCAAGCAGAACGCACTGGGCGGGTGTGGCTGTCGGGGTCTTCCCCGCACAGGGATCCGGCGTCTGCTGCTGTACGAGCCACTCCGAGAGGAAGAGCTCGTGACCGTTCGGCGCGCGGACTGCGCGGTTCAAGCCGCCGCGGAAGCGCACCTGGCGAATGGGAGCGAACGACCCTTCCAAGCCGAACGCGTTAACCGTACCCTGCGGGCTGTACTCCGCTATGCGATCGCTCAGGTCGAGATTGGCATCGTATATACCCGGCTTGCCGTGCACCAGCGGAGCCTTGAGCTCGGTGAATGCCTCGGAAACATGGTAGGTACCGAGCGTCGGATGTACGGTGCCCATCGTCACGAGGTCGCCGGTGAGGTATGCCTGGTTGGGAACGTTATCGAGACGTTGCTCACGGTACTCGGCTCCCACGGCGAGGCCGAACGAGTCGACGGCCCAGGGACTCTTCACCCCATAGGCGCCAAGGTCACCCACCGCCTGGGCATTGGCGTCTATCTGCTTGGCATAGCCGTTCAGCTCGCCGTCCTCGCGGATGTAGTTGAGCGCGGCGGCTGTCACCGGCCCTGTGCCCCATAGGTTATAAGGGACGCACGCCGGATCGGAGCCGTCGAGCACCGAGCTGCATGTCGGGCTGCCGTTGGCGCTCACCACGTCGAGCGCGTTGGTGACGCGCGCGAGTGAGACGTCGTTGTAGACCTTCTCGTGTGCGGTGACCTTGTCGTATTGCGCGTTGATATCGTAGGTCCAGTTCTCTGTGATATCGCCTTTCATTCCGGCCAGCAACCGCCAGGAGGTATGGCGGAAGGTGTCCTCGAGCGGGCCCAAGCCGACTGTCGCCTGGCCGATGCCGAGGGTGGCGACGTCGGTGGCGGCGAGTCCATTGGCGGTGCACAGGGTCGCGACCTCGCTCGCGGACAGCAGCGGATCACTGCAGGGAATCGAGAAGCTGTTGCCGGGGGTGGAGCCGAGCGGGCTCGTCCCCGAGGGGCCGCTGTAGAACACCGTGGTGTAATCGTGAGTGAAGGTGCCCTCGAAGTATGCCTGGGCGTGCTCGTTGAATTTGTACTGAGCGAAGGCTCCGGCCTGATAGCGGGTGTCCGGCCGCGTCATGGAGATCGGAGTCGGGTTGTAGCCGTCGGCAACGGGGTCGAAGGGGTGGAGCGTTGCGCTGGGGCCCAGCGCCCAGGAATTGCCCGCGGCATCGACGAACTGCCCCGCGGGGGTCGTGCCGCTGAGCTGGCACTGGAAGGAGGGGCCGGTCTCGGTGAGCGTACAGGCGCTGAAATCGCGGCTGGTAGTCAGGACGCCGGCGCTGTGGCGGTAGCCGGCATACACCTCCATGTGACCCGCGCCGCCCGCAAAGTGGAAGCCGTGGACACCGGCAATGTTGTAGGTCGCACCGTCGAACACGCTGTGCGTCGGCGGATTCACACCGCTCGCGCGGTCTATGGCCTGGACCTCCGTATCGCTGTTGCCGTAAAAATTGCCGCTCCCCTGTACCAGCAGTTTATCGCCGACGAAATTGGTATCGACGACGAAGTTGACAACGCCTGAGATGGCGTCCGAGCCGTAGATCGATGACGCACCGCCGGTCTCCACCTCGACGCGCTGGATGAGGATCTCCGGAATGGTGTGCAGGTCGGGTGAGGGCTGGGTTGCATCACCCGGGGTGAGGCGGCGCCCGTTCATCAGTACCAGGGTCTTGAAGGAGCCGAGGCCGCGCAGATCGACGGTCGCCGTGCCGGTGAGTGGCGTGACGCCGGCGCCGTTGTCCGAGTCCATGAGCCCGGCGTTCGTCTGCGGCAGGCTGTCAAGCAGATCTTCGACCTTGGCCGTGCCCTGACGCAGCAGGTCAGCGCCGCCGACTATGGTGATGGGAGCGGGGCTCGCCGCGTTCGGCGTCTTGAAGCGGGTGCCGGTAACGATGACCTCCTTGAGGGACGTGGACTGAGCGATTTGCGTCGCAGTATCGTTCGCGGCTCCCGGAGCCGGGTCGGTCGCTGGCGCCGCCGCGGCGGTTGGCTGCGCCGGCCCCATCTGTGCGGAAGTGTCGGTCGCGCCTGCCGCCACTGCTTCATCGAGCGGCGCAATGAGCGCCGGAACCCCGACCGCGAGTGCCGCTGCCGCGGCCGCGGGCGGCAACCGGTGCAGAATGGACATGATGGCTGCAGCAACGCTTCGGGCTGGACGCTCTGACATGGAATCGCCCCCTGGTACTCTGTGATACCGTCTTTCGATACCTAACTTCTGGCCAATACTCCCATTCGTTCCTCATGCTTCCGGCCCGAGACTCCTAACACCGCCGCCATCCATGCTTCTCGAGCTTCCTTGTGTTGGTGGGCTGTCGAGAGCGCACCCGAGCGATGATCGGCTCCGCCTGTGCCGGGCCAACGCGGAAATTCCCGCGGCGACGTACTTGTCGGCTCATGTCCCCCGATGTTGGCCACCGTTCGGGTGGTGATTGGGTGCACGACGCAGATTACCTCTGCGGCCGGCGATTGGTGCCCGCCGGCGTGTGTTTTTGGGAAACACAGATCGTGTATAATGGTCCGGGCGATGTCGTCCCGAATCTCATCGCGGGCCCCGCGGACCCACATTTGCCGCGAGGCGCAGCATGTTCTGCGAGCCCGCGGCGCCTCCAAGGGGGTGAAGCGCACGCCCGAGGAGCCCTACGCGAAGTCCACCGCGGTACGAGGGCCGCGCGCAAGCCGGCCGCGACCAGATGGATGACGGGTCTGCTTCTCGTCGGCCACCTGCGGGCTAAGCCGGGGCGGGCACCGCGGACGGCGCGCAGATGAGCGCGGGCAGATGCACTACGATGCACCCCAGGCCGGGAAGGAAATGAGCATCGCCGCCGTGGCTGCGCGCGACGTGACGGACGATAGCGAGCCCGAGCCCGGAGCCTGGTGTCTCGGCGTGCAGCTTGTAGAAGCGCTGAAATACCGACTCCTCCTGACCCAGCGGCACGCCGGTGCCCTCGTCGCGTACTTCGATGACGATGAAGGCGGGGTCGTCGTTGGCCGCCTCGATCCTTGCCGTGACGGTGCCGCGGCCATGAATCAGCGCATTGTCGAGAAGGTTGCGGACCATGTCGCCTAGATCATCCGCGTGGCCGCGCATGGGGACTGAATCCGGAACGTCCACTTCCAGACGCCGCCCCTGCGCCTCGATCAGCGGTAGGACGAGTGCAGCGGCCTCGCGTACGAGGCGCGACAGGTTGACGACGGGAAGCTCCTCGGCGCGCCGCTCGCTCGAAAGCGCCTCTTTGCGCGCCAGGTCGATCAGCTGATTGACGAGCCTTCCCATCTGATTCAACTCCCGCTCGACCGACGGCCAGTCGATCGTGCCGGTCAGCCGTGCGCGCTGCAGGCGCAGATTCAACACGGCGAGCGGTGTCCTGAGCTCATGGGCCGCATCGGCCGTCAGCCGGCGCTCGGCGGAGTACGCTCGGGACAGGCGATCGAGGGCTCCGTTGACGGCCTCGACGAGCGGCCGGATCTCCGTCGCCAGGCCGGTCGGTGAGATGCGCAGGTCCGGCAGACGCGGCCCGACCTGCGCAGCCTCGCGCGAGGCGCGCGCAATCGGGCGCAGGCTCCACCCGCTGATCATCCAGATGAGGCCGAGCCCGAGGAGCGCGAACGGAATGAGAATCAAGGCGTGCTCGGACTCCTCCTCGAAGAGGCTGTCAACCAAGACGTCGCGATCGACGTGCTGGCGAGCAACCTGGACGGTGGTCTTTCCCGGGCCTCTTGCGGTGACGACTGCCTGCTGTGTGCGCCCGATGCCCGTGAACTCCACCGGTCCCAGCTGGCGGTCGCCTTTCACCGGCACGAATTGCAACGGGGCTGACAGATTCGCAGACCAGGCGATCGGGTGGCGCTCGCGATCGAACACGGTGAAGGTGAATTCACGCGAGGGGTCGGAGTACACCTGGCTCCAGTTGCTCTGGAGGATCACCTCGATGGAGCCATCGGGGCGCTCCTGCAAAGCCTCCAGGAGCTCATGCGCCTGGTTCTCGAGGGTGTGCTCGTGCAATCCCTCGATGACATTGTCGACGCTCCAGCGGTATGAGGCCAGTGAGGCGCCGAGCCCGAGGGCGAACACGGCGAACATCGCGCCGAGGAGGCGGATCCGCAGACTATGGGCGCGGCTCAAACCTGCCCGCCTTCGACCAGGCGGTAGCCGATGCCCCACTTGGTCTCGATCTGCAACGAGGCGCGCGCCGCGGTGAGCTTGCGCCGCAGGCGCGAGACCGCCGCCTCGAGCGCGTTGGCGCTGCCGGAGTCCTCGAGCGCATACAGCCGGTCCTCCAGGCGGTCCTTGGTGATCACCTGCCCGGGGACGCGCATCAGCTCCTCGAGCAGCGCCGCCTCGCGGCGTGTGAGCTCCAGCGACTTGCCGAAGGCGGCGGCTTCCCGGGTGACGCTGTCGAAAGTCACGCCGCCGAGCGAGTGCGTGTTGCCACGGGGACTGCCGGCGCGACGCAGCACGGCGCGCAGCCGCGCCTCGAGCTCGAGCAGGTTGAACGGCTTGATGATGTAGTCGTCGGCGCCCGAGTTGAGACCGCGGAGCCGGTCATCGATGCTGTCGCGCGCCGTGAGAATGATGGCCGGGAGCTCCGCGCGGGAGGAGCGCAGCGAGGCGAGCACCTGCATGCCGTCGATATCAGGCAGCCCGAGGTCGAGAATCACCGCATCGAAGCGTGCGACTCCGGCTGCAGCGATCGCAGCCTCGCCCCGGGCTACCGCATCGACCGCGAAACCGCGCTCCTTGAGATGATCGGCGATCATCTCCCGCATCGCGCGGTGATCTTCGAGCAACAATACGCGCATCTCAAGACGGCTCCGGCGCGCCACACGCATATTCGATATTATCCCCAATCCCTGACGAAGTACTGACCGCACCCCGCTGCACCTTCGCCTCGTCGGACGCCGCTTGCCGCGGGCGCGCCTGCCCTCGTCAGGACTTGGTCAGCAATGCGGGTCATTCTGGCGCGCGGTGGCCCAGCCACCATTTTTGCGAGGAAAGAGATTTGCTATCCAGTCCTGGCTTTCCGAGCCTGCAGGGTGACTTCGGCGCCGCCCGTGCGGGCGCAGGCTGGAGGCGCCCGCACGGGCATGGCGAGCGCCTGCGCGTTCTGGCACTGGCCCTTTCGTGTACCGGGCCGGGCTGAGGGGCGTTTCTTGGTGCAATCCGAGTTTCGACGAGCTCACGAGCGATCGGTTTTGGGTGGCCATGGGCTGCGGCTGGGGGCGCTCGCGGCGGGTGCCTGCGCCATGCTGCTGGGCGGGTGTGCGCTGTACCACAGCCTGCCGCTGCCGAAGCGTCCGGACCTGGTCGGGCAGCTCAGTCAGCTGCGCACGCGCATACCGGCCGTTCCCGGTGAAGCCCCGCGGACCATCGCGACGGACAAGCCGCTCGCGATAGACGACATCGGCCTACTGGCGGTGCTCAACGATCCAGACCTGCGCGCCGAGCGGGGCACCTTCGATGTGGCTCGGGCAGGGCTGCTGCAGGCGGCGCTGCTGCCAAACCCCTCGGGAAGCGTGAGCCACATGCCAATTCTGGGCGGCACCGACATTGCTCCGGCCTGGGCCGCGTCCCTGACCGAGGACGTCAAGGCGATCCTGACGTATCACACGCGAAAGAAATCGGCGCGTTTCCAGCTGGAGCAGGTCAACGCAGACCTGCTCTGGCAGGAGTGGCAAGTGGCCCAGCAGGCGAGGATCCTCGCCCTGGATCTCTACTGGGGCGGCCTTTCGGTCTCTCTCGCCGAGCGGCAACTGCAGCTCCTCGACCGCGAAGTGCGGGAAGTTCAGGCTGCGACTCAGTCGGGAGTGCTCGACCTCACCGCGCTGGCGCCGCTCCTCGCCGCCCAGGCGAGCGCCGCCCAGACGCTCGCCGCGCTCCATCTGGCGCAGCTGCAGGGATGGCAGCAACTCGATGCGGTGCTCGGACTCCAGGCGGACGTGCACTTCTCGATCGCGCCGCCGAAGCTCGCGCCATTGCCGCCGGACTTGGGCACGCTCATCGCGCAACTGCCGCAGCGCCGTCCGGACCTCGTGGCTCTGCAGCTCGGCTACCGCTCCGCCGACGAGAGCGTGCGCAGTGCGATAATCGGCCAATTCCCGGCGCTGGCCGCGGGCTATAGCTGGGGGCAGGACACCACGAACGTCCGCTCGGGCGGTCCGACCGCCAGTTTCGACCTGCCCCTCTTCGATCGCAATCAGGGACAGGTCGCCCAGACGCGGGCCACGCGACTGCAGTTGCGCGAGCAATACGAAGCGCGGCTCGATGCCGCCGATGGCGCCGCGAGCGGGCTCGTGAGCCAGATCCAACGCCTGAGGAGCGACGCGCAGCAAGCCGAGCATGCGGCTGAGGCCGCCGAGGCCCAGTCGAGAGCGGCCCAGCAGGCCTACGCGCAGGACGCGCTCGATCAGCGCTCGCTCGCCGATTTCCAGACGGCCGCCCTGCAGCGGCGGATCGAGGCCTTGACGCTCGAGCGCTCTCTCGGTGAGGCGCGCATCACGTTGACCGTCGATCTCGGGCTCGGACTGCCGCAGACCCGGATTGCCCCACTCGGGACTTCGAGGAAGCTTTAATGACTCGCAGATCGATTGCCTGGGCCGCCTGTGTCGCGGTGAGCGCGGGGCTGATGCTGACCCCGGCCTTCGCCGATGGCGGCGATGATTCCAACTCCAGTCAGAGCGTCCTGGTCACCCTCTTGCACCTGAGAGAAGCGAGTCTGCCGAGTGTGGTCGTCGGGTATGGCACGGTGGGCGCCGCCAACTCGGGACGCAAGACGATCATGGCGCCGGAGTCGGCCGTGATCGGTGAGATTTTCGTGCGCCTTGGCGAGCAAGTCCCCGCGAACGCGCCTCTCGTGGAGCTCGTGCCGAGCCCGGCATCGGCGGCCTCCTACATGCAGGCCAAATCCGGCCTGACCGTCGCCGAGCAGTTGGTGGCGAGCACCGAGAGGCTCCGCTCCCTGCATCTCGCCACCGCGCAGCAGCTCGCGGATGCGAAGAAGGCCAGGTCCGACGCCCGCTCGCAGTTGCAAGCGCTCGACAGGGTGGGGGCCGCGGGGCCGAAGACCGTGCGCGCTCCGTTTCCCGCGATCGTCACCACACTGGCGGCCACCCCGGGCGCGATCGTCGCCGAGGGAGCAGCGCTCATGGATCTCGCTGCCCCGGGCCGTCTCGTCCTCACGGTCGGCGTCGTGCCGGCCCAGGCGGCGTCCATCGCCCCCGGCGACTCCGCAACGGTCACTATCGTCGGTGAGACCACTTCCGCGCCCGGCCGGGTCATGGTGCGCGGCGCCGTCGCGGAGGCCGACACCGGGCTCGTGCCCGTGGACATCGCTTTGCCGGCCGGCAAATTCTTTCCAGGCGAGATGGCCGAGGCGGTCATCACCACCGGGGAACTGCATGGCTATGTCGTGCCGCATGCCGCGATTCTGGTCAGCGACAGCGGCGCGCCGTACGTCGTGCAGGCCATCGGCGACACGGCCAAGAAGGTTCCGGTGCAGGTCCTTGGCGCGCAGGGCGATCAGGATGTGATCGCGGGCGCGCTCAACTCCCGCGCGCCCCTCGTATTGACCGGCAACTATCAGCTCGATGACGGCATGAAAGTGCGTCTGGCCAACAGCCCGCAGGCGACGGTCGCCGGCAAATGAGCTTTTCCGCCTGGGTGGAGCGCCACCGCCGCTCTCTCCTCACTGTTGCATTCGCGCTGGCGCTCGCTGGCGTCTTCGCCGCCATTGCGCTGCCCGTCGGGCTCTTCCCGGTCACAAGCTTCCCCCGCATCCGCGTCGAGGTCGACGCGGGCAGCATGCCGGCGAAGCAGATGCTGATCGATGTCACCGAGCCGCTCGAGCGCGTGGCGCGCGCCGTGCCGGGAGCCCAGGACGTCACCTCCACGACTTCGCGCGGCTCGGCGGAGATCTTCGTCAACTTCCCTTGGGGCTACGACATGAACCGGGCGGTGCTCGCGGTCGATGCCGCCTTCGCCCAGAAATTGCCCACGCTTCCCCAGGGTACGAGCTACGACATCATCCAGATGAGCCCGAACGTCATCATGCCGTTCGTCTCCTACGCGCTCGTCTCGAAGAGCACCTCGCCATCGGACCTCAAGCAGCTCGCCGAGTATCAGATCGTCCCCCTGCTCACGGGCATTCCGGGCATTCGCAGGGTGGGTGTCATGGGCGGGCAGACGCCGGAGGTGGAAGTCTCCGTCGATCTGAACAAGCTACGCGCCTACGGCCTCACCCTGGCGGACGTCTCGAACGCCCTGTCGCAAACCAACAGCATTCAGGCGGTAGGCAGGCTCGAGGACAACGACCTGCTCTACCTTGCGATCAACGACAACGCGTATACCTCGATTGGATCGGTGCGCAACGCAGCACTCCACACGGGCTCTGACGGCATCGTGCGGGTCGGTGATATAGCCAAGGTAACCATGGGCAGCGTGCCGCAGTGGATGCTGATCGACGACAACGGTAAGCCTGCCGTCACGTTCGACGTCTACCAGCAGGACAGTGCCGACTCGATTTCCCTCGCCAAGTCCGTGCAGCAGCGGCTCGACGCTTTCATGAAGGCTCAGCCGGGCTCGATCCAGCTGTACAAATGGTACGACCAGACGCAGCTCGTCAGCTCCTCGATCTCCGCGCTGGAGGAGGCGATCCTGATCGGGCTCGTGTTCGCGGCTCTCGTGCTGCTCGCGTTCCTGCGCAACTGGCGTGTGACGCTGGTCGCGGTGATGGTGGTGCCACTCTCGGTGATGATCACCGTACTGCTGCTGTCGGTGCTCGGCTTGACCTTCAATATCATGACCCTCGGCGGCATCGCGGCAGCGATCGGCCTGCTGATCGATGATGTGATCGTCATCATCGAGCACATCGCTCGGCGCACGGGAGTGCCCGGTATCGAGAACCCGCATGAGACGGTGCTCGAGGCGGCCCGGGAGTTCCTGAGCCCGCTTTTTGGCTCGAGCCTGGCGACCATCATCGTTTTCGCGCCGCTCGCATTCCTCTCCGGCATTACCGGCGCGTTCTTCAAGTTCCTATCCCTGACGGTGGCTTCGGCCCTGGCCATTTCCTTCATTCTGAGTGCATTCATCGTGCCGCTGCTCGCGCGCGGCATCGTCGATTTCCGCAAATTTCAGGACCCCTCGCACGGCAAGGAGACCTGGCTCAAGCGCACGCACGGACGCCTGCTCACGCGGCTCTTTGCCAGACCGCTGCTGCTCGTGCCGGGAGTCGCGCTATTGCTCGTGGTCGGATACATCGCCTACGCGCACGTCGGCACCGGGTTCCTGCCCAAGATGGACGAGGGCGGATTCGTGCTCGATTACTACACGGCGCCGGGAACATCGCTGGCCGAAACCAACCGCGAGCTCTCGCAGCTGGAGCAAATCATCAAGGCCAGCCCTTACGTGTACACCTATTCGCGCCGCACCGGCGCGGGTCTCGGCGGAGACCTCAAGGAGGCCTACCAGGGCGACTTCTTCGTCCGCCTGGTCGACCCGTCGAAGCGGCCGTCCATCTGGAGCGTGATGGATGACCTCACGAATCAGATCACCGCCAAGGTGCCGGGCATCAACCTCGATCCGCACGAGCTGATCGATGACATGATCGGGGATATGGTGGGCCGACCGCAGCCCATCGTCGTCTCGCTGAGTGCCAAGGATCCTTCGGTTCTGCCGCCCGTCGCCACGAAGCTCGCCGCAGCAATTTCCAAGGTTCCCGGTATCGAGCCTTCTTCGGTCAACAATGGCGTGGTGCCCGCGGGCGATGCGCTCGATATCCACGTCGACCCGGCGGCCGCGGCAATGGAGGGTTTGACTGCATCGGACGTTGCGAGTCAGGTAAACCAATATCTCTACGGCGCGGTCGTCACGCAGTATCTCGGCACGGTGCAGGACGTCGGCGTGCGGCTTTGGCTCGATCCCCCGCAGTCGAAGATCTACCGGGATCAACTCGGCGATCTTCCGATCCGCTCCGCGAGCGGCAGGATGCTGCGGCTGGCCACCGTGGCGAAGGTGAATTTCGTCGGCGGTCAGCCGCAGCTCACGCGCGATAATCTGGCGCAGGTGGTGCCGGTGACCGCAGAGATCAGCGGCGGACATGACCTGGGCTCCACGGCCGCCGCGGTGCAAAAGGTGCTGGCGAAGCCGGGCCTCCTGCCGCAGGGGGTCTACTACACGATGGGCGGCCAATACCTGCAGCAACAGCAAGCCGTGCATGGGATGATCGGCGTCTTCGGTGCCGCGCTTGTCGCGGAGTTCATCCTGCTGCTCTTCCTCTACGAGCGCTTCTGGCTGCCGGTCATCATCATCGCGAGCTCTCTCCTCTCGACGGGCGCGGTGTTCATCGGGCTGTGGGTGACCGGGATCGAGCTGAACATCACCGCCATGATGGGCATGGTGATGATCATCGGCATCTCCACCGAAATGGCCATCTTCCTCATCTCGGAGTATCGGGAGCTCGAGCGAACGCTGCCGCCCCGGCAGGCGCTTTACGAGGCCGCTCTCAACCGGTTGCGGCCTATCACGATGAGCACCCTTGCCATGATCCTGGCGCTGGTGCCGTTGGGCGCGGCGATCAGCGGCTCGGGCGATCAGATGCTGCAGCCGCTCGCCATCGCGATCATCGCGGGGGCTCTGGTGCAGCTGCCGCTCGTGCTGCTGGCGATGCCGGTGGTGGTGGGGCTCACGACGCGCGAGGCGGGCGCTGCGGCAGGGTGACAGGCCGGCATGAGGCGCGGATGACGGTTGCAACGAATTCCTGGCGGGCGCTCTCGACGCGGATGTGCACAGCACCGCCCGCCGGGGATCCGCGGGCAGCTCGAGCCTTAGAGCCGGAAGACTCTGCAGCCGGCTGATTTTGCTGGAGTTGAGACCCCGGCACAGCTTCCGCCTGGGCCGCACGGTCATAATTTGGAGCCGATCACACCGGACGGACCCGATCGCGCCTATTGTCCCCGCATGTTGCTGTCGCCACCGAGCCTCGAGGGTCTGCCCGACTCACCTCACGCGGCGGAGCTGCGCAAGGCGCGTCCCAGCGCGCGCTTCGCACCGGCCCTGGAGGCCGAGTACGTCCGCAGCTTTCTGCGTGACAATCGCACCTTGGTACGGCTCTCCTGCACGCTTGCGGTGCTGCTCCTCGCGCTGCGCGGCCTGGAGGTTCTGATCGGGAGCGCGGTCTCCCAATCTTCGAGGCCGGCGTTCCTCGTAGCGAGTGTCCCCTCGTTCATCCTGGTCTGGCTCGCCTGGAGCCGCCGCTACGAGAGTCTCTACCTGCCCTGTGCGCACATCCTCATCCCGCTGCGCAACAGTATGGTCGCGGTGCAGCTCGTGCGGGTGGCCGCGCACGGCCAGCTGGATGTCGTGATGCTGCTGCCGCTGATTCTTCTCGGGCCCTTCTACTTCATGGGGCTGCAGTACCGCGCGGCGCTGCTCATCATCTCGCTGACGGGCGCCTCCATGTTGGCTGCCGCCGTCGCATTCCATCTGCCGCCGACCATCGCATTTCACAGTGGCGCGTTCGCGCTGATCGCGATCATCGCCTTCGCCGTCGCCGCCCAACAGATCGAGAAGCGCTCCCGCCGCGCGTTCCTCGAGGGCCGGCTGGTCGCCGAGCTCGCCCAGCACGATGTGCTCACCTGGACCAAGAACCGGCGCGTGTTCGATGAGTATCTGCCGCGGCTCTGGCGCCAGGCCGCCGAGGACGGCCGCACGCTCGCCATCCTGCTCATCGACGTCGATCATTTCAAACCCTACAACGATCGCTATGGACACCAGGCAGGCGATGCGGCGTTGCGCAAGGTCGCGCAAGCCATCCAGGCCTGTGTGCGCCGGCCGTTGGATCTCGTCGCCCGCTACGGCGGTGAGGAGTTCACTGCCATCCTCTATGACACCGACAGTGGCCGCGCCGCCAGCGTCGCGGAGCACATCCGCAAAAGCATCGAGCGCCTGGCCATCGAGCATCGGGGCTCGCGTGCGGGCCCCGTGCTGACGGTCAGCATAGGCGCGGCCGTGGTCGCGCCGGATCTGGAGCGCAGCCCGGGCGGCGCGCTGCAACTCGCCGACGAGGCGCTCTACCGCGCGAAGTCAAACGGGCGCAACCGGATCGAGACCGTGGACGAGGCGGAGCACCAGCTGCTGGTCACCGGTGTATTCGCCAAGGGCCTCGCCGACTCGCTCAAGCAACGCCGCGTCTGAATCAAGGCGCCGATCTCGCCAATCTATGCAACGAGGCGGCCTTGGCCGCAGCGCGCGAGAACCGCAAGCAGATCGGCATGAGCAAGGCGGAGGCTGCGCCCAAGCCCGAGCGGCAGGCCAAAGCGCGATCAAGCGTAGGATGATGCGCCGGACCGCCGGGCGTTACGCCGTCGTCACGGTCAATACGTATACTGCGCGCTGGCGTGCGAGCAGCTTACGCTTGGCCAATCGGTGCGGATGCGGCGGCGTTTTCCGGCCACAGAGCTGTCCCGGAGGTGCGTGATGGCGGAACCCCTTTCACCGGAATTGCTGCAGCGGATGGATGCGTACTGGCGGGCGGCAAACTACCTGTCGGTGGGACAGATCTATCTTTACGACAATCCCCTGCTGCGCCGGCCGCTCGAGCCGCGGCACATCAAGCCGAGGCTCCTCGGGCATTGGGGCACGACGCCCGGACAGAACTTCATCTACGTGCATCTCAACCGTCTCATCCGCGACCATGAGCTCGAGATGATCTATGTGGCGGGGCCGGGACACGGCGGCCCTGCGCTGGTCGCCAACACCTATCTCGAGGGAAGCTACACCGAGCGCTATCCCAACATCACGCGCGATGAGGAGGGACTGCGCAAGCTCTTCAGGCAGTTCTCCTTTCCCGGCGGCATCCCGAGTCACGTCGCGCCCGAAACGCCAGGCTCCATCCACGAGGGCGGGGAGCTCGGCTACTCGCTGAGTCACGCGTTCGGCGCGGTGTTCGACAACCCCGGACTCGCCGTGGCCTGTGTCATCGGCGACGGCGAGGCGGAGACCGGTCCGCTCGCTGCCGGCTGGCACAGCAACAAGTTCCTCAATCCGGCCACCGACGGGGTGGTACTGCCGATCCTGCATCTGAACGGCTACAAGATCGCGAACCCGGCGGTGCTCGCCCGCATCGGCAACGAGGAGCTCTCTCAGTATCTGCGCGGCTGCGGCTACGAGCCGCACTGGGTGGAGGGCGATGATCCGCCGCGCATGCATCAACTCATGGCGAGGACGCTCGACACCGTGATCCGGGAGATCCGGCGCATCCAGGGCACTGCACGCTCGGAAGGCATGCGGGAGCGCCCGCGTTGGCCAATGATCGTCCTGCGTACGCCCAAGGGGTGGACGGGACCGAAGATCGTCGATGGCGAGCAGGTGGAGGGCACGTTCCGCGCCCACCAGGTGCCGCTCGCGCAGGTGCGCACCAATCCGGCGCACCTGAAGATGCTCGAGCAGTGGATGCGCGGCTATCGGCCGGAGGAGCTGTTCGATGCCGGCGGCACGCTGCGCGCGGACCTGGCGGCGCTTGCGCCGGAGGGCGCGCGGCGGATGGGCGCCAACCCGCACGCCAATGGCGGGCTGCTGCTCAAGGATCTTGCGCTTCCTGATTTTCGCCGGTACGCCGTCGAGCTGCCGCGTCCCGGTACGGTTGATGCCGAGGACACGCGCGTGCTCGGAGGCTTCCTGCGGGATGTCGTGAAGCTCAACCAGCAGCCGCGGATCTTCCGGCTCTTCGGACCGGACGAGACTAACTCCAACCGTCTGGGCGCCGTGTTCGAGGCGACGGAGCGGCAGTGGATGGCGGAGCGCATTCCGGGAGACGACCACCTGGCACCCGAGGGTAGCGTCATGGAGGTGCTGAGCGAGCACCAGTGCCAGGGTTGGCTCGAAGGGTATCTGCTCACCGGCCGCCACGGAGTATTCAACTCCTACGAGGCATTCGTGCACATCGTGGACTCGATGTTCAATCAGCACGCCAAGTGGCTCAAGGTGACGCGGGAGATCCCCTGGCGGCGGCCGCTGGCCTCCCTGAATTACCTGCTTTCCTCACACGTATGGCGGCAGGATCACAACGGATTCACGCATCAGGATCCGGGCTTCATCGATCACGTGGTGAACAAGAAGGCCGATATCATTCGGGTGTACCTGCCTCCCGATGCCAACTGCCTGCTGTCCGTGATGGATCACTGCCTGCGCAGCCGACACTATGTCAACGTCGTGGTCGCGGGCAAGCACCCGGCGCCGCAGTGGCTCACGATGGATCAGGCCGTCAAGCACTGCACGGCGGGAATCAGCATCTGGGAGTGGGCGAGCACCGATCGCGGCAGCGAGCCGGATGTCATCATGGCATGCGCGGGGGATGTGCCCACGCTC
The DNA here is from genome assembly GCA_025451845.1 of Steroidobacteraceae bacterium. GTDB lineage: Bacteria > Pseudomonadota > Gammaproteobacteria > Steroidobacterales > Steroidobacteraceae > 13-2-20CM-66-19. Next base: position 59,746 of record JANWJS010000011.1, read on the forward strand.
GAGACGCTCGCCGCGGTGAAGCTGCTGCGCGAGCTCGTGCCGGAGCTGAAGATCCGGACCATCAACGTCGTCGACCTGATGAAACTCGTGCCGGAGACCGAGCACCCGCATGGTCTGAGCGAGCGGGACTTCGATGCGCTCTTCACGCGCGACAAGCCGGTCATCTTCGCCTTTCACGGCTACCCGTGGCTCATCCATCGGCTGGCGTATCGGCGCGCGAACCATGACAATATGCACGTGCGCGGCTACAAGGAAGAGGGCACGATCACGACGCCGTTCGATATGGCCGTGCTCAATGATCTCGACCGGTTTCATCTGGTGGCCGACACGATCGATCGGCTGCCGCAGCTCGGCTCGCGGGCGGGGTACATCAAGCAGGCGATGCGCGAGAAGCTGATCGAGCACCGGCAGTACATCCGCGATGCCGGGGAGGATATGCCGGAGATCCTCAACTGGCGGTGGTTGACCTAGCGCTGCCTAACCGGCGTGCGTGAGCTCACGCATGATCGCCTGGATGTGCGCACGCGCGCCGTCAATGTGTGGGAAGTCGGCGTTCTCCGTGTTGAAGACGAACGCCCAGTCCGTTCCCGCCAGCAGGATGCCGTCGAGCCGCTCCTGCTCGATGAGCCGGTGCGCCAGGGCGCGCAGGCTCGCGATTTCCGCAGGCGTCGCGGCTTCATTTTCCACGATGCGCTTGTAACTCTCACTGATCAGATCCAGGTCCGGCGCTGCCGGTACGATGACTTCGGCCTGATCGCGCAGGGCTCCGAAGAGGCTCGTCTCCATGGTGACGCGTGCCCCGAAGACGGCGATCCGTGCAAAGGCGCGGCGCCTGACTTCCGCGGCCGCGGCTTCCAGCAGGCCCACCAGCGGGAGGGGTGTCTTTGCCGCGAGCTCCTGGGCACAGACCTGGGGCGAGAAGGCGGGTATCGTTGCGAGAGTGCAGCCCGCGGCGGCGAGTTGCCGCAGCAATTCCGCCAGATACGAAGACAGCTCATCGACCCTGCGCTCCTGCGCCAGCCGCATCGCCAGCCGTACGTCGGCATGTACCATGAGTAGCCGGGGCGAGAGGCCTCTCTCGAGGTGCGCCGCCACCAAAGCCCGATAATAAAACACGGCGGCGCCGACTCCGAGTCCCGCCACCAGGCCGAAGGTGTGAGGGGCCGATCTGCTCAAAGTTCATGCTCCACTGAAGAATCATCGACGCGCATCCAGCCATCGCTCTTGCGGCGTGCGCGGCCCTCGGCTTCGAGCTTCAGCAGATGGGCGAGGAGGGAGCGTTCCGCCAGTGCGTGCAGTTGCGGCGAGACATCGTTGTAGACGCGCCGCACCAGCGTGGGCAAAGCGAGCGGCAGCGGCGTTAACGCAGCCAATACCTTGGCTTCACGGTGGAGGCGGTGTTGGATGAGCAATTGGATCGCCTCGCGAGGCTCGGGGATCAGGGTGCCGTGACCGGGAGCGAGGTAGTCCAGAGGTTCGCGCAGGAGCGACTGCAGGGCGGCGATGTAGTCGGCCATGTTGCCGTCGGGAGGGTCGATGACCGGCGTCGAGCCTTGGATGATGTGGTCGCCTGTGAAGAGAATGCGCTCCTCTTCCAGCAGGAAGCACAGGTGGTTGCTGGCGTGGCCGGGAGTGTGGACGACGCGCAACGTGGCTCCGGCCGCGAGCGTCAGGCGATCCTCGTGGCGCAGCTCGCGGTCGGGGACGAAGGTGGGGTCCTGCCAGTGGTGGTGGCTCGTCTTTCGACCCAAGAGCAGAGCGCCTGTAGAGGACTTCAGCGGTGCCGATCCGGGGGAGTGATCCTCGTGGGTGTGCGTGACAACGATGTAGCGGACGGTTCCGGGAGCAGCGTCCAGGAGTGCCTGGAGATGACGGTCATCCGCGGGGCCTGGATCGAGGATCGTCCATTCCCTTCCGGCGCCGATGAGATAACTGTTGGTGCCGGGCCCGGTCATCACGCCCGCATTGCGGGCGGTAACGCGCCAGACAACCCTCGAGAGGCGGATGGCAACGCCGGGCTGGATGCCGGGGTCGCGAGGAGGACCGCTCCAGTCGCGCTGCGTCTCGATCATCTGCCCATGCTAGCACGGGACCCGATCAGAAAATGCCCAGAGCCAGCCCCGCCGCCAGGGTCGCGCCGAGCTCCTCACAGCGGGCGAGATCCTGCGCGCCTATCCGCTTCGGACGCAGAATTTCTTCGGCGGTTTGTGCATGGGTGCATACGATGAGGGGCGGGGCGATGTCGCGCAGCCGCCAGCCGGCGGCAATACGCTGGATCTGCCGGGCCGCGTTGCTGCCGTCGCTGCCGGCGCAAACGAGTATGGCGTAGGCACGACCCTGGATGCGATCCAGCACAAAATAGTAGGTGCGATCGAAGAAATCCTTCATGACCCCCGACATCGCCGCGAGATTCTCGGGGCAGGCGAAGAGATAACCGTCACACTCGATCAGTGCCTGCGGACCGGCGGCAGCGGCTGGCTCCAGGCGCACCGTCACGCCGACCTCGCGCCGTGCTCCTGCTGCGGCGGCCTGTGCCATCTGCAGCGTGCCGCCCGTGACGGAATGATGGACGATCAGGAGGCTCTTCAACGCTTACCCCGCGGCCTGCGCACGCACGCCGTCGAGCGCGGCCTCCGCTCCCGCTGTGTCCTGAGTGGGATAATCCGTGTAGCCCAACGCGCCGCCGCGATAAAAGGTGTCGGTTTGCGGTGCGTTGAGCGCTGCGCCGGAGAGAAAGCGTGCCGGCAGGTCGGGGTTGGCGATGAAGAGCTTGCCGAAGGCGACCGCGTCGGCTCTGTCTGCATCGAGCGCCTGCTGCGCGCTCTCGTGGGTGAATCGCTCGTTGGTGATGTAGACACCGCCGAAGGCGGCCCTGAGCTGTGGACCGATACTGTCGGGGCCCACGTATTCCCGGGCGCAGAGGAAGGCGATCCTGCGGCGGCCCAGCTCGCGGGCGACATAGCCGAAGGTGGCCGCGCGATTCGAATCACCCATCGAGTGAGAATCAGCGCGCGGGGCGAGGTGCACGCCTACACGGCCTGGACCCCATACGGATATGGCTGCGTCCGCGGCCTCCAGTAGCAGTCGGGCGCGATTTTTCACCGGACCGCCATACTCGTCCTCACGGTGATTGCTGCCGTCCTGCAGAAACTGATCGAGGAGATAACCGTTGGCCCCGTGCAGCTCGACGCCATCGAAACCGGCGAGCTCGGCATTCTGTGCACCGCGGGTGAACGCAGCTACGATTTCCGGAATCTCGCTGCGCTCGAGGGCGCGCGGCGTGACGAAAGGTGTTGCCGGGCGCAGCAGGCTGACATTGCCGCTGGGGGCGAGAGCGCTGGGAGCGACGGGCACCTTGCCGTCCAGGAAGACAGGATGCGAGATCCTGCCGACATGCCAGAGCTGCAGAAATATCCGGCCGCCCGCGGCGTGGACCGCCTGCGTCACCTGCTTCCAGCCCGTCACCTGCTCGGTCGACCAGATCCCCGGCGTATCCGCGTAGCCGATGCCCATCGGCGTCACCACGGTGGCTTCCGACAGGATGAGCCCGGCCGAAGCGCGCTGCGCGTAGTACTCGGCCATTAGGGCGTTGGGCGTGCGCCTGACGCCCGCGCGGCTGCGGGTGAGGGGCGCCATGAGGACGCGGTTCGGCAGCACCAGATCGCCTACCTTGAGCGGGTCGCAGAGCGAGGGCATCGGGGGGCTCCATTCGTATAAAGTTCACAAAGATTGAACTACGGAATATAGGAACTTGCAACCCCTCTAGAGGTATGATGCGCACATGAGCCGTCCGCTCGCCCATCCCGCTGCGGCTGCCGTCACCCTGGCGGGCCTTCTCTTCGCGCTCGCCGACCCGGTGCGGCTCGCGATCGTGCGCGAGCTGCTGCGCAGCCCCGCCGGCCTCAATTGCACGGAAGCGAGGGCGCGGCTCGGGCTCGCGATGCCGAAGTCGACCTGCTCGCAGCACTATCGGATCCTGCGGGAAAGCGGCCTCATCGCGAGCGAGCGCCGCGGCACGGAGCTGGTGAGCCATGTGCGGGCGCAGGTTCTCACCGAGCGCTTTCCCGGGCTGCTCGAGTCGGTCTTCGGCGCCTACGAGCGGGAATGTCAGCCGGCGGGGCGGCGGCGCGCCAGCCGCGCTGCAGCAGTCGGCTGATCGGCAGCTCGCCGGGCTGCGGCAGCGTGACCAACACATTCCAATTGCGCCGACGCCGGTAACAGCGTCGGCAAGCACGCTAGGACCGCGTGACACAAAAGCAATTGCCTCGGGCATATTCGTGTGTCAGATTCAGCCGGATGAAAAGCGCTTATCTCTGTGATGCCGTGCGCACACCCATCGGCCGCTACGGCGGGGCTCTATCCGCAGTGCGGACTGATGATCTGGCCGCTATCCCGATCCGCGCGCTGCTTTCCCGGCAATCGAAGGTCGATTGGGGTGCTCTGGATGACGTCGTCTATGGATGCGCGAATCAGGCGGGTGAGGACAACCGCAATGTCGCGCGGATGGCGCTGCTTCTCGCCGGACTTGCGCAGGAGGTGCCCGGTGCGACGGTGAATCGCCTGTGCGGGTCGGGTCTCGATGCCGTGGCAATCGCCGCCCGCGCCATCGCGGCCGGCGAAGCGGATCTGATGATCGCCGGAGGCGTCGAGAGCATGAGCCGTGCGCCGTTCGTAGTATCCAAGGCACAGACACCGTTCGCGCGCGACATGGAATTCCACGACACCACGATCGGGTGGCGCTTCGTCAACCCGCTCATCAAGGAGCAGTACGGCATCGACTCCATGCCGGAGACGGCCGAGAACGTCGCTGAGCAATGTCGGGTCAGCCGCGCCGACCAGGACGCCTTTGCGCTACGCAGCCAGCAGCGCGCCGCAGCGGCTCAAGCCAACGGCGCCCTGGCGCAGGAGATCGTGCCGGTCTCCATTCCGGCGAAGAAAGGCGATCCCACGATCGTCGATCGCGACGAGCATCCGCGTGCCACCAGTCTCGAAGCGCTGGCCAAGCTCGGCACGCCATTCCGTCGCGGCGGTACCGTGACCGCGGGAAATGCCTCAGGCGTCAACGACGGCGCATGCGCTTTGCTGTTGGCCAGCGACGCGGCGATCGCGCGGTACGGGCTCACACCACGCGCACGTGTTGTGGGCTCCGCCGCTGCCGGCGTTGCCCCGCGCGTCATGGGGCTCGGGCCTGTTCCGGCCACTCGGCGGCTGCTCGACCGGTTGCGGCTCGCCATCACGGATTTCGACCTGATCGAGCTCAACGAGGCCTTCGCTGCTCAGGCGCTTGCGGTCGTACGGGAGCTTGGAATCGCCGACGACGCCGCGCACGTCAATCCACAAGGGGGCGCTATCGCGCTCGGGCATCCGCTCGGCATGAGCGGCGCGCGCCTCGTCACCACCGCGATGTATCAGCTGCAGCGCTGCGCAGGGCGGCGGGCGCTCTGCACGATGTGCATTGGGGTCGGCCAGGGGATCGCACTCGCGATCGAGAGGGTCTGACCCCCATGATGAGCTCACCGCCAGGTGATTTGCCGGTCACCTTCGCCGACATCGAAGCGGCAGCAGCGCGGCTCGAAGGAATCGCCCATCGTACGCCGGTGATGACCTCCAGAACGGCGGACGCCAGGGCTGACGGCAAGCTCTTTTTCAAGTGCGAGAATCTGCAGCGCGGCGGTGCGTTCAAGATTCGCGGCGCATACAACGCAATTGCGCTGCTGACCCCGGATCAACGCCGCCATGGCGTGATTACGTTCTCGTCGGGCAATCACGGTCAGGCAGTGGCTCTTGCGGGACGGCTGCAGGGTGTCGCGGCGACGATCGTGATGCCGAACGATGCGCCTGCTTCGAAGGTGAGTGCGACCCGGGAGTACGGTGGCGAGATCATTTTCTACGATCGCTACACGGAGAGCCGCGAGGAGATCTGCGCGAAACTGGCGGCGGATCGAGGGCTGACGATCATCCCGCCCTTCGATCATGCGCAAGTCATCGCCGGACAGGGCACGGCGGCGCGGGAGCTGTTTCAGGCCGTCGGCGAGCTCGATGTCCTCCTGGTGAACCTCGGCGGAGGGGGCCTGCTCGCCGGCAGCGCGCTCGCCGCGCAGGCCCTGAGTCCGCGCTGCCGGGTCGTCGGTGTCGAGCCGGAAGCGGCCAACGACGGGCAACAATCCTTGCGCGCCGGCAAGATCATTCGCATTCCGGTGCCGCGCTCCATCGCCGACGGCGCGCTGACCACGTTCCTCGGCGAGCGCAACTTCCCGATCATCCGCGCGCTCGTTTCTGACATCGTCACCGTGAGCGATCAGATGTTGATCGACACCATGAGGTTCTTCGCCGAGCGTATGAAGATCGTGGCGGAGCCGACCGGCTGCCTGGGGGCTGCCGCCGCATTGGCCAAGCGGGCTCATCAGCCCGGCGAGCGCATCGGGGTCCTGATCAGCGGCGGCAACATCGATCTGGCGCGCTATGCGGAGCTTCTGCGCTGAGAAGCAACGGGTGGTCCGCTCAGAGGTCGCCGGGCGGCTCCTCTCGAACCCGGTAAATCCGCAAGCCGGCGCTCTCGTAGACACGCAAAGCCGCCGGGTGGTCCCAATGGTCGGTATGGAGCCAGATTCTCCCGGGCTGCAGCTTCCATTCAGAGTGGAGGGCCGTGCGCAGGAGCCAGGAGCCCAACCCCTTGCCTTGGGCTGCCGGGACCAGCCCAAAATTCCGCAGCTCGATCTCGGCTAAGCTGCGTTCAAATTCACAAAACCCGAGAGCCTGGCGCTCACGGTCTCTGAGCACGTAAATCTGACTTCGCTCCGACTCCAGAAGACGAGTCAGTTCCGTGCGCGGCATCTTCAGGCGCTGATCCCAGCGAACCGGCGCTCCGACAACCGTGTACAGATCCAGGTACTCGCTGACCGGCAGCTTCTCTCGAGAAATGCGTTCCTCACCCGAATGGGCCGGAATCGGCGCCGGAATCTGGGTCAACTCGAGATAGCTTACGCGCACGATGGCGGCCTCCCGATCGTGTACGCCTAGAATAACAAAAAACGCTAAAGATTGCTATATTGGCCCGGGAGGAAGCCACCATGAACATCTCTCTCACTCCAGAGCTCGAGCAGTACATCCGAAACAAAGTGGACTCGGGGCTCTATGGCAATGCCAGCGAGGTGGTTCGCGAGGCGCTGCGATTGCTGGTCGGACGGGAGACCGTCACTACCGTACAGCCGCGGCGCCAGGCGCCGCGCAGCGAGCACATCCATGCCGAGCTCAAGGCCCTCGAGAGGCCGTTGCGGGAGCGTGGACTCACAGCGCTGGCGCTCTTGGGTTCCATTGCGCGAGATACGGCGCGACCCGACAGCGATGTGAATGTCCTCATCGAGGTTGCTGCGGATGTCCGTTTCAGCCTCGTCGATCTCGTATCGGTGAAGGACTTCCTCGAGGACAAGTTAGGCCGGACAGTCGACGTAGTGACGCGCGACGGTCTGGATCCCGCCATTCGTGAACGGGTCATCCGCGAAGCACGCGCGATATTCTAGTGAATAGAGACCCCTCCCGGTACGCATGATCACATGCTGGTGGCGATCACCGTGCCATTGCCGGCATCGGCAATGTCATCCGGCACGACTATCACGATACCTACCCCACTGTGTTGTGGGAGACCTGCGTCAAAGATATGGAGCCCCTCAAGAGCTCGCTTTTGCGCGGTGAGGTCTTGCTCCGCCTGAGTCACCCGGGCCTGCTCCATGTAGGAGCCGTACGCGGAAACCGCAAGAACGGCCGGCGTACTGGTGACCACAGTTGCCAGCAGCAGCTCGAGCAGCGTGAAACCTCGGATCCATCTGCCAGACGTTTCGCGGAAACGTGGGGGGAACGCTCATATGCATTAGGTCAAATCGAATACGGATCGGACACTGGAATCAAGCAGCGACCTTAGCGGCGCCAGCAGGCTCTTCTTGAGCGAAGGGGAGGGCGGCCTGTACGGCGCCGAGACCGGGTCAGCACGTCCCTTGAGCCATGATTCGCCGGGCTCGCGAAGGCATGCGCTTTGCGCTGGGCCCTGCACGCGAGGTTTGGGAAGCGCCGAGTAATGGATACGCGGGTGAACCCTGGCGCCCGCACCGGGGACGCACCCCTACATGAAGCTCGCGCTGGTCGTTCCCGGAGGCGTCGATCGCAGCGGGGAATACCGTGTCATACCGGCACTCCTCGCGCTGATCGAGCGGCTGTCGCTGCATCATGAAGTCCACGTGTTCGCGCTGAATCAGGAGCCGGCCCCCGCCGCTTGGGACCTGCTCGGCGCACGGGTCCATAATGTCGGGCGCGGCGCCACGCGGGTACGCGCCTTCCGCGCGATCCTGCGGGAGCACCGGTCTTCGCCTTTTTGCCTCCTGCAATCTTTCTTCTCCGGGGGCTGCGGTCTCGTTGCCGTCTCCGCCGCGCGCGTGCTCGGGATCCCGAGCACCGTGCATGTGGCCGGCGGGGAGCCCGCGCGCCTTCCCGACATTCGTTTCGGTGGCCGACTGACTTGGCAGGGCCGGTTGCAGGAGCGAGTGGTCTTCACCGCGGCGAGCGCGCTCACGGCCGCGAGCGCGCCGCAGCTCGACCTCCTCGCCAGGCTCGGAGTGGCGGCGAGGCGAGTGCCGCTCGGCGTCGATTGCGTGCAGGCCTGGCCAGCGCGGGCGCCAGTGCCGCGGCGCGCGGAGGAGCCCGCCCGGCTGCTGCATGTGGCGAGTCTCAATCGAGTGAAGGACCAGCCGACGCTGCTGCGCGCCCTGGCACAATTGGCCCAGGGGCCGCAGCCCTTCCATGTGGATATCGTCGGCGAGGATACGCTCGGCGGCGCGATGCAGCGGCTCGCGCGCGAGCTCGGTATCGCCGACAGATTGCGGTTCCACGGTTTCATGACCCAGCGGCAACTGCTGCCGCTCATGCACGCGGCCCACGTGCTGGTCGTCTCCTCCCGCCATGAGGCGGGTCCGGTGGCGGTTCTCGAGGCCGCCACCGTCGGCGTGCCGACGGTCGGCACGGCCGTGGGGCACGTAGCGGAGTGGGCACCCGAAGCCGCGATCGCCGTGCCGGTCGGGGATGGGCAGTCGCTCGCGGCTGCGCTTTGCCATGTGCTCGCCGACGAGGAGCTCCGTCTGCGTCTGGCGCGGGCGGCTTGGGCTCGCGCCGTCTGGGAGGATGCCGACTACACGGCAGGTTGTTTTGAGGCGCTCTACGAAGAATTGACGGCGCGCCCCCGGCGAGCCGCGACGATGGCTGCCGCACGCCGCTGAACCCTGCGGCCCTTTCCGGGAACTCAATTGAGCGATGCCATGCCATCCCGAATCACCGCTGCGTCGCCTGCCGCTGGTGACGCTTCTTCTGAGCGAGCGCTGCAACTCGCGCTGCATCACCTGCGACTACTGGCGGCACGGGCGCGCCGATCTCGACCTCGCATCGGTGAGAGAGCTGCTGCCGAGCCTGCGCCGCCTCGGTACGGCGACGGTGGTCCTTTCAGGCGGCGAGCCGCTCGTCAACCGCGAATGGGCTGACATCGCATCGCTCCTCGCGGCCGAAGGGCTCGAGGTCTGGCTGCTGACCTCCGGCCTGTCGCTCGCCAAGCATGCGCGGCGCGCCGGCCAGCTCTTTCGAAGCATTACCGTTTCCCTCGATGGCACCGACCCGGCGACCTACGCTGCCATCCGCGGCGTCGATGCTTTCGATGTGGTATGCAATGGCATCCGCGCTGCGGTAGATGCGGGCGTGCGGGTGACGGTGCGCGTGACGCTGCAGCGCGCTAACTTCAGACAGCTGGCTTCTTTCGTGGACCTGACCCGCGGGCTCGGGACGCGGCAGGTGTCGTTTCTGGCCGTGGATGTCGCCAACCCGCATGCGTTTGCGCGGCATGAGGGTTTCGGGTCCGATCTTGCGCTGCGTCCCGCGGAGCTCGAGGAGTTCGCCCGGCTGATCTGCGCTCTGGAGCGGGATCGCAACGAGGCGTTCAGCTCCGGATTCATTGCGGAGAATCCGCACAAGCTGCGGCGCATCCTGCAGTACTTCTCCGCGGTATGTGGCCTCGACCCGTATCCGCCGGTACGTTGCAATGCGCCCGAGTTCTCGGCCGTCATCGATCCACGGGGCCGTGTCAGTCCGTGTTTCTTCATTGCTGGACCGTCCGAAGCCTTGGCGCGCGATGGGCTCGATGAGGCGCTCAATCGCGGCGACATGGTTGCGCTGCGCACGACCATCCGTGCTGGAGAGCGGCCCGAATGCAAGACCTGCGTCTGCTCGATGTGGCGGGAGTGCGCATGAGTGCGTCCCAGGAGCTGGTGACGCTGGAGCTCTACGAGCGCTGGGCCGAGAGCTATCCGCCGGTGTCGCACAACCCGCTCATGCGGGCGGAGCAGGAGGCGATGCGGCGACTGTGGCCGGCAATGACCGCACGGCGCGTCCTGGATCTCGCCTGTGGCTCCGGCCGGTATGCGCGGCTGCTCGCCGCAGCGGGCGCGGCCACGGTGCTCGCGCTCGATCAGTCCGCGCAGATGTTGCGGCAGGTCGATTGCGCCACCGCCGTGCAAGGAAGCATGACCGGGCTGCCGTTCGGAAGCGGCAGCTTCGATGCGGTGGTCTGCGGGCTCGCCGTCGGTCACGCGCCCGACCTCGAGGCGTGGATGCGCGAAGTCGCGCGAGTGCTGACCCCGGGCGGAGTGCTGGTCTACTCGGATTTCCACCCGCAGGCCGCCGCGGCGGGACACGCCCGGCGCTTTCGCGACTCGAAGGGTGGCATCCACTCCGTTCCTCATCATCTCCATGCCGTCGGCGCGCACCGGCGCGCGGCGGCCGCGGCCGGCTTGACGGTCGAGGCGATGGCAGAGGTCCGTGTCGGCATCGAGCTGCGGGAGGTGTTTCCGGGGTCCGCTGCGTTCTACCAGCGCTGGCACGGCATGCCCGTCGTGCTGGCCATCCGGGCAGTCAACCCATGCTCGCCCTGATCAATGCGGATGTAGAGGGCCGGCGCACGCAGGTGAGGATCGGCGGGTCCCGCATCGCCTCGGTTGGCGAGCCGCCGGAAGCGCATGACCGCGTGCTCGACCTCGCGGGCGATCGCCTGTTGCCCGGGCTGATCAATGCTCACGATCACCTGCCGCTCAATCACCTGCCGCGCCTCGAGCCCGCGCCGCGCTATCAGAACGTGCGCGAGTGGATCGCCGCGGTCGACCGGCGGCGGCGCGTGGACGGACCGCTCAAGGCGGCAGTGGCGGTGCCGATGGCGGAGCGCCTGCTGCTCGGGGGAGTGAAGAATCTCCTGAGTGGTGTCACCACGGTCGCGCACCATGATCCACTCTATCCGGATCTATGCGAGATCCAGTATCCGGTCCGGGTGGTGAGGAGGTATGGCTGGGCGCACTCGCTATACGTCGAAGGCGAGGCGAAGACGCTCGAAAGCCAGCGGCGCACGCCCGCCGACTGGCCTTGGATCATCCATGCCGCCGAGGGGCTGGATGAAGGGGCGCGCGAGGAATTCTGGCGCCTGGACCGCCTCGGTTGCCTCAAAGCCAACACGCTGATCGTGCACGGCGTTGCGCTCGGCGGCCCGGAGCGACGCCGGCTGAGCGCGGCTTCGGCCGGTCTCATCTGGTGCCCCGCGTCCAATCTGCACCTCTTTGGCGCGACGGCGGAGGTCGCTGAATTGGCGCGCGAGGGGCGGGTGGCTATCGGAACCGACTCCCGCCTGACCGGCTCACGCGACTTGCTCGAAGAGCTGCACATCGCCGCCCAACAGGTTGCGCTGAATCCCAGCGAGCTCGAATCCCTGGTAACGCGGGATGCCGCACGGTTGCTGCACCTGCCGGACTGCGGCATCGTGGCACCGGGAGCGCGCGCGGACCTGTTGGTATTGCCGCAGGGAGTGGCGCTGGAGGGCGTGCATCGCGCCGACATCCGCCTCGTCATGGTGGACGGGATCCCCCTTTACGGCGATCTGGATGTTGCCGGCAGCTTGGCCGGCGCCGCGCGGTGGGTCGAGGTACATGTGGATGGCCGCGTGAAGGCGCTCGAGGCGAGTCTCGCCGAGCGCCTGCGCCGGCTTGCTTCGCGGGAACCGGGGCTCGAGCTCGCTGCGGCGACCGGGAGAGCGGCATGACAAGATCGCCTGAAGCGATTTCGGACCGCGTACGCAGGCACATCGTGTTGGTCAACCCGACAATCACCAAGCCCCGGGCCGCCAAGTTTCCGCTCGCCATTCTCAATCTCGCCGCTGCGCTCGAGGAGAGGTATGACAGCACTCTCGTCGACGGCAATGTGGATCTGGATTTCATCTCCACGGTGTTGAGGACGATAGAAACGACACCGATAGATGCGGTGGGTGTCAGCGTCATGGGTGGCCCGCAACTTTGTTCTGCCATCGCGCTCTCACGGGAAGTGCGCACTCGATTCCCGCGCATTCCTATCGTGTGGGGCGGACATTTCCCGACGCTATGCGCGGACGCGTGTCTCGCGATGCCCTACGTCGACTACGCAATCAGAGGTCAGGGAGAAGAGACGCTGACCGAGCTCCTCGATGCGCTCTTCGCGGGAAAGAGTTCGCTGGAGGCGGTTGCGGGGCTGACGTGGCGCCAGGATGGTGCGATTGTGCACAACGTACGCCGCGCCTTCTCGAGCGCCGGCCACGGGAGAATTCTTCCTTACGAGCATCTGGGTGACCCGAGGCGTTACCTGTCGCGGACCTACCTCGGGCGTCGCACGAGCGGCTATCAGGCGGCCTTGGGCTGTCGTTTCCGCTGCACCTTCTGTGGCGTAGCCGGCATGTTTCGCGGCAAGACGGCGCTGCCGACCGGGCCGCGGCTGGAGCAAGACCTCGATTACCTGACAGAGCGTCTCGGTGTCGACTCGCTGCTCTTCTATGACAACAACTTCTTCGACCGCGAGGCGGATACCGTGCCGCTGCTCGAGGTGTTGGCGAAACGCGCGCTGCCATGGTGGTGCTTCGCGCGCGCCGATGCCCTGGTGGGCATGTCGGCATCCGCCTGGTCGCTGGTGCGCCGCAGCCGCTTGCGCATGGCCTATATCGGCGCCGAATCGCCGAGCGATTGGCTGCTGCACGATGCCCGCAAGGGCACCCGCGCCGATCAGACCCTCGAGGCCATCGAGCGCTGCCGCAGCAATGGTGTCATTCCGGAGCTGTCTTTCATGCTGGCGCCGCCCCAGGATCCGGAAGGGGAGACCGAGCGCACCTTTGAATACATCCGGCACATCAAACGCATCCATCCGGCTGCGGAGATCATGCTCTACGTGTACGCGCCGTTGCCTCCGGCAGCCGGCGCCCGCGATAGGCACGTCGAGCGGATAGTAGGAAGTCTGCGCGATGCGGCGGGCGGGCCGCTCGTCTTTCCGGCCACGGCCGAGGAGTGGGCCGAGCCGCGCTGGCTCGCCTACTGGTGTCACACGGACACGCCGTGGCTGACGGCGCGATTGCGCCGGCGGATCCAGGATTTCACGACCGTGCTCGGATGTAGATTTCCAACGGTCACCGACGTTCGCTCACCCCCATGGGGGAAGTCGGCGCTGCGGGGGCTGGCATCCTGGCGCTATCGGTCCCGGCGCTATCATGGGCCGTGGGAGCTCGAGGCCGCGCAGCGGTTCGTCCGCCTGTGGGACCCGCGCCTCGCCGGCCTGTAGGAACGCGAGCCCATGGGCAGTACTTCGCCCCATGTCGTGCAGGTCGGATTCCACGCCGATCCGCGGGGACGGGAGCCGCGGGAGCTGCTACAAGCCTGGCCCACCTTGGTGGATGTCGCCGAGGCCGCGCATCAAGGCGGAATGCAGGTTTCCGTGGTGCAGGCCTCCCGCAGCGCGGACGTCCTGGATCGCAACGGCGTGCGCTATCACTTTTTGGCGCAGGACGCGAATGCGCCCTTGTTGATTCAAGGCCTGGGTCCCGAAGTCATTCACGTGCACGGGCTCTGCTTCCCGCGCGAGGTGTTGCGTCTCGCGGCGCAAGTGCCCCACGTTCCCATCCTGCTGCAGGATCATGCCAGCCGGCCGCCGCGGATTTGGAAGCGTCCCTTGCACCGGCGGGCGTTCGCCGCCGCGGCCGGTGTTGCGTTCTGCGCGCGGCCCCAGAGCTGGCCCTTCGAAACGGACCGCCTGATCGCGGGCGAGACTTCGATCCATGTCATCCCGGAGTCGACCAGTCGCTTCATGCCGGGCCCGCGGGACGAGGCGCGCGCGCGCACTGGGCTGCAGGGCAATCCCTGCCTCCTCTGGGTAGGGCATCTCGCCGCCAACAAGGACCCCCTTACGGTGCTCGAGGGAGTCAGCCGTGCCGTGGCTGCGTTGCCGGGACTCACGCTCTGGTGTTGTTATGGCGAGGCGCCGCTCGCGAAGGCCGTGGCCGCGCGCATCGAAACGGACCCGCGCCTGCGCGGGCGAGTGCATCTGCTCGGCCGCCGGCCTCATGGTGAGATCGAGTCGTTGATGCGGGCCGCCGATGTCTTCGTCTCGGGCAGCCATCGCGAGGGCAGCGGCTATGCGCTCATCGAGGCGCTCGCCTGCGGGCTGCCGCCGCTGGTGACGGACATTCCCTCCTACCGGGAACTGACGGGTGATGGCGCCGTGGCGCGGCTCTGGTGGCGCGGGGATCCGCAAAGCCTCGCCGACGGGCTGCTCGGCATCGCCTCGGAGTTGACTCCAGCGCGCCGGGCGTTGGTGCGGGCGCATTTCGAGCGGGAGCTGTCGCTTGCGGCTCTCGGCAGTCGCCTCGAGGAAACCTATCGCGGTCTCATCAATCGGCGGGGAGCGCGCCCGTGAAGCATCCCCTCATCTCCGTCATCATGCCGACGTTCAACCGCCTCGCGTGGCTGCGGGCCGCCATCCAGTCCGTGCGCGACCAGACGCTCGAGGATTGGGAGCTGATTCTCGCCGACGACGGCTCAGATGAGCCGGTGCGAGAGTACTTGAGGGAGCTCGAAGCCGACACGGAACACCCAGTCAGGGTGCTTTTCCTCGCGCACGGCGGCAACCCGCCGGCGGCTCGCAATCGCGCGCTGCGCGAGGCGCGTGGCGAGTACATCGCCTTTCTCGACTCCGATGACATCTGGCTGCCGCGCAAGCTCGAGATGCAGATCGCCTCGCTCGGAGAGCGTCCGGCGTGCGAGTGGAGCTACACGAGAAGCGTGCTCGTGGACGGCTCGGGCCGGCAGATGCCAGGACGCGGGTTGCAATATCCGGCGGACAAGGACGGATGGATCGCGGAGTCGCTCCTCAGGGGCGAGGCGGCCGTCACCCAATCGAGCGTCGTGGCGCGCCGCGAGGCGGTCGCGCGCGTGGGCGGGTATCCGGAAGATCTGCCCATCTGTGGCGACTACGAGCTCTACCTGCGGCTTGCGCTCGCAAGCCGGATCGACTTCGTCGATGAGCCCCTGGTCCTCGTCCGCCGGCATGACGAGCATTACTGCGATGACCTCGCCGCACTGGCGGAAGTGCGGCGATTCATGGGGAAAGTACAGCGCTCGGGATGGGTGCCGCACATGCGCGCCGTGGTCCGCGCTCGCCGTGCCAGGCTCCTCGTCAGCTGGACGAAAGCGTGGCTGAAGTCCCGAGTACGCGGGTTGGCTGCAGTGAGCGGCGAGTCATGATGCCGATGATGGTGTGGCGGCTGCTCGAGCGGCGCCGGAAAACGCAGCTGCTCGCACTGCAGATTCTCTCCGTGCTCATGGCCCTCGGTACCGTGACCGGTATCGCCGCCATCCTGCCGTTCTTCACCGCGCTGGCGGATCCGGCCGCGGCCGGTCGCAGCCGGATCATGGCTTTCCTTCACCGGTATCTCGGTTTGCAGGCCGCCGGCGGTGCGCACCTTGCGGTCGGGCTCGGACTGGCCTTCATCGCGCTCGTCGCACTGGCCAACCTGGTGAATCTCGCGGGCACGCTGCTCATGAATCGGTTCGCTTTCGAGACGGGCAACTCCTTCGCCATCGAGCTCTTCGAGTCCTATCTCGGCCGTGACTACGACTTTCATCTGCGCACACACAGTGCGACACTCACGGCGCGGCTGCTGCACGAGACCATGCGGGTCACGGTGGGAGTCCTGCAGAGCGGCCTCACGCTGGCCACCAACGTCCTCACCGTCGCGCTCATCGTCGGCTCGATGGTGCTAATCGATCCGGTCATCGCCGCGATCGCGCTGGGCGCGCTCGGGACGACCTACGTTGCGATCTACCTTGCCGCCCGCGGGAGGCTGCTGCGCAATGGTCTGGAGGAAAGCAGCCACTACGCCGAACGCACCCGCATCGTCGCGGAGAGCCTCGGCGCGGTAAAGGAAATCCTGCTCTGGCGCGCGCAACCGCTCTTTGCGGCAAGGTTCGCCGCCTCGTGCCGCTCGATCTCACGCAATGCTCTGAGCACCCTCGCCATTTCGCAGACGCCGCGAAATGCGCTCGAGCTCGCTACCGTGTGCGCCCTCGTGGGCAGCGCGTTGTATCTGGGCGGCGGGCGGCAGGGGGGGCGGCCGTGGATCGCGGCGCTCTCCTTCATGGGCCTCGCGGTATATCGGCTGTTGCCGGCGCTGCAGCAGGCGTTCACCGCGCTCGTCAGAATCCGCGCGGACCGGCCGGCGCTCGAGAGTATTGCAGCGGACTTGCAGGAGGCGAGGTCGCGGCTGCACACCGCGCGCTCTGCTGCGCTCGATGCTGCCTGGCGCGGCCGGCCGCGGCGGGAAATCCTCGTCGACAACGTCTTGTTCCGGTATGAGCCGGCTGCCGCCGCGGCAATCGCGGGTCTCACGCTACGCATCCCCGCGGGCACGATGGTAGGCCTCGTTGGTGACAACGGCTCGGGCAAGACGACCTTGCTCGACCTCGTCGCGGGCTTGCTGGTAGCAGAGTCGGGCGCCGTGGCGGTCGACGGCGTCCGGATCGACGCCGCCAGCCGCGCTGCCTGGCAATCGACGATTGCCTATGTGCCGCAGCGGTTGTTCCTGCTCGATGCGACGCTCGATGAGAACATCGCGCTCGGAACGCCGCTCGGGGCCGGGGATCGCGAGCGCCTGCAAAGCGCCGTTGCGCTCGCCCGGTTGGACGAGTGCGCCGCCGTCCTCGCAGCGGGCGGCTCGGACCGGCTCGGCGAGCGCGGCACGCGCCTGAGCGGCGGCCAGCGGCAGCGTGTGGCCATTGCCCGTGCGCTCTATCGGGACGCGTCGGTGCTGATCATGGACGAGGCGACGAGCGAGCTCGACGAGGCGGCGGAGCAGGGCATCATCGACTCACTCGAGGCCCTGCGCGCCGGACGCACCATCATCCTGACCGGCCACCGCCTGAGCTCCCTCAAGCATTGCGATGTCATATTCGAGCTGGAGCGCGGCAGGCTCGCGCGGACCCTGACGTACCAGGCTCTGCAGGCCTCACCCGGGCTCAGGCAGCGGCGCGGAAGGGGTGTCCGTGGCGCGTCCTGAAATGTTGGTACAGGCCGCTCGTGTGATACAGCTGGTCCGCCTCGGCGAGCGGCTGCTCCGCGGCGATGCGCGCGACGAAGAGGGTGTGCGAGCCGATGGTCTCGAAATCCAGGATCTCGAGCTCGCGTACACGCAGCGCGCTTTGCGGGCACGGCAGGGCGAACGCTCGCGAGCGGATCACGGGGCACGGGAGCGACTGCCAGTCGGCGAGCGGATCGCGATGATGGGCGCCCAGGCGGTAGGCGAGCCCGCAGTCGGCGGCGGCAACGTCCGACAGCGCTACGCGGCGCGCGCTCTTCATGGCTGGCACCGACCGGCTGGTGTTGCGAAGCGCAAGCGTGAAACGATCCTGACCCACGGGGCCGATGAGGTCCATCGGAAAAAGGTTGCGGTGCTCATCGTGCTCCACGGAGACGAGCACGACCTGGCGGGGGCAGATGTAGAAGATCATGAGCTGCTGCACCGCCTCGGGCGGCATCCAGAAGTTGTCCGGGCGGCGGTGTTTGCGGATCGCCCGATTCTGCAGATAGCGGTTCCACGTCCGGTAAGGCCACCGCAGACAATGTTGTGCCGCGCCCTGGACCTGGAAGAGTGCAATTCGTGCGGCCTGCATCGCGCAGTCGCGCACCCTGAGGAGCTCCAGCGCGCCCACCGTTTGCCCGGAGTCGACGTCGACGAAGCGCAGCAAGGGCCGGGAGCAGTCACCGAGTGCCGCACCGAGGTCCTCGCCCAAGCCTACGCCCAGAGTGAGCGGACTCAAGGCCGCCACGACTGCAACCCCCGTCACGTCGATCTCTCCATGCGTGCCGCTCATCCGCAGCTGCACGACACCCTGGGGCTGGCGCAGCGCGACCGCGGACCACTGGGGGAGGGCCCTGATCCGGCGCTTCAGCGCCTGCGGCAGCAGAGGCATCATCGGACGGCCCTCCATCACAGCGCATCACGCTGCATCTTTAGGGTGTGTGCGGCTGTGCGGGCGGAAGGTTCATGCGCCCCATGTGGCTGAGCAGCACGGCACCAGGAAGGCAGAGGTATCCCGCGCTGACGGGTATCCGGGCGTTTGGCGCCATCGCAATCTTCTTCGATCATTTTCCGCCGTGGGCGAACTGGCACATCGTCATCAACGTGATGGCCTTCTTCTACGTCCTGAGCGGCTTTCTCATCTTCCGGCTTTATCACGAGCAGGCGCAGCTCACGGGCGCGTGGCTGTCGAAGTACTTCATCAACCGTTTCGCGCGCATTTATCCCGTTTACTTCCTGCTGCTTACCGTCGCGGTCTGCCTGCAGCGAGACCTCAGTGCGCCGGTTCTGGTGAGCAACTACACGCTCACTCATGCGCTCTTCTATCCCTCCCGGCTCATCCTCCAGCCGAGCTGGTCGCTCACGGTCGAGGAGTGCTTCTACGCCCTGGCCCCCATCTTCATGATCCTCGTCCGGCGGGGAGGCTTCCCCGCCGCGTTCACGCTGGCGGCGGTGCTTCTCGGCGCGGCGCTCGGCATCTCGACACTCGATGTCAGATTCCTGCATACGCCGGCCTTCGTGTTCTCCACGACATTCTTCGGGCACTTCGCCGAGTTCTTCGCCGGGGTGTACCTGGCGCTCTACGTCACGCGCCGCGAGCGCTCGGGCTCGCTCCAGGTCGCCGGCCGGTGGCGGACGCTCGTTGGTCTTGCCGGAGTCTCGGCGCTGACGCTGGCGATGCTCATCATCTACCGCCGCCCGCCGCTCGATTACGCGGCGATTGTCCTCATCAACAACTTCCTCATGCCGGCGCCGATCGCGCTCCTCTACTGCGGCCTGATGCGCGAGGACACGGCGCTGTCGCGGGCACTCTCCAGCGGCATCGCCGGCCTGCTCGGCAGAAGCTCCTACTCCTTCTACCTGCTGCACATGCTCGTCATCGACTATCTGAGTAAGCCACTCCTCGCCGCCCTGCCCCACTACCGGCCCGCGGTGGTGCTCGTCACCCTGATCGGCGCGTGGGCGCTCGCGATCGTGCTCTTCACCTGGTACGAGGAGCCGGTGAACCTCGCGATCCGCCGCAGGCTCAGGTCGAAGGACTCCCCGGTAGCGCTTGCGGCGGCCGCGGCAGCCACGCCCTCAAGCCCTTACGCAGCTCCTGCCAAAATACACGGTAAGTTTTGAAGAAATACTCCCGCAGCGCGCCACCCAAGCCGTCATGGAAATTGAAGGGGTTGTCCTCCAGGCCCAGCGGTATCGTCATGGGATCCGTACCGGGCGGACACGCCGCATACGTCCCGAACAGGCGGTCCCAGAGAACCAGGTCGAAAGTGAAGTTCTTGTCGTGGTAGCTCGCCGATTTGGCATGGTGCAGGCGGTGCATTCTCGGCGAGACGAGCAGCCAGCGGCCGATCCAGCCGTAGTCGGTGCTCAGGTTCGAATGAACGAAGTAGCCGTTGACGGCGAAGAACGTGTTATACACGAAGTAAACCACTGCGATGGCGAACCAGGGACTGTGCATGGACGGCAGCGGGACGGTGGCGTTGGTCAGCAGGGCCGCGGGCGCAAACACCAAGCCGATCTCGATGCCCCTGGCGAGCTCCGTCGCGCGCGTGGAGGTCAGGAGGGACAGGCTCTCGGCGGAATGATGAAATTTGTGCAGCGCCCAGAGGGCCGGGATCGCATGCTCGATCCGGTGCATCCAGTACCGCAGGCAGGACTGAAATACTATGACGCACAGAACCTGGAGACTCCATGTGGGCAACAGCCGCGTCATCGACAATTGGTCGAGATGCCGGGTACCGACGTCGATCAGGTACAGCAGCCCAAACGACAGGGCATAACCGATGTGTCTCTGCGGCAGCAGCAACTGCATGACGACGGTGACCATGTCCATCCTCATGGAGGCCGAGGGCTTCCACAGCATCCTGAGGGAGGAGCGGGCCCAGCCTACGAGGAGCAGCTCGGCGAGATAGGCGCCGGCCAGAGACAGGAATCTTGCCGGAATGGCGAGCGCCGCGGCCAGGACGAAATAGAGCGCGATGACGCCGTGGGTGCCGAGGTGCTGCAGCTGGCTGTGCCATGCCGCGACCACGGTGAGAGCCGATGCCAGCAGCAGACCGACGATCCAACAGAGCGCCTTGAGGACTCTCATCGGTGAATGAACCACCCACTGCAGCTTGCGTACTCACGACACCTGTGAAGGTCATTCAGGCGAGCAACGACATCGCGGCCGATCCGTTCCAGGAGCGCACTGGCGGATTGCAGCGGATTCGTCGCCAGATCCTCGGCGGCGCCTTCGAGTTCGTAACCCAGAGCCCGGAGCTGCTGCGGCTGGTGCGCTGGGCATATGACGGTCTTCCCGGACATCGGCTGTCGAGGTCGCCGGCGAGGATCACCGTGCGGCTGGTGTTGGGCGGCGGGGCCCAGGCCGCGCGCAGACCGCGGGGCGCCCGGCGGCGGGTTGCGAGTGAGCCTGGTCCATTCGCGATGTCTTCCGCACCCGGGCTCCTTTGCGGCGCCGGCGATTGCTCTACCGTGGCCGTCATGTCCGCCGAGCAGCGCGCAGCGCTCATCGTCGTGGCTCGTGAGCTGCTCGAGTTTCCCTATCACGTGCGCTACGAGCTCATCGAGCTCGCCGTCTTTACGCTCGCCGCCCGGGTGCAGGGGCTGATGCCGCTGCATGCCGCCTGTGTCGGGCGGGGGCGCCGCGGGCTGCTCCTCATCGGTGAGAGCGGCAGCGGCAAATCCACCGCGGTGTTGCATTGCGCGCTGCGGGGCATCGAGCTCGCATCGGAGGACAGCCTGTTCGTCGCGCCACAGTCGCTGCTCGCGACGGGTGTGGCCAATTTTTTGCACGTGCGGCGCGAGTCGCTGCGTTTCCTCTCGGCCGCGGATGCGCGCCTCATTCGCCGTGCTCCGGTCATTCGCCGCCGCAGCGGCGTGCGAAAGTTCGAGATCGACCTGCGGCAGGAACGGTTTCGGCTTGCGCCCCGGCCGCCCGCGATCGGTGGACTGGTTGCGCTCTCGGCTCGCAGCGCCGGCACTGGGCGCCTGCTGTTGCCTATCGCGCCGGACGAGGCGCTGGCACGGCTCGAGGCGAGCCAACCTTATGCGGCGAGTCAGCCCGGATGGGGCATTTTTACGCAGCGGATGCGCGCTCTGCCGGCTTACGAGCTGCGCCGCGGGCGGCACCCGCGCGAGTCCGCCGCGGCGTTGGAGCAATTGCTGCGCGAATAGCATCGGGTCGATGCCTCAGGCGACCGCAGAGAAGGGCACAGCGCGATGAGCGCGTCCGTGCTGCTCGGCGGGCTCCCGGCGGAAGAGCAGGAACATGAAACGGCAGCGTGTCAGGTGCAGCCAGGCGGTGCGAGGGCTCAGCGCGAAGTCGATGCCGGCCGCTTCCAGGGCATCTCGCGGCGGTCGCCCGCGAAACACGCGCTGGAGCGTGAATGACGGAGCGCACTCGGCGGCGAACACCCGCAGGCATCGCCTGATGATGTTGCCCCCGGCGCCGGGCACGCTGAGCCGGCCCGTGCGCCATTGCCCCATCATTCCGCGCCAGCGCCAGCCGAGGGCGAGGTCGCCGAGGAAGTAGGGGCTGAGCACGCTCGCGAGTACACCCGCGCCCGGGAGGGTGAGGGCGTGGATCTTGGCGAACAGCACGGGGAGATCATCAATCAAATCCAGCGGCGCGAAGTTTGCGATAACCAGATCCGCCTGCGGGGCGCGCGGGTCGGCATTGCGGGCGAGAAACTCCGCGTATTCACCTGTTTCCGGCAGGATGCGTCCGGCCTCGATGAGGTCCCGGCAGGTCTCGGCAAGATACGAGCGCATCCGCGGGTCATTGTCGTAAGTGCGCACGCATCGGCCTTGCTCGGCGAAGAATCGTGCATCGATTCCAGCGCCGGCGCCGAAATCGAAGATCGTCCCTCCCGGCGGCACGTGGCGCAGCGCGAGTGACTGGAAGGCCCCGCGGGCTTCGCGGTCGGAGTCGTGCTGTTGTATTGCGCGCACGTATTGCGCGCCGACATGCGCTGGTCTCACGGCCTCGCCCCCGTGGCCAGCGTGAAGGTCTGGATGAAGTGAAAGTCGGGGCGGCGCAGCGCGAACTCGGGACCATCGGGGGCGCAGAGGCGGCGCAGCGCTTCGTAATCCGCAGCCGGCAGATAGGGCCGCAGCCGCTCGCCCCAGGTGCTTCTGAAGATCGCCTCGAGGAGGTACTCGCGATCGGCGTGGGTGAGCGGCGCCGTTCTTTCGATGACGAGCGTGCGTGCCACGATGTCCTGAAGCTCCGCCGCGTGCATCCAACCCAGGAGGTTTCTCGCGCCGTCGAGGTCATGCTCACCGAGGCCGTAGCGTTCTTCGTAGTAGCGGCGCACGGCCTCGCGCGTCAGGCGCTCGAGCCGCGAGTCCCAGGCAAAGTAGAGCTCCGGAAGGAGCGAGCTCTGGCCGATCGCGATGCGGCTTCGCGGCCGCAGAAGGGACGTCAGGCGCCGCAGCCCGGCGACCGGATCCCGCAGGTGATGGATCGTATTCGCCGACCAGATCAGATCGAAGCTCGCGAGCGCGAGCGGCGCGGTCAGCAGATCTCCCTGCACGACCGTAACCGATTCCTCCACCCGCTCGCGGGCCGCCCGCACATGCGCGGCGGAGAGGTCTATGCCGACGACCTCGGCACGCGGACCCGCGGCATTGCGCAACCGCTGCAACACCTCTCCGGTGCCGCACCCTGCATCGAGAATGCGCATGCCGTCGCGCAATTCGAGACGGCGGATAGCCTGATCGAGCTCCGGCGCCGCGAAGGCGTTGAAGAGCTGCAGTTTGCGCGCATAGTTGCGCTCAGCTGTGTCGCCCAGGAGGCCGGACGATACGGAGGACAGCGCGCCAAGCTGCCGGCTCATCGTCGCGCCATCACGATGAGGAAGTGATCGCCGAGACTACGTAGCAGCGGCCAGCCGCCGACGCGCCGGTCCCAACGCCACAGCCGCTCGAACCAGGCGGGATGGCGATCCCTAATTTCCGTCATGTAGGGAGGCGGAGCGAAGAGGCAGACGGCCCGGCACTGAACGAGGGCGAACTCCTGCGCGAACGCGCGGTAGAACTCCATCGGGGTCCAGTAGCGCGTCCATACCGTATGTCCGTTCATGCCTACGGGCATCATGTCGTGCCCGAACCGCACGCTCGCGCGGGCCCAATTGGCGTGGGCAGCATAGTAAGCGATCTCCCAGGGACACCAGCGGCCGATTACCGTGAAAACGAGTCGGCCGCCGGTCTTGACGAGCCGCGAGCACTCGCGTGAGACCGGCCTCACGTCGGGCAGGCAGTTGAGCGGGCCTAAGTTGGAGTAGACCCCGTCGAAAATCGCCTGCCCCTCGAGCTGCTCGAGCTCATGAGCGCCGATGGCTGCTGTACGCATCCTGTCGCTGACGCCCGCGGCTGCTGCGCGCCCATGCGCTCTCTCGACCATGCGGGGTGACCAGTCAGTCGCCAGCACATTGTGGCCCCGCTGCGCCATCCGCACCGCATCGAGTCCCGTGCCGCAACCGATGTCGAGCAGGTGGCTTCCCTGCGGGAAACTCGCGTCCAGCCAGCGCCACATCTCCCGGCGCATGTCCTGGATGAGCGCATTATTGCCCCTGGGTCCATCGTAGTTGTCTGCGACGCTGTCGAATGCGGTGCGTGTATCCTCGAGAGCGTCCACGCAACTTCGTGATGTACTCATTCCCGTATCGCGTCAATGTGCGCGCGCGAGTGCCGCGCGTACCGGCTGCAGGGTCTCCGTGCGGGTTGGACGCGAGGAGACCCACTGCAGAATGCGCCGGACTTGTGATTGCCGGTGCCACTGCGGCTCCCCGGACCACGGTCCGGTTCTCGCGACGACCTGCATCTGTGTCAGCTGCTCCCTGGTCGGAAACACCCGTGAGCTGACGTATCGCAGCGCTTGCGTTGCCGAGCGGGTCCAGATGACGCCGGGCATGGGATCGATGTATAGGTGCGAGTAGGAGAAGCCGGCTAGGGTCCGCCGGCGTGCGATGCGGCGCAGCATCCAGGGACAATCGCGCTCGAGCTGCGCGTTGACATCCTGAGGCACCACATTGGGAAAGTAGCGCGCGGCAAGCGTGAGCGGCGGTGAGGCCCACCAGAGGCGTCGCTCCTTGCCGTGCAAGCGTACGAGGTCTTCCCAATCCCCGGCGGTCATGCTGCGCGCGAGGCGCGCGATGTCGCAGAGTTGGATCAGCCTCAAGCCGCGGTGCGTCATGTCGCCCGCCGCATGCGCCAACACGTGTACCAGCAACGCGGCGGCGCGGGGATACCGGTTGAGGCCGGGATGGGCATGCGGCGGGTAGACCAGGTCGGTGAGGTCCGTCGGGGAGAGCGGCAGGCGCTCACTGATCTTGTGATGCAGGTCGATCTTGACGGGATTGTCGGCGTGCTCGCCGAGGATGGCGCCCCGATCGGCCCCGGCCGGATCGAAGCCCTGATGCTTCCAGGTGGTACCGGCGTCGCGATAGCTCAGGGCCAGAAGCACCGCCACGGCGGCGTCGATATCGGCGGGGTGTACGAGCAGGTCAAGGTCCGCCATCGGGCGCTCGCCCGCTGCATAGACGCCGGCCCGGTGCAGCGCGGCCCCTTTCAGGACGACAACGGCGATGCCGGCGCTGTGCGAGCGCTCGTCGATCGTCGCCAGAAGCTCGTCGATGCGTTGCTGCCGCAGCAGGGTATGCTGCCGTTGCTCGGCGAGGAAGCTCGACCAATGCGGTGGACCTTGCCAGCGAAGCGCTGTCGCGAGCAGCGGCGATATGCCGTGAATGGCGGCCACCGCGGGCGCGAGCCGCCATTCGAGCTCGCTCCACGCGGGGCGCTCGGCATCGGCGCCTGCCAGCGCGGCGGCGAGCGATTCGGTGATGCGGTGTAAGGACGCCTGCACTGCGGCGATCGGCGGCATGCGGTCGATGTCGGCGGCCATGGCGTGCTCTCAAGGGAAACCTGCTGCCGGCGAAGCGGCAGCCGCAGACGGTGTCATGTTGAGGAAGCTCTCCTGCCGGGCGAGCAGGCGGGCCCACCGCCGCCGCAGCGAACGCCGCAAGCGGTCCCCGATGGCGCTGCCCCGAGCACCCTGTTGGCTCGACAGCCGCACCTCCTCGTGCAGCAGGTCGCGCACCTCACGATAGAACGGCGAGGTATAGGTCCCTTGGAACATCATCGCGAGCTCCCCGCTCGCCTGCCAGCGATCCTTTGTGCCCAACTGCGCGCTCACCAGATCGTGGAACTTGGTGCCTGGCAGCGGGTAGGCCACGCTGACACCGACATCGTCGGGACGCGCTGTCTCGATGAGCTCACGGGTCGCGAGGATGTCGGGCAGCTCCTCGCCCAGATAACCGAGCTGGATGAAAAATCCCACGCGGATGCCGGCGGCGCCGAGGCGGGCGCGTGCGGTGTGGATCTCCGTCACCCGGATGCCCTTGTTCATGGCATCGAGGACGCGCTGGCTGCCGCTCTCGGCTCCGAGCCAGGCCTCGCGGCAGCCGGCGGCGCCTAGCGCGGCCGCCATGCGCTCGCTGATGAGATCGGCGCGCGTCTGGATGGTGAACGGAATGGACCCGCCCGAGGCCGCGAGCGCGTCCGCGAACTCGCTCACCCAGTCGACGCGAAAGCCGAAGATATCATCGGCAAACCAGATGTGGTCGGGGCCGAGCTCGCGCTTGAGGCGGGTCATTTCCGCGGCGACATCGGCTGCGGGCCGCTGCAGGTAGTGATTGCCCCAGATGGGCTTCGCGCACCAGGCGCAGCGGAATGAGCAGCCGCGGGAAGCGGCCATATTGAGGCTGAAATGACCGTGTGCCCGCCGCCAGAGGGAGCGGTAGTGATCGATGTCGACGAGATCCCAGGCGGGCGCCGGCAACTCGGCGCGGACCGGCGGAATCGCGCCGCGCCTGGCGCCCGCCGCTGCCTGCGGGGTGCCCGCGGCGCTCAGGCCGCTGATGCCGGCGACCAGCTCCCCGGTCGCGATAGCGGGCCGGGCGTCGAGCCGCGCGAGTAGCTCATCCAGCGCCTCCAGGCCTTCGCCGGCGAGTACCGCGTCGGCGCCGGCTGCAAGGTAGGCCTGCGGAACATCGGTGGCATCGGAGCCCGCGACGACCACGCGGGCAGCCGCACGGCGCGCCGCGTCGATCATGCGGCAGGCCTCCTCGCGCATTCGCGCAAGGCACATCTTGGTGAGGAAGTTGTAGTTGTCCTCGTAGAGAATCACGAGCTGCGGCTCCAGCGCGGCGAGCTTGCGCTCGTACTCCCCGATGCCATCTGCCAGCATCGCATCGAAGAGGTCCACCCGGTGGCCCTGGGAGCGAAGGCGCGCCGCCACCTGCAGCGTCGCGAGCGGCGGGTAGGGCTTGGCCCGCTGCCATTGTTTGGGATCGAGGCGCAGGAAGTAGGAATGGCCCAGCAGGATCGACAGCATGAACCATGTGTGCCTCTTCCCGCGGCTGAGGTTCACTTTGAACCGAATCTCGAAGGGGGAGACACATACACGGACGTAGGAAAGAAGGAGAAGTCATGATCCGTCGCGGCACGTTTTCCGCAGGCCTGCTGATTCTGGCGATTCTCCTCGGCGGACGCGCCTTTGCGGAGCCGTACCTGGCCGTCCGTTATGGCTTGAAATGCGAAAGCTGCCATGTCAATCCGACCGGCGGGGGTCTGCGCACCGACTTCGGCGATGTGTTCTCGCAAACCGAGCTGCCCGCCCACCCCATACGGGGCAGTTGGGGGCTTTGGACGGGAGAAGTGACGAAATGGCTGCGGGTAGGCGGCAACTTCCGCTATGACGCCACCCTCACGCAGACACCCGGAGCGCCGAGCACCCACAGCCTGCAGATGAATCAGGGGAGGGTCTATGCCGAGGCCGAGCCGATTGCGAACCGCCTGATCTTCTACGTCGACGAGCAGGTGACTCCCGGAGACCCGATCAACCAAGAGGCCTATGCGATCCTCTGGTCGGCCGAACACGACTGGTATCTCAAGGCGGGACGGATGTACCTGCCGTTCGGATTTAGGCTGCAGGATCAGACCGCGTTCGTCTATGACGTGAGCAGCATCACCATGTATTCACCGGACAACGGCCTCGAGTTCGGCTGGCTGCACAACCATTGGGACGCGCAGGTCACGGTGAGCAGCGCCACCGCGGCCGGGTCGCTGCCCTCTACCAGCGGTAAGGAATATGGATTGCAGGCGAGCTATGTCGAATCCGGATGGCGGGTCGGCGTGGCAGCCCACGATGATGACTCACCGTTTGCGAGGCGAAAGATCCTGGGCATCTTCGGCGGCACGCGCACCGGTCCGGTCACCTGGCTGGGAGAGCTCGACAGCGTCGAGAACGAGTATGCGCCCGTGGGAGGGGTGACGCAGGCGTCAGCGCTGCTCGAGGGTGACTGGCTCATAGCGCAAGGCAACAATCTGAAGGTTTCGCTGGAGCGCTTCGATCCCGACCGGGACGTGCACGACAACCAGCGGACCCGGTTGAGCTTCGTCTATGAGCTGACGCCGGTGCAGTTCGTGCAGCTACGCACCGGCGTGCGCGACTACTATGGTCCCCCCAACATTCCCCCGTCCCAGCGCACGACGCTGTTCTTTTTTGAGCTTCACGGATTCTTCTGACTCGGTGGACGGCGGGTCATCATGCGGGCGGCCCGTCGCTTCATCGGTGCCCTGGCAACTGGCGTGAGCCAGTGCGTCGGCAACGGCCGCGCAAGCATTGACCGAAGTAAGAACGCCCGTCGGCGTGGCGAGCTGCCGTGAGGTGCGGACGAGAATCTGCTCGATCCTGGCCCCGGGGAGTCGTCTGCCATCGGCGAGGAGCAGCGCCACGACTCCTGTGACTTCTGCGGTCGCCAGGGAGCTGCCGGAAGCGAAGTCATAGTGGCCTCCCGGCGCCAGAGTCAGGATCCCGTGACCCGGGGCGAGCAGGTGACGCGAGCTCGCGGCCGCATCCTCCGCCGACTGGACCGCGAGCACGCCGGGTATGTCTGTCGGAAAGGCATCATGCGGTCCGACGCGTGCCGGTGGCAGCGCGCCGACGTAGATGATGCCGCGCTCCATGCCGTAATGGATCAGGCGTGCGAGCAGCGGGTCGGGCGGCCCAGCAAGGCTCAAATTGACGATATCGGCGTGGGCGGTGATGGCGGCCTGCAGCGCCTGGGCCAGAGTGAAGCTGTTGCAAGCGGCCTCGGCAGCATCCTGCCGCAGTGGCCAGCATGCCTTGAGCGCGACCAGGCGTGACTTCGGAGCAACCCCCAGTACGCCGAGTCCGCCGCCGGCGGTCGCGGCGATCACACCGGCCACTTCCGTGCCATGCCGGTCACCCGTGAAATCGCTGCCGCCCGCGACGAAGTCGCGTCGCGTGACGATGCGGCCATTGAGGTCCGGGTGCCGGTAATCCACGCCTGTATCGATTATTGCGATCCGGACCGCTGCGCCTTGTGAGAGCTTGTGGGCCTGCAGCACCCCGAGCTCGCGCAAGTTGCGCTGCAGGGGAACGTAGGATTGCCTCTGCGGAGGCGGCGATTGGAGCTTCGAAGCCCCGCTCTCGTTGGCATCGGCTTCCGTCGTGAATTCGTTGAGCGGCTGCACGGACTCAACGCGCGAGTCGCGCGCGAGCTGCGCGATCAGGGTGGCACGCGGTGTCAGGTCCGGCAGGCGCACCACGATGCAATGCACCTGCAGGCTCTGGATCGGCCAAGCCGAAACTTCCCGCAGCCTGTAGTCCCGTTCCAGCGAGTGGGCCGTTGCGCGGGCGTCGGCGCTCACGTAGTACACGCCCGCCCCGCCGTAGCCCCGCGGCGTCGAGCCGGGCGTTGCGACCGCCGGCTCGGCGTCGTTGCGTACGGTGATGACCACGAAGCGCGCTGGATCCGCTCTCGCCTGGACGGGCAGTTCAGGGACGCGCAGAGCATCCTGGCGCAGCGCGCAGCCCGCGAGCAGGCCCAGCAGGGCGAAGGCGAGCGTTTTGGTCGGCAGCTGCATCATCTGCTCTCTGGCGCCGACACCCGGTCAGCGCACGCCGTTCTGGACCGGCTCCGCAAAGAGTATCGCTGGATCGGCGCGCAGGGTGGCGATTCGCTTCGCGAGGGCGCCGGAGGAGCCGGGCGCTGGGGCAAATCCCAACGTATAGACGTTTCCGTCGGCTGGCCCGTCGATGATGTGTGCGCCGACACCGTGCAGCAGTGTCTGCAAGGCTCCCACCGACAGATCGGTTCTGAACAAAACACGCACCCGCGCACCAGACACGTATGACGGCGATGTAGACGTCAGCGTCATATAAGGCGCGCCGCTGGCGGCACTGGACGAGTGCCACATCCACGCACCGACGCCGATGGCGAACGCTTGCACGATCGCCGCCGCAGCCAGCCAGTGTACGATCGGCGATGTCCGCCGGACGGAGTGTAGGGCCAGTGAGGGGTCTGGCTCGGCAGCTGGCGGCTCTCGCCCGGCTTGCGGATTCTGGATGCGCGCGAACAGCTTCTGATATGAGGATTCCGCCGCGAAGACGAGGGGTCCCTCGGCGCGCATCGCTGTGCGCACCCGCACTTGCTCCTCATAGTCTTCCCGACACTCCCGGCAGGCGGCGATATGCTCGCGCAACGCCGGCTGGGCCTCCGCCGGGAGAGACCCGTTGACCAGCCACGGGATGACGAGCTCAGCGCGCGCGTGCAATGTGGAGCGTTTGGAAAGTAGTTTCACGGAGTCTCTCTTGGGCTCAGTCGGGACCTGCCAGGGTGGTGAGGAGGGTCTTCAGCTTGCGGCGCGCGTGGAACATGCGGGTCTTCACCGTGTTGACAGGACATTGCATGATGGATGCGATCTCCTCGCACGAGTGGCCAACGTGGTAAGCGAGCTCGATGACCGTCCGTTGCTCGAGCGGCAGGCGTCGTAGCGCCACGTCCAGCCATTCGTTGAGCTCCTCTTGCCGCGCGGGCTCATCGGACGCGGCTTCCGCCTCGACCTCAATATCCGCGGGCGGAGGCCCTGCGTAGCGCAGCGTTTTCAGGCCGCGCCGGTAGGCGATGCCGAGAATCCAGGTTGACACCCGCGAGGCGCCGCGAAAGTCGCCGGCGTGTTGCCAGACGACCCAGAAGGTGTCGTTGATGATCTCTTCGGCGAGGTCGTACCTCGTGGTGAGCCGCATCAGGAACCGGGCGAGGCGGCGGTGATAAAGGAGGTAGAGCTCCTTCATCGCGGCGCTGTCACGCCCCGCGATCCGCACGAGGAGAGCGCATTCGCGCTCGTCGCTCGAACGGCCGCTCGCCGGCATCGGGTCCTGTTCAGCCGATATCATGCGGGTAAGTCCCCTTTGCCCCGGCTGCGGTTCACGGTCGCCGCCTTAGAACTGCCAGAGCACCGTCGCCGATACCCGGCCACCCGCCGAATCCTGCCCGAAGAGGCGTACCGCCCGGTCCGCAGTGCGAAAATAAGCAAAATCGAGCTCGAGTGGGCCCGCCGCATGCGTCAGTCCCAGGCTCCAGAAGCCATACCCCGTGCCGAACGGATCGGCCACCTGATCGTAGCCCACCCCGGCGGTGAGCGACAGCCACGATACGAGCGGCTGGCGCCACTGCGCGCCGTAGGCGAAGGCGCTACGGTCCTGCTCCTCGCGGCGGGTGCCTTCATAGTACTTGTAGCGCAGGGCGTCCGGAGTCCACGCGAGGGTGAGATATAGGCGGTCCATGACGCCCCAGCTCATGCCGAACTGATCGTAGTCGTAGCGATGTCCAAGTAAATGCGGGTTGCCGTATCCGCCCCCGGGATAGGCATTGCGAGTATAGGTAAAGGTGGCGCTCAGATCGGCGGTCAGCGCCAGATTGTAGCCGGCATAGGCGTCGAGCTCCTTCGCGGAGCCGCAGGGGCTGCTGCTCAATCCGGCCGATCCCCACACCCCGGCAAACGCGGTCCAGTCTGAGCCGCCATGTTCGCTCGCGTGCACGTCCGCCTGCGCCGCCGGATGACCGCAGGTCTGCGAGATGCCGCGATAGACATCGTCCGCGGTCAGCGCCAGGGATCCGCCGGCATCCACGGCTGCCGGGCATGGCGTCGCCCAGAACGACAACAGAGACGAGGCGCCGAGCGCCACGGACCACCCGAGAGCACGCATGGGACCGCATCTTGCCCTGTTTCCCGCGGCCGGGGAAATCAGCCGCCCCGCATCTCCATCAGGGCCCGCGCCGGGATCATGTGCTGGTTCATGTGGAACATGACCCAGATCGAGCCGAAAAAGATCAGCGAGACGATGAGCACGCCGAAGGCGAGGGCGAGCGCGTTGTTGGCATTGTCGGGAGCGGTGGTGAGGTGCAGGAAGAAGGCGAGGTGCACACCCACCTGGGCGAGGCCGAACACGATGAGCGCCATGACGATGCCCGGTCCGTAGATCACGTGCTCGTCGAGCGCCCAAAAAGAGGCGGCCGTGAGGGCCGCGGCGAGCACCAGCCCGATGAGGTAGCCCCGCAGCTCCGAGCGCAGAGTGGGGGGATGGAGCTCGGAGGGCGCCTCGCCAAGGACGCGGTCCTCGCCTACGTGCGAGCCGAGATCGAATTGTTCGAATCTATTCGGGTCGGAGCTCATGGGGTAATCGTCCCGATAAGGTAGACGACGGTGAAAATCCCGATCCAGATGATGTCGAGCGCGTGCCAGAAGAGCGAGAAGCAGAGATACCGGTGGAGGATGGTCTGCTTGAATCCCTTCGCCGGGAACTGCGCCATCATCGTGCCGAGCCAGAGGAGCCCGGCGGTCACGTGTACGCCATGGCAACCCACCAATGCGAAGAAGGAAGTCAGGAAGGCGCTGCGGGTAGGGCCTGCGCCTTGGGCCACCAGGCCGAGGAACTCGTGGACCTCGAGTCCTATGAAGGTGAGCCCGAGGAGGCCCGTGATCGCAAGCGTGATCTCCGACCAGAGGAGGTTGTGTCGCGCGACCGCGAGACTCGTCATCCCGCAGGAGAAGCTGGAGAGAAGCAGGCACGCGGTCTCCACCGCCGTGTTGTGCAGGTCGAAGAGCTGTTGCGGCCCGGGGCCGCCGTTGCGCGCCTCGATCAGCACCGTGTACGTGGCGAAGAAGCAGGAGAAGAGAATGACGTCGGAGAGAATGAAGATCCAGAAGCCGTAGCCCACCACGATGCGCTTGGGTGCCGGCCCCCCCGCGCCGTGGCCCGTGTACTCCGGCACACCCGTGGAGGGTCCGTGCCCGATGTGATAGGGGTCGCTGCCGGCGCGCAGCGCGGTGCTCGCAGCGCTCATTGGCGGGGCTCCCGCTGCGTCTCCACCTCCCGCCGAAGCTGCCGGTGGTGCAGGGCTGCGCTGCGCACCGCGCGGTTGGCGCGATCGAGGCGGGCAACTTCCTCCGCGGGAATCAGCTCCTCGTCGTGATCGCGCCAGGCGAACACGACGAACGTAGCGTATGCGCCAGCGAGCCCCAGCACCACCAGCCACCAGATGTGCCAGATCAGCGCGAATCCGCTGACGACCGCGAGGAACGCCGTCACGAATCCCGTCGGGCTGTTGCGCGGCATGTGAATGGGCTGGTACTCCGGCTCCGGCCGCGTGAGCTGGCCGATCTCGCGCGCGCGCGCCTTCATGTCCCAGTACGGCTCCTGGTCGGTGACATCGGGCAGCACCGCGAAGTTGAAAGGCGGCGGCGGCGAGGCCGTCGCCCACTCGAGATTGCGCCCATCCCACGGGTCGCCCGTCACGTCGCGGCGCTGCTCGCGCGTGCGGACCGACACGACGATCTGCGCGATCTGCGCGATGATGCCAAGGAGGATGATGAGAACGCCCCCTTCGGCAACGACCAGCCACGGATGCCATTCGGCGACATCGTAGTGCTGTAGCCGCCGCGTCATGCCTTCCAAACCCACCACGTACCCGGGGCCCCAGGCGACCCAGAAGCCGATCAGCCACAGCCAGAACGCCCACTTGCCGAGCCGCTCATCGAGCGTGAAGCCGAAGGCCTTGGGGAACCAATAGACGTAACCGGCGAACACTCCGAAGATCACCGCACCGATGATGACGTTGTGGAAATGCGCGACCAGGAAGACGCTGTTGTGAAGTTGAAAGTCCGCGGGCGGCACGGCGAGCAGCACGCCCGTCAAGCCGCCGATCGCGAAGGTCACGATGAAGCCGATGGACCAGAGCATCGGCGTAGTGAAGCGCACGGAGCCGCCGTACATGGTGAAGAGCCAATTGAAGATTTTCACCCCCGTCGGCACCGCGATGATCATCGAGGCGATGCCGAAGATGGCGTTGACATCGGCTCCGGCGCCCATGGTGAAGAAGTGATGCAGCCAGACCATGAAGGAGATGATGCAGATCGCCATGGTCGCGTAGATCATCGAGCGATAGCCGAAGAGCGGCTTCGAGGAGAACGTCGAGACGACCTCGGAGTAGATGCCGAAAGCCGGCAAGACCAGGATGTAGACCTCCGGATGGCCCCAGGCCCAGATGAGGTTCATGAACATCATCGAGTTGCCGCCGCCCGTGTCGGTGAAGAAATGGAACCCGACGTAGCGGTCGAGGAGCAGCATCGCCAGGGTCGCGGTGAGGACCGGAAAGGCCGCGACGATGAGCAGGTTGGAGGCGAGCGCCGTCCAACAGAACATCGGCATGCGCGTGTAGTGCATGCCGGGAGCGCGCAGCTTGAGGATGGTGGTGACGAAGTTGATGCCGGTCATGAGTGTGCCTACACCTGAGATCTGCAGTGACCAGCAGTAGTAGTCCACGCCGACCCCCGGGGAGTAAGCCAGCTCCGAGAGCGGCGGGTAGGGAAGCCAGCCGGTGCGGTCGAACTCGCCGACGACGAGCGACAGATTGACGAGGAGGGCCCCCGCGGCGGTGAGCCAGAAGCTGACCGAGTTCAGGGTAGGGAAGGCCACATCGCGCACGCCGAGCTGCAGCGGCACGATGACGTTCATCAGGCCGATCACGAAGGGCATGGCGACGAAGAAGATCATGATCGTGCCGTGCGCCGAGAACACCTGAGCGAAATGTGAGGGCGGCAGGAACCCCGGCGCGTTATAGGCCATGACTTGCTGCGTGCGCATCATGATCGCGTCGATGAATCCGCGCAGCAGCATCACGCCGGCGAGGATGCAGTACATGACACCAATGCGCTTGTGATCGACGCTCGTGATCCACTCGCGCCAGAGGTACGGCAGGTATCCCTTGATGACGACCCAGGCGACGATGGCCACCATGATGATGACGACTGCCGCGCCGGAGAACAGCGGCAACGGCTCGTGGAGCGGAATCGCCTGCCATGTCAGCTTGCCGAGCAGAGTCATTTGAGCCCCACGGGATGGACGTTGGGTGCCGCGCCGCGCGGGCCTTCGCCCGGGGGCAGCCGTTGCATCACGATGTCCGCGAAGAGACCCTGCCGCACGGACCGGTAAGTATAGGGGTGCGGCGGCACGCTCTGGCGCAGCAGCCCGCGATAGGCCGGGTCATCCAACACGGGTCCGGCGTTGCGCGTGGATGTCACCCACGCGTTGAATTGCTCCTGGGTCACCGCATCGGTGTCGAAGTGCATATCCGCGAAGCCATCGCCACTGATCATCGCCGACTCGCCGCGGTAGACGCCTGGACGGTCCGCCTCGAGATAGAGGGTCCCGGACATGCCGTTCATGCAGTAGAGCATGCTGCCGAGCTGGGGCACCCAGAACGCGTTCCACACGGAAGCCGAGGTCACCATCAGGTGCAGCGGCACGCCGGCGGGCACTTCCAGTCTGTTGACGCTGGCGATTCCGAGCCTGGGATAGATGAAGAGCCACTTCCAATCGAGCGAGACCACCTGGATGTCGAGCGGCGCGGCTTTCGAGGGGAGGGGCTGCGCCGGATCGAGATCGTGGGAGCTGATCCAGGCGATGCCGCCGAGGAAGATGATGACCAACGTGGGAATCGACCAGACGATGAGCTCGACGCGTCCGGAATACACGAAGTCGGGCAGGCGTCGCGCGCGTGGGTTCGAGGCGCGATACCACCATGCAACGCCGAGGGTCGCGAAGATCGTCGGGATGACGATCGCGAGCATGATCACGACGGAATCGAGCAGGATCTTGCGCTCGGCGTCGCTGATGGGGCCGGCGGGTTGCAATTGCGCGCGGCCGCAGCCGGCGAGCTGACCGAGCAGCACCAGCGCGATGAGCGCCAAGCCGACATGGCCCGCTGCGGCGGAGCTTCTTTTCCGGTCGATGGCGGCGTCTCCTCCGGCAAAAGCGGACATCAACGCGAACCTGAATTCGAAGTTCCTACGTCTGCTCGGCTTTGGTCAAGCTTGAGCTGAAACATAGCAGCGCGGCCCCCGTCGCGCGGTCTGGCTTCCCCGCAAACCGGCGATCGGTTGGAGGCGGGGTGTCGTGTAGCCGCGGAGCGAGATCCGCTTCATGTTGTCGCGTCCCACATGAGCCGCGGGTCGAACGTGGCCGCGGCTGCCATGGTCAGCAGGCTCATGACGATAAAGGCGGTCGCTCCCCCGCCGGCGGCCTCGGCGCCAAGATGACCGAAGTCGATCAGCGGAACGAAGAAGACGATGGTGAGGGGCCCGGTCTCCGACCATCGCGCCGCCTCGGCTACCGTGCGCAGGAGCCTGGTGCGAAGGACCAGCCGGCGTCGCGAGCGGCGCCACACGGCGAGCACGCACCAACCGAGACAGGCCATCATGAGCGCCGGGCTGAGAATGCTGGTCCAGAAGGTGACGACGCCGAGCGGCCACAGGCCCAGATGGCAGAGCTGCACGACGTAGCCGAAATTCGTGTACTCGAGGTAGATGCCGAGCAGATTCGAGCTGTTCATCGGCGAGAGGTTGGCCGGAAACAGGAGGATCAGGGCGGCGCTCACCAACGCCCCCGTGATCACCACCGCGTCGCGTTTGCGCGCCCGGAGGCGCGCTCCGCAGCGCGGGCAGGGCTCACCTTCGCGCACGGTCGCCTGAACCAGGCCGCAGGTTCTGCAGCCAATTGCCCGATCGTCCGGGACGGCTCCGGTCTCACCGCCGATCGCGCGCCAGATCGCCCGCGCATCCAGCGTTGCCCGCGAGAGGATCGTCAGCAGGCCGGCGCCGAGGAGAAGGCGACCGCCGCTCTCGATGGTCACATCGAGGTGCTCCAGGGTCGTGAGGTAGTAGTAGCCGACCGCCACCGCAAGGAGGAAGACATCGAGCATCGCCCAACGATCGAGCCACACGGCCCAGCGAAAGGCAGGGCCCAGCCAGGGTGGCCGGAGTCCAAGCCGCAGCGCGACCAGCACGAGCGCGAGAAGTGCCATTCGGACGGCCGGCAGTACGATGACGAATACGACGCTGAGGGCCGCGAGCACGATCCAGCCGTGATGCCACAACTGCGCAACGCCGGTGATGAGCGAGCTCTCCGAGCGCTGGCCGAGCATCTCGGCGCGCAGCAGCGGCAGGGTATCGACGGCAGGCAGTAGCGCCAGCGTAGCAACTGTGCAGGCGAGCGCCGCATGGGCGCTGCGCCCGCTGGTGCTCTCGATCTGGTTGCGGCAGCGCAGGCATATGGCCGTGCTGCGTCGCGGCAACGGGGGAAAGCTCAGCAGACTACCGCAATCCGGGCAGGCAATGGCCACGTGGCAGATTCCGCTCGAATCGAGCGCGGATTCGGCGAAACCAACGTCGCGCACGCGGGTAAGTTCCGGCGCGCGATCGAGCGCCCACGGCTGCGTCAGGCCAAGGTTGGCGGCTGCGTGCCGGCGAGATGCTCCGTCCCGACGACCGATCGGTCGGCGTCGATGCCGAGCCAGAGGAGCGCTGCCGCGACTGCGCAAACGCTGCCGATCGCGAATGCGGTGCCCCACGCGTTACGGCCGGAAAGATAGGCGACCACCGGGATGCCGATGATTCCGCCGAGGGTCCCGCCGGTGTTGAGAACGCCGCCGACCGCCATCGAGTCACTGCGGCCAACGGCCATGGATGCGGCCCAGTAGGCCGCCTCGTTGATCTCGACGAAGCCGAAACAGGCCGTCAGGGCTGCGACGGCGACATAGGCGTTCGCGGTCTGCACGGCGACCAAAAGCAACGCGCCCACGAGCGGTAGTGCAACCAGAGGGACACCCCGATAACCCCATGTGGCGCCGTAGCGCTCGCAGAGCCGTCCGGTGAGCACTCCGCCGACCCCTGAGCCGACTCCTGCCGCGATGGGAGGCGCCATCGCGAGCCAACCGCTCTGCAGCACGGAGAAGTGCCGCTGCTGGATGAGGTAGAGAAAGCACCAGTTGGAGAGCAGATAAAAGGAGTAGTTCATGGCCAGATACGAGAGGGCCAGGAGCGAGGTATTGCGGTGGGTGAGTAAACGTAACAGGCGGCGCACGGTGATCTTGTCATCCACCGTCGCATGCGCGAGCTCACCGAGCTCCGCCAGCTCCGCAGCCGAAACGGAAGGGTGCTCGCGCGGCGTATTGCGCGCATACCAGGCCCAGAGGCCGATCAGCAGCACCGGCGGAATCGCCGACCAGGCGAGCGCCTGCTGCCAACCGAGAGTGGTCATGAGCACCGCGATGAGCGGCGGAGTGAGCGCAGCGCCGAGATTCAGTCCCATGTTCTGCGCGCCGAGGGCGAGCGCCCACTGCCGGGCTGGAAACCACGCTTCGAAGACGCCATTCGAGACGGGGAAGATGCCGGCTTGCGCGACTCCCAGCACGAATTGGGCGCCGAGCAGCACGGCGAAGAGCGCCGCACCGCTCAGAATCGCCGGCGCCGCGGGAGTGGCCAGCACTGCGGCGAATGCCACGATGCCGAACAGCGTGAACGCCGTGCGCGCGCCGAACCGTTGTCCAAACAGACCGCCCGGCAGCTGGAATATGCAGTACCCGACGACGAACGCCTGCTCGATCCAGCCGATCTGCAGCTGCGAGAGGTGCAGCTCCGGCATCATCCGCTCGGCGGCGATCGTCACGCCGGTGCGCTGTACGTAGGCGATGAGGCCGAAGGCGAAGAGGAAGCCGAAGATCCGCCAGCGGATGCGCCGTCCGAACCAACGCGTGCCCATGTTAGGCAATTGGCAAAACCGGCCTGCGGCGGTTTTGCGGACGGGGCCTCCGTTGCCGGCGGCCAGAGGCGCGACTCGGGCCGCCTGTGTCGGGATGAAGGCTGGGGAAGGCCCCTGCGCACAGGGCGTGGGTCCAGTCCTCGCAAAGCGCCACCGCCTCGGCGGGCTTGAAGGTGCGCGGATTGATGCTGGCCTCGGTCCACAGCCCATCGAGCAATGCCGAGAGCGCGATGGCCGCCGGTCGCAGCCTGAATGCGGGTACGCCCCCGGTCCTTTGCAGCTGCCCGAGAAGAGACTCGAGCGCGGCCCGATATGCGGCGTAAGTGCGGTCGTGCACGGCGCGCACTCCGGCATCGTGCGAGATCATGCTCCAGAAGACGAGCCAGGTGTTGAACAGGCCCGGGTCGAGCAGGGCGGGCGCGAACCACGCCTCGTAGAAGCGGCGCAGACGCTCGCGCGGACTGGAGTCGACCTCGCGCGCATGGTGCTCGATCGAATGCAGCAGGGACATCGAGAGCGTCTCGTAGGCGGTGGCGATGAGCGTGGAGACGCTGGGGAAGTGATGGGTGATGAGGCCCGGCGACACGCCCGCCTCGGCGCCGATGCGCCGCACCGAGAGTCCGTCGTGACCGTACTTGCGCAGACACGCCAGGGTCGCCTCGATGAGTGCCTCGCGGCGCACCGTGGCGGCGGCGCGGCGGAACTTCGGCGTCTGCTGCTCTTTGGCCATCCGCGCGGATCATATCACTTGACCTGCGCGGCGCGCTGCTATACGGTTGTACAATAGCAGCGAGGAGGGCTCCCGCCATGAGTGCGCGCGTGATCGGCATCGTTCCGGCGACGGACGACGATGCTCACAGCCTGCCGGCCTGGATCTACCGCGACCCGGAGTTCTTCGAGCTCGAGAAGGAGCTCATCTTCCGCCCGAGCTGGCAGGTCGTCTGCCACGTCAACGACATCCCGCGCAGCGGTGATTTTCATACGTTCGAGTTCCTGGGCCAGAGCATCGTCGTGTTGCGCGGCGAGGACGGCCAGATCCGCAGCTTTCACAACGCCTGCCGCCACCGTGCCTCACGCCTTTTCGATGACGCGAAGGGGCGCTGCGGGCGGCGCATCACCTGCCCGTATCACGCTTGGGTCTACGGGCTCGATGGACGGCTGCTGACGGTGCCGCAGCGCAATGACTTCGCGGGGCTCGATCGCGAGCGGCACGGGCTGGTGCCGCTCGAGCATGAAATCCTCATGGGCTTCATCTTCGTGCGCTTCGCCACCGGCGTGCCGGGCAGCAGCGAGGCACGGCTCCCGAGCGTGCGGGAAATGGCCGCCCCCTATCTCGATGAGCTGGCCGCCTATCGGCTGGAGGAGCTCGTGCCGCAGGGCAGGGTGACGCTGCGGCCCCGGAGCGTCAACTGGAAGAACGTGGGAGACAACTACTCCGACGGGCTGCATATTCCGGTCGCGCACCCGGGACTGACACGCCTCTTCGGCGCGAGCTACGGCGTCGATGCGCAGCCCTGGATCGACAAGATGTGGGGCAGTCTGCGCGATATTCCTTCGGCCAACTTGTCGGAGCGGCTGTATCAGGCGCTGCTGCCGCCGGTGCCGCACCTGCCGCCCGAGCGACAGCGGCTGTGGACCTACTTCAAGCTCTGGCCGAACATCGCGTTCGACATCTATCCGGACCAGATCGATTTCATGCAGTTCCTGCCGGTCTCGCCCACGGAGACCCTGATCCGGGAAATCGCCTACGTCCATCCTGATGCGCGCCGGGAAATGCGCGCCGCCCGATATCTCAACTGGCGCATCAACCGCCAGGTGAGCGTGGAGGACAGGAGGCTGATCGAGCGGGTGCAGGCCGGAATGGCGTCCGATGCCTATACCGTGGGCCCTTTGGGTGAGAGCGAGGTCTGCCTGCGCAGCTTTGGACGCCACCTGCGCGCGCTCATTCCCGAAAGCCGCGAGCCGCGCGCACCGGCCAGAGGTTGGAGTCTGAGGCGTCATGAGCACTGAGAGCCGGGATGTACTGATCGTCGGGGGCGGACACAACGGATTGGTGTGCGCCGCCTATCTCGCCGCGGCGGGACTGAAGGTCACGGTGCTCGAGCGCCGCGCAGTCGTGGGCGGCGCCGCGGTGACCGAGGAGTTTCATCCGGGCTTTCGCAACTCCGTTGCTGCCTACACCGTGTCGCTTCTCAATCCGAAGGTCATCCGCGACCTCGATCTGCCGAGCCACGGGTTGCGTGTGGTCGAGCGCCAGCTCGCGAACTTCCTGCCGACCGCGGATGGGCGTTACCTTCGCACCGGCGGCGGCCGCACGCATGAGGAGGTGGCGAAATTCTCAGCGCACGATGCCGGGCGCCTGGACGAGTACGGCGTGCGCCTCGAGGCCATCGCGGATGTGTTGCGTGGACTGGTGCTCGAGACTCCGCCCAATGTCGTGGCAGGCAGCTGGGCAGCCGCTCTGCCGGAGCTGCTGCGCACCACGCGCCTCGGCGCACGCCTCGGCCGCCTCGACATGAGCCTGCGCCGCGAGCTGCTCAAGCTCTTTGCCAGTTCCGCCGGCGAGTATCTCGACGGCTGGTTCGAGAGCGATCCGATCAAGGCGGTATACGGGTTCGACGGAATCGTCGGTCACTACGCGAGCCCCTACGCTGCCGGTACGGCTTACGTGCTCCTCCATCATTGCTTCGGCGAGGTGAATGGCAAGAAGGGAGCGTGGGGTCACGCTATCGGCGGAATGGGAGCGATCACGCAGGCGATGGCGAAGTCGGCTGCGGCGCGCGGAGTCGACATCCGGGTCGGATCCGCCGTGCGTGAGATCATCATCGAGCGCGGCCGCGCGGTAGGCGCTGTGACGGAAGGAGGCGAGACGCTGCGCGCCGCGGCGGTCGTCTCGAATCTCAACCCGAAGCTCCTCTATCTCGATCTGATCGACCGCGCGGCGCTGCCGCGCGACTTCGCGGAGCGCATCGCGCAGTGGCGCTGCGGCTCCGGGACGTTCCGCATGAACGTGGCCCTCGCGGAGCTGCCGGACTTCACCTGTCTGCCGGGCCGCTCGCTCGCCGATCATCACACTGCCGGGATCATCCTCGCGCCGACGCTGGCCTACATGGAGCAGGCCTTTTTCGATGCGCGCATGCATGGCTGGTCGCGGCAACCGATCGTGGAGATGGTGATTCCCTCCACGCTCGATGACAGCCTGGCGCCCGCCGGAAAGCACGTGGCGAGTCTTTTCTGCCAGCACGTCGCGCCGCAGCTTCCCAATGGAGAGTCCTGGGACACGCATCGCGAGAGCGTCGCCGATCTCATGATCGACACGGTCAACCGCTTCGCACCCAATTTCAAGGCGTCCGTGCTGGGACGCCAGATCATGAGTCCGCTCGACCTGGAGCGGACCTTTGGCCTGGTGGGCGGCGATATCTTCCATGGCAGGCTGCAGCTGGATCAGATGTTGTCCGCGCGCCCGATGCTCGGGTACGGTGATTACCGCGGGCCGATTCCTGGCCTCTATATGTGCGGCGCAGGGACGCATCCCGGCGGCGGCGTCACGGGGGCGCCGGGACACAACGCTGCGCGCGAGATCATCAAGGATTTTCGCCGCAGACGCTTGCATCGTGCCGCCTGAGAGTTGCTCGCGCGCGACATGCGAGCAATTCGTCCGGCGCCAGCTTGCAAAAAACCCTGATTCGGGCACATTAGGCGCACCTTGAGCACCCCCGCAGAGCCTGTCGGGACACTCGAAGTCGCATTGGCGCATGCATCGCGTCTGCTCGCCACGAAGCCGGCGGCCGCGGCGGAGCAAGCCTACGAGATTCTCAAGGTCGTACCACGGCAGCCACAGGCCATGCTCATCCTGGGGCTCGCGCGCTGCGCGGCAGGGGATGTCGAAGGATCGATAGACGCCTTGACTCGCGCGGTGTCGCTACACCCCGAGCTTCCCGACGCCTGGCTCGCTTTGGCAGATCAACTTCGTGCGCGTGGCGACGCGCAGGCTGCCGACCGCGCGTACGCCCACTACATCAAAGCGGCGACGCGCGACCCGCGACTGATGGGAGCCGCATCTGCCCTGTGCGAGAACCGGATTCCGGAGGCGGAAGCGCTCTTGCGGGCGCATCTCGCGCAATACCCCACCGACGTCGCGGCGCTGCGCATGCTCGCGGAGGTGGCGGCCCGGCTGCTGCGCTACTTCGATGCGCAGCGGCTCCTCGAGCGCTGTCTCGAGCTGGCGCCTTCCTTCGACGCAGCGCGGCACAACTATGCGACGGTGCTCAACCGGCAGGGCAGGAGCGCCGAGGCGCTGCAGCAGTGCGCGAGTCTCCTGGCGAAGGAGCCGCACAACCCGGGCTATCGCAGTCTGTACGCAGCCATCTCGGCCAGTCTCGGCGAGTACGCCAATTCGATTGCCACGTATCAGGCGGTGCTGCAGGACTACCCCCGGGAACCCAAGCTGTGGATGAGCTACGGGCACGCGCTGCGTACCACCGGCAAGGTGGCGGAGAGCATCGCGGCCTACCGGCGTGCATTGTCGATGGAGCCGACGCTCGGCGAGGCCTGGTGGAGCCTGGCCAATCTCAAGACCTTCCGCTTCAGTGACGCCGACATGCGCGCCATGCATCAGGCGCTCTCGCGCGGCGATCTCTCGGACGACGATCGGTTGCACTTCGAGTTCGCGCTCGGCAAGGCGCTCGAGGACGCCTCATCCTACGAGGAGTCTTTTACGCACTACGCGGCGGGCAACACCGTGCGCCGGATGCAGCACGGCCACGACGCAGAGGAAAACTCGCGGTTCGTGCGCCGCTCGAAGCAGCTGTTCACGCGAGAGTTCTTCGCCGAGCGTGCCGATGCAGGTGCGCAGGCGCGAGATCCGATCTTCATCGTCGGCTTGCCGCGCGCCGGATCGACTCTCCTCGAGCAGATCCTCGCCAGCCACTCTCTCGTCGAGGGCACGATGGAGCTGCCGCACCTGCCGAGAATCGCCCGCGAGCTCGCCGGCCCCAAGACGGAGGAAGAGGGGACCTTTCTCAAGAGGCTGGCTGCGCTCACCCGCGACGAGCTCAATACCCTCGGCGAACGCTACCTCGCCGAGACCCGCATCATGCGCAAGACCGACGCGCCGTTCTTCATCGATAAGATGCCGAACAACTGCATGTACGTCGGCCTCATCCACCTCATCCTGCCGAAAGCGATCATCATCGATGCGCGGCGGCATCCCCTCGGGTGCTGCTTCTCGTGCTTCAAGCAGCACTTCGCGCGCGGCCAGTGGTTCAGCTACGGGCTCGAGGATCTCGGCAGGTATTACCGCGATTACGTCGAGCTCCTGGCGCATTTCGACCAAGTTCTGCCGGACAGAGTCGCGCGGGTCTTCTACGAGGCTTTGATCGACGACACCGACGCCGGAGTCCGACGCCTGCTCGAACATTGCGGGCTGCCTTTCGAGGCGGAGTGCCTGCGATTTCACGAGAACGACCGCGCGGTGCGGACGGCGAGCTCCGAGCAGGTCCGGCAGCCGATCTTTCGTGACGCGGTCGACCACTGGCGTCACTATGAGCAGTGGCTCGAGCCACTGAAGCGGGCTTTGGGGGACGTGCTGACAGACTATCCGAGGGCTCCGGCCTTTTCCGAGGCCGGAACTTGCTTGCCGTAGCGACACAACCGTTCGGGCTAGGGGGAATGAAACATGACGCGCAGTCGACGTAGAAAACTGTCACGGGAGCGGATGAAGGCGCTCCGCACGATCGTCCGGACAGGTGTGCCGCTCGCCTCCGCGCTCGTCGCCGCCATGCCGGCGGCCCACGCGCAGCAAGCGCCGGGTGGAGACACGCTGCAAACGGTCGTAGTCACCGCGGAAAAGGTCCAGGAGAACCTGCAGAGCGTGCCGATCAGCGTGGAAGCTTTCGACAACCGCAAGCTGACCCAGCTGGGTATCACCAACATGGACGATTACGTAGAGCTCTCCCCAGCCGTCACCTACATGCGCAGCCAGGGCGAGGGCGACAACGGCGGTCCGGGATCGGCTATCGTTTACATCCGCGGTGTGGTGAGTGGCGGCGATGGCAACCACTCGGGCTCGGAGCCGAGCGTCGGCATTTACCTGGACGAGCAGCCGGTCACGACCATTACGGGGGCTCTGCCGCTACACATCTATGACGTGAACCGCGTCGAGGTACTGGAGGGTCCCCAGGGGACGCTCTTCGGTGCGAGCTCTGAGGCCGGCACGGTGCGGCTCATCACCAATAAACCGGACCCGACGAGGTTCGCCGCCGGCTTCAATGTTCAGGGCAACAAGATCGATCACGGCGGCACCGGCGATGTGGTCGAAGGCTTCGTCAACCTGCCGCTGAGCGACAAAGCGGCCATCCGTTTGGTCGGCTGGCAGGAGCACGACGGCGGGTACATCAACAATGTAGCCGGCACCGACGCGAATGCCTGTATCACCGACG
Source organism: Steroidobacteraceae bacterium (assembly GCA_025451845.1). GTDB lineage: Bacteria > Pseudomonadota > Gammaproteobacteria > Steroidobacterales > Steroidobacteraceae > 13-2-20CM-66-19. The sequence goes on from JANWJS010000011.1 coordinate 104,597, forward strand.
GCGTGCGGACCTTTCCGACCTGGGCGCTTTCGGCAAGCGGCGTGGGGCCCGGGGGCGGGACCGGGCAGTGCACTCCGGCGGCGCCGATCGGCGCGGGTGCCATTACCAATGCGCCCTGGCGCAAGAGCAACTACAACACGGTCGATACCACCGGCGGCCGGGCCGCTCTCAGGTTCGACCTGGGAGACAACTGGACAGTCTCGCCCACTTTCCAGGGCCAATCGGATACGACCCGCGGGTTCTTCGGCTATGACCCGGCAATGGGTAATCTCGAGGTCGCGCATTTCGGGCCGGAGAGCTCCCACGACACCTGGACGCAGAGCACCCTCACGATCGAAGGCAAGGTCAGCAACTTCGACATCGTGTATGCCGGTGGCTACGTGAAGCGCAACCAGCATACGATCGCCGACTACAGCGACTATTCGGAGTTCTACGACAAGATGAACGGCTCCGGCGCCTCCTATGTCGGCAATGACGGCAATCCGATCATGCCGCAGCAGTTCGTGATCGGCGCGGGCGACTTCGAGATGTGGAGCCAGGAGTTGCGCATGACGACTCCGCTCGACCGGCCGGTGCATGCCACGGTCGGGTTGTTCATGCAACGACAGATGCACAACATCTGGCAGAACTATACGATGCCGGGCTACGGCTGGACCAGCGTTTACGGCGGCAATCCCGCGGGGTTCGGCTACCTCGCTCCCAACGACTTCTCGGTTCGAGGGTATCCGAACACCATCTGGCTCACCGACGAGCAGCGTGTCGATCGCGACCGCGCCGCGTTCGCGGAACTCACCTATGACATCACGCAGCAGTTGTCGGTCACCGCCGGAGTGCGCTTCTACAAGTACGATAACTCCCTGATCGGGTTTTACGGGTTCAATGACACCTTCTCCAAGAGCGAGGGAGTGGCAACGTGCGCAGTCCCGCACGTATCGATCGTGAAGAACTCACCCTGTACTGACCTTAATGCCCGCATAAGCGATACCGGCCATGTTCCCCGGGTCAACGTGACCTACAAGCTCACTCCCGACAAGATGATCTACGCCACGTACTCGAAGGGCTTTCGGCCGGGCGGTGTGAACCGGATCGGAGGCAACGTCCCGTACGCCGCAGATTTTCTGATCAACTACGAGGTGGGCTGGAAGACGCAGTGGTTCGGCAACACGGTGCGCTGGAACGGCGCACTCTTCTGGGAGGACTGGAAGAACTTCCAATTCTCGTTCCTCGGCGCCAACAGCGTCACGGAGATCGCCAACGGCGGCGCGGCTCGCATCAAAGGTATCGAGAACAACGTCGAATGGCTGGTCAGCAGCAATCTGCTGCTGAGTGCCGATTTCACGTTCATCAACCCGGTCCTGACGGAAAACTACTGTGGCACCATCGGGGTGACCGACTGTCCGGACCAGGTGACCCCGGGTAATTACCTGCCCGGGGGCGAGATCATCGGCCCGATCGCCCCGGCGGGGGCGAATCTGCCCATAGCGCCGAAGTTCAAGGGCAACATCATCGCCCGCTACTCGCTGCCGACGATGGGCAACTGGAAGCCATATGGGCAGATCACTGCGATGTACCAGACCCTGACCTCACAGGTGCTGCGCGCCGACCAGGCCGCCGTCGTCGGTAACTTGCCGGCTTACGCGCTCGTCAATCTGAGGCTCGGCGTCGACGGCTTGAACGGCATGCACATGGATTTCTTCGTCAATAACCTGACGAACCGCCTCGCGGAGCTCTCGCGTTACACGGCGAGCAACTCGAGCGTGAACAACCAGGTCTATATTCTGCCGGCGCAGCCGCGCACCTTCGGCATCGAGTTCGGGCAGGACTTCTAGTGTGAAGTGCTGGAGCCGGGCATCCTGCCCGGCCCAGCGCGGGCGCGAGCACAAAAGCGCCTGCAGCGATTTTGGACGACGCGCAGCGTCGGCCCCACGGGGCGAGGCCCAGGACGGGCCGGGCAACAGCGCGGTATTTGCTCGCGACCTCCGCCACCCGTGGCGGCGGGGCACATCCTTGTGCCTATGCTTCAGAGTTTGAACGTCGTGAGCAGGAGGCTCGACTCGCTGCTCAGGACGCCGGGCGTGCGGCTGATCTTGGCCAACACCCGATCGAAGGAGGTGAGGCTGTCGGTGCGCAGCTCCGCGACCAGGTCCCATCTGCCGTTCGTGCTGTGCAGGCCGGCCACGGCCGGCTCGCCGCGCAGCGCCTTGACGACGGCGTCGACCTGATTACCCTCCACGGCGATCGTCATGAGAGCGCGGATGCTCTGCTCCTGAATATCGGGCTTCAGGCGTACGGTATAGCCCACGATGGTGCCGTCGGCCTGCAGCCGCGCCATGCGGTTCTGCACCGTGCCGCGCGCCACTCCCAGCTTCTTGGCCAGGGAGGCCACGGATTCGCGTGCATCGCCGCGAAGCAGCGCGAGGAGCCGATGATCCAAGTCATCCATCGTAGCGGTACCTGTTGCTCGCGATCAGGCGCTCCACTTTAGCAAATTGCTCAACCGATTTGGCGATTTGGTCAATCATGCACAACTTTTGATCAGGTCTCTGCCTGTTCTTTAGCTGCGCCGACGGGGATCATCTTCATCACCTCTGAATGGCGGTACGCCTACCCGCTGCCAGCCATTTTCCCAGGAGAATGATCATGGTTGACTTCATCGGCATCCGGCGCGTTCAGGAGCTTGTCGGAGACCTGGGGCCCGCGGCCTTCATCGCAGGTTTGGCGCGTGAGATCGAGGCGGACTATCGCCGTTGGGGCGAGTTCGACAAATCCCCGCGTCACGCCACGCATTCACCCGTCGGTGTGATCGAGCTGATGCCGGCTTGTGACGGCCGTCAGTACGCGTTCAAGTACGTGAATGGCCACCCGAAGAACACTGCAAAGGGTCTGTTAACCGTAATGGCGTTCGGGATGTTGTCGGATGTAGAGACGGGCTACCCGCTGCTACTCTCGGAGATGACACTCACGACCGCGCTGCGCACCGCCGCGACTTCTGCGGTTGCCGCGCGTTGGATGGCGCGTTCCGACAGCCGTGTCATGGCTCTGATCGGCAATGGCTCGCAGGCCGAATTCCAGGCGATCGCCTTCCACGCGATGCAGGGGATCCGGGAACTGCGGCTGTACGATACCGATCCGGAGGCAACCGAGAAGCTCGAGGGCAATCTCGCCGGTCTCGCACTGGCGGGTCTGCGGGTGGTGCGCTGCCGCTCTACGGCGGAGGCCGTCCGCGGAGCGGACATCGTGACCACCGTCACCGCGGACAAGCGCAACGCCACCATTCTGACGCCCGACATGGTCGTGCCGGGCATGTTCCTCAATGCGGTGGGCGGTGATTGCCCGGGGAAGACCGAGTTGCATGCCGACATCCTGTTGCGCCCTGATGCCCGGGTTGTCGTCGAATTCGAGCCCCAGTCGCGTATCGAGGGCGAGATTCAACAGCTGCCCGCCGAATTCCAGGTCACCGAGCTCACGGAGGTGGTCACTGCCTGCAAGCCGGGCCGTGGCAATGACGCAGAGGTCACCATTTTCGATACGGTGGGATTCGCCCTGCAGGACTTCTCGGCACTGCGTTATCTGCATAGACTGCATCAGCAGCGCCGCGGCAGTCGTTCCAGCATCGATCTGATCCCTGATCTCGAGGATCCGAAGGATCTCTTTTCGCTTGTGGGTGGCGTTCCGCAGGCGCGGGCGCGTCCGGTCCCTATCGCGGAGCTGACGGCGTGACGACCGAGCCTCGCAACACATCCCCTCGCACGGTGAGCCTGATAGGCGCGCCCACGGATGTCGGCGCCGCAGAGCGCGGTGCCTCCATGGGGCCTGAGGCGATGCGAGTGGCGGGGATTCAGCCGGCGCTCGAGCAGCGCGGACTGCAGGTGGCGGATCGCGGCAATCTCGCGGGACCCGCCAATCCGCGCCAGCCGCCTGTCGCGGGCTATCGCAATCTGGAGGCGGTCCTCGAGTGGAATCGGCTGACGCATGCGGCGGTGTACGAAGAGCTGACCGCGGGGCGGCTGCCCGTTCTGCTCGGCGGCGACCACTCGCTCGGCATCGGCTCGATCAGCGCCGTGGCGCGGCATTGCCGCGAGACCGGCCGCAAGCTGCGCGTGCTGTGGCTGGATGCGCATGCGGATTTCAACACCGGGGAGCTCTCCCCGAGCGGCAATGTGCACGGCATGCCGCTCGCGTGCCTGTGCGGGTTCGGGCCGAAAGCCCTGGTCGAGCTCGGGGGCGACGTCCCGAGCCTTCACCCGCAGTGGATCCGACAGATCGGGGTGCGCAGCGTCGATGAGGGCGAGAAGCGCTTCCTGCATGAGTTGGCCGTCGATGTGTTCGACATGCGCTACATCGATGAGATCGGCATGCGCCAGACCATGGAGCAGGCACTCGCGGGTCTCGATCGCGACACGCATCTGCACGTCAGCTTCGATGTCGATTTCCTCGATCCGGACATCGCGCCCGGAGTGGGCACACTCGTGCCGGGAGGGCCGACGTACCGCGAGGCGCAGCTCTGCATGGAGATGATCGCCGACACCCGCCTGGTGGGCTCGCTCGATGTGGTGGAGCTCAACCCGGCGCTCGATGTGCGCAATGAGACTGCGTTGCTGGCGGTGAGCCTGTTGGAGTCGCTCTTCGGCAAGAGCACCTTGGTGCGGCGGCAGCTGACCGCGCCGGCGCTCGATCTGGTGGGCAAGAAGCTCGCCACGATAGCCTGACACTCCGCGGCTTGTCGGGCAGGGAGCCATATGCCATCTTGGGGCGTGGCCCACAACGACCCGAAGAGCCGCCGCACAGCCTTCACCGCCAGGGCGGATCCTCCGCTCGCCCCTTACGCTTCCAAGCGCGCGTTCACGCGAACACCCGAGCCGGGGCCGGCGGTCGTCGCCGGGCGCGATGGGCCTCTCCTTTTCGTCCTGCAGAAGCATGCAGCGCGGCGGTTGCACTACGACTTCCGGTTGGAGCTCGATGGCGTCCTCAAGTCATGGGCCGTACCCAAGGGACCTTCGCTCAATCCACGCGACAAGCGCATGGCCGTTGCGGTGGAGGATCATCCATTCGAATACGCTTCTTTCGAGGGGGTCATACCGGCGAAGGAGTATGGCGCTGGGCGGGTGATCGTATGGGACTGCGGTGTCTATTCACCGGACGAAGGCCGCAAGTATTCCTTCGGCGACCGCGAGGAAGCGGAGCAAAGGGTCCGCACCGAGATCGAGCAGGGCAAGCTCAGCATTTTCCTGCGCGGCGAGAAGCTGAAGGGCTCCTTTGCGCTGGTGCGGACCAAGATTTCGGGACAGTGGCTGCTGATCAAACACAAAGATGCTTTTGCGAACGAGCAGGACGTGGCGCTGCAAGACCGCTCCGTCCTCTGCGACGTGTCGCTCGACGATCTTGCGGCGGGCGGGCCGCCGCCGCGGCTCGATGCGGCGCAGCTGGTGCCGAGCGGGCCGGCCGAAGCGATGCCCGAATCGCTGGCTCCCATGCTGGCCATGACGGGCGAGTCGGCACGCTCGGACCCCGACTGGCTCTTTGAGCCCAAGCTCGACGGCTACCGCGTCATTGCCTTCGTCGCGGGCGGCACGGTACGGCTGCAGTCCCGGCGCGGCATCGATCTCACGGCCCAGTTCCCGGAGATCGTGACCGAGCTGGCGGCGCTGGGCGGGGAGCAGATGATCCTCGACAGTGAGATCGTCGCGCTGGGGCCGGAGGGGCAGCCGTCGTTCAACGCACTGCAGAATCGGGCGCAGCGGCGCGGCGACAAGGATATCGCGGACGCGCAGCGGCAGACGCCAGCGGTCCTGGTGTGCTTCGACCTGTTGCATTTCGCCGGCGTCAATCTACGGGGTGCTCCCTACGTCCAGCGTCGGCGCTACCTGTCGCAGGTCCTCCTACCGTCCGCTCACATTCAGCTCATTCATGCCGGCAAGGACGCCGAAGCTTTGTATGCGGCGGCAATCGCGAGTGGCTACGAGGGTGTCGTCGCCAAGCGTCGCGACAGCCTCTATCAGCCGGGGCAGCGCGTTGCCGCCTGGCGCAAAGTGAAACCGGTCCGCTCGGGGGAATTCGTCATCGGAGGGTGTACGCAGGGAAAGGGTGCCCGAGCGTCTCTGGGGGCGCTGCTCCTCGGATATTGGGAGGATGGCTCGCTCAAATATGCCGGTCACGTGGGGTCGGGGCTGGATGATGCCGCCATCGCCGCGCTGACTCAGCGCACGCGCGAGCTGAAAGCCAAGCGCTCACCCTTCGCACAGAAGCCGCCGATCCATAGGCCGACGACATGGCTCCAGCCGCGGCTGGTCGCGGAGGTCAACTTCATCGATTGGACGCCGGCCGGGCTGCTGCGCGCACCGGTGTTTGCGCGGCTGCGGGAGGATGTGCCCCCGCAGTCGGTCGGCAGACCCGACGATACGAGACCCTCCGCCAGCGCATTGCCGCAAGCAGCCGCCGGCGCATCGCCGCGAGCAGCTGCCGCCGGCATCGATGATGTGTTGCAGCAGCTCGCCGGAGCGGGAGCGCGCCTCGATCTGACCGTGGAGGGCGCGCGGCTGCGGCTGACCAATCTCGACAAGGTGTACTGGCCCGCGGTATCCGCTGCGCAGCCGGCAATCACCAAGCGCGACTTCATCCGCTATCTGGCGGCGGTATCGCCTCATATGTTGCCGCACCTCAGGGACCGGCCGCTCACCATGATCCGCATGCCGGAAGGGATTGGCGGCGAGCGCTTCTATCAGAAACACTGGGATCACGAGTTGCCGGAATACGTCGACACCATCGCGATGTTCACCGGTCATCGGGGCGAGAGCGATCGCTATGTTCTCGCCAACAACCTGGCGACGCTTCTCTGGCTCGGCCAGAACGGCACCCTCGAGTTTCACGTCATGCACTCCCGCGCCAATCCGGAGGGGGCCGAGGGCCTGGGCAGCGACTACGCCAGCTCACGCGAAGCCCTCGAGAGCTCTGCTCTCAACTACCCCGACTTCCTGGTCTTCGACATCGATCCTTATATCTACTCCGGCAAGGAGGCGAAGGGCGCGGAGCCGGAGCTCAACGACAAGGGCTTCGCGACGGGCAAGAAGGTTGCTTTCTGGCTGCGTGCGCTGCTGCAGGAGATGGGGTTGCGGGCGATCGTCAAGACCTCGGGCAAGACCGGCCTGCACGTGTTCGTCCCCATCGATCGGACCGTGACATTCGAGACCGTGAGAGAAATCTGTGAGAGGGTGGGCCGGCACGTCGTCAAAGATCACCCGAAGGAGGTCACGGTGGAGTGGGCAGTCGAGAAGCGCACCGGTAAAATCTTCATTGACTACAACATGAACGTGCGCGGCAAGACCCTCGCTGCCGCCTACTCCCCCCGTGGCAGCCCCGGCGCCCCGATCTCCATGCCCCTGACGTGGGACGAGCTCGAAAGAGCGCGTGCGGAGGACTTTACGCCGACAAGCGTGATCACCCGCTTGGAAAAGACCGGTGATCGGTGGCATGATTGGCGTTCGACCCAGCAGAATCTGGCACGAATTTTGGGGAATTCCACTCGGTAAACGGGGCTTCGGCTCCGGAGGCAATCATGGCCGCACGGTCGATTGGGTCGCTGACCATCTCGTTCGGGCTCGTCGCGATACCCGTCAAGCTCTACAGCGCGACGCAGTCGGGGAACGCCATTTCCTTCAACCTGCTGCACAAAGGCTGCGGCTCGCGCCTGAGGCAGCAGTATGTCTGTCTCAAGGACGGCTCCATCGTGGAGCGGGACGACATGGTGAAGGGCTATGAGTTCGCCAAGGACCAGTACGTCACCTTTGAGCCGGCGGAGATCAAGGCCATGGAAGAGGCCGGCACCCACGCTATCGACATCTCGGAGTTCGTCCCCATCGAGTCGGTCGATCCGGTCTACTTCGACAAGACTTACTACCTCGCCCCCGACAAGGGCGGCGCGAAGCCCTATGCGCTCCTCACGGAGGCGCTCAAGCAGGCGAAGCGTTGCGCGATCGGCCATTGGGCGGCGCGCGGCAAATCCTACATTGTCATGCTGCGGCCGGTGGGTGACAGGCTGACCATGCAACAGCTGCACTTCGCGGCAGACGTCCGGCCGGCGAGCGAGATCGAGATTCCGCAGCAGGATGTGAAGCCCGCGGAGCTCAACCTCGCACAGCAGCTCATCAATCAACAAACGGCCGAGAAGTTCGAGCCGACGGCATACACCGACGACCTGCGGGCGCGCATCCAGGCGGCGATCGAGAAGAAAGTCGAAGGCCACCAGATCTCCGTAGCCGATTTCCCCGCCGAAGGCGGCGGCAAGGTCATCGATCTCATGGAGGCGCTGCGTGCCAGCCTGGAAAAAGCGGATGCCGCGCGCGCGTCGACCGCGCGGTTGGGTCCACGCCGGGAGCCCAAGCGCGCCGAGCCGCAGCCCGCGAAACCCGCACGCAAGGCGGGCAAGCGCTAGCGTTCCCGAGACGCTTATACTTGCAGGAGCAGGTCGCGGCAGAGGGGTATTCGGTGCATCGCTATAGCATGCGGGACGTGGAACGCCTCCTGCAGCTGCCGCGCAGCACGCTGCAGAGCCTGGTGAGGCTCGGCTTCGTCCGTCCCGCCCGTGGCCCGCGGCGCCAGTATCTCTTCTCCTTTCAGGACCTCATCATCCTGCGCGCGGCGCGCGCGCTCATGCAGGCCAGCATTTCCCACAGGAGGATCCGCCGCTCGCTCGGGCAGTTGCGCGAGCGCCTGCCGGAGGCGGTGCCGCTCTCGGGCCTGGCCATCTGCGCGGTCGGCGACCGGGTCGTGGTGCGAGAGGGGGCGAATCACTGGCAGGCGGACGACGGGCAGTACCTGCTCGGATTCGAGGTCAGCGTGCAGAACGGAGTCCTGCAGATGATTGAGCACAAGCAGGCGCGTGCCAATGCTTCGGCACGGGGCGGCGCGGCCGCCGGAGCAACCGCAGAGGCGGGCTCCATAGGGCGCGGCGGTGCGGCCGACCGGTCTCTCAGCTCCGACGATTGGTTCGCCGAGGGGCTGGATCTCGAGAGTAGCGACCCCGCTGCGGCGCTAGCCGCATACGCACGCGCAGCGGAGAGCGACCCCGATAACTCGGCGGCGTGGATCAACTGGGGCAGGCTCCTGCACGAGAGTGGGGATGCGCGTGCGGCAGAGAAAGTGTATCGGCGGGCACTCGAGCATTGTGCGGCCGATTCCCTGCTGCTCTTCAACCTGGGCGTCGCGCTCGAGGATCTGGGCGAGAAGGAGGCGGCCCTCGGGGCCTATCACGCCGCGGTCTCGGAGGATCCCAACTTCGCCGACTGCCACTACAACCTCGCGCGGCTTTACGAGTCGGCAGGCAAGACGCAGCATGCGATCCGGCATCTCGGACAGTACCGGCGTCTCGTGAGCCGGCACGACCACTGAGTCTCGCGGCGGGCGCAATGGCCATCTGGGTCGGAACGTCCGGATACAACTACCCCGAATGGCGGGGCAGCTTCTACCCGGAGAAGTTCGCGACGACGAAGATGCTGCCGTACTACGCGGAGCGGCTCGCGACCGTCGAGATCAACTACACGTTCTATCGAACCCCCAAGCCTGACATCCTCGCCGGCTGGAGCCGTCAGGTCCCGCCGGGGTTCAGATTCACTCTGAAGGCGCCGAAGCGCATCACGCATGATGCACGTCTGCGCGACTGCGCGCAGTCCCTGAAGTACTTCCTCGACACCGCGGCCACCCTCGGGCCGAAACTCGGAATGCTGCTCTTTCAGCTGCCGCCCTTCTTCAAAAAAGACCTGGCGGTGCTCGATGCCTTTCTCGAGGGCTTCCCGCCGCAGACTCGCGCCGCATTCGAGTTCCGGCATTTCTCCTGGCTGAGCGCGGAGGTGTTCGAGCGCCTGAAAGCCCGGAATCTGACGCTGTGCATCGCCGACAACGAGAACTCGTCCACACCGCTCGAGATGACGGCCGATTACGGCTACTTCAGGCTGCGCGACGAAGGCTACACACCGGAGGACATCGCGCAGTGGGCGCGGACGATCCGCGAGAAAGCATCACGCTGCAGCGAGGTATTCGTCTATTTCAAGCATGAGGAAGCCGGTACGGGTCCGCGGTTCGCGCGCCTGCTGTTGGATGCGCTCGGAATATCCGGAAGCACCGGTGGATGACGGTGTCCCGGTGGTCAACGGGCGGCTTGCGGCTGACGGATGGAGTGGTCCAAGCCGAACGGCGCGGCCGTCTTGCCGTACGAGCTCCCGGTCCGATTGCGTCTATTGCATCTGGACCCGCAGAATCTTCCAAGACCTCTGCCAACTGGAGCTCACCATCCGGTCCGTAAAAACGATGCCGTAGCGCATCAACCACGCCTCCTCGGACCGGGTGGTCACGACTCCATTGGTATTCAAAGCCTCGCAGTGGAGTTTCTGCGCATTTCCGAGGAGCGCGGGATTGAGCTCGGCGGCGGGGAAGACACTGCCGAACTCGCAGTTCAGGGCGCCGGACTGGAAGTTCATAATCTGTTGTGAAAGGCCCTCCTCAAAGCGGAAGTGAATGTCACCGCTGCCGGGGCCGCTCGCCGGCCACGCAGTAACCGGCTCGAGTGAATGGGTTGCGAATATCTGGTTGGAGTTCAGTGCGTTCAGCTGGACCTGTTGCGTGCGAAGGTAGAGCAAGCCTCTGTATGTCAGGGAGTAGTCTTCCTGGAACGGCACTCCATTATTGTTCAGAACGTCCAGTATCTGGACGTAGGGTCCACCGGCGGCGGTGTAGGTCGTGGTATTGACGAAGTGGTTGATCTGATTGTCCGACGTGCGCGAAACGGTCAAGGAAAGGGTCAATTTCATCTGATGAAAGCCCATCGGCGAGGAATCCGCCGCTCCTAGGGTCGCCGCGACCTGCTGCGGAACGTCCGTTACGGCGAAATGCGACTGCATGTAGTCGCTCTTGTTGGCCTCGATCTGCCTCACCGCCTCCGGCATGCACCCGGAGAGCGTCACAGCGGTGATGATCATCAGCGTCGTGCACGCCCGGCTCATCGTCATGCTGATTTCTCCCAATCCTTACCATGTTGTAAACGCGCGAAGTGTGCGGTCGTCAACTACCAACGGCCGTGCTCCGCCTCACACTGACGGCGTGAAGCAATCCGCTGATTGAGACGGCGGTCACAGTTGGCAATGAACTTCTGTTGCTCAGCTCCCTGCCAGCCTCGCCGCAATCCGCGTCACGTGCTCGCCCTGAAAGCGGCACATCTCGAGCTCGAGCGCGCTGGGCATGCGCAGCTCGGCACCCGCGCCGGTGACGCAGCTCGCGCCATAGGGCGAGCCGCCGGTGACTTCCCGCAGTGTCGTGAGGTCCTTGAACGTGTAGGGCAGGCCCACGATGATCATTCCGTGATGCAGCAGCGTCAAATGAAAGGAAGTCGCCGTGGTTTCCTGGCCTCCATGTTGGCTGGCGGTGCTGCAGAAGACGCTGCCCACTTTTCCCACGAGCGCTCCGCGTGTCCAGAGCGCGCCGGTCTGGTCGAGGAAGTTGCGCATCTGCGCGGCCATGTTGCCGAAGCGCGTCGGGGTGCCGAAGATGATCGCGTCGTAGCGCTCGAGCTCCGCCGGCTCTGCGAGGGGGGCGGGCTGGTCCATGCGAAACCCTGACGCTCTGCAAATCTCGGGCGGCACGATCTCGGGTACCCGCTTGACCTCGACTCGCGCGCCGGGAACCTTGCGCGCGCCTTCGGCCTGCGCCTGCGCCATGACTTCGATGTGACCGTAGCTGCTGTAGTAGACGACGAGGACGTTCGGCATGGATGTTCTCCTGGCGGCATCAGCCGGCATGGCGTTCGAGGAACGCCCGCAGGACTGCGTTGTACATGAGGGGGTTGTCGAGATTGGGAATGTGCCGGGCGGCGCAAATGCTGGCGCGTTGCGCGCCGGGAAGCGCCTCACTCAGCGCATCGGCCGCACGCAGCCGGGGCGGTAGATCGTGCTCGCCGGTGACGATCAGTGCGGGAGCTCGCAGCGAGGCGGCAGCGGCTCGATCCCAATGATCCTCGGGCGCAGGCAGCTCCTGGAGCAGATCGTTGCCGCTGTATCGAGCAGTCATGCGCTGCAGGAGGTTGCGCGGCTGCACCGACTGCGTTTGCAGTTGCATCAGGGGATGGCTGGCCCAGCGACGGCGGAAAGTCTCGATTTCGCCGCCGGCGATGAGGCCGCGATATTCGGGTAGCGGCACGTCCTCGGTTTCAGCGGCGGATGCGTCTGCCAAGACTCGCGGGGGCCCGTCGAGAATCAGGCACGAGAGCCGCTCGGGCGCGATGCGGCACAGGTGTAGCGCCACGCGGGCGCCCTGCGACATGCCGAGGCAGGCGAGCCGTTCGAGTTGGAGCTTGTCGCATAGGGTGAGCGCGTCCTGCGTATCGGCAGCCAGGGCCGCACGGCCCGATGACAGGCCGAAGCCGCGCCGATCGAAGCGCACGAGGCGAAATGAATCGCCGAGCCCCGTGACTTGCGGCTCCCACATGTCGAGATCGAGCGTCCAGCCGTGAATGAGCAACACGGGCGGTCCGCTGCCTTCATCGCGGTAACGCAGAAGAGCGCCTGCGACAGGCAAGTAGTGGTCCGGGGTGGCCGAGGACGGCGGCACTGCAATCATTCGTATAGCGAAAACCTTTTCGCTATGAGGTTAGAGGCGAGACTCCGCACCGTCAAGTGACGGTCCGCGGCTACGTAACCGACTCAGACCTGCGCGCTCAGCGAGAGCCCGGGAATTGCCCGCAGGTCGGCGGAGATCCGGCGGCTCAACTGCCGGAGCATGCCGAGGCGGTCGCGGACGAGCCGGACCCTGGTCATCTTGCCCGAGTGGCTGGAGCTGTTGAGCGCGGCGACGATTCTGCCGGACAGGTCGAGAACCGGCACGGCGAGTGCAACGACGCCGTATGCGAGCTCGTCTGCGACTGCCGCGTAACCGGAATGCCGGCACTCATCGATGAGCGCGCGCAGCTCGGTGGGATCGCAGACCGTCTTGTCTGTCAGCGCCATCAGTTTGGCGGTCTCGAAATAGTGTTCCAGGCGCTCGGGGCTCAACCCCGCGAGCAGGACGCGGCCCATCGACGTCGCATGGGCCGGGAAGCGGCTGCCGACGTGCGCCTCGAGCCGCAGCAGGGTTCGGACCGATGCGCGTGCAACGTAAACGATGTCGTTGCCGTCGAGCACCGACATCGCCGCGGAATCGCCCGTCTTGCGCGCAAGGTCCTCGAGGTGAGTCTGGGTGAGGTGCTCGATGTCCATCGAGTCGAGATAGGCGGCGCCGAGCTCGAGAACTTTCGGCCGCAGCAGAAAGCTGCGCCCGTGGCGAGTGACGTACCCGAGATCCTCCAGCGTGAGCAGGCAACGCCGTGCCGTCGCGGCGGGAATCGCGGCGCTGCGCGCGATGTCGCTGAGGGTCGGGGCGGGATGCTCCCGCGAGAACGCGCGAATGACGGCGATGCCCTTGGCGAGACCGCCCATCGCTTCGCGCCGGCTTGGGGGAGCTTTACGTGCAACCATGAGCGGAGAGTCTATTTCGGTATGCGAAAGGACGGAAGAGTCTTGACGACCGTCCGGCGGCGGTTCACGATCTATTCGTATAACGAAGACTATTTCGCTATCCGAAAATGAAGATCGGTCCTCCATCGCAACACGCCACCGCCATCTGCGGCTCCACTGACGAGGGCATCTGGGTCCGCGGGCGCGACCTCACCGCAGATCTGATGGGCAAGATCGGCTTCACCGATTATTTTTGGCTGCTCCTCACCGGTGCGAGGCCGACGCCAGCGCAGAGCCGTATTCTCGATGCCACCCTGGTCGCGATTGCCGAGCACGGACTGGTACCGAGCGTACAGGCGAGCCGGATGACGCTGGCTGCGGCGCCAGAGGCGCTCCAGGGAGCGGTGGCCGCCGGGCTCCTCGGCTGCGGCTCGGTCATCCTGGGGTCCGCCGAGGCGGCGGGGCGCTTCTTCGCGCAGATCACAACGCGAACCGGTGAGGGCAAAAATGACGAGGCGGCCGCGGGCGAGTTGGCGCGCGAGTATCGCGGGCAGCGGCGGGCGATCCCGGGGTACGGGCACCCACTGCACAAGCGCTCCGATCCCAGAGCGGAGCGCCTCCTGGCGATCGCGCAGGAGCTCGGGACGGCAGGCCGATACACGGATCTGGCGCGCAGCGTCGAGCGGCTGCTCCCGGAGCTGACCGGCAAGGCGCTCACCCTGAATGTCTCCGGCGCCATCGCGGCGGTGCTTCTGGATGCCCACTACCCGCTGCACGCGCTCAAAGGCGTGCCGCTGTTGGCGCGCACGGCCGGTCTCATTGCACACCTCGTGGAGGAGCAGGTTCGCCCGATCGGCTTCGCAATGTCCGCTGCAGCCGCCGAGGCGATCGGTTACGACGGCGACGCCCCGCCCGGCCAGAGGCCGAAGCCATGAGCGCTCCGAGCCCACAGCGCACCGGTCTCGCCGGGGCTCTCGCGGGCATTCGCGTGGTGGAGCAGGGCACCTTCATCACGGGTCCCTGCGCGGGAATGATGCTCGCTGATCTCGGCGCCGATGTCATCAAGGTGGAGAGCCCGGACGGCGATCCCTACCGCAGCTACCAGGGCGGCCGGTACTCGCCGCATTTCCAGGCCTACAACCGCAACAAGCGCGGGATCGCCCTCGACCTCAAGCGCGCGGCCGACCGGGAGCTGTTCGAAGGCCTCATCCGCGAAGCGGACGTCTTCATCCAGAACTTCAGGCCCGGCACCGCGGAGCGCCTGGGCTCGGGCCCGCAGCGGCTGCGGGAATTGAATCCGCGGCTCGTCTACTGCGCGATCAGCGGCTTCGGCCGCAATGGACCGTATGCGGAGCGGCCGAGCTACGACTCGGTTGCACAGGCGCTCAGCGGCTTTCTGAGCGTCGTAGTCGACGCGCGCGACCCCCAGTTTCTCGGACCGGCGCTCGCCGACGCGATTACCGGCATCTATGCGGCCTATGGGGTTCTTGGAGCGCTGGTGCAACGCGGGCGCACGGGCGAGGGCACGCTGGTCGAAGTCTCCATGCTCGAGGCGATGACTCACTTCGCCGTTGAGCCGTTTGCAGCCTATTTCGCGCTGGGCACGGTGCCCCGCGCCGCCGACCGCCCACGTCTGGCGCAGGCCTACATCCTGCGGACCGCCGACGCAAGGCTGATCGTCCTCCATCTCTCCTCGCTCGAGAAGTTCTGGACCGGCCTCGTCGCGGCGCTCGCAGACCCGCAGCTTGCGCTCGATCCACGCTTCCACACGCGCCAGGCGCGGATCGCAAACTACGAAGCGTTGCGCTCGGAGCTCATGACCCGCTTCGCGGCAAAGGATCTGAGCCACTGGTCCGAGAGGCTTCGCCACCACGACGTGCCGCACGCACCGATCAATGGGGTCGATCAAGTGGTTGCCGATCCGCAGGTGGCGCATCTGGGGCTCATCGTTCCGGTCGAGACGGCACATGGCGGCGATCGTGCCGTGCGTCCGGCCGTCAGATTCGCGGGTGAGCACGCCAGAAGCGTGCACTCAGCTCCTCTTCTCGACGAGCATGGAGCACAGATTCGCGAGGCGTTGCGAGCCGCAGCCGAATGGCCGGCCCGCAGGTGAGGAGCACCGGACCCGAATATCGAATCAATAACGAGGGGATATCACCGTGCGCACATCTTACGTAGGATGGTTAGCCGCGCTGACCATGATGTTTGGGCAGCTTGGGCAGCTCATCGCAGTTCCGGCCAGGGCGCAAACCGTCGCCAGCCTCCAGGAGGTGGTCGTGACGGCGCGCAAGCGCCCGGAGCTGTTCCGCAATCTGCCGATGACGGAGAGCGTGTTCACTCCGCAGTCGATCAGGTCTGCCAACATCACCAGCCCCCGCGACTTCATCGCGATGGTGCCGAACATGACGCTGGTCCAGACGCAGAACGTCGGCAATGCCTTCGTCACCATCCGGGGCATTTCGCAGGCCCGCAACAGCGAGCCCTCGGTCGCCGTGATCGTCGATGGCGTCGAGGAGACGGACCCGGAACAGTTCGCCCAGGAGCTGTTCGGCATCCAGCAGATCGAGGTACTGAAGGGGCCGCAGGGGGCCCTCTACGGCCGGGACGCCATCGGCGGGGCGATCATCATCACCACAACCCCGCCCTCCGATCACACCCAGGGCAGCGTCACGCTCGGCGTGGGGAACGGGCCGGCCGAGCGCGCCCGCGGCATCGTGAGCGGTCCGCTCGACTCCGCCGGTACCTTGAAATACAGCGCCGCCCTCAGTTTCTATAACACGGATGGCTACCTCGAGAACACCTACCTCAATCGCAAGGCGGACCCGTACCGCGACTACGCAGGCAGGGTGCGACTGCTGTGGGAGCCGGGTGGGGCCCTTACGGCTGACCTGCGCCTCGCCTACGATCGGGTGCAGACCACCGCCTACTTCTACGTCATTCCGCGCGATGACGAGGCAAACGTATTCTCCAGCTTCACCACGGCCGCGAACGCGAACGACATCACCAGCCCCATTCAGGTCAACAACGAAGGCACGGACAACCGCGACATCCTGGACATCCCGTTCAAGCTGGACTACCGCACGGACTACGGAACTTTCACGTCGATCTCGGACTACGACCAGACCAAGGAGATCGATACCGGCGATGCCTATGATTTCCGCCCGATCAATACTTCGATCGCCAACGACTATTTCTTCGCGACGATTCCTGCGGCGCTCGGCGGCCCCTTGGACGAGAGTCAGAGCCAGTTCATCCGCGTGCGCTCGTGGAGCGAGGATCTGCGCTTCACCTCGCCCTCGAAGGAGCGGTTCACGTGGATCGCCGGGCTCTACTTCCTGCACAAGGAGCGCTTCATTTCAACGGACAATATCGTGGATCGGGGTTTGGGCGTTCCAGCCGTCTATGAGACTCCGCTCGTCGCTCCGACGAATCCTTTTGCGACCAACACGAACGTCACTTTCCTCGCGGATGGCCAGAAGAGCAATGCCTGGGCGGCCTATGGCGATGCTACCTATAAGCTGACCGACCAGTGGGAGGTGGATGCGGCCCTGCGCTACGACCAGGACAAGGTCAGTGACACCACTCGCACGCCGCCCTATTTTCTGCGGATGGTCCTGGACCCGACCGCTTACGATGGCGAAGTACGCACGGAAACCTGGGGAGCGTGGCAGCCGAAACTCACCCTGCGCTACAAGCCGAATGACGCCTGGACCCTGTACACCGATTGGAGCCGCGGCTTTCGCAGCGGCGGATTCAACCAGACGGGAGTGGGCGCGGTAGCCGTCGCAAACGGCATCAAGGGCGTCAACGACGTGTTCAATGCCGAGATCGCTGATACTTTCGAGCTGGGCGTCAAGGGAGACATGCTCGATCACCGGCTGAGTGTCGACGCCGACGTGTTTCACACTCATTCGAACAACGGGTATTTCTTCGTCTACCTTTCACAGAACTCCACGCAGAATCTCGGCAACCTGAATGCAACGTACAAGGGCGCGGAGATCCAGCTCACCGCCTATCCCACGGATCATCTGCAGGTCTACGCCGGGTATGGGTACACGGACAGCCGGATCACCAAGATGGCCGATCCCACCGTCCTCGGGAACCAGGCGCCACTGGTGTCGCGCGACACCGTGAACGCGGGCGCGATGTATCTGCATGCGCTCACCGATGGGCTCAAGGGGACTGCGCGCCTCGATTTTCAGAACATCGGCCGCACGTGGTGGGACCCGGCGAACTCAACCTCACGCGACCCGATTTCGCTCGTCAACCTCGACCTCAGCCTGCAGGGCACCCAGTGGAGCCTCACGGCCTGGTCGAAGAACCTCACCAATAAGATCTACAATGCGGAATTCTCCCCAGGAGGGTTCCTCTGGCGGGCCCTGCCGCGGCGCTACGGGCTCGATTTCGAGTATCGCTTCTGACCTGGAGGTACCCATGGCCACGACCCTCGCAAAGCTGCCTTCCCGCCTGCACCACATGGCCTATGTCACACATGACCTGGAGGCCACGCGCAAGTTCTATGAGGAGGTGATCGGCTTGCCGCTGATGGCGACGTGGTGCGAGATCGATCAGCTCTTCGGTGCCGAGCGTGTCTACTGCCACCTTTTCTTCGGCATCGGCGACGGCGGCGCGCTTGCCTTCTTCAAGTTCGCGAAGCCGGAGGATGACCAGCAGTTCGGCCCCGAGATGCCCTTCACGCCGTTCCATCACATCGCCCTGAACGTCGACGGTGACACCCAGGCGGACATCGAGAGACGGCTGCAGGAGGCCGGCTATACGCCGCCGAAGACCTTTGTGCTCGAGCACGGGTATTGCCGCTCCGTGTACGTAACCGACCCCAACGGGCTCATCCTGGAATTCACGCTGGATGCCCCGCAGGCCGATCAGATCGCGCGGACGCGGCGCGCCAACGCTCATTCGGACCTCAAGCGCTGGCTTGCCGGCGATCATACTTCCAACAATACCTATCGGCCCGAGTAGCCCCGGGACGACGCATGCAGCGAAGCACCGATCGTATCCTGACGACGCATGTCGGGAGCTTACCGCGCACCCAGGCGGTGACGGACGTTCTGTTTGCCCGAGCTGGCGGCATGCCCGAGGAGGCGGACGCAGCAGCTACCATCGCGAAGGCGGTGAAGGAGGTCGTGCGACGCCAGGTGGATGTCGGCATCGACGTCGTCAGCGACGGCGAGATGAGTAAGATCAGCTATGCGACCTACGTGTCGGAGCGGCTGTCCGGCTTCGATGGCGATACGCCACGCGAGCCCGGGCAGGATCTCGTGGAATTTCCGGGCCTCCTCAAGAAACTCGCCGAGAGGGGTGCGACGGCGAAGTACCGTAGGCCGCGCTGCGTGGGTCCCGTGCAGGTGAAGGACACGCGGCCGCTTGCGGCTGACCTGGAGAATCTGCAGGCGGCATCGCTCGCCGCCGCGCCGCTCGAGACGTTCATGAACGCCGCCTCCCCAGGCGTCGTCGCGTTGTTTCAGCCCAACGATTTCTATCGCACCGGGGATCAGTACCTCGAGGCGCTTGCCGAGGCCCTGCGCAGCGAGTACGAGGCGATCGTCGCGGCCGGCTTCCTGCTGCAGATCGATGCGCCCGATCTCGGCATGGGCCGCCATACCCTGTACCGCGACCGCACCGAAGAGGAATTCACGGTGCTCGCGGCGAGGCACATCGAGGTGCTCAATCACGCCCTGCGGAACGTGCCTGCGGATCGGGTACGCATGCACGTCTGTTGGGGCAATTACGAAGGGCCGCATCATCACGATATTCCGCTCGCCCGGCTGCTGCCGGTCGTGCTGCGCGCCAAGCCGCAGGCGCTGCTCTTCGAGGCGGCGAATCCCCGCCATGCCCATGAATGGGCAGTGTTCCAGGATGTGTCGCTGCCCGATGAGAAGATTCTGATTCCAGGCGTCATCAGCTCGACCACCAACTATGTGGAGCATCCGCTCCTCGTCGCGGAGCGGCTCGAGCGGCTCGCGGGGCTGGTCGGCCGGGAGCGCGTGATCGGCGGCAGCGATTGCGGCTATGGCACGTTCGCGGGTTTCGGGCCCGTGGAGCCGGATATTGCCTATCTGAAGCTCGCCGCCCTGGTCGAGGGAGCGCGGATTGCAAGCGCGAGACTCTGGCGCTCCCGCGCAAGCCCTCGTTGATTTTGCCGTGCGAGGCTTTACCATGCAGGGCTGACCGCCGCCGCTGCAGCGCCCGTCCGCACGGAGATTCCCTTGAAGTACCGCAAGTTTGGCCGAATCGGATGGGATGTATCGGAGATCAGCTTCGGGGCCTGGGCGGTGGGTGGGGAGTGGGGGGCCGTCGACGACGAGCAGTCCATCGCCGCCCTGAAGCGGGCTCTCGCCCTCGGAGTCAACTTCTTCGACACGGCGGATGTCTACGGCGACGGCCGCTCTGAGCGGCTCTTGCGCAGGCTGCGCAAGGAAACGAGCACACCCTTTCATATCGCCACCAAGGCCGGGCGGCGCCTCAACCCGCACGTCGCGGCGGGCTATAACAAGGAAAACCTCACGGCATTCATCGACCGCTCGCTGCAGAACATCGGCGTCGAGTCGCTCGAGCTCGTGCAGCTTCACTGCCCGCCGACGGACAGCTACTACCGGCCGGAGACATTCGCCGTCATGGACGATCTGGTGAAATCCGGCAAGGTCCAGCATTACGGCGTGAGCGTGGAGAGGGTTGAGGAGGGGCTCAAGGCGATGGAATTCCCCAACGTGGCTTCCATCCAGATCATCTTCAACATGTTCCGTCAGCGTCCGGCCGAGCGCTTTCTTGCCGAGGCGCAGCGCCGCGCAGTGGCGACCATCATCCGTGTTCCGCTGGCTTCGGGGATGCTCACTGGCAAGCTCTCCGCGGCATCGACGTTTGCAGCCGACGACCACCGTAACTTCAATCGTCATGGCGAGGCTTTCGACGCAGGCGAGACGTTCGCTGGCGTGCCCTACGAAGTCGGCCTCAAAGCCGTCGAAGAGCTGAAGTCGCTGGTACCGGGGGGCGCGACGCTGGCGCAACTGGCTCTGCGCTGGATCCTGATGTTCGACGGAGTCTCGACCATCATCCCCGGCGGGAAGAGCTCACGACAGGTCGAGGACAATACCGGCGCGAGTGCTTTGCAAAGCCTGACGGAGGAGCAGATGAAGGCCGTGCGCGCCGTTTACGACCGCTATATACGATCCAGCGTACACCAGTGCTGGTGAGCAGGAAGCGGGCTGGGCGGCTAGACAGCTCGACGGATGCGCTCTTCCAGCAGGCGAGTCCCCACCCGGACGATCGTGTCGATGACGGGGATCAGCTCCCTGCCCAGCCGCGATAGCCCATACTCGACGGAGGGCGGCGAACTGGGTACGACCTCGCGGGTCACTACGCCCTTGGTCGTGAGCTCCCGCAGCCGCGAGGTCAACATCTTGGGTGAAATGCCTGGTATGTCCTTGTAGAGCTCTCCGAACCGGCGCGGTCCGCCGCTCAGTTGCCAGATCAAATTCGTCGTCCAGGCGCCTCCCAGCAGCGCCATACACGTGCCCATGGGGCAGCCGGGTGGCGGTGGGGGCGCTTTGCTCTTGCGGACCTTGTGCGGCATGGGTAACTCGTTACCGGGAGGATAGTGGATTTTCGTGCTTACCGAAAGTGCGGTGCTATACAGAAGTAAGTGCGGATGATAAGTTTGGCCCCGCTTCCGTTTGCTGCGACCAAAGGAGATCAACGTGAAACTGTTCTATACGAGCGGGGCCTGCTCGCTATCACCGCACATCGTCGCCCACGAGGCGGGCATCGAGCTGCGCCTGCAGAAGGTGGATCTGAAGACGAAGACCATCACTACCGAGGGCGACTTCCTGGCGATCAACCCCAAGGGCTACGTCCCGGCGCTGCAGCTGGACGACGGTGAGATACTCACTGAAGGCCCCACGATCGTGCAGTATCTGGCGGATCTCAAGCCCGAGAAGGGGCTTGCGCCGCGCGCCGGCACGCTGGCCCGCTATCATCTGCAGGAGTGGCTCGGGTACATCAATTCCGAGCTCCACAAGACGTACTCGCCCCTCTTTCGGCCAAACACCCCGGCCGAGACGCGCGCCGACCGGTTGGCCTATTTGAGCAAGCGCTACGACCTGGTCGAGAAGCAGCTCGCGGGCCGCTCGTTCCTCCTCGGGGATCACTTCACGGTCGCCGACGCCTATCTCTTCACCGTCACCAACTGGGCGGGTACGGTGAAGTTCGATCTCTCGCCGTTTCCCAACCTTCGCGGCTTCCAGGAGCGTATTGCCGCGCGCCCGGCCGTGAAGGCGGCGATGACGGCGGAAGCTCATTAAATAGCAACGAGCATGCACCGGCGCAGCAGGAAGCTGCGCCGAGTCTTGGAGACTAGCCGACCCCGCTTTGGCAGCTTCGACACGGCGGCTCATGCAGCGTTCCGCGATGGGGGCTCCTTTGCATTCCGTTCCAAGGACGCATTTGCGCGATGCGGTCCTCGTCGCAGCCGTGACGATTGCCACCTGGGTGCTGTGCGCGCTCTTCAATGTGACGGAGATGCTGCGTCGCCTGAACGCGCCTTACGAGCGGTACCAGCTCGATGAGCTTCCGACGGTGCTCCTCGTGCTCGGTCTGGGCCTGAGCTGGTTCGCCGCGCGCCGCTATGGCGAAGCCCGGCGGGAAATCGGGCGGAGAAAGTCGGCCGAGGCACAACTCGCGGCGGCGCTGGCGGACAACCGACGGCTGGCGCAACAGTATGTCGAGCTGCAGGAGACCGAGCGCAAGGCCCTGGCGCGCGAGCTGCATGATGAGCTCGGGCAATATCTGAATGTCATCAAGCTGGATGCCGTCGGTATTCGTGACGACACCCAGGCTCTCCAGCCGGCAACGCACCGACGCGCGCGCACGATCGTCGAGAACTGCAACCACATTCATGGCGCTCTGGCGACTCTCATCCGCGAGCTGCGGCCAACGGGGTTGGATGAGCTGGGGCTTGCCGCTGCACTGGAGCACTGTATCGAGACATGGCGCCCGCGCATGCCCGGCGTGTCGCTGCGGCTCTCCATCGCTGGAGATCTCGGCGCGCTGCCGGAAGGCATCACTGTCACCCTTTACCGGCTCGTTCAAGAGGCCCTGACCAACGTCGCGAAGCACGCCGCCGCCAGGCACGTAGTCGTTCGCCTCGAGCGCATCGGAGAGGGTGGCGCGGATGATCAATGGATCGACGTCGCCGTCGCCGACGATGGTGTCGGTACTACGCCCGGCCTGCCGACTCGCGGGCTTGGGCTGATGGGTATGCGCGAGCGCGTGCGCGCATTGCAGGGGAAACTCGTGTTCAAGAGCTCGCGCGGGCAGGGCTTCGAGCTCTCGGCGCAGATTCCGGTGCCACCGGACGCGGTACTGTCGCCGTGAGCGGCCCGACCAAGATTCTGCTCGTGGATGACCATGCCGTCGTGCGCCAGGGCTATCGGCGGCTCCTCGAAAACGAGTCAGGGATCCAGGTCATCGGTGAGGCGAGCAATGCCACACAGGCGTGCGAGCAAGCGCGCATGCTCGGCCCGGACGTGGTGGTCATGGACATCGCACTGCCAGGACTGAGTGGGATAGAGGCGACACGCCGCATGCTCAAGGACCAGCCGCAGCTGCGCATACTGATGTTCAGCATGTATGACGATGCGATTTATGCGCGCCGCGCGCTCGAGGCCGGGGCGCTCGGCTATCTGAGCAAGGCGAGCGCACCGGAAGTGCTCGTGCAGGCAATCTATGCGGTCTCCCGCGCAGAGCGTTACGTGAGCCCCGACGTGGCGACAAACATCGCGCGGTCCGCGGCGCAACCCGGCAAGTCGGAGATCGAGGCGCTGACGCCGCGCGAGTTCGAAGTTCTGCGTCTGCTCGTACAGGGCGAGACCGTGAGGAGCATCAGCGAGAAGCTCGCACTCTCCGAGAAGACCGTGGCCAACCATCAATCGTCCATCCGCGAAAAGCTCGGCGCAAGAAACAGCGCACAGCTCGCGCGGCTTGCCTCACAGCTCGATTTGAGCGTTTGACGGCGCGGAAGGGGCGGGGGCCGGCGGTCTTGTGCCGCAGCAAAGAGGTCCCTGCGCGTAGGGGCCGGAAAAGCTAAAGCTCTGCGTCGGCGAGGCCCAAGGTGCCGCCGCGGGGTCTTCAGGCCCGTTTCATGCTCAGGCTTGGCATCAACCCTGCTTCCACCGAACCATCGAGCTGCTGAAAGAGACTGGGGAGAGAGGAACGCCGCTCTGGGGCGCGTATTTCTCCAGTGCCAGGACCAAGACAATGTCAGCTGCCAAGTCGCTATCGATTGCCGTGCGCCGGTCAGCCTCCCCGTTGGATCGGGGCTGCTTCGATGCGCTGCGCGCGTTGGGCGGAGCCGAGATCCGTCGGCTGGAAGAGGTGCGCTCTGCGGCGGATCTTGACCTGATCCTGGACCTGACCTCAAGGCCCGCCGCAGCTGACCATATTGTCGGCCCGCGCCTGGGCTACTGGACATTTCTCTACGGCGAGACGCCGGCGCGCATCGCGCCCGGACTCCTGGAGTTCCTGGCAGGCGGGCGTGCAGCCTTCGTCCGGCTCGCGCGGCTCCTCCCCGGCGGCAGAGCCGTGATCTTGCGGGAGGGGTCGGTCAAGACGGTTCTCCATTCTCTCGCGGCGACCCGCGGGCGCCTCATCGAGGCGGCAAGCCGCTGGCCTGCCCAGAAGCTGGCCGAGCTCGCGCGCGGCGGCGGGCCTCCTGCGGGCATCGAAGTCGAGCTGCCGGCGAGAAATCGCGCAGCGCAGATCTCGCTTCGTGCCCGGCTTCCAGTGGCGTTGCTGCGCAATATTGGCCGACGGGTCAAGGTGCAGCTGACTCGCGAGCGCTGGAGGATCGGGATCATCGAACAGCCGATCGAGAGACTCGTCGCGGCCTTCGATCCCACGAGGATCCGTTGGTTGGATGTACCTTTCGAAGGATTTCTCGCCGACCCCTTTGGCCTCGTTCGCGCCGACGGAACGATGACCATTCTGGCGGAAGCGTTTTCGTGGAAAGAGCGGCGAGGGCGCATTGCCGCGATCGACCGCCGCCGCGACGGGTCGCTCGCCATCACGCCGACTTCGCTCAGCTTCGACAGTCATGTTTCCTATCCGCAGATCATCGAGGACGAGGGCGAAATCTATTGCATACCCGAGACCTCTGCGCAGCGGCGTGTGCAGCTCTTTCGCGCACTGGAGTTTCCCGCACGGTGGGTTCCCGACAGCGTGTTGCTCGATGGGTTCGCCGGGGCGGACGCCACCGTGATCCGGCACGAGGAGCATTGGTGGATGTTTACCGGCAACCATGCAGACCAGGACGAAGCGAAGCTCTTCATCTTCCATTCGGCCAGCCTGCGCGGCCCGTGGACAGAGCACGCGCTGAATCCCGTCAAGTGCGACTTGCGCGCATCACGGCCGGCAGGCACTCCGTTCGTGGGGGCCGATGGTGCGCTCTACCGGCCGGCCCAGGACTGCTCGCGCGTCTACGGCGGTGCACTGGTCATCAACCGCGTGACCCGGCTGACGCCTGATGAGTTCGAGGAGGAAGTCGCAGCGCACCTGCGCCCGGACCCTGGGGGACCGTGCCCCGATGGTCTGCACACGCTGAGTGGGGCCGGCGAGCTGACGCTCGTCGATGGCAAGCGCCACGAGTTCGTACCCGCATTGATCGCGGCCGTGCTGAGTCGGATGAACGGCAACCGCGGAAGAAATCTGATCGGAAATGGTCAAAATCGCCTTCGTCAGCCAGCCTCGTGACCCGGTAGTCGCTGCACCGGCGCAGCGCGGATCGGTGACGACAGTCCTCTGGGAGCTCGCTACCCGCATCGCGCGGCGCCATGAGGCCATGGTGTTCGCTCCGCAAGCGCCCGGGCAGGCGGCGGAAGAATCCTATGGCTCCCTCCTGGGCATCTGCCGTGTTCCCGTGTGGCGCACGTTGCACAAAGCGCTCGATCTCGGCACGGGCATACTCGGCTGGCATTCCCCGTATTTCGCCTCGAGTGCCTATTTTCGCGAGTATGGTCTGGGCGTGGCACGGGCGCTCCAGCGATATCGTCCCGACATTGTTCATCTGCAGAACCACTCGCAGTTCCTGCCGCTGTTTCGCCGCGCCGTGCCGGGCGCGCGGCTCATCATGCACGTGCACGATGAGCTGCACTCTCTCTTACCTCCAGACCCCATACGCGCGCGTCTGCAGGACGTCACGGCGATCGTGACGCCGAGTGAATTTGTGAGCCGGCGCATCGAGGCGCGGATGTCGTACATGGCCGGTCGGATTCACACGATCGGCAACGGGGTAGATACGGCGACTTTCCGGCCTGGCCGACACGACGCCGCGACAGGTCGCGGCGGTTTGCGCATTCTCTACGTCGGGCGGGTATCGCCGGAGAAGGGCGTCCACATACTGGCGGCCGCTTTCGCGCATCTCCTCGATGCCGGTGAGCACGCGGAGCTGGATATTGTAGGCCCTGCTGGGCTTCTGCCGCTCAGCCAAGTGAAACTGCTTGCCCGCGACCGGCAGATGGCCGCGCTCGGACAGTTCTACGGCAGCGGATTCTGGGGCAGCCTCGACAGACAGCTTCTGCGCGCGCGCTCGGGGTACCGGCGCTACATCGAGTCGCTCCTCCCCACCGGCTCTCGCGCCCGCGTACGATTTCTCGGCCAACTGTCACGGGAGGCAGTGATCGATTGCTACCACCGCTCCGACGTGCTCGTCATTCCTTCACTGTGCGAGGAGCCGTTCGGCTTGCCCATCGCCGAAGGCCTGGCGTGCGCACTGCCTTGTGTCGCGAGCAACGCCGGTGGTATTCCCGAGCTGATCGAGCACGAAAAGACCGGGCTGCTGGTCGCGCGCGGCGATGCAGCGGGTCTGGCCGACGCGCTGCAACAATTGGCAGCCGAACCCGCGGCGCGCGAACGACTCGGCCGGCTCGGCCGCGAGCGGGCCGAGCGCCTGCTCGACTGGTCGCTGCCGGCCGCGCGACTCGAAGCGCTGTATGAGCGGACTCTGGCGTACGCCTCCGGCGAAAATTCTCCGCCGGCGCATCTACCGCTCCCCGAGGGTCTGGAACGACACTATCTGTTGCCTAGGGTCAACCAGCCTGTAACACAGACCCCCGTTGACCCGCGAACGGTTCGGCGTGAATCCCAGAATGGCACCGCCGGTTTGGCTTATCTCGGCGCTGCAGAGCCTGAGCCCTGAGCGGGCTTCGGCCGGTCTCAGTGCCGTCGGTCCGACTTTCGCTTTTCCATCTCTACCTTCAGGTGGCGCACGCCGGTATCGCTCAGCACGTCGGGGTCACGCCACAATTCCCGCTCGGCAAGCTGCGCGAGGGTCTGCTCGAGCGTCTCGGCCCCTTGGGAGGCGCTGCGGCGTGGCTCGCTCCCGGGTTGCGCCTCCGTTGCCCAGGCGGCCGTGCCGCTCGGCTCGAATCCGTGGCCGAGATGCTGCTGCACGAAACAGGGAATCGACTCCACGTCCGAGTGGGCTTCACGTGCGCGAGCAATCTCCTCATCGAGCACCGGCACTACCGCCGCCGAGGCGAAGGTCGAGCGTACGTGCAACGCGACCAACTTAGCCGACACCGGATCCGCAAAGAACCCGAGCCGCAGAAAGAAGCAGGAGCGGTTGGCGCGGCGGGTCTCGACCGCATAAAGCGAGTACGCGTTGAATATCTCGAGCGCCGGGATACGGCTCGGATCGATCGCCCGTGGCGACCAATGGAGCTGCACGGCGAAGTGAACGGGCGCGCCGCGAGCGACGGCTTCCTTCAGAGCGAGCCGGACACCCGTGTCGTCGGGGCGAAGCAGCTCGATCTGTTCGCTGCCGCGCGTGTCGACCTCGCTATGAGGCGGGAGGTAGCGGCGCGTTTCCAGAATGTTGAGCACCTGCGTGTCGGTCAACGGCTCAGGAGTCGCCGGCGATTGCCAGAACTTGCGTGGCGCAGCGGTCGCGGTCGCATCGGGATGTCGGCTGCGTACGGATTGCGCCCACCTTTCGGCATGGGCCAGCGTCCCGAAGAACCCCATATGCAGATACAGGTGGTCAGCGCCATCCTGCTGCGGCGTACGGCTCGTGAAGAATGTGAACGGCTTGAGATGGGGTGATTGCGGTGGCCGAATCGAAACCGGTTCGAGCAGCCGGCACAGCGTGAGCATGAATGGGCCAGCGGCCGTGTTACCTCGATGCACGACGTGGGTGCTCGAAGGATCAAGCGATCTAGCTGATGTCGATGTCATGGGTTCCCCCGGAATGCAAGATCCAATCGCTGCCGGGAGGGCGTCAGATCCGACGCCGTCGAGCTTGCACGCTCACACGTGAAGTGGAGTGGCAACCCCGCTGTCATAGGCTTATGCCCTTAGACCGGTAGCTTTGCGTCCCCGCCTTTCGGCGGGTTTGCCTTTATCGCTGTAAGCTCAAAGCCGATCCCAGATGTTCCCTATTCGACATGAGCGCATCTGAGAACGCAGAGGTAGCATGGCCCCTCAAATATGATATGTCTAGTGGCGGAGCCGTCTCCTTTTGGCGTCAGCGGCCGGCGCCGAGGGCGCAATTGCAAACCATCATGACCCCTATCGAGCAGCGAATCGCCGCCAGCTTCGCCGCGCAGCGGTTGATGGAAAACACTCGGCGCGCGGTTGGCCCTCGTAGCGGAGGGCGAGGTGCATATCGCCCTGCCGTTTCCCGAGCATCTTTCGCAGCAGCACGGCTTTGGGCACGCAGGCGCGATTACCAGCATTGTCGAGAGCGCCTGCGGCTATGCGGCGCTGACCCAGGGGCCGCCGGACTGCGAGGTCCTCTCTGCCGAGCTCAAGATCAACCTTATGCGGCCGGCGCTGGGCCGACATTTCCTTGCCATCGGGAGAGTGCAGAACACCGGCAGATTACTCGCGGTCTGCACGGGGGAAGTTCGGGCCTTCGCTGCCGCCGGGTCTGCTTACAGGGTGATCGCTCTCATGCAGGCGACCATGATCATGGTTTCCGGAGAGGGTGGCATGAATAAGTAAAGTCAGGCCACGATCGGCAACTATCATGCGATGACGGTCACTGCTCCATCCGGTGCGATCTGTCAAGGTCACCCCAAGAGGCTAGTGTTGAGGGCATCGCCATGGTCACGGGTCTGCATCATCAGGAGATCGACGATCGGCAGTCGGGGGAATTCACCGAGCAATACCTGCTCGATCGCTTGATCGCCGCGGGCATCGGGTGTCTGGATGACTGGCGCGCGCTCTCGCCACGGGCGAGACGTAACATCTTCGGTATCACTTCGGGTATGGCCCGGGCTCTTGATCGCCTGGCGAAAGGGCGCCTGAAGTAATGATGTTTTAGAGGCGCGCGCAGAGAGGAGAGACGGCCATCGGAATCATCGGACTCGATCATGTGCAGTTGGCGATGCCCGCGGGGGGGGAGAACCGAGCGCGCGCATTCTACGGCGAGGTGCTGGAGCTTCCCGAAAGGCCCAAACCGCCGCCGCTCGCCGCGCGCGGCGGCTGCTGGTTCGAGGCCGAATCGGTGAAGATCCACTTGGGGGTTGAGCCTGACTTCCGGCCCTGCGCCAAGGCCCATCCGGGACTTCTCGTCGGCGATCTGGACAGCCTGCTGGCCCGATGCCGGGACAAGGGATTCCACGCGACGGAACCGGAGATCATCGAGGCGACGCGGCGCGCATTCGTGCGCGATCCTTTCGACAACCGTATCGAGCTGATCGAGCGGACTTCGTCTGCGGCTGTCATTCCTGGTGCAATACAGCTGCTCTCGTATCACCCCGTCAACACCACGATCGATCGCCTGGAGGGGCTGCTGAAGCAACGAGGGATCCTGGTCTTCGCGCGTATCGATTTCAGCGGCGACGCCGGGCGCGCGGGACTGCGAATGCGCGCGCAGCAGATGCTGATCTTCGGCAATCCCAAGGCAGGCACGCCGCTGCTGCTGGCGGCGCCGGCGGCGGGGCTCGATCTGCCACTGAAATTGCTCTCGTGGGAGGCGACCGACGGAAGAGTCTGGGTCGCCTATAACGATCCCCAGTACATCGTGCAGCGCTATCGTCTGCCGGGTGAACTGGCCGCGAATCTCGCTGCCGTGGTCCCGCTGATCGAGCGCGCCGTCGCGCAGTGAAGCGCGCTGCTCAGGTCCGCCGTGTGTTATCGACTACGAGCCGCAGCACCGGCCGGGCTGTCAATGCCTCGAGCCAGTCGGCGCAGTAGGCGCGCACCCCAGGCAGCGTGCTGGCGAATACCCGGCATTGCGCGAAGTACGACAGCTCCATCGTGCGGCGATGTCCCGAAGACGCCGACCTTTCCACGTAAAGTATGAAGCCGCGTGGGTCATCCTCGTATCGGCCGTACCGTGCAACCGCGAGCCTCTCGCGGGAAATGCAGCCGAGAGCCAGCAGATCCTGCTTGCATCCCCGGTACTTGATCCGCAGACCCGGAGCGTGGGTCGCGACCCCGCCAAGGATCTCGAGGCCGCCGGGCATCTGCTCGATCGAGAGCAGCACGGGATAGTGAGCGTCTTCGGTCAGCTGTATCTCGCGGCAGCGGCCCTGTATGCAGAAGAACTCATGCACGGCCCTCATCATTGCAATCCCGCCATGACCCAGACCCCCGTTTGGCGGCAGTGGTGATCGGCGCGCGCGCGCAGGTGCGAATTGCTGCGCGGCGCCGGCGTTCGGGCCGATGCCCGTTTTCCATGGAACGCGCCCGGTGCAATCCAAGGTGCGGATGACCCCCTGGCGCGCAGTGGTGATCCTGCCCGAGTGCGAGATGAGCGGATGCGAGAGCCGTCACGAGATCAGGCGGTGGCCCTGTGGAATCGACGACCCGTCATCGACCATCGATTCGGCGTAAGCGCAGGCGAAGCCGAAGGTCCTGCAGTGTGGAGGCAATGAGCGGTGTCGAAGTTCCTCAGAGATACCTTCTCACTGAAAGGAGAATGCTGCCGGCAGCAGGCAGACTGCCGAAATCCGATCTCCGGGATCCGAAATCTCCCGCGGCCAGCAGTCCGATCGTCCAGGCGTCGGACCAGTAGTAATCGGCCTCTCCCTGAGCCTGCCCCGAGCCGTCGCGCAGATCGACGTTCGCGAACCCTGAGAGCTCGAGATTGAGCCCGAACGCATCGGTCAAGTCGGCTCTTACGAAGATGGCCTGCTCCGTGCTCTGCTCCTCTTGATCGAGTGCATAGCCGCGGATGTACCAGAGCTCGTTGGCGAGCGCCGGCAGTGCTGCTGCTGCGCTGCCGATTGCAAACCAGCGACTCCAATCCTCTGAGGTGAAGCCGGCCTGATTGAGGTGATATTCGAGGTTCCAGGTGACACGGCCTGGGGTGGTGTACGAGGCGCCGATGGCGAGCTCATTCTTGAGAGAACTGCCTGGTGATGGCGGCGGCTCATCGGTAGCGCCCGCGGGCAGCGCGCCCGCGGCACGGCCGAAGTCGAGCGCTCGGGCAATCAGGTCGCGGCGCCTGGCGGCCGATTCCTCGACGTAGGCGACGATACTGTGGCCGAGAGTCATCGCGAGATTGAGCCCGAATCGAGTGTCGTGGCGGTCATGATAGATCAGCACTTCAGGAATGAGGTCCGAAGAGAGATCGATGCTGCTCTTGATTAGGAAGCGATGCTCCGAGTTCATACGGCCGAGCATCGGGTCGAAGGTCGACAACTCGGTGTTCGAGTATATCGGGCTCTGTCGCCGCAATCGCGGCGCGAACGCCACGGTGATAGACCCACCCGCCCCGATGTGCTGCAGTCGGAGCATGACCGTTCCCAGACGGTCCTCGCGCAAGACGGTGGGATCGGCCGAGAGAGGCTCGGACACCGTCCGCGCTTTGAAGTAGTCGGTCGGGTTGTACCCCAGCGCGATGCCGCTCTTGAGGTTGATCCGGCCGAAGGCCAGATAAGTCTGGTCCGCCAGCCGCCATTCCATGTACGCCTCGCGAAGGTCGTTCACGATGCTCTCCTGATCGGGGGAGGAGATATCGCTTTCGGCACGGAGATTGAATCGATCGCTGAAGATGAGACGAGTTGCCGGCCCGACGTTCCAGGCGGTGCGCGCGTCCAGGAGAAGCCGCTCCTGCCAGTCGTACGAGGGCTGCGCCGGCACGGGCAATTCGTTGCGCAACCACACTGCCGTCAGCGCGTTCTCCAGGTAGAGATTCTGCCCCGAACGGCTGTCCCTGACCTTCGGTGGGGATTGCGAATCAGGCGGGATGAGCGACAGATCGCCATCAGACTGCGCGCTCACCGTGCCGCTCCCGGCCAAAGCAAGCAGGAGCAAGCCCCACCCGATACCCCGCGTCATCTCGTCTCGAGATGGGGCAGGTAATCACGTTGAAACCACGTGTCCGGTATGTCCAGATAAGCGTAATCGGAGGATGTGGCGACGGTGGCCAGTGATTTATCCACCGCATCGATGATGATCGTCTGCGTTGGACGAGTCCTCCCCAAAACACTGCTGAAACCGCGATAGTAGGCGATCTTCAGCAGACGTCCGCTATCGGAGTAGAAGGCGGCCTTGATCGGCAAGTAGGTCCTCTGCTCGACCCAAAATTCCACGCGGCCGTAGGTAGCCAGGTCGTCTGCTGCCTTCATCTGCAGGTGCCAGCACTTCCGTTGAGCGCTGCCGGCATCCTCGATGTTTTCCGTTGCGAGCACAGTCGCGTTGTAGTCGGCGGATAGATTGACCGTCAGCACATCGCCGATGGCGGCTTGACCCACGAGTTGCTGCGCAGGAGAAATGCGCACACTTGCCTTGGACGCCGGATCGTAGAACCACAAGGCGCCGCCTCCCAGCAGCACTCGCTTGCCGGCATCGCGTGGTGGTGCGACATACTGCACCAGGTTCCGGAACTGGTGCCTTCGGGGGTCCATCTTGGCGAATACCGCCAGGGTGTCCTGACTGCGCGCCCTGCCTGAGGCGTACTCCACCAGAGTCACTGTCGTACGGAAGGGCTGTTGCGGATTTCGGACCTCATCCGTGCGGGCGATGATGTCCAGCGCGGTATCTGCTCGGGCCTGGGCGCACGCGAGCAGGACGCATCCGAGCGCCACCCATAACCGCCGGTTTCGCAAGGTCATGTTCATGGGCTGCACCGATCAAACGTGTCTCAGGGCATCGACGACGGAAAGCCTTGCCGCGCGGTTTGCGGGCAGAAGCGCCGCAAGTGTTGCGACCAGTACCAATCCCAGCCAGGCGCCGCTGATGAGTCCAGGCTTGCCCAGGACATCGACGCGAAGGGGTATCGGATTCGCATTCCCCGGAGGTACCCAGGTCAAGCCGGCATGATTGACCGCGAGGGAGAGGGCGATCGCCAGGAGGGATCCGACTGCCGCACCGATCGCGCCGATGAGCATGCCTTCCATGAGGAACTGCCGGCGAATGCCCTGCCTGCGGACCCCCAATGCGCGGGTGGTGCCGATCTCATTGGTGCGCTCCATGACGTTCATGGTCATGGTGTTCACCACGGCGAAGAGCACGATCATTCCCATGACCAGCGTCATGAAGAGGAAGATTCCACTGAAGAGTCGAACCACCTGCCCGTAGAAGGGATTGAGCTCGCCGAAGCCCCGGATCTCGAGAGGAAGGCGATGTTGCCGGATCAGTGCCGCGAGGCGGGCTCTGGCCGCCGGCATGTCACGGGTGCGCGCGAGCTGCAGTACGATGCCGGTCACTTTGTGCTCGCCGCGGCCGTAGACCAGCTGCTGTGCAAGGGGCAGGTCCATGATGACGTAGTTGTCGTCCAGTTCCCGCACGCCCTGCTGCTCAACCCCCGCGACCGTCAAACTCACGATGTTTGGAGCGCCATCTGCGGTTGCCGCAAGCAGCTGGATCCGGGGCTCGCCCTGGGCAGCGTTGGGGTGTTCGCCGGTATCACGGTCTGCGAGATCGAGCACCTCCCTATTCACTGCGGAGGTACCCGGAGTCTGCGCTGCCGCGGTGTCGGGCGCTGGAGGGCAATCTTTCAGTCGCAAAGGACCACATAGGCCCAGCACGCGGGCCATGCCAAGGCCGAGGAGCCCGACACTCTCCTCACTATCCGCCATCCGCCTGTCGAGCCCGTTGACCGCGCGCGTGTCATAGGGGTCCCACCCGCGCATCCGCTCTCTATCGGACGGAACGATTCCGATGCCGAGGAAAGTCTTCGATGCGTCGACCGTACCCGTGAAGTTACCCGCGATCCCCAACACCGACTGGGTCGGGGTCATCACATTGATCATCGGTCGAAGTATCGGGTCGTCATGAATCAATTCCATGACCCCGCGATAGTGAGCGATGCCATAGGCAGCCGGGTTGCCTTCGCCGAAGAGGAAGTAACCCGAGTGGAAGACGGTCAGATGCCCGTTGCGCTGCACATTGCCGGTCTCCAGCCCCGAGAATATATAGCTGGTGAATCCTCCGAAAAGGAGCAAGGCCAGACTGCCCGCCGCCACCGCCGACCCGGTCATGATGGATCTGCGGCGATTGCGCAGGATGTTGCGCAGGACGATTTTGAGGAGCAGATTCATTGCTCGGTCTCCATACGATGCTCGAGCAACGCTCCATCGCGGATCGCGAAGATGTCGTCCGCGTGCGAGATGAGTTGCGCGTCGTGACTCGCAAATATGAACGTCGTGTTCAGCTCCGCCTGAACGCGCCGCATCAGCGCGATGATCGAGGCGCCCGTGACGCTGTCCAGATTGGCCGTCGGCTCATCCGCGAGCACGAGGGTGGGGCGTTTGACCAGGGCGCGGGCGATGGCGACGCGCTGTTTTTGACCGCCGGACAGCTCGTTTGGGAATCGATGGGCATGCTCGGCCAGTCCGACGGCCTCGAGCATGGCCATCGCGTGCTGCCGGCGCGACGCCACAGTCATTCCGAGGAGTATCAACGGATACTCGACGTTCTCGTAAGCTGTAAGCACCGGTACGAGACTGAAGTTCTGAAAGATGAAGCCGATATGGCGCGAGCGGAAGTCCGCCAGACGGTCATCGCTGAGCCGGGTGACGTCTTCCTCGCAAACCTCCACTGCGCCGTCGGTCGCCGTATCGATGCAACCGATGAGGTTCAGCAGGGTGGTCTTGCCGCTTCCGGAAGCGCCGATCACGATCGAGAAGCGATTGGCAGGAATCGCCAGCGTAATGTCGTCGAGCGCCTTCACGTCCGTGCTCCCGACCCGATACGTCTTGAGGACCCGCGAGAGTCGGACAACGCTGGACGAAGAAACCCGGGGGACCATACTCTTTACCTCTGCGGCCATCCGGCCCAATCTAGGGCCACCTCTCCTGAATGACTATCCGCGATAATGTGGACACGCTATGAAGCGGAGCTTCATAGCGGTGGCGCGGCTCGGCTATGTCCATGTCCCGTGGACCTCATGCCAAAAGACTCCGCGCTGCTCGCCCGCCTTTCACGACCTCGGTGTAGCATAGGGTGACCCCCTACCCCAAGAGGTGGCTTCCAGCATGTCCCATACGATCAAAGAAAAGGCGAAGCTACTGGCACGGGTGCGGCGCATTCGCGGCCAAGTCGAGGCCATCGAACGCGCCTTGGAAGAGGAGGCTGGATGCGAGGCAGTGATGCACCTGATTGCCGGAATACGCGGCGCCACGTCAGGCCTCATGGCCGAGGTGCTGGAGGATCACGTCCGCACGCATCTAACGGACGTCAATCGCAAACGCGGTGACGGCCGGCCGAGCGCAACCGATGAGCTGGTGGACGTGGTCCACACCTACCTCAGATAGCCCGGAACAGCAATGTCCGACTTTGAGCATAGCCACGTATTCTTGGCGCCGGACCACGAACGCAGCGAGCGCAAGACGCGGGCGGTGATCGGGCTCTGCGGTGTGATGATGATTGCAGAGATCATCGGCGGAGTGATCTTCGGATCGATCGCCCTCGTCGCAGACGGCTTACATATGAGCACGCATGCCGGTGCTTTGCTGCTGGCCGCGCTCGCCTATCGCTATTCGCGGCGTCACGCCCGCGACCCTCGGTTCACTTTCGGTACCGGCAAGCTTGGCGACTTGGCCGGGTTTACGAGCGCCATCGTACTCGCAATGATTGCCATCCTGATCGGCTACGAAGCCGTTGCGCGCATCCTTCATCCGGTGGCCATCCACTTCGCCGAGGCGATCCCGATCGCGTGTCTCGGGCTCACGGTTAACCTCACGAGCGCATGGCTCCTGAGCGGCCGCGGGCACGACCATCATCACGGCCACGGCCACGTCGATGACGGGCATGCCCATCAGGAGGTCCACGCCATCAGCAGCCCGGGTGGCCGCTGGCTTCTCACTATCGATGAGGAGGGCGCGGCCCCGCCTCACTTCAGACTGCAATCAGGGGCAGCAGGCCGGCTCCGCATCGATCAGGCAGAGATTGAAACAGTGCGGGCCGACGGTTCCCGACAGCTCTTTTCATTGGCTCGCGAAGGAGGCTTTCTCAAATCTCGTGACGCGATCCCGGAGCCTCACGAGTTCACCGCCCTGGTGCGCCTGGGTGGACATCCGCCGCAGCAGGTCCGCTTCGAGGAAGATCATCACGGCCACAGCCGTGCGCATCGTGACAACAATATGCAGGCAGCCATCATTCATGTAGCCGCGGATGCCGCAGTATCGATTCTGGTGATCGTCGGATTGGTCTTGGCTCGCGTGTTCGGCTGGCTATGGATGGACCCCCTGGCCGGCATCATTGGCGCCCTCGTGATCGCCAGCTGGTCCTATGGCCTGATTCGAGACACGACCGCCATTCTGCTGGACATGAACCCGGA
The DNA here is from genome assembly GCA_025451845.1 of Steroidobacteraceae bacterium. Lineage (GTDB taxonomy): Bacteria > Pseudomonadota > Gammaproteobacteria > Steroidobacterales > Steroidobacteraceae > 13-2-20CM-66-19. The sequence continues at coordinate 140,813 of JANWJS010000011.1, forward strand.
TACGACGCTCGCCGACAAACTTCGCTCCACAGTCGAAGGACAGGGAGATCGATTGACGGATCTGCACTTGTGGCGAGTCGGACCGGGCCATCTCGCCGCCATCATCGGGATAGCAACGCAGCGCCACGACATCGACTACTATCGGCGCGAGCTCTCGCGCTTCAAGATCCTGTCGCACATCACCCTTGAAGTGAGCTCGGGGCGGTCGAAGCCGGAACTCGAGCCGACCCCCTGAGCCGCCTCGTCCGGGCCGATACTCAGATCCACCTTGGAATTACGGGATTCCCAACGTAATTCGCGGCAGTTGGCCATGTCAGCGATGAGCCTGGATTCATCGCGGATAGCTGCCATTTCGTCGCATCCTCGTGCCCGGATCTGGCAGAATCAGCCTGATGATCCGCGGCCGAAGCCCGCGAGATGCCCGCCGGGTGCCTCATGAACATAACAGCCAGAATCCTCGCGCTCGTGACTTTGCTCGTGTGCCTGCCGGCGCTCGCCGGTTCGCCCAGGGGTAGTCCGACCAAGGATAAGGACACACCACCCTTCGCCCAGATACTCTCCGAATCCAAAGGCTGGGAATGGCGCAAGCCGGATCCCGAAAATCTGCTGGTGATGCGTCTTCCCTCGGGGCGCGTCGTCATGGAGCTCGACCCAGCCTATGCGCCACTGCACGTGGCCAACATCAAAACGTTGGTCAGAGAACATTACTTCGACGGTCTGGCGATCGTCCGCGTACAGGATGACTTCGTCGCACAGTGGGATGATCCCGAGGCGGAGGATGGCGGGGATCGCCACAAGATCCGGTCCCTCGGCTCGGCAAAGGCCAGTCTTCCGCCCGAGTTTACCCAGCCCATTGGGGGCACGCGTCCTTGGGTGAGGCTTCCGGATGGCGACTTCTATGCCCCCGAAGTGGGATTCTCCGAGGACTTCCCCGCCGCGCGCGATCCGGGCGCAAATGAGACCTGGCTGGTCCATTGCTATGGGACGCTGGCCGTCGCACGAGACAATCCGCCGGACTCGGGCAACGGCAGCGCGCTATACGCCGCTATCGGCCAGGCGCCCCGACGGCTCGATCGAAACCTGACCGTCGTCGGGCGGATCGTCGAGGGTATGGACAATCTCTCGGCTCTGCCCCGTGGGCGCGGTCCCCTCGGCTTTTATGTGCACCCGAAGGATCGCACGCTCATCCTGGACATCCGCGTTGCCGCCGACCTGCCGCCGGCGCAACGACCTGACATGGAGATTCTCCGGACCGACAGCCCTACGTTCCAGAGACTGCTGGAGGCGACTCGCAACCGGCATGACGCGTTTTACGTCACGCCCCCCGGAAAGGTAGACATCTGCGCCGTACCGGCGCCCGTGCGGGATTCGCCCTGATGTCGATGCCCCTTGCGATGCGAGGAGTGGCCTTCGAGGCCAGTTTCGCCGCGCTTCAGCAGCGGATGCCGCTCTCGGGCATCGGACCATCGCGCTGCGACGGCTGGCCGGCGAGACGTTCGTCTGGAGCTTGAATCTACGCTCGAGCGTGCGGCTCGATTACCCGTAGCAATCCGGATAAAACGCCTCCGTCCGGACGGTTTCGGCCGACTTCGGCTGGTCGTTCCGAAAGTCACCGATCGCGGAAGTCCCCCTCCAGAGCGGCCAGTCGCGGCGCGTGCGCGCACAGCGCCGCAAGGAAGCTCGCCTTGTCTTCCGGAGAAATCACCAGGATGTTGCCCTCGCCCCAAGCGATTTCGAGGCGGTCCATCGACAGTGCCGGACCCGAGCGCACGCTGTCCGACTCGCGTACGCCGCTGATGTCTTTGAGCGGGATGCGCCAACTGAAAGGACCCGAATGAGCTATGAATGCGTTACCGGCTATTTCGTAGTATGTGGATAGCACGATCCAGACCACGATCCCGGCAACCAACGCCATCACGATCGCGAGGGGAAACAGCACCGCTCTGTTACCTCCCACCCCCGTGTATATCGCAATCAGGGCCACGCATGGCGTCGCGACTCCGATCATGCCGAGTTTACGATCGACCTTGGAACGGAACTTCGCTTTCATGCCACCGGGAATTATTCGGCCATGTCATCGATGCGGCTGCCACGCTCGCGCGACAACCGATACGCCAGCCACGCGAGTACCAGGATTGCCAAGCCCAGCGCGCTCCATAGGAGCGGCGCTTTCCTCCGTGCCTGATCGAGAGAATATAATCGATCGGCGCCGCCGAGTCTGTATGGTCCGCGGCCGCGCGTCGAAAAAAGTTCTTGCGAGGATTTGTCGAAAGCCGGCGTTGCGGTTCGGCCATACTTCGAAGGCCCAGACGGTCTTCGATCCTGCAGGGGTACCGTGCAATCACCCGCCCGGAGTGTTCCCATGACCGCTACCATTACTGCCTTCGTGAGCTCGCCCGATCGTGGCAGGGGACTGGCGCGTGACATGCGCGTGCGTTGGGCGCTCGAAGAAGTGGGTCAGCCTTACAATGTTCGTCTACTTTCGTTCAAGGCGATGAAGGAGCCCGCGCATCTCGCGCTGCATCCATTCGGGGCGATTCCGACCTATGAAGAAGGCGATCTCGCTCTCTTCGAGTCGGGGGCGATTGTGTTCCATATTGCGGAGCGCCATGCGGGGCTGCTGCCGCATGATGCGAATGCCCGGGCGCGCGCGATCACGTGGATATTTGCCGCCATCAATTCGGTCGAGCCCCCGATTTGGGATCTCTCGCTGACCAGGATCATCGAGGGCAACGAGTCCTGGTCCAAGCAACGCTTGCCGCTGGTCGAGGAACGCTTGCGCAAACGGCTGGGCGAGCTTTCCACTCGTCTTGGCGATGCCGACTGGCTGGACGGTGGGTTCAGCGCCGGAGACCTGATGATGGTGGCGGTGCTGCTCAGAGCGAAGCCATCGGGCATCCTCAACGAATTTCCGAAGCTGTCGGCCTATGTAGCCCGCGGCGAAGCGCGGCCGGCCTATCAGCGTGCCTTCGCGGCCCAGTTGGCAGTTTTCACCGCCTCATCGGCCAATGGGTAGCAGTACCGGCTAGCGGCAGTGGCGCGGAATAGGCCGTCGTGGCTCGAACGGGGCGTTCCTGCGCACCGGATCCGGAACCGGCACGGCTCAACGACAACGGGGAGTCACTCTGAATAGCGCCACGCCCTCCGGAGGGACGCTGGCCGTGATTTGACCGGACCTCCTGCTGATCCGATGTGTCCATAGGTCTTCCAGGGCGTAAGCCGCACAGCCGGCTGCCAGCCCGATCGGCGAGGAGCCGATGGAGATCTCCTGCGAATTCGCGGTGCTGGTGTTGAACAGGCCGACAATCACGTCTCCTCCATGCTCGCGCTTAGCGAATATCTGTTCGGTTGGCGCATTTCGGATCCGGCGAGCGGCGATACCATCCTGATCGACCGCGAGCACCGCGCGATTCTTCAGCAGCGCGAGATCCTCCGGTGCGAGGTGTCGCGGATCACTGCCGAGGATCAGCGGGGATGAAGCAAGCGCCCAGAGGCTCAAGATCGTCTTGCGCGCGCTGAAGGAAATGCCATCGTCGCTTCCGTTGCCGACTTCAACCGAATCGAGGTCATTGAAGCCGCCGGGATGGACATACGGCTGCCATTTTGCGGCGTAATCGAATCTCGAAACCACTTTGCCCGGCCCGCCCCCCAGAGAGGCCGTTTCATTCGGGTCACTCCACACGGTCAGCGGAAACGCGTCGGTAAGTGGAAACGTCTCATTGTTGTTGTTGCCTTTGTCGCAGCTGTAGCACTCTATATCTTCAGCCTCCTCCCATTGGGTGGCGTACTTCTGGAGAATCGGCGCGAGCTTGATCGTATAGCCCTCGGTCGTATCGAAGTCGATCGGCCGTCCCGTCTGCCGTAGCGCCAGCGACCACGCTTTGATCTCCGGGACATCGGCCGGATATCTGATCCCGTCGAGCTTGAGGAAATCAACCCCCCATGATGCCAGCGTGTCTGCCCATGAATTCACGAACAGCTGCGCGCCGGGCGAGGCGAAGTTCAATCCAACCATGCCGCCTGTGTTGCTTTCGGATCCTCCGCAGTCATAGTTTTGCTCACCGGTCTTAGTGGCAATCTGATCGGCGGTGTAGCCACTCGGCTTGCCCGTCAGGTGCCCTCCCGTATTTCCTTCCACCGGCGTGTGTTTCGCCACTGCGTCCGCGGAGATGCCGGGCGTGAGATAGATGCCGAACTTCAACCCCAGACCGTGCACATAATCGGCAAGCGCCTTGATGCCATTCGTCGATCGGTGCGCCGGAAACCGACTATTGGGAATCCAGATCCCCCAGCGATCTACAGCAGGCGCTCCGCGGCCGGAAGGGTTGCTGCCCGGTGGCCCGAATCCGCCGGGGCACTCGTACCAGCCATCGTCCTGATTGATGTACCGGTAGCCGAGCCTGGCGAGACCGCTCGAGACCATGGCGCGCGCTACCGCCTCGTCCTTTGCTGCGCTCGCGTTGCCCCTAAAGCTGCTCCAGCTGCTCCATCCGAGCACTGGCTTCGTGCCGATATGCAGCGGATTGGGTTGCAGCGCTTTCGTCGACCGGGAGCCGAACGCCAGCACGACAAACGCCAGGAGCATCGCAGTCATGCGCGGGGGTGACATGTTTCCCCCATCCCAAAGGATGTAGTGTTCACGAGAGCTCGACCTCGATATACGTCAGGTGGGAGGAGGGCGGGTGCGTAATACAGTGGCCTCTTTCTACCAGAATAATGTTTGAAGGAATGGCCTGCAAATCAAGTCGCGCTCCTCGGGACCGCCCCGCTGCGGATGATCGCCAGACGCGTTACGGAAGGTGATTTACTGGACTGATCGGATGCGCAATCACCCGAGGTTCCGTGACCTCACGGCTGGATCCGAGCGGCGAATTCACTTTGCCGGTTTTAGGCGCAAGCCGGACATTCCTGGTCCGAACCGAGAGCTGTCCGGGCTCGATCCTATGCTGCGAAGGAGTTGACGTCCTCCCCGGCCTGAAGGCCGGAGATTCCTACGGCGCTGCATGATGAGTGGTCTCACGCAGATTCGCTTCGGAGGGGTTCCTGGGCCGACGCCCCTCGGGCAGGCGAAGTGTCTCCACAGGCTATCTGGGCTGTGCATTCGCACCCGGACGAAGCATCGTCCGTGTCCTGCCCTGCGTCTCGCAGCAACCGCATCCCGCGAGAAAGGATGTTGACCGCACCGACGACATCGGCGATCCTAAACTGGCCGCCGTTCCGGCCCGCCCTCGCAATGGGGAACAGCTTCCGATGCACAATCCCTGGCTCGACATTCCTCTGGCCGACTATGAGGCACACATGGCGCTGCCGACGGTCGGTCAGGCGCAGCTCATTGCGCATGAGCTGGATGTACTCGTCAGAACGTATTCCCCGAACAGCGTCGCCATCATTGGTTGCGCAGGTGGAAACGGCTTCGATTGTGCCGTCGGCACCAGCGTCAGCCGGGTAGTCGGGGTAGATATCAACCCGCAATACATCGAACGCGCGCGGGAGCGCTATGAAGGGCGCACTCCCGGGCTCGAGCTGCACATCGCGGATATCCAAGCGTCCGAACGTCTCTTCGATCCGGTTGATTTGATATACGTCGCCCTGGTTCTCGAGTATGTCGATCTCGCCCGGACGATGAGCGTTCTGAAATCCCATTGCGATACCAACGGCGTTCTTGCCGTCCTTTCCCAATTGCCCCATGAAAGAATGGCTCACGTCTCGCCGTCGCCATACAACAGTTTGCAGCTGCTCGCTCCTGGAATGCGGCTGACATCGCAGGAAGAACTGCAACGGCAGGCGGGGTACGCGGGATTTGCTCCGCTACACTCGCGAACGGTCGTGGCGACCGGAGGCAAGCGCTTGCGCATCGATGAGTTTCGCACTGGCGTGCGGGCTGATCCCGGTGCTTCGTAAGCGTGCGCTGAATTGCGCTGGATCTCCATGAGGAAGGCGCCAGCACGTGGCTGGGTCTTCGGAGCGCGAGCAGAGTTTCCCGACGCCCACGCCGCGAAAGACCATCGTCTGCAGCGACGTCGGCTCACTGGGGCCGCCTTGCGCTGATAGATGCTAGAATCGTCGTTTCCCTCCCATTCAGCACCTTCGATGATCGCGCAAGAACCTCTCGCGCACCCGCGCCGCCGCGCAGCGGTGCTGTTCGTCTTCGTCACGGTGGCGATCGACATGCTGGCCTTCGGCATCATCATCCCGGTGCTGCCCCACCTGATCGTGGACTTGATCGGCGGCAGCATCGCGAAGGCTGCCGTGTGGTCGAGCGGTTTCGGCACGCTGTTCATGCTGACGCAATTCGTCTTCTCGCCGATTCAGGGCGCGCTGTCGGACCGCTTCGGCCGGCGCACCGTGATCCTCATTTCGAGCTTGGGCCTGGGCGTCGATTTCATCGTCATGGCGCTAGCGCCGGTGCTCTGGCTGCTGTTCGTTGGCCGCGCGGTATCGGGCATGTGCGCGGCCAGCCTCAGCACGGCCAACGCCTACATCTCCGACATCACACCGCGTGAGAAGCGGGCCGCGGCGTTCGGCACGCTCGGGGGCGCGTTCGCGCTAGGTTTCATCGTCGGCCCCGCGCTGGGCGGTTTCCTGGGACATCTGTCGATCCGTCTTCCGTTCTGGGTCGCGGCCGGATTGTCGCTGCTGAATTTCTGCTACGGCTTCTTCGTTCTGCCGGAATCTCATCCGAAGGAAAGGCGCAGCACGCATATCGACTGGCGGCAGGCCAATCCGCTCGGTTCGCTGATCCTGCTGCGGCGCTACCCGCAGGTGTTCGCGTTGGCCGTCGTGTTTTTCCTGTTGGCACTGGCGCAGTTCGCACTCAATTCGACGTACGTGCTGTACACCGACTATCGCTATGGCTGGGGACCGCAGATCGTCGGCTACAGTTTGGGTGCAGTGGGTCTGTGCACCGGCGTCGTGCAAGCCGTGCTGGTGCGGCGCTGGATGCCGTGGCTCGGCGAGCGCCGCATGATGCTGGCCGGCGTGGCGTTGCTGATCGTCGGCTATGCGGTGTTCGGTTTTGCCTCGGAAGCGTGGATGTTCCTGGCTGGGATTCCATTCCTGTGCCTGGGGGGGCTGGCCGGACCATCGGCGCAATCCATGATCACGCATCAGGTCGACCCCGGCGAACAGGGGCGCCTGCAAGGCGCGCTGTCGAGCCTGCAGAGCCTGGCCGGCATCATCGGGCCGGCACTCTTCGCCAATCTGTTCGCGCTATTCATTGGCGACCACGCGCCGACGCGTCACCTTCCCGGCGCGGCGTTCGTGCTGGCGGCGCTCCTTGCCCTGGTCGCGCTGCTCCTGACCGAGCGCGCCACGCGGGGCATGCTCGTGCATTCGCAAGTGGCCGAGCCGAGCGCGACCTGATGCTGCTCTGACGGTCGCCCGATGCCGACCGGCATGACCGTCCTCAGCGACCTTTGGACTGACGCTTTTCGCGCTTTGCGGCGCGCTTCTCCTCGAACGTCTTGGCTGGCTTCTTCTTCGTATCTTTTTTCCGATCCATGCCTTTGCTCATGAGATTCCCCGTTGCTCCGGTTTGACGATGATCCGAGTATACGTCGTTGTGACTGGTTACTCACGCGGTCGGCCGCGTCCAGCTCCGGACCTCGTCGGTCTTCGGCGCGTCTTGCGCGGCCCTTGAGCTGATTGAACATGGTGCAAGAGCCAATCGCGGGGGACCGCAGCTTGGCTCAGGAGCCATTCGCGAACGCGCTTCACTTGTGGCCGCAGCAGAGAGTCGGCCCGGAAATGAGCGTGAAAGGCATGATCCGTCCATTGGACTGTCGACAGGGGGAACGGCAGGCTGAGGGTTCCGTCGTCGAGGGAAGGGCCGAGTGGCGTACGTTGCGAGGAGACGCTGCGTTACCCGCTGTCTATCGGTTCGAAGTTTGGGTCGCCTGGGCCGCCGCCGACTGGGTCCGCTGGAACATGCGGATGTCACCGGCGGCACGCAACATGAGGTTGTAAATCGCCTCGTGAAGCAGCAGGGCGGTTCGGCCGACCAGCTTTTGGCTAACGATGGAACGGCCTTGCGAAGCTGGGCCTGAATCGTAGTCCTTCTCGAGCAGGACGCGCCCGATGGGGTCCAGCAGGGTGATTCGCATCACGACCCGAACTTGGGGAGTGACTTCGATGCCCAGATGTTTGGGGTGCGTGAAGCCGTAATCTATGTTCTCGATCTGGGGGCGAAGCACGATCGTGTACCGAGCCGCGTTCGCGAGGTCGTGACTCTCATCGGCGCCATCTGCGACCCGGGAGAAGACGGTAAGGGCAATTTCCCGGGCCATGACACCCGCCTGCACGTTCATTTTGAACGCCGTCAGGCTGGTCGCCCCGGGCGTGATCGATCGATTGTCATCGGCCAAGGTCGTGAAGACCAGCACCCGTCCCTTGACGCGATCGACCGGCGAGGTCGGTCCAGCGGGCACATACGCGGGCCGATAGGCGATCGATGCGGCGCAGCCCCCAAGGAACAGCATCGCGAGCACAGCCGCCGCTCGTAAGAAGCTCAGCATGTCCTGCATCACGGCAGGTTGCTGAGCAGCAAACTCCGGTCCCGGACATGGCTCAGCCGGTGTGTCACGCACCAGGCCGGTTATCCGTCAATGCTCTTACCCGCGTTCCGGTCATGCAGAACGTCCTCGACGTACAACATACGTATCGCCACCACGGCGCTGGCGGTGAGCGGCGTCGCTAGTGCGACGCCGAGGATGCCGAGGAGGGCACCCAGGACGACCTGCATCGATAGTGTCAGTGCCGGCGGCATATGCACCGTCTTTCTCTGCACGAGGGGCATCAGGATGTAGCCCTCGACAACGTGAATGATCACGTAGAGAACGATCACATAGAGGACTGATCCCGTACTCTGGGTAAGCGCGATCAGAATGGCAGGGATCGCCGACGAGACACTGCCGATATACGGGACAAAGGACAGAAGTCCTGCAAGGATCCCCAGCGCAAGGGCCAGGTGCACACCGATCAACCACAGCCCGAGCGCAGTCATGATGCCGATGGCTGTCATGGAAATGACCCGACCGATCAGCCACCAGCGCAGCGTATGGGCGATTTGATGCAGCAGCTCGATGATGCGACTGCGCCGGTGGAGGGGGAAGAGGCGGATCGTGCCGCTTACATAGATATCCGGCTCGGCGGCGAGGTACAGGCCGACGAAGATGATGACGATGAACGCGGCGAGAATGCCGAAGGTGGTGCTCGCCACGCCAAAGATGTGACCTGCCGCGGCCCGGACCGCGCCGTGGCCTTCACTGCCTGGCTGAAGCTCTTGGAGAAGCGACCTGCCCCAGGACGACCCTGCGATCTCTTGCTCGATCCGATGGACTCCCAGTGGAAGCTGTTGCACCAGTTGGTCGAGCTGCTGACTTGCGTTCGGTGCGATGAAATAGACGATCCCCGCCGCGATCACCAGGATCGTCACCACGACGGCCACGAGCGCCCAGCGTATCGGCAGCCGGGTGTGCGTACTCAGCCAGACGCTGAGGCCCCGTAGCAGGATGGCGAGGAGGATGCCGGCGAAGAGGATCAACAGCCAATCCGCGGCCAGCCACAGCAGGAGCACGCCCAGTGCCGTGAGGATGCTGTTGCGTAATAGTCGCGTGAGCGCGGTGGAGCCTCCTGCGCCCGCCCCGTCCTCTTTTGTACTCTTCAGCAACTAGGCTCGATCCTCGCTGATCGGGTGGACTGCAGCCAGCGCCGGCATGGCTGCCGGCTCGACGTACCGGCCGCCGAGCGAGTTCCGACCTACAGCTCGCCGCGCGCCGCGAGTGCACAGATCCGGTCCGCCGTGCGCAGTGCGATGCTCGTAATGGTGAGCGAGGGATTGACGCCGCCGGTGGTCGGAAACACCGAGCCGTCACAGACCCACAAGTTCGGAATGTCCCAGGTACGGCAATCGGCGTTGACGACGCTACTCGAGGGATCGCTTCCCATGCGGGCGGTGCCGGCAAGATGGTTGGTATCGTCCTCCTGCCGGAAGATGTCCGTGGCACCCACGGCCTCGAGGCTCATTTGCATCTGGCCGAGAGCGTGCTGGATCAGCGCCTTGTCGTTCTCTCCCCAGGAGTAGGTGATGCGGGCGATAGGCAGCCCGTACTGATCCTTTTCATCGGCGAGCGTCACGCGATTGCGCTCATCGGGCAGCATCTCGCCCACCATCTTGAGGCCGACCTGGTGGATGTAGTGTTCCATCGCATCCCGCAGCGCCTGCCCCCAAAGGCCGCGGGAGCTCGTCTGGATGGTCACCCATTCCACAGGCAGCGGTCCCTGAGCCATCCAACAGTAACCGCCGAAGAACTCCTTGCGATCCTCGTAATTCCAATGCTCGGTGATCGCGAGGGACGGTGGCCCCTTGTACCAGCGCACCTCCTGGGCCATCCTGCCGAACACGGCCTGGTTCGATTGCGTCATCAGGTTCTTGCCCACGAGGCCCGAGCTATTCGCCAGGCCTTGCCGGTATCGATCCGTGGCGGAGGCGAGCAGCAGGCGCGGTGTCTCGATGGCATAGCCCGCCACCACGACATTGCGGGCCTTCTGAAAGCGCCAGCGCCCATCGCGATGGTAGTGCACCCCACTGACCCGACCGTTTGCGCCCACCTCGATGCGACCCACCATCGCAAGATCGCGGATCTCGGCGCCGGCGGCCAGGGCCCGCGGAATGAATGTCACCAGTTGGCTCTGCTTGGCATTGGTCGAGCAGCCGAAGCGGCAGAAGCCCCGATAGACACAGGGCGGGGATCGCCCGTGGGGAGCTGAGACGGTCGCAAGCGGCGTGGCCGTCCATTTCATGCCGAGCGCTTCCGCGCCGCGCGCCAGCAGCTCGGCGGCGCCGTTGAGCTCGTGCGCCCGGTACGGATAGCGCGGGCGGCGGGGACCCCACGGATAGCGCACCGGTCCAGAGATGCTGAGCGCCTGCTCCGCGATTTGGTAATAGCCCCACATCTCCCGCCAGTCGAGCGGCCAGTCGGCCCCGTATCCCAGGGCGCTGCGGGACTTGAACCACTCGGGCCGAAAGCGCAGCGACACCATCGCGAAATGAACCGTACTGCCGCCGACCGCCTGGCCGCTGTTCTTACCGCCCATGACAATGGGGTTAGCGCCATCGCAGATACGCTCGTCGAGCCAGTAGAGTTGCTCCTGCTCGCGCTCATCGGAGGCGAAGTCCTCTAACGGACGAAAGTACGGGCCGGCATCCATCCCCACGACCGAGAATCCGCTTTCGGCCAGGCGCGCGATGAGAGGAGCCCCTCCCGCCCCCGTGCCGACCACGACGAAGTCGACTTCTTCCTCCTCGGCGTGCTCTCGCATCGGCACCCATTCGCCCCGGCGAAACACATCGGGCGCGCGACCGTTGATGGCGCGCGGCGCCGCGCGCGCCTCATCCCGGGTACTCATACGCCTCGGTCCGCGGCTGCCTCCCAGGGATCTCGCCGGTCAAGGCCCATGCGGACGTAGCCGCGTGGGCTCGCCGGACCGCCAAAGCCGATCTCGTTCCAGGCCAGCGGGTGGGCGTAGTAGGCGTGCGTGATGTCCGGGATCACTCGGTGTTCGAAGAAAAGCTGGCAGGGCATGTCGCCCCACGCGACGCTCGTGAGCTCACCGCGCTGCATCCGTCCCAGCAAGGTGTCCTGTTGGTCAGACGCCAGGGTATGAAACGCTGCGCCATGCACGGCGCGAGACTCATCATCGAGCGCCGCGAGCCCGCGCCTCCAGGCCACATCCTGCGGCGGCAGCTGGGCGTAGCGGTACCCGTCGAGCCGCCGCATATGGAGTTTCTCATCGACGTAGGCCGGCAGTGGCACGGGCGGCCGGTCCTTGGGCTGGGGCATGATCCGAGCGCACACGGCATTGAGCGTCCGCCACTCCGCGCCCGAGAAGAAGCGCGGCTCGCGCAACACCGCAAGGCGTTGATCGACCACCCGGCGTGTTTGCTCGTTCCAGGAGGGTGTCCAGCGTTTGGCCATCACGTCGTAACCGGGATATCGATCAGTCATCCGGGTGATCCTCCATCAAGCCCAGGGCCGCAAGGCCCGCAAGTGCCAGCCCCGTGAAGCTCGGTGGCGCCGGGATCGGCGGCCCATTGAGCAGGTTCTGGCTCCAGTTGCGCCACCCCCCCATGTTGCGGGCCACCCCGAAGATGTGGAATCCGACGCCGGCAAAGCCCATTGCGGCGCTCAGCCGCAGGAACAGTCGCGTTACCCAGCGTCGCTCGCGCGCACGGCCGAGCGCCGCGTGACCGATCAACACCGCCGCGACCGGTGGAATGCTCACCGGCGCATACATGAAGGGGTTGTGGTAGGCGCCACGGAAGTGCAGCAGGCCTGCCTCCCCCATGGTTCCGATGAGCCCGAGCGCCGTGGCCGCAGCGACTGCACGCCCCGCCGGGATACCCGCGATCGTCGGGGAGCGCCCGGGAAGGGTGTCACGCACACGCTCGGACAGAAAGCCCGTCGCGCCGGAGAGGATCAACGCCGCCGGGGCGAGGAGCGGTGCGCCATAGAAGAGGTTCTGCCAGCAAAACCCGCCGGGTCTCTTGCTAACATTGAAAAGATGAAAGCCCGCGCCGAGCAGTCCGGTGAAGAAGGCACCCGAATAGACCACATCGCGCGCCCGATGAGCCACCGGCCGCTTGTCGGCGTTGCCGTGCGCGCTCACGGCGAGAGAGAAGATCGCGCTCGCGAGCGGCGCGATCATGGCCTTGTTGTGAAACGAGCCCCGGTAATGTTCGACGGCGCTGTCTGCCAAAACCGAGCCGGCGAGCAGGCCCGCTGCCCGATTCATGCGTCGCGCTGCGCGCACGGCCGCGGTGGCGTCGGTGACCTTGCCGCGCAGCGTGGGCTTTCTCAGCGCCGGGATGCGCGCCCGCCACGGGCGGGCGGCGTGCCGATCAACGAGCGCGAGAGCGGCCGCCGCGAGCAACACGGCGGACGAGAGGCCGAGCGCCGAATGAGAGGGTCTGCCGCTCACTGCCGTGCCGCCAACGCGAAGCGGCGCCTGTTGCGTTCTTTCAGCGCGAGCCCGAGGCCGGCAGGCGAGGCATCGGGCCGAATGTTGCCGTGCTGCGTGCCTTCAGCATTCGCCCAGACCCGATCTGCCGCGACGTCGGCCTGCATGGATCAGTGATCATCGCTGGGAAGCAGATGCGCCAAGACCTGCTTTACGCTGCCCTTCAGAACGTCCGACAGCTCGGGCTCGCTCGACATCATCGCCATGAAATTCCTGGCATCTTTCAGGGTGATATGGGGCGGCAGCGGTGGCACGTTCGGGTCCGTGTAGCATTCGAGAATCACGGGGCGATCGGCAGCAAGCGCCTCCTCCCATGCGGGGCCGAGCCGCGCGGGGTCGTTGACGAAGATGCCCTTCAGACCGAGCAACTCCGCGTACTGGTGATAGGGGAAGTCCGGGATGCTCTGCGTCGACTCCGTCTTGCCCTCGCCGAGCATGATGCGCTCCTCCCAGGTCACCTGGTTGAGATCGCGGTTGTTGAGCACCAGCACGATCAGCCGCGGGTTGGACCACTGCCTCCAGTACTTCGAGATGGTGATCATCACATTGAGGCCGTTCATCTGCATGGCGCCATCGCCGATGAAGGCGATCACCACGCGATCCGGGTACGCCATCTTTGCCGCCATGGCGTACGGGGTGGCGGCACCCAACGAGGCGAGGCCACCCGAGAGCGAGCCCATCATGCCGCGGCGCATGCGGATGTCGCGCGCGTACCAGTTCGCCACCGAGCCCGAATCGCCGGTCATGATGCAGTTCTCGGGCAAGCGCTTCGACAGCTCCCAGAACACGCGCTGCGGATTGATCGGATTCGCGGACTGCATCGCCCGCTCCTCCAGCGTCTTCCACCACTGCGCGACATTCGCTTCGATGGTCTTGCGCCAGGGATCAGCGGGTTTCTCATCCAATAGTGGCACGAGGGCTCGCAGCGCGGTCGCGCTGTCGCCTACGATATTCACCTCCATGGGATAGCGCAGGCTCAGCCTGCTGCCGTCGATATCGATCTGTACGCCGCGCGCTGAGCCCGGCTTGGGCAGGAATTCGCTGTAGGGGAACGCGGAGCCGATCATGAAGAAGGTATCGCAGCTTCGCATCATGTCCCAGGAAGGTTTCGTGCCGAGGAGTCCGATCGATCCGGTCACCCAGGGCAGATCATCGGGCAACACCGCCTTGCCTAGGAGCGCCTTCGCAACGCCGGCCTGCAGCTTCTGCGCCACCGCAATCACCTCGTCCGTCGCGCCGAGCGCACCGGCGCCCACGAGAATGGCGACCTTCTTGCCATCGTTGAGCACCTTGGCGGCCTGGCGCAGCAGGGAGTCGCTGGGCATCAGCGCGGGACCGGCAAAGCCGACGCCGGTGTGGGTATAGCCGTGCGCCATGGGCGGGTCCGAATAGTCCAGCTCCTGCAGATCGTTCGGTATCACCACGCAGGTTACGGTACGACGGGTCCCCGCGATGCGAATCGCACGATCGATGAGATGACGTATCTGGGCCGGTACGATCGCCGTCGCGACGAACTCGGAAGCGACATCCTTGAAGAGACTCTGCAGGTCCACTTCCTGCTGATAATGCGAGCCGATTGCACTGCGCGCCTGCTGGCCAACCAACGCGACGACCGGAACATGGTCCATCTTGGCGTCATACAAGCCGTTAAGCAGGTGAATCGCGCCCGGTCCCGAGGTTGCATAGCACAAGCCCACCTCGCCGGTGAATTTGGCGTGCGCCGATGCCATGAACGCCGCCATTTCCTCGTGCCGTACCTGAATGTACTGCAGCTGGTCCTTGGCCCGCTCGAGCGCGACATCGAGGCCGCCGACGCCGTCGCCCGGGTATCCGTAGACCCGCTTGATGCCCCACTCCACGACGCGGCGCCATACGAATTCACTCACGTTCATCGTCATGGGTGGGCTCCAGTACCTCGCGACCGGGACAAACGTTGTTGTACGAAGATCAACCTCTCCAATCGACTCTATCACGGCGCTGGGAGGGTCAGAAGTAGGACATCGCGCCATTCGTGCGGGCGAGGCGGCGGACAAGGCCGCCTGGAGGAGGGGTCATGCGGATTGAAGTGGTGTTGAATGAAGGCGCGGCCATCGGCGAGTCGCCGACGTGGGCGTCAGCCGAGCAGGTGCTGTACTGGATCGACGTGAAAAAGCCCGCTCTGTACCGATACGATCCAGTCACGGGTCGGCAGCGCACATGGAGCGTGCGCAGCGACATCGGCGCATTTGCCCTGCTGGCTGAATCGACGGGAGCGGTAGTGGCGTTGCGAGAGGGTGTCTTCCGGCTCGATTTTGCCGACGAAACGCTCGTGCGCCTTGCGCCGCCTCCATTCGATCCAACATTGTTCCGCTTCAACGAAGGCGCCTGCGACCGTGCTGGACGATTCTGGGTCGGTGTGATGTTCGATCCGCTCGATGGCAAGCCGCCGGCACAGCCTGCCTCCTTGCATCGCTTCACGCTGGGCGGTGGGCTCGTGCCGCAACCGGATGCCGCCGAGCTGCACAACGGCATGGCCTTCAACCAGGAGGATACCTTCTTCTATCTCGCTCACAGTCGCACCGGCGAGGTGTTCGCATACACATTCGATGCGCGAAGCGGACAAATCGGGCCACGCAAGTTGTTTGCGAAGGTCACGGGCAGCGACGGGATTCCAGACGGCGCGGCGGTGGATACCGAGGGCGGCTACTGGTGCGCGCTGCACGGTGGCGGTCGCTTGCGGCGCTACACGGCGACGGGAGACATCGACCGGGAGATCAGCCTTCCTGTGAGTCAACCCACCATGTGTGCCTTTGGAGGTGAGGCATTGGCTGACCTTTACGTCACGAGTGCCTCGGACGGGTTGAGCGCGGAGCAGCGCAGACGCGAGCCGCTCGCTGGCGCTTTGCTACGCGTGCGCTGCGGCGCGCGCGGTATCCCGAGACCCTGTGAGGTGCGTTGATCCGTCGGGCAGGAGGTCTGCGACGAGGGGCTTCGGGCGTCATTTGCCCCCGGGGCTCTGGAGCAGCTGCGCCTATAGAGGCAATTCCGTAAACAGAGCAGCCGTCTTGGGAAGCCTCATGCGAGTCCTCGCCCGAACGCCCCGGCATGCCGCGATTCAAACAGCATCTCGGTGCTTCCTTCTCAGCGCCTACTGGCTAGCCACATCGCTACATTGCGCACATAGCGCTCAGTCGAGCGTCGCGCGGGTGCGAACGTGGTGATCCCATTGCCGGGCGGCTCGTCGACAAAGCTCGGCGCTCCCATTGCAGGATCCCAGTTATAGTCAGCGAAGTGATGAAAAGTCGATTCGGCGATTGCCGGGCCGCCGGCATCCAGGGGCTCGAATGCGACCGCGAGGTTGAATGTCACACCGCTGACACGACTGCGCCCGGTCGCTATTACGCGCGCCGACGTATCGCCCTTCGGAGCGCCGACGGCCCCTTCGTGAGGATGCGCGGGAAGATAGCGGATCAGACCCTCTGGAGCAGCAGGATCGGACAGTACAGGGTGGGGCGCACCGACCGCTTGAATCTCCTGATAATCGCCGTTAGCCCCGGAGTGGTAGTTGGGCCATAGAATTTCATGCGTGTACGGGTCGTCGATTCGATGCCTTGCTGGGTCGGGTTCCGGATTTCTTGAATGAAAATAGTGCGCGGCACCGACGCCGCCCAGTGTGCAGACCGAGCTCCCCAGATCCATATGGTCCCGGGTGATCATCAGCCCGCCGCCTCGTTCTCTGAAACGCGAGATGCCTGCGCAATCCTCCCCGGTAAGGCCGTCCCCGGTGTCGACTGCGAACAGCCACATCTCCTGAAAATGCGAATCATCCAACGTCGACATGACCGGATCGGGTTGACCCGGCGCCGCGCGATCACGAGCAGTGACGGTGAACAGGGGCGCTCCGTCATCCCCAGTCAAGCCCGCGAGGAAGCTGCGTAGAAGGCTGAAGCGTTCGATATGCCAATCGTCTTCGAGTCTGGGGATAGTCGTCTGGAGCAGGATCGAGATGGGTTTGCTCATAGAGTCTCTCCGTGCGCAGGGCGCATGCTTTCGCGTCTGTGAAGCGCGCAAACACGGGTTCACTCCAGAGCAGTGGCGCCTATGCTTCGGAGTGTGTGCCAATACGGAGAGTACTACCTGCGCGCCAATATTTCCGTCCCATTAGCGGACATTGGTGGAGGACCGTAATGGGCCGACTCCTGCCGGAAGGAAACACCGCGGTTCAAGGGGAAAGGGGGAAAGTAACTCCTGAGATAATGATGAACGAGGGGCGAGTGCGGGTAACTCGGCTCCTGTGAGGGTCTGTTGGTTTTGCGCGGGTAACTGCATTCGGCGAACCTTGGTACCCGTAGAGTTACCCGCCGGAGAGGTTTCCTGAAAGACCGGCGCAAGAGAAATCATGTGCTTGCGAGGGGCGGGTCACTCATGGTCGCCCTCGAAATCGAACGGGATCCGTTGCGGACTCGAACTGGCAAACGAGTCTTCGACGACTGATTGCGGCGCCTCGATTTAAAATTAAAAAGAGAGCGCAAAGTATTGATTTAAATGGCTCCCCGGGTTGGACTCGAACCAACGACCAACGGATTAACAGTCCGACGCTCTACCAACTGAGCTACCGGGGAACCGTGCGATGGAATCGCGAAAGGGCGCGAATTCTGAGGCGAGGGCCCTGAATTAGTCAAGGAACAGCGCGCGCCCGCGATCAGGCCGGCAGAAATGGCGGGTCTGCAGTTTAGGCCGTCGCCAGCACGAGCTGCGGCAGCGCTTCGCTCGTGGCCGAAGGATCGTCTACCGCGACGAGCTCGCTCAGCAGCTCCGGTCCGAAGTGCCGCATCCGCTCGAGGAAGACCTCCGTGACCTCTAAGCCGCTCGGCACGAGCAGCGTCCCCAGCTGAGTGCGCACGTCCTGCTGGATGATCATTCCCGCTCGCGCTGTGCGCAGCGCGATCTTGCGGGTGCGGCCCCGCTGCGGCTCTTCTTGCGGGCCGAGGTATTCCGCGAATCGCTCGACCAGCTCCGCGCCGTACCGCACACCACGGCTGCGCAGGCGCTTGATGGCGGCTGCGGCGCGCTGTCCCTGGCTGTGCAGGCCGTAGTAGTCGATTACCAGTGCGAGAATCCGCGACCCGACGCCGACCGGGCCGTCTCCGAGCTGCCGCAGCTCCATATCCGATGCACTGAGCGACGTCAGAATCTCGGCGACTGCCTCGAGGCGAGGGATGTTCTCGAGGAGGCGCCGCGCCACCTCGGGTGCGCCGCCCGCCAGGATCCTTTCCTCGGCGGTGAGCGGCTCACCGGTGTAGAGCTTCTCGACGAGATCGGCGGGCAGGGAAAGAAACCCAATCTGCGACAGCATGGCCGCCGCCTCGAGCTGCCAGAAGTCCTCGCGGCCCAAGTGTCGCGCGAAATCCATGGCCAGGCGCTTGATGCGGCTCGACCGGCCGAAGGCGACGGGGTTGGCGATGGCGAGCACATCGACCAGCGTCTTGATGCAGCCGACCAGCGTTTCCTTGAGGACGGTGCGCTCCGTCGTGACGGTATGGTGCTGCAGGACGCCGGCCTCCACGGCGGCCTTGAGCTCCGCGGCCGGGCAGGGCTTGGCGAGGAAGCGAAAGATCTGCGCTTGGTTGACCGCTGCGATCGCCGCGTCGCGCCCCGGCTCGCCCGTGAGCAGCATGCGCGTCGCACCGGGGAAAAATTGCATGACCTGATACAGGAAGGTGGCGCCATCCATGCCCGGCATACGCATGTCAGAGACGACCACGGCAGCCCCGCCCATCTGCCGCAGAACCTGCAAGCCTTCGGTACCGCTCAATGCCGTGTGGACCTCGTACTCCTTGTGCAGATGCGGCACCAATCCCTGGACGACGCGCTCCTCGTCATCGACGCAGAGTACGCGGGGCAGGTCTTTGATCGTCATGCGGCGGCCTCTTGGGAATCGAGCATTTGCGAGATGCGCCGCGTGGCCTCGGGCCAGTCGAGCGGCGCCTGCAGGGATGACAGGTACGACGCATCCACTTTGCTGTCGCGGACGAGCCCGCCGGCGAATGCCTCGCACTCTTCGGAAGGCAGCAGCGCGCGCGCGAGCGCCAGCGCCGCGAGCGGTCCGAGCTGCGGCTGCGCCAGCGCTGCCGGATCGTGGTGATGGGCGACCGCCTCGACGACCGCCGGTGGCAGGCCCCAGATCCCGAGCAGATAAGCGCCCACCTGGGCGTGCGAGGCGCCCATGACGCGGGTCTCCGCAACGTGCAACGGGATGCGTTCCTGCGCGGCGGCAGCGACCGCCGCGGCGAGCTCGCGCGGGGATTCCAGCGCGAGCACCCAGTACCCGATGTTGTGCAACAGCCCCGCAAGCAGCGCTTCATCGGCCCACGGCGCCGCCCCTGCCAGCGCCAGCGCCCCCGCGGCCATGGCATGCGAGTGCGCCTGGAGCCGCCCGAAGTCGACTTCGCGCATTGGCCCTTCGTCCGGCCAGGACAAAAACACGGCGGGGGAGGCTAGAACCGAGCGCAACGCGGCAACACCGATATAGGCGACCGCCTGATCGATGTTGGCGCCGGACCTCGCGAGGCGAAAGAACGCGGAGTTGGCGAGCTGCAGGACCTTGGCGGCGGTCATCGGGTCCGAGGCCACGATTGCCGCCGTTTCCTGCACATCGAGGCTCTCGCATGCCATGCGCGCCTGCAGCCTGGAGAGCACGCCCGCCATCGTGGGCAGCGCGCGGAGCCGGCCGACGCGGGCGCGCAGCTCGCCGTTCGGCAGGAGCGCCCGAAGCGCCACGCACTTCTCGATGATCGACACGAGCCGCTGCGCGTCGCACGGCTTGCTGAGATATTGATGAGCGACGGGGACGAGGCGCAGCACCTGTTCCCGCTCTGCATAGCCGGAGAGGACGATGCGCACGACATCCGGCCATCGCTCGCTCACCGTCTGCAGGAGCTGCGCACCATCCATGGCGGGCATCCGCATGTCGGTCACGATGACATCGACGGCTGCGCGATCGAGCTCCGCGATTGCGCCGGCAGCGCTGTCGACGAAGACCATGTCCCATCGGCTGCTCTGCCGATACAGGCGGGTGCGCAGGCCCTCCAGCACCGGCGCGTCGTCGTCTGCGAACAAGATGCGTGTCATGCGGCGCGCGGTGCCTTCGGTTGCGTCGCCGACGCACGTCCGTTTATGGGTAGCCTGATGGTGAAGCGTGTCCCGACCCCGACCGTACTCCGCGCCTCCAGACTGCCGCCGTGCTTCTCCGCCACGATGGAGCGCACGATGGCCAGTCCCTGACCGGTCCCGCGACCCACCGGCTTGGTCGTGAAGAAAGGATCGAAGATCTTTTCCAGATTCTCATCCGGAATGCCGCAGCCATTATCCGCGATGGAGATGACCACCCCATCCCGGGCTGCGGTGCTGGTGATCGTGATCCGTCCCGTCGAAGCGTCCTTGCCGGAATCCTGGATGGCGTGCGCCGCGTTGACGATGAGATTGAGCAAGACCTGGTTCAGCTCACCGACGTTGCAGATGACTTCGGGTATCGAGCCGAGCTTGGCTTCGACTTGCGCGCTGTACTTGTATTCGTTGTGGGCGACGAGGAGCGTCGTCTCGATCGCGTGATTGAGGTCGGCGGGGCTCTGCGCGTTGGCGTCGGGGTGCGCGAACTCTTTCATCGCCCGCACGATGGAGGCGACGCGGCCGACGCCCTCCAGTGTCCGCACGAAAGCCTTCGGGATCTCGACTCGCAGGAACTCGAGGTCGACCTCTTGCTCGGCGTTCCTCACGGCTTCGAGCACCGAGGCCGCGGGCTCGCCGCTGCCGAGGCGGAAGAAGGCATCGCGGTAGGCGGCAATCAGCCGCTCCTGATCGGCGTGCGCGGACTCCAGAAAGGCGACGCCGTCACCGACGTACTGGATCGGCGTGTTGATCTCGTGCGCAACACCCGCGGCGAGGCGGCCGACGGACTCCAGCTTCTGTGCCAGGCGCAGCTCGATCGCCATCCGCTCGCGCTCCTGCATCTCGCTGTAGAGCTGATCCTGGAGCTGGCGCTGGGTGCGCTCCTGCTCGAGGCGCGCGGTGATATCGGCGCCGACACCCACGTAGTGGGTGATACCTCCGGAGGCGTCCTTGACCGGCGCGATGAACAGGCCCATCCAGAAGGTCGTGCCGTCCTTGCGGCGACCGCGCATCTCCGTACGGGCCTCGCGCCCGTCGCTGAGCGCGCGTGTGATTCCCTCGAGTTGCACCTGGTTGAGATCGTTCGGGAAAAAGGCGCTCGGGCCCTTGCCGAGGAGCTCGTGGGGCTCATAACCGAAATCGCGCGCGACGGCGCGGTTCATGTAAACCACCGGCCAGCCGGGCCGGGTGGCATCGCCGATGATGATGTGGGTGGCTGCAGCGTCGAGTGCGCAGTTGCGCACGTCGAGCTCCCGGCGCAGGCGCCGTCGCTCCGTGATCTCGGCCGCGAGCAGCTCTTCGAGCGGACTCAAGGGATCTAGTCGGTCCTTTTCGCAGCGGTGTTCCGCGACGTTCGGCAGCGTTTTCATGACGAACCGCATTACACGCGCGATGGCGCCCTGTTTCCGTGACCGCCTTGGCGCTGTTTACCGACAGTGGATTATGTCAATTCACTCCTGGGCCGAGCGGCCGATTCGGCGGACGCGAGAATTTCTTGAGCAGGACGGCGTAAGCCGTGACATTGATCACAAGAAGCAGGGCCGCGAGCACGCATTGGTCCGGCCGCGTGAGCCAGGGCGGGTAGAGGAGCGCGACCACGTAGTGGTTGAGAAAGCCGTCCGGGTAGCCGGCCTCGCCCCCGAGGCGGCGCAGATGAATCTCGAGCGGGGTGAGCGGACAGATCCGTCCCGATGTCTCGATCCAGAATCCCCAGGCGAGCGCCGGCAGGTGTGCAAATGCGGCCCAACGCCATTTCCAGGCGAGAAAGCCGCCGAAGATGACGAACGCCGCGAAAGCGAGGTGGCAGAAGACCAGCAGGTCCGCGAGGGTCCGCCAGCCCATTGGGCGCCTGCCTGCCGGTAGGCCTCAGGCGCTCTTGGCCACCGCGCCGCCGGTGGCCAGCACCTGCGCGATGCGCTCGATAGCCTTCTCGAGCATCTGCAAGCTGCAGGCGAAAGAGATACGCATGTGACCCGGGGCGCCGAAGCCCGAGCCCGGGACGACCGCGACGCCACCGGCGTTGAGCAGCAGCTCCGCGAACTCGCCGTCCGTGCCGCAGCCGAGCCCTGCCATTGCTTTCGAGACATCGGCGAAGGCGTAGAAGGTGCCGGCGCCCGGCAGGCAGCTCACTCCGGGTAGCGCGTTGAGCGCGCCCACCACGTAGTCATGCCGCTGCTTGAACGCCTCGTTCATTTTACTGACACAAGCCTGGTCGCCGGCGAGCGCGGCCGTGGCCGCCTTCTGCGAGATACTCGACGCATTCGACGTCGACTGACCCTGGATGGTGGCCATCGCGGCTATCAGCTCCTTGGGTCCGCCGCAATAGCCGATCCGCCAACCCGTCATCGCGTAGGCCTTGGACACGCCGTTGATGGTCACGGTGCGGCCGTAGAGCTCCGGCACTGCGGTGAGAAGGCTGCAGAAGGGCTCCGCCGCCCAATAAATCTTCTCGTACATGTCATCGGTGCCGATGACGATGCGCGGGTGCTCGAGCAGCACTTCGCCGAGCGCCCGCAGCTCCGCGCGGGTGTAGGCCGCGCCGGTAGGATTGCAGGGGCTATTGAGGAGCAGCAGGCGCGTCTTCGGCGTGATGGCCGCGGCGAGCTGGCGCGCGGTGATCTTGTAGCCCTGTGCGGGACCTGCGAACGGCATCACCGGCTGTGCGTCGGCCAGCATCACCATGTCCGGGTAGGAGACCCAATAGGGCGCCGGAATGATGGCCTCGTCATCCTTGTCGAGAATCGCCAGGCAGAGATTGAAGATCGTCTGCTTGGCACCCGAGGACACCAGGATCTGCGCGCGCTCGTACTGGATGCCATTGTCGCGGGCGAACTTGGCGATGATGGCATCCTTGAGCTCGTTGATGCCTTCGACATTCGTATAGCGTGTGAACCCGCCCCGGATGGCGTCGATGCCCGCCTGCGCGATGGGCACCGGGGTGTCGAAGTCGGGCTCGCCTGCGCCGAGCCCGATCACGTCTTTACCCTCCGCCTTGAGACGAGCAGCGCGGGCAGTGACAGCAAGCGTCGGCGAAGGCTTGACGCGCTGGACGCGTCGTGAGACGGATAGGGTCACGGGAATTCCTGTGGTTCACCGAAAACGGGCGGGCGCCACTATATTAAGGGATCGGGGCAGCCCCCACCATCATCGTGCGCCACGCGGCGCAAGCGGCAGGAGCGGCATGGAACAGATTCCGTTCAAACTCGAGGCGGGCTTCGAGCCTGCGGGCGATCAGCCGGTAGCGATCGCGAAGCTCGTCGAGGGGTTGCGCGACGGTCTGAGCGCGCAGACTCTGCTCGGCGTCACCGGCAGCGGCAAGACCTATGTCGTCAGCCAGGTCATCGAGCGGGTGCAGCGCCCTACGCTGGTGCTGGCGCACAACAAGACACTCGCGGCGCAGCTCTATGGCGAGTTTCGCGGCTTCTTTCCGCACAACTCGGTGGAGTACTTCGTTTCCTACTACGACTACTATCAGCCGGAAGCGTACGTGCCGTCCTCCGATACTTACATCGAGAAGGACGCCTCCATCAACGAGCACATCGAGCAGATGCGCCTCTCCGCCACCAAGGCGTTGCTCGAGCGTCCGGATGCGATAATCGTCGCCACCGTCTCCTCGATTTACGGGCTCGGCGACCCGAAGGCATACCTGTCGATGATCCTGCACCTGGATCGGGGCGACCGCACGGATCAGCGCAAGCTCCTGCGCCGCCTCGCCGACATGCAGTACACCCGCAACGACCTCGACCTGACTCAGGGCACCTACCGGGTGCGCGGCGACGTGATCGACATCTTCCCGGCGGAGTCGGAGCGCGAGGCGGTGCGGGTCGAGCTCTTCGATGACATCATCGATTCGATCTCGCTCTTCGACCCATTGACCGGAGTCGTGTCGCGCAAGGTACCGAGATTCACCGTGTATCCGGGTACGCACTACGTCACGCCGCGCGAGCGCTTGATCGGCGCGGTCGATCATATCCGCGAGGAGCTGCGCGAGCACCTCGCACGGCTGCGCGAGGCGGGCAAGCTCCTCGAGGCGCAGCGGCTCGAGCAGCGGACCCTCTTCGACATGGAAATGATGAAGGAAGTCGGCTATTGCGCCGGCATCGAGAACTACTCCCGCTATCTCTCCGGGCGCTCCGCAGGGGAGCCGCCGCCGTGCCTCTTCGACTACCTGCCGCGCAACGCGCTCCTCGTCATCGACGAGAGTCACCAGACCATCCCGCAGCTCGGTGCCATGTATCGCGGCGACCGTTCACGCAAGGAGGTGCTGGTGGAGTACGGCTTTCGCCTGCCTTCGGCGCTGGACAACCGGCCGCTCAAGTTCGAGGAATGGGAGCGGCTCTCGCCGCAGATGATCTTCGTCTCGGCCACCCCCGGGGGTTACGAGGCGCGACACGCCAGTCAGACCGCCGAGCTCGTCGTCCGCCCGACGGGGCTCGTTGACCCGCAGGTCGAGGTGCGGCCGGTCGGCACCCAGGTGGATGACGTGCTCTCCGAGATCCGCAAGTGTGTCGAGCAGAACGAGCGGGTCCTCATCACCACCCTCACCAAGCGAATGGCGGAAGACCTGACCGACTATCTGCGCGAGCACGGCGCGCGGGTGCGTTATCTACACGCTGACATCGAGACGGTCGAGCGGACCGAGATCATCCGTGATCTGCGCCTGGGCAAGTTCGATGTCCTGGTCGGCATCAACCTTCTGCGCGAGGGACTGGACATGCCCGAGGTATCGCTGGTTGCCATCCTGGACGCGGACAAGGAGGGGTTCCTGCGCTCCGACAACTCGCTCATTCAGACCATCGGCCGCGCGGCGCGCAATCTCAATGGCCGCGCCATCCTGTATGCCGACAAGGTGACGGGCTCCATGCAGCGCGCGATCGACGAGACCAGCCGGCGCCGCCACAAGCAGCTCGAATACAACGCCGCCCACTCGATCACTCCCCGCGGCATCCACAAGGCGGTCGCCGACATCATGGAGGGGGCGCGCGCTGCAGGGCCGCACCTGGCGCGTGGCAAGCGCCGCGACGACAAGCAGGGCGAGGCTGCGGCGGCCGTGGACCTGAAGCCGCAAGCCCTCGTCCGGCAGATGAAGAAGCTCGAGGTCGAAATGCACAAGCGCGCGCGCAACCTGGAGTTCGAGGAGGCGGCGCGCCTGCGCGATGAGCTCGAGCGCTTGAAGCAACTGGAACTCGGCATTGCCTAGAGCGTTGCGAGTGTGCGAAACCAAATCAGTAAGGGGCCCGAGGCCGCCCTCGGGCCGCGGAATCGCAAGAGTGGAACGGCTGACTGCGCACGAAATCGCGGGGGCGGTCTTGGACGGCGAATGCCGGCCCCAGAGGGCTCGGCGCAGGGAAGGGTCCGAGCCAATCGCCGGGAGCGATCTGCGCCAATATGAATAGCTCCCAGGCAAGACCCACCGCAACCGTATTTTTAACGGTGGTCGTGGTCGTGGCGGTGCTGCGCCTGGCGCAGAATCTCTTCATTCCGCTGGCGCTCGCCGTCCTGCTCACCTTCCTGCTCTCGCCGATCGTCGCCCGGCTGCAAAGCTGGCATTTCAACCGGCTGGTCGCAGTCATCCTGTCGCTCTGCCTGGCGCTGACCCTCGTGGGCGTCGTCGGCGATGTCATTTTCGGGCAGTTTTCAGACCTCGCGCACCAACTGCCGCAGTACGAGCTGCATTTGCGCGAGCACATCACGCACGTGCGCGGGTTTCTGCGCGGGGGCATCACCGACAGCCTGGATGCGGTCGACCGCCTCGCCGTCCAGATCGAGCGCCTGAGCCCGGTCACTGGCGTGCCGACCGGTGTGCAGAAGGTCGAGATCGTGCAGCCGCGGGCGAACCTGTTCGAGCTCGCGAAGGATGTCGTCGGCCCGCTGCTGAAGCCCCTCGGCTGGGCGCTCGCGGTGATGGTGTTGGTCGCTTTCATGCTGCTGAGGCTTCCGGACCTGCGTGAGCGCCTCATCCGTCTACTCGGCCCGCGCAATCTCCAGGCGACCACCGCTGCGCTCGATGATGCCGCGGCGCGGGTGAGCCGCTATCTTCTTTCCCAACTGCTCATCAACTCCCTGACGGGGCTATGGGTGGGGATCGGACTTGCGCTGCTGGGTGTGCCCAATCCCGGACTCTGGGGCGCGCTTACGCTGGTGCTGCGTTTCATCCCCTACGTTGGGATCTGGATAGCGGGTGCGATGCCATTCGCGCTCTCATTTGCCGCCTTCAATGACTGGATGCACGCCCTCATCGTCCTCGGGATCTATGGCAGCGTCGAGCTCTTCAACTACGCGGTGCTCGAGCCCTGGCTCTACGCCGCCAGGACCGGCGTTTCACCGGTCGCGCTGCTGCTCGCCGCCGCATTCTGGACCTGGCTCTGGGGGGTCGCCGGCCTGCTGCTCTGCGTCCCGATCACGGTGTGTGTGGTCGTCATGGGAAAGTACGTCCCGCATCTCGAATTCTTCGAGGTGCTGCTCGGCGATGAGCCCGCGCTGGAGCCGTATCAGCAGCTCTATCAGCGGCTGCTCACGAGCAATCGGGACGAGGCGGATGCGCTGCTCGAGGAAACGCTGCAGCGCCACTCGCTGCGGGAGGTCTGCGACATCGCCATCGTGCCGGCACTGCGGCTGCTCGAAGCTGACTTCGCGCGGGGGGGGATGAAGGCGGCGCGGCGGCGTGCGGTGCTCGATCATTTCCAGCAATGGGTCGATGAGCTGCTCGATGGACTGCAGCGCTCGAACAGCCGGGGCGTCTCCTGGCAGTCGCCGTCGGTTCTGTGCGTAGCGGCCGAGGACGAGGGCGACTCTATTGTCGCGAAGCTCCTGGCCGCAGTGCTGATCCACCAGGGCATCAGCGCGCGGGTGGTGATGCTCGAGCGCGTGGAGGAGGAGATCGCCGCGGGTGAAAGCAGGGGACTCGACGCGGTGGTCGTCTCGGCGTTACCACCGGACGCGATCCCGCCCGCGCGGGCCGCGGTGAGGCGTATCCACGCCTGCAGCCAGAGCCTGCCGGTCATCGTCGGACTCTGGGGGCTCGATCGCGACTTCGATCGCGCCGTCCAGAGACTCGGCACCGTCGATGTGAGCCTGCTTGAAACCCGGGTGGCTGCCTGTGTCGAGGAGATCGAGCGGCTGCGGCAGACCCCCGGGTCCGGGTCGCGCCAAAGCGCCGCCCAGGGTAGCCCCAGCGCCGTCCCAGGGTCCTGATCTCCCATCGATTCCTTCTCTATTGGTATACTGAGCGGCTCAAGCATAGGCGCGTAGCTCAGTGGTAGAGCACCACCTTGACATGGTGGTGGTCGGTGGTTCGATCCCACTCGCGCCTACCATAGATTCGGATGCAGCGCTTCCTCGGCGATGAAAGCGGGGAGCGTTTTATTCAGTGATTGAGAGAGTCTGCGAAATGCCAGCCGTGACCCTGCCTGACGGCAGTCAACGCCGCTTCGATCGACCGGTAACGGTCGATGAGGTGGCGGGCGACATTGGCGCCGGGCTACGCAAGGCCGCGCTCGCGGGACGTGTCAACGGCAAGCTGGTCGACACCTCCTTCGTGATCGAAGGCGATGCCAACGTAGCCATCGTCACCGACAAGGACCCGGCCGGTCTCGAGATCATCCGCCATTCGACCGCGCACCTGCTCGCTCAGGCGGTGAAGCAGCTATTCCCGGAGGCGCAGGTCACCATCGGGCCGGTGATCGAGGACGGGTTCTTTTACGACTTCGCCTTCAAGCGGCCGTTCACGACCGAGGACCTGGCCGCGATCGAGGCACGGATGACGGAGCTCGCCAAGGCGGATGCGAAGGTCACCCGGCGCGTCATGGGGCGCGACGAGGCCGTCGCGTTCTTCGAGAGTCTGGGCGAGCACTACAAGGCGCAGATCATCGCCAGCATTCCGGCCGGGGAGCAGATCAGCCTCTACGGTCAGGGCGACTGGGTCGATCTCTGTCGCGGGCCGCACGTACCCTCCACCGGCAAGCTCAAGGCTTTCAAGCTGACCAAGGTGGCCGGTGCCTACTGGCGGGGCGACTCGCGCAACGAGATGCTGCAGCGCATCTACGGCACCGCCTGGCCGGACAAGAAACAGCTCGAAGAGTACCTGCATCGGCTGGAGGAGGCGGAGAAGCGCGACCACCGCCGCATGGGCCGCGAGCTCGATTTTTTCCACCTCCAGGAGGAGGCCCCGGGCGCGGTCTTCTGGCATCCGAAGGGCTGGAGCGTCTTCCAGGCCCTCATCGGCTACATGCGTGAGCGTCAGCGCGCGGCCGGCTACGAGGAGGTCAGCGCGCCGGAGCTGATGGACATCTCGCTCTGGCAGGAGTCGGGGCACCGCGAGAAGTTCGGCGAGAACATGTTTCTCACCGAGACGCCCGACCATCGGATTTACGCCATCAAGCCGATGAATTGCCCCGGCCACGTCCAGATCTTCAAGCACGGCCTGCGAAGCTACCGCGAGCTTCCCGTGCGCTTGGCCGAGTTCGGCAAGGTGCATCGCTACGAGCCCTCGGGGGCACTGCATGGCCTCATGCGGGTGCGCGCTTTCACCCAGGACGATGGGCACGCGTTCGTCACGGAAGACCAGATTACGGAGGAGTCGGTGGCCATCACTCGGCTCATCCTCGATATCTACAGGGATTTCGGCTTCGAGGACGTGCGCATCAAGTTCGCGGACCGGCCGCCGAAGCGTGTGGGCAGCGATGAGGTCTGGGACCGCGCCGAGGAGGCGCTGAAGGTCGCTTGCGGCGCCGCAGGGATCGACTACACCCTGAATCCGGGCGAGGGTGCCTTCTACGGGCCCAAGCTCGAGTTCGTCCTGCGCGACGCCATCGGCCGCGACTGGCAGTGCGGCACCCTGCAGGTGGACTTCAACATGCCGGGGCGGCTCGGGGCGTATTACATCGACGAGCACAGCCAGAAGCGTGTCCCGGTCATGCTCCACCGGGCGATGTTCGGCTCGCTGGAGCGTTTTTTCGCCATTCTGCTGGAGCACCATGCGGGCCGGCTCCCGGCCTGGCTGGCCCCGGTGCAGGCAGTGGTGATGAGCATCACGGACCGCCAGGACGAGTACGTTCGCTCGATTACGGAATCCCTGAAAAATCAGGGTGTTCGGGTCGTGTCCGACTTGCGGAACGAGAAAGTGGGCTTTAAGATTCGCGAGCACACGCTGCAGCGTGTTCCGTATCTCTTGGTCGCTGGCGATAAGGAGGTCGCCGCACATTTATTGTCAGTGCGCACCCGAAGCGGCAAGGACCTGGGCACGATGACCCCGGAGGCATTTTTCGAGCGCCTCCGCATCGAGCTCTCGAGCCGCGGGCGCCGTACGTTGGAGGATTGACGCATCGCTAGTGCAACAAAGCGGGTCCGGCGCAACGAGGACATCAGCGCGCCGCAACTGCGTGTGATTGCGGCCGACGGGTCGCAGGCCGGAGTGATGTCCCGCTCCGAGGCGCTGCAAATGGCCTCTTCATCGGACCTCGATCTGGTGGAGGTATCGCCGACGGCCGAGCCGCCGGTAGTGCGCATCATGGATTACGGGAAATTCTTGTTCGAGCAGAACAAGAAGGCCCACTCGGCGAAGCGCAAGCAGAAGCAGATTCAGGTCAAGGAAGTGAAGTTTCGTCCCGGCACGGGAGAGGGGGATTACCAGATCAAGCTGCGTAATCTCGTCCGCTTCCTGACGGAGGGCGACAAGGCCAAGGTGACATTGCGTTTTCGCGGCCGTGAGATGGTGCACCAGGACATCGGGCGCAAGCTCTTGGAACGGGTTTCTACCGACCTCGCTGCCTACAGCGTGATCGAGCAGAACCCGCTCATGGAGGGCAAGCAGATGATCATGGTCTTTGCACCAAAGAAGAAGTAACGCTTCCAAGTAGTTGATCTACCTGGGATCGTTCGCCCGTAGCGGGTGTCCTGGACGCGGGTCCGGGAATGCCTTGCGATCGGGGCTACAAGCCAACGAAGTTGAGGAGTTTCAGTCGATGCCCAAGTTGAAAACCAACCGGGCCGCGGCCAAGCGCTTTCGCAAGACGGCGAAGGGCTTCAAGCGGTACGCGTCCAAACGCCGCCACAACCTCGGCCACAAGGACCGCAAGGTGAAGCGCCACGCCCGTTCGGGCGGTACGAGCCTCGTGCACGAGACGGACACAGGTCGTCTCGAGCAACTGCTTCCGTACCACAAGTAACGCGCGCGAGGTAATCCAACATGGCAAGAGTCAAGCGTGGCGTGACGGCCGGGCGCCGTCACAAGAAAGTTCTCGGCAAGGCAAAGGGCTACTACAACGCCCGCCGCAAGGTTTATCGCGCAGCGAAGCAGGCCGTCATCAAGGCCGGGCAGTATGCCTACCGCGATCGGCGCGCCAAGAAGCGCGAGTTTCGCGCGCTCTGGATCGCGCGCATCAATGCCGCGGCGCGCCTCTACGGCCTTTCCTACAGCCGCATCATCAACGGCCTGGGCAAGGCGGGCGTCGAGATCGACCGCAAGGTGCTGGCGGACATCGCCGTCCATGACACGGCGGCATTCGCCGCCATCGCGCAGCAGGCGAAGACCGCACTCGGTATCGCCTGACCCCAGGCGGCCCTTGCGGTGCAGGACCTGACCATCCTCGTCAACGAGGCGCTGGGGGAGGTGGCGGCGAGCCCCGACCTCGGCGCTCTCGATGAGGCGCGGGTGCGCTGGTTGGGGAAGAAGGGCACCCTCACCGAGCAGCTGAAATCCCTGGGCGGCTTGCCGGCCGCCGAGCGGCCCGCGGCGGGCCAGCGGATCAACCAGGCCAAGGAGCGCGTCGAGTCCGCCATCGAGGCGAGGCGGGAGGTGTTGGCGCGGGCCGAGGTCGAGCGCGAGCTCGCCGCGGGGCGGGTCGATGTCACGCTGCCAGGGCGGGGCGAGCAGCGCGGTGGACTGCATCCGGTCACGCTGGCGCGTCTGCGCATGGAGGAGATCTTCCGCCGCGCCGGTTTCGAGGTCGCCACGGGGCCGGAGATCGAGGACGATTTCCACAACTTCGAGGCCCTCAATTTCCCGCCGAATCATCCCGCGCGGGCGATGCATGACACGTTCTACTTCCCGGACGGACGGTTGCTGCGCACGCATACTTCACCGGTGCAAATCCGCGCGATGCTGAGCCAGGGAGCGCCGATCGCCATCGTTGCGCCAGGACGCGTGTATCGGTGCGATTCCGACATGACGCACTCGCCGATGTTCCACCAGGTCGAGGGATTGAAGGTGGCCGAGAACATTAGTTTCGCCAACATGAAAGCCGCGCTGCACGGCTTCCTGCAAGCGTTCTTCGAGCGCGACCTCGCGATGCGCCTGCGGCCTTCCTACTTCCCCTTCACGGAGCCCTCGGCGGAAGTCGACATGTCCTGCGTGTTCTGCGAGGGCAGGGGCTGCCGCACCTGCAAGCACACCGGTTGGCTCGAGATCGCCGGCTGCGGCATGGTGCACCCCAATGTGCTCATGGCCAGCGGCATCGATGCTGAGCGGTACACGGGCTACGCCTGGGGCATGGGCATCGATCGCCTTGCGATGCTGCGTTACGGGGTGAGCGACCTCAGGCTCTTCTTCGAGAACGACCTGCGCTTCCTCGAGCAGTTCCGGGCGCTTTGACCATGAGGATCCCGTATTCCTGGCTGGCGGAGTGGGTGAGCGTGCCGTGGAGTCCGCCGGAGCTGGGCTCGCGTCTGACCATGGCCGGTCTCGAGCTCGAAGCGCTGGCGCCGGCGGCGCCCCCATTCTCCGGAGTGTTCGTCGCCGAGATTCTGAGTGCCGAGAAGCACCCGCAAGCCGACAAGCTGCGCGTTTGCCGCGTCGCGACCGGGCAGGGGGAGCCGCTGCAGATCGTCTGTGGTGCATCGAATGCGCGTGCAGGACTGAAGAGCGCGCTGGCGGTGGTCGGCGCGACGCTGCCGGAGGGCCTCCCGATCAAGGCAGCGAAGCTGCGGGGTGTGGAGTCGGCGGGGATGCTGTGCTCCGCGAAGGAGCTGGGGCTTGCGGAGTCCTCGAACGGCATCATGGAGCTGCCGTCCGATGCCCCCGTCGGCAAGGATCTGCGCGAGTACCTTGTGCTGGATGACATGGTTCTCGAGCTCAACATCACTCCCAACCGCGGCGACGCGATGTCGATCATCGGCGTGGCCCGCGAAGTGGCGGCGCTTTCGGGCGGCAAGCTGAGCGAGGGTCCCCCGGCCCGCGGCGAGTGCCCGAGCACGATATCGGCGACCGTCGGCGTGCACCTGGACGCGCCGGCAGGCTGCCCCAAGTTCGTTGGACGTGTCATTCGTGACGTCGACAACAAAGCTGCCACCCCCGTCTGGATGCGGGAGCGGCTACGGCGCGCCGGGGTGCGGTCCATCAGCCCAGTGGTGGATGTAACCAACTACGTGATGCTGGAGCTGGGTCAGCCGATGCATGCCTATGACCTGGCGAAGCTCAGTGGCGAGATACGGGCTCGCTTTGGGCTTGCGGGCGAAAAGATCACGCTGCTGGATGGGAAGACCGTCGAGGTACAGCCAGACGTCCTGCTGATAACCGATGGCGCAGGTCCGGTCGGTATCGCGGGGATCATGGGTGGACAGCGCACGGCGGTGGGCCCTGAGACTACGGACGTCTTCTTCGAAGCCGCGTACTTCGCCCCTGACGCTGTCATTGGGCGCGCTACGCGCTGGGGGCTGACGACGGACGCCAGTCAACGCTTCGAGCGCGGCGTCGATCCCTCGCAGCAGGAGCGGGCAGTAGAGCGCGCAACAGACCTGTTGCTGGGGATCGCGGGCGGAAAGGCCGGTTTGGCTTCGGTAGAGCGATCCGACGAGCATTTGCCAACGCGGCCCGCGGTCACGCTGCGCCGCAAGCAGTTGGCACGCCTCCTCGGAGTAGGGTTCGATGATGCGCGCGTGCGTGCGAGTCTGCAGGGCCTGCAGATGGATGTCGTGCCACTGGTGGAAGGGTGGCGCGTCACGCCACCACCCCATCGCTTCGATATCGCCATCGAGGCGGATCTGATCGAGGAAGTGGCGCGTATCATGGGCTACCAGGCGATTCCGGAGGCCGATGCCCAGGTGCCACAGCGCTTCGGCAGCTTGCCGAGCGCGCGGCCATCCGAGCGCGACCTGCTCGAGGCGCTGGCGCTGCGCGGTTATCACGAGGCGATCACCTACGCCTTTGTCGATCCGCAGCTGCAGGCGCGGCTCTTCCCCGACGTCGCGGGAATCGCGCTCGCCAACCCGATTGCGAGCGACCTGGCGGTCATGCGCGTGTCGCTCTGGCCGGGCTTGCTCAAGGCGGCGCTGGAAAATCAACGGCGGCAACAGGACCGCGTCCGCTTGTTTGAGCACGGTGCACGCTTCATCGCGGCCGAAGGCCGCGGCGCAACGCGCGAAGTCGATACCCTGGCGGGCATCGCCTGGGGTCCTCGGCTACCGGAGCAATGGGGATTGCCGCGGGACATGCGCGAGCCGGTGGATTTCTTCGATGTCAAGGGAGATGTCGCCGCATTGCTCGCCGCGACCGGGGCGCTGGCGGAATTCGCGTTCGAGCCGCATGCGCTGTCGTGTCTGCATCCCGGCCGGGCGGCGCGTCTGCTGCGCAAGGGCGAGCAGGTCGGCTGGCTGGGCGAGCTGCACCCCTCGCTGGTGAAGGCGCTCGAGTTTACATATCCGCCCGTACTCTTCGAGCTGGACGTCGACCCCACCCTGGCCGTCGAGCGGCCCGCTTACCGCGAAGTTTCCCGGTTTCCGCAGGTCCGGCGGGACCTCGCCGTGGTGCTGGATGAATCAGTGGCTTTAAGTAACCTCACCGAGCGTGTAACCTTCACGGCTTCGAGCCTCTTGCGAGATCTCCGCGTTTTCGACGTGTATCGTGGCCCAGGCATAGAAGCAGGTCGAAAAAGCGTCGCTTTGGGCTTGATTTTTCAGGACATTTCTCGCACTCTTACCGAGGACGATGTGGCCGGCATCATGGTGGCGGTCGTCGCGGATTTGCGCGTGAGCTTGAACGCAAAAATACGAGAATAAGAGATGGCCCTGACCAAGGCGGAGATGGCGGAAGCACTCTTCAACCAGCTCGGGCTCAATAAACGGGAGGCGCGGGAGCTGGTGGACCTGTTCTTTGAGGAGGTGCGCGCGGCCCTGTCGAGAGGGGAGCAAGTGAAGCTCTCCGGCTACGGCAACTTCGACCTGCGCGACAAGAACCAGCGTCCCGGCAGGAACCCCAAGACCGGCCAGGAAATACCGATCACCGCGCGCCGGGTGGTCACGTTCCGGCCGGGGCAGAAGTTGAAGGCGCGGGTCGAAGCATATGTTGGAGCCAAAGAATAATTCGCAGCTGCCGGCCATTCCCGGCAAGCGGTACTTCACCATCGGAGAGGTGAGCGAGCTTTGCGGCGTCAAGCCGCACGTGCTGCGCTATTGGGAGCAGGAGTTCCCGCAGTTGAAGCCGGTGAAGCGGCGCGGCAATCGCCGCTACTACCAGCGCCAGGACGTCATCGTCATCCGCCAGATCAGAAGCCTTCTCTATGATCAGGGCTTCACGATCGGCGGCGCCCGCAACAAGCTGACGGGCGAAGAGGCGCGCACGGACGTGTCGCAGAGCCAGCAGATCGTCAAGCAGGTGAGGCTCGAGCTCGAGGACCTGCTGAAGGTGCTTCGCCGATAGCCGGCATTCGGCGTATCATTGCAATCCGCGCGAGAGAACCCCGCTCGCGCCGCGGCAGGCCCTCAAAACAAATCGTCGGAGCGTGGCGCAGTCTGGTAGCGCACTTGCATGGGGTGCAAGGGGTCCCGAGTTCAAATCTCGGCGCTCCGACCAGTCTTTCAGAGCATTCATTTTCGAGCGTATGGACACCTTCATGGACACCCCTCGGGAAGCAGGGGACTATCCATGAAGCAATCCGATTCTTTCGCCTCTCGGCGGCGCGCGTTCAACACTGGCAGAATAGCGGCTGTCGAGGCATGCGCAGCAATTGCGGAGCGCGATGGACTGGACGAAATTCATCGATGTCACCCCGGGTGTGCGTGGCGGTAAGCCGTGCCTGGTCGGCACGCGCATCACGCCGACCGACGTCCTAGGAATATCTCGCAGGCGGGA
Source organism: Steroidobacteraceae bacterium (assembly GCA_025451845.1). Classification (GTDB taxonomy): domain Bacteria; phylum Pseudomonadota; class Gammaproteobacteria; order Steroidobacterales; family Steroidobacteraceae; genus 13-2-20CM-66-19. Next base: position 176,040 of record JANWJS010000011.1, read on the forward strand.
TGACCGAGGATGAGATCTTCAGGGACTTTCCGTCTCTGACGCAGGATCTCATCAGAGCCGTATGGCGGTCTGCGGCGGATGCCTCAGCCCCTTGTTTTCTCTACCTGAATTCCCTGTTCGCGCATCGCGCGCGCGAAGTCTTGCCGCCCTCCCGCAGCATCGCCTTGTCGATGTGCAGCCGCCCCGGCTCGATCTCGCGCTCAGCCTTCACGACCAGGTGACCCGCAGTAAGAGCCGAAAAGCGGCCGGTCGTTGGCGGGTTAGATCTCACCGTTTCGAAACCCACTGACCAACTGATCGGCTAAGCATCCGAGGGCGCTTTCGCACAATGGTACGGCTTTCTCTTCTCAGTGGCTGTCCCAAGTCACGGGTTCGACGCGCACGATTACGAGCCCCCAGGCAAAGGCGCCCGCGATCACGACGAGCGATGCAAGAACGAAGGCAACGTTGAATGAGCCAGTTTTGTCTACGATCCAGCCCGTAACGGCAGGCCCGATGATCCCCGCGATGTTGGCTAGGCAGTTCTGGATGCCGACCCAGCGTCCGGCCGCGCGAGGGCCCGCAAGCGTTTGCGTAATGGGCCAGAGCGCGGTCATAAGCAGGAAGGTTGCACTGAAGAAGAGGCTCACGACGACGATGCGCGCATTTCCCGCCGCACACCCTGCGAGTCCTACTGCACCGCCGACATGCGAAATCACCGACATCCCCTTCCGGACCCGGTTGAGGGAATATCCCGCGGCAATCAGTCGGTCGCACAGCCAGCCCGAGATCACCGATGCAGTGGCGGCGACGGCGTAGACGGCGGCAAGAAGCCTCGACATCTCGATGAGCGAGAAGCCCCGCTGTGAGACGAGCCACAGCGGCATCCACGAGAGAACGAAGTAAAGCCCGATGAGTTGGCAGAAGTGCCCGAGCGTGGCTCCCCAGAGTGCTCGCTGAGCGAGGATCTCGCGATACGGCGGCGGGGAAAGCTGCTGACGCGGCGTCGAGCGCCGCACACTGCGCCCGTAGAGGCTCCACGGGATGAGCCACAGCAGCGCGGCAGCGCCAAATAGAACGAACATCGGACGCCAGCCCAATGCGGCCATCAATGCGCCGCCGGCGAGCACGCCGACTGCAGGTCCCAGTGAGAGTCCCGCCTGCGCGATGCTATTCGCAAGACCCTGCTCGGCCGCGGGCACGCTCTCGGCGAACAGCTTCGACATTCCCGGGAACGCCACTGCCTCACCGAGGCCTAGGAGTACGCGCAGACCGATCAGCGCCGCAAATCCGCCCGCAAGGCCGGTGAGCGCTGTGGCGAGCGACCAGAGCGCGAAACCAAGCGCGAGCGCGAGGAAGCCGCCGAGCCGATCGACCGCCCAGCCGGCCGCGATCTGCGCGGGAACATACGCCGCGAAGAAGGCAGAGGTGAGTAAGCCGATCTGCAGGTTGCTCAAGTGCAGATCGATCTTGATGAGCGGCGCGGCGGTTGCCAGATTGCCGCGATCGATGTAGTTGATGAAGATCGCCGCAGCGACCAGTATGGTGAGCGCCCAGCGCGAGCCCGCCGAGCGAGGCATCGCAACGGCGGCCTCAACCGTGGCCGACATCACGCCTCCCCATGAGCATCCCCCCAATCGCCATCACTATCTCGTTCCGAGGAGCATGATCGCTCCCACACTAGACTTCAATGCCCGCGTCGCGGAGCGCCTGGCAGATCTTCTGGGCTACCCGATACGGGCCCGTCGCGAACGGCGGAAGGGGATCGGATAGCGACTCCGATTTGTTCGAATCCCGATCGATCCACACTGCCTTCGGTTCCAATCACCGGAGGACCGTCATGGATCAGCTCATTCATACCCCTTCCAGGGAGGACCCTGTAACAAAGGCAAGCTCGTCGGGCAGAAAGCACCTGAGAGGTGACGATTTCCTGTTCCCAAGATAGGCCTGGATCCCGCCGGTTATGGAACGCACACGCTGCGGCGCACCAAAGCTTCCCTGATCTACCGACGAACAAAGAATCTTCGAGCCGTCCAGCTGTTGCTCAGGCACAGCAAACTAGACTATCTCCCGCGCCGGACTATGTCCCGTTGAACTGCGATGAGGCGGTTCGCACAGCCTGTTGCTGGCCGGAGGACGGGACATAGCCCCATGCTCCCTGCCGGGCACTTCCTCGACGAGCTGGAGAAGGTTCGCAAGATCACCCCGCGGACCCGCACCTTCGCCTGACCGCCATCCACTCGTTCTTCCGCTACGTGGCGTTCGAGGCCCCCGCCCATGCGGCGCAGATTCAGCGCGTACTCGCCATTCCGCCTAAGCGATTCGCCCGGAAGCTGGTGCCGTTCCTCAACCGACCCGAAGTCGATGCGCTGTTAGCGGCGCCC
>JANWJS010000012.1 GCA_025451845.1 Steroidobacteraceae bacterium
CCAACATAGGTCCGGCGGGCAAACAGAATGAGCGGCGGCCCGACGAGCCCGTCGGCGCCCTTGATGCCGGGTATCATGTGACAGGCCCCGCAGCGGTAATTCTCGATGAGCTGCGCGCCCTCCTGGCTGTTGCCACCGGGCACGATCTCGGCAGGAGGCGCGTCCCGGCCTGCGCGGCAACCTGCGAGAAGCAGGAGCAGTGGCGCGGCGGCCACGAGGCTTGCAACCGCGGGGCGTCTGCTCATCTCACGATTCCGCATTCGGGCAGCACGAACACGCCGACCGTCTGCCAGAGAATGGCGATCAGAAATACCGCGCTCACCAACATGGCGGCGGCGGCGAGGTAATCCGGGCGCAGTCGTGCCCGGATCGAGAGGAAAGAAGGATCGTGCGACTGCCGCCAGGCTCCAATCCCGATCACGAGCGCCACCGCGGCGATGATGAGCGCGCCCGCGCCAATGCCCCAGAGGATCGCGCGCGTGTGAGTAAAGAGGGGCATGCCGCCGATGTCGGCTGGATTGCCCGAAGGGCAGGCGCCGCTCGAGATGAGCCAGTCGAGCATCTCCTGGATCCCGAACGCGATGGGCGCGGCGAAGATGCCGTACCAGATGCTTGGGCGGGTTGACGGGGGCTGTGCGGCGGCCATCTCTGCAACATCCCATCAATGAAGCGCGGGATTGGCCGCAACCGTATGATGCGGGCCGATGTACAGGATGGCGAACATGACGAGCCACACGGCGGTGACGAAATACCAGTACATCGCAGCATTGCGATAGGAGCCATGAGGGGGCTTTTCCGTGGGTCCCAGGCGCGGCAGCATCGCGGCGTAAAGGAGGAAAAGAAGGCCGAGAATCAGGTGCGCTGCGTGTACCCCGTCAATGGTGTAGAAGATGGATGTGTAGGGATTCTGGGTAACGGGCTGAATCCTCGCCTCGGAGTTGTAATCGAGGGCATTGAGCACCAGGAAAACGCAGCCGAGCAGCACGGTCAGGAGCAGCGCGCCCCGGGCCGGCAATTCGCGCCCCTGCCGCAGCAGCCATCCACCCGCCCGGAGCGAGACGCAGCTCAGGAGCAGGATGAAAACCATCGCGGTGGGCAAGGTCAGGGAAGGCGGATCGCCGATCGGCCAGCGCGGCTGCCTGTGACCGAGGTAGTAGTAGCTGAAGAAAAGAGCCAGAAACACCATCGCCTCCGAGGCGATGAACCAGGCCATCGCGCCCGTGCCGCGGCCCTGATCGATCGGCAGAGCGCGGATCGCCTGCGCGCTCACCCACTCGCGCCGGGTGCCATTGCTCTCGAGCAGCGCGTTCGCATTCATTCGGCGTGCTTCTCCTCTTTCGGCCAGAGCCAGGCTGCCACGACGGCGATCCCCACCACGATCGGCACGAGCGTCCCCCACATGGACTTCACCAGCACGAGGCCTGCGATCGCGCTGAGTACGAGCGCGAGCAGCAGCGGCCAGATCGAGTCGTCCGGCATCTTCGCGAGCCCGATCGGCAGTGCATCGAGCCAGGTCGTTGAAATCGTCATGCGCTCACGGTCGAGCACCCGCGCATCCTCCGGGTCGAACTCCTCATCGTGCTCGTCCCAGAGAGGGTGCCGGCTTTGCACAGTGGGAATGTGCACTGACCCGTAGGGCGGCGGCGGTGAGGGTGTCGACCACTCGAGGGTGTCAGCGTTCCAGGGATTCGGGCCCGCCGGCTGCCCGTGCTTCGCGCTCACGAAAAAGTTGATGACCGTCAGCAGGATCCCTGCGCCGAGAAGGTACGACCCGACCGTGATGGCGAGATTCCAGTCGTCCCAGCCCATGCCGGCACTGTAGGTGTAGATCCGGCGCGGCATGCCGAGGAGGCCCAGGAAGTGCATGGGAAAGAAAGCCGCATTGAACCCGATGAGAATCGTCCAGAAGCTGATCAATCCGAGACGCTCGTTCATCATCCGGCCGGTCATCTTCGGCAGCCAGTAGTAAAAGCCCGCGAGCACCGGGAATAGGTTGGCACCCACCAGCACGTAGTGGATGTGTGCCACGATCCAATAGCTGTCGTTCAGCTGCCAGTCGAACGGAATGAGCGCGGTGATCACCCCGTTGAGACCGCCGATGATGAACACTGCGATGAATGCGAGCGCGAAGCACATCGAAGTGGTGAGCACCGGCTTGCCCTGCCACAGCGTCGCGATCCAAGCGTAGATCTGGATGGAGCTGAAGAGCGAGATCATCATGCTCGCGGCCGAGAAATAGCTGATCGACATGAGCGGCTCGCCAGTCGCGAACATGTGGTGCATCCACACCCCGAAACCGAAGGCGCCGGTGAGCACCGTCGAGATTGCAACGTAGGCATATCCGACGATGGGCCGGCGGCTGAACACCGGCAGCAGCATGGAGATCATGCCGGTGGCCGGCAGGAAAATGATGTACACCCACGGATGCGCGAAGAACCAGAAAAGCTGCTGCCAGAGAAGCGTGCTGCCGCCGTGGCTGACGTCGTAGAAATGCGTGCCCCAGTTGCGATCCAGCAGCAGGAAGGCGCACGCGACACAAAGCGTCGGCATGGCAAGGATGGACAGAACCGAGCTCGTGCTGGTGCTGTACATGAAGATGGGCATGCGATTCACGGACATGCCGGGCGCGCGATGCCGGAAGATCGTCACCAGGAAGTTGATCCCTCCGACCGTCTGCGAGATCGTGAGAAAGATGAGCGCGATGGCGAAGTAGTCCATACCGAGCCCGGGGGAGTACTGCTTCAGCGTGTACGGGGTGTAGGCAAACCAACCGGCATGCGGCGCCTGACCGACGAGAACGCTGCTGTAGAGGAATATCCCCGAGAATAGAAACGTCCAGTAACTGAAGGCGTTCGCTCGCGGGAACGCCATGTCCCGGGCTCCAATCATGAGGGGAACCAGATACACGGAAAAGCCCGAGAGAACCGGCGCGGCGTACCAATAGATCATGGTGCTGCCGTGCATCGTGAATATCTGGTCGTAGGCTTCCGGCCCGAGCAACTTCATCCCCGGTTGCGCGAGCTGCAGGCGCATGATGAGCGCCTCGATGCCCCCGACGAGAAGGAACACCATCGAGGTGATGAGATACCTCATCCCGAGCTTCTTGTGATCGACCGTTGTCAGCGCGCCCCAGAGCGTCGCCGGTGATTCCCAGAGGAATGTCAGTCGTGCCGAGACGGCGGTGGAGCTCATCGTTTGTTGTTAACCTGTCTGGAGTTGCATTTTCGAGACAGCAAACCTGATGCCCGTGCTTTGGGCGCCGTGAAGCTGTAATTCTTACGAAGGGCTGATTTGGCCGACGGCGTGTGACGCTGACTTCTGGAGGAAGACATCGGCAGACCGAGACGAGCTCGCCTCATCGCCAGAGGCGTCGCGGATGCCTTTTGCGACGACCCGGTCGGGGTCGTGACGATCGGGCTGCCGCTACAGCGGAAGCTGATCAGAAGACAGTCAATTCCCGTAGAATCCGCGGATGAGAACTCGAATCGGCTTCGCCTGCTCTCTGGTCCTGGCCGCCAGCCTGCCCTGCTTCTTGGTCGCACCCGCCGCCCAAGCGCAGCAGGCGAGCCCCCCGGCGAGCTCGGATCCGGCGCAGCAACAGCAGCCTGCCGGTCCCGTCGAGCCGGGCTCTCCGGTCGAGTATCCCCCGGCCAAGAGCCTCGCCGCACGCACCCTCGAGGACGCGCAGGCGTACTACACCGCCCCCCTCCACTGGAACGGCCGCAACTGGGAATTCTTCGGCGGCGCGCTGGCGGCAATCGCCGTCGCCCACCACTACGACACCCAGGCCCGCAATCACTACGATCAGGGATACCGCTCGCCTCTCGGGCCGAAGGAATCCGGTGCGCTGTCGGACGCCCTGCCCGGCGCGGCACTCTTCCTGGGTACCTGGGGCTATGCGCACCTGATCGGCAACAGCGCCGGCAAGGGCGAAGCCTGGAACATGCTCGAATCCGGCGGACTGAGCCTGGTGAATGCCTACGCCCTCAAGTACATCCTCCGCCGGGAAGGTCCCGCTGATACCACGGACCCCAACAATTGGTTCAAGGGAGGCTCGCCCTCCTTCCCCTCCGAGCACACCACGGCCGCCTTCGCCGTCGGCACCGTGCTCGCGGAGTCGGGCAATCCGCAGTTCCGCTGGGTGCGCCGCGTGATCGGCTACGGCGTGGGGTTCGGTACCGCTTACTTGCGCATGAAACACAACGCCCACTGGTTGTCCGACACGATAGCCGGCGGTGCGCTCGGCATGGCGACGGCACACTTCGTCATGAACCGTAGCGCGGAGCGCGACGAAGATGAAAGCGCGAACATCTCGCTGATGCCCACCCAAGGCGGTGTCATGCTAGCGTTCAGCGCCAATTTTCCGGACTAAGGCGGGAGCCTGGCGGCTTTGCCCATTCTCGCGGCGAACCCGAGGTCGGCGCACGTACGCCTACGGGCGTCTTCGCGCGTCACCGGATACCCACTGCACCTCACCCTCGCAGGGATCGAAAATCCGGCGCAGCGTTTCGTCTGGACCCAAGGTGCGCACGAGAGCAAATGCACGGATTTGCGCTTCCGGGAAGGCCTCGCGCAATCTCGCCGCTGCGGCCAGCATCGTGCGGCCTCGCGTGATGACGTCGTCTATGAGTGTCAGCTGCAGCTCATTCCCGTGGGGCTTGCACGCAAGGCTGCCGCGAGCGGGAGGCATCCTTTTCCAAAAGGCGCGCTGCGCGGCAAAAGACGCATAATGCTCGAGCACCGACGGGCGCTCGCCCGCTTCCGCGAAGGCGGATTTCCTGACTGCGTGTCGGCGTTGCAGGACCGGCATTACTGCGACCGCCAGCCCAAGCTCCTTCAGACACCAGGCCACGCGTTCTCCTACCCAGTCCTCGAGTAACCCGGGAGCGCTCCGCGGAACCGGGACCAACACTACGCGGTCACCGAAAGTCCCTCCGAAACGTCCGTGGCCTTCCGTTTCCCGCCACACTTGGGCGGTGAGCCGCGCCAGCCAGTCCCGGTCGGCGGACTTCAAGTGCGCGCACAGCAGTCGGCCTCCCTCACAGACGGGCCCGCGACCACCCGGTAAGTATGCGAAGCACGAGGCGAATGGCAGTGCTGCAAACGACACACCCTCACTGCTCGGAGCGACTCGGGCAGTCTCAGCCGGAAAAGTCGTCGCCGTGCCCCGCCATATCGCGCGCCTGTTCGGGCTCTCGCCGATCGTCGCTGGCATCTCGCTCTCGCCTTTTCGCTGCGGCAGGCTGACTTTCCACCCCCCTTGCCCGAAGGCTTCGCCAGGCCGCGACGGCGCGCTGGCGAATCTCGTCCATTGAAAGGGGGCGCGGCGCCTGGTTTTGATGCCCTGGAGCAGGTGTCGCACGGCTCGCGCGATACTGGAGCCAATCCTGAACGGCCTGCAGGCGGCGTTCCTCCATGTCTCGAGGAGGCGCTGGCGCGAGCGGGTGGCGCTCGCCGGCCGCCTGTGCCCTTTTGGCTTGCAATGGCTGGCCGTGTCGCTCCCTGATGCGGTCGGCTATTTCGTCGCGCTCACCTCTCCTTGCCGCGGCGACCGCAGCCCAAGGCAGACGGGGTCTCGGCTCCCGGTCGATACCTTGCGCCGCCAGAGTCCGATGATCGATGCGCGCCCCGATGTTGGCTTCTCGCAGGGCCTCATTGGCCAATTCCGCCCACCGCGCCCGGAGCGTTCTGAACTCCTGGCGCGAAGGCGGCAGCCCAAGCTCGCTGCGCACCTCGCCGGACATGTCGACGCCCGCTTTCGGACCCAAACCTTCCCGTGTCACCTCCCGAGTCGTCGCGAGGAGGTGCGCGTGGAAATTTCGCGGATCGCCCTCGGGCCGTGGCGCATGGATCGCGAGGTCGACGGCGACATTGTAGCGGTCGGCGATCTCGCGCGAGAACGCTCGGGCAAGGACGAGACGCTGCTCGGGGGACAGCTCCTCAGGCAGCGCGACCTGATATTCCCGTGCAACACGTGAATTGCTCTTCTGCTCAGCCTTCTCCACCGTATTCCACAGCGTCGACCGGTCGCGTGCCCATCCCATGCCGGCATCGGGTTGATCGACTTTCGAGGGCAGGAAAATCTCCTTGTGCAGTACGTCGTCGCGCTTACTGTGGTTGTAAAGAGCGCCCGTGCGCTCGTCGCGCAGCCGCTCGCCAGCGCGATAAGCGGCGGCGGCAGTCGCGGTGCGGCCGCTGCTGCGCGCAACGGGCTTGATGTCCAGATGGAAAATGGCCATTTTCTTGCGTGCTTTGCGGCGACTCGCTGCCGGCTCAGGTGCCCTCCGGCCGCAGCCGCACTCGCAGCCAGGCGGGCACCGATGCGGTCTTCAAGTACCCCGTCAAATCCGGTAGCTGCTCGAGCTCGGATGCCAGCACGGCCGCCTCGGTCACGCGCTGCTCACTGACGTTCATCGATCGGTGCCGGCCGCGACCGCCGAGAAATCCGCCGCCCTCCCTGCCGCGAGAGGTTGTGCGGCGTGCCACTTCCCGCTCGCCAATCAATCGGGAGGCGAATTGTGACGTTCCACCGTGCTCGCTCGCGGAACAGCGTAAGATGAGCGTGTTCGCGCAGTTTTCCACGATCGTTTGTGCTTCACTGACGCCATAGCAGCTCGAGACTTGCGCGATCGATTGAAAGCCGAGTACGCAGCGCCCACCGTATTTCCGCAGACGCGCCAGCGCATCCTTGAGGCCATCAATGGCTCCCAAGGCATCCAGCTCATCCACGATGAGCCACAGACGCCGGCCGCCCTCGTGGCACATGACCTCGAAGATCGCGAGCCTCACCCAGGTTGCAATGATGGTGCGCAGCGCTGCAATCTGACTGGCCTGATAAGGCAGAAACAGCGTGCCCTGACCCGTCTCGATCCACGCGCGCACGGAGAACGACCGCGCGCGCTGCGCCTGTACATGCTCCAGAGCAGCCGCGGCCGATCCCGCCACGGAACGAATGGACCCGAACATGCGCGCGTTCTCCGGCTCGAGAAACGGCTGGGCCGGCGTGCCAGTCACCATCGGGCGTAGCTCCGCGCTAGGCGCTATGGCGATCAGCCGCCAGAGCTCCGCAGCATCCTGTCGGCCGGTCTCGTGGGAGCGGCGAATCAGGGCGGCGAGGAAAGTCCGCGCGTACCCGCGCCATTCCCGGCCCGAGGCATCCTCAGTCGAGGGAATCAGACTGCTGGCCAGCTGCTCGGCATCATAGGCCTCGTGGACTTCGGCAAATGGATCCCATTGCACCGAGCGTGAGTCGAAGGGGTTCAGAATGACATCGCCCCGGCCGGCGTCGTGGAAACGCGCGAGGTAGCCGCCGTCCGGATCCGTGATGACCGCGCGGTCGCCACGGTTGATCGCGGCAGCGAGCAGCTCGCGGATCGCAGTTGACTTGCCCGTCCCCGTGGTGCCGATCAGCTTGAAGTGCTTGACCTCATCGCCCAGAGCAATACCCACACCCGCGATCGTGAGCAGCGGGTCCGGCCGCAGGAGTTGCTTACGCGCCGTGCGCCTCTGCGCCGTCCTGCCGTCGAGCATTCTCGCGCCGCGCTTGTGTGTCTCCCGAGCGCTCGACCTCCTCGACAGCACTACGACCGCGACAAGCGCGACCGCCAGCACGGCCTCGATGAGCGGGCGGCACATCGCGGCCACGTCGCCGGGCATCGTCCAGTGAGCTGACATGGCGCCGCACTCCTCGCCTCAGTAACCCTTTACGACGAGATAGTCCGCGCCAGGCCCGTAGGCAGGTGCGTTTCGATCGACTCTCACGCACAACCTCGCCCGCGTTCCGCATGTCTTGACGTCCAGCATGCCCCCGCGCTGCTCCAGGCGCACAACGTTGTTCGCGAGGGCATCGCGTCGAGCGCGCAACGCCGCGAGCTCACTCCGCGAGGGCACCATCCACCATGCCTCGCCCATCGCAACCCCGGAACAGATCATCGCGATGGAAACCGTCCACAACAGCGTCCGCACATTGGCCGCACGTCGCATGCGCTGCAGCGACTCCGTCGCGCGGCGACTCTCGCTCGCTACCTCGCCGAGACCTTCGGCAAGCGTCCGGCGGATCTCATCCCTCACGATGAGGTCGAGACCGCGAGTGTGCGCCGCCATTCGCTCGAGGCTCTCCTGGCTGAGATGCTGCTGCGCCTGGGCAGCTTCCATCAGCAACCCCAGTCGCATCGCATCGTCGCTCATCGCCCTATCATTCATGTTCCCAGGCGTCCTGCGACAGAGTTACATCAGAGTGCTGCGAAAGTGCATCAGTACGAACTTCGGAATGCGGCCGCGAGGCATCGGCTGAGCTACTCGGTCGCGATGCGGTTGGAGCTCGGTGGGGCACTTCCGCTGCTGCTTGGCGGGTACGCTCCGGCAGGCGCAGGGTGACCCGCAGCCAGTCGGGCGAAGAGGCGAGCTTGAGGAATCCTGCCAGGTCCGGCAGTCGCTCGATCTCCGAGTCCATCACCGCCGGCTCGATCTGGCGATGCTCCGACTCGGTGATGGATGCAAGGAACTCCGATGGGCGCCGCGATTTCGAGCGGGAAATCCGCACGACCTCGCGCTGGCCGATGAGCCGCGAGGCGAACTGGGAGGTACCGCCATGCTCGCTCGCGGAGCAGCGCAAGATGAGCGAATTTCCGCAGTTTTCGACCAGGGTTTGTGCCTCGCCCTTGCCATAGGTGCTCGAGACCTGGGCGACCGATTGGAAGCCGAGCACGCAGCGGCCGCCGAACTTGCGCAGCCGTGCGAGCGCATCCTTCAGGCCATCGATTTGACCGAGCGCGTCGAGCTCATCGACGACGAACCAAAGCTTTTGGTCCTGGATTTGTCCGTCCCGCGACTCGCTCGCCGGACGGCTCATCGCCTCGAAGATGCCGAGGCGCATCCAGGCGGAGACCGTCGAGCGCAGCGCCGCGATCTGGCTGGCCCGGTATGGGATGAACAGTACTCCGCTGCCTGACCGCACCCACTCCTTGACCGAAAGCGGCGGCGACTCCTGCCGCGCCACATGCTGTAGCGCGCCAACCGCCGAGCTCAGTACGGAGCGGATGGAATCCAGCATTCTGTCGTTGTGCTCCTCGAAGAAGGGTTGTGCAGGAGTGCCGGCGACGAGCACTCCGAGCTCGCTTTTTTTGGCAACGACCAGCAGCTCGAAGAGCTCTTTGACGTCTGACACGCCACCGGCGCGCGCCTGGCTCGTCACTGCGCAGAAGAGCGTGCGCGCATAGCCTCGCCAGCTCCGGTCCGGACCCTCGTGATCTGGGATGAGGGCGAGGGCGAGCTGATCGATGTCGTGGTCTTCCCGGATCTCCCCGAAGAGGTCCCACTTGGCGCCCCCGGGCTCGAAGGGGCTCAGGATGACATCCCCACGGCGCGCATCGAAGAAGAGCCTCATGTAGCCGGCGTCAGGATCAGCGATGACGGCCCGATCGCCGCGATGGAGCGCCCCCGAGAGCAGCTCGGTGATCGCCGTACTCTTCCCGGCCCCGGTCGTGCCGATCAGCTTGAAGTGTTTGGTTTCATCCGCTAACGGAATCGGAATGCCGGCGAGCGTAACCCCGATTGAGGCGCCACGCTCATGAGGTTTCTCAGGCCAACCACCCCGTTGCGTCACGGCCTCCTCTGCGGCAATGACCGTGGCGCCTCGCACGTAACCTTCCTCACCCGCATTGCGTGTGGCGAGCAGGCGTCCACCGCCGTAGCCCAGGAGTCCTCCAATGCCCCCGCCGATCGCGAATTCCATCAGGCCACCGCTGGCGACGTGCATGGTGTGAAGGAAAGGACTTGCCAGCGAGATCCCTATCCCGGTAGTCATCATCAGCGTTCCCGCGAGGATGGGCGAAGCGAGAAAGGCTCGCAACTGCGCGCGCCCTCGCGCCATCGCCACCCACATGGGGGCCTGCACGGCGGTGAAATCCAAGGCAAGCCCCGACCATCCACGCAGCAGCTCATGGGCCAGGGAGTCGAGACCGGTCAGCATTCGGTTCGCTCCCGTGACTTGGGCGCGCTCGAGATCGGCGTCGGCTTGGAGGATCGAGGCCGATACCAGATCTCTCTGATGAAGCGCTCGTGCCCCTCCACTGCGCATTGAATGACGACATCGATGAGTCGCCGCAGCAGACTGCGTATGTCGCGGCACGCCAGCTGTCGGCCACCTTCGCTCTGCTTGACCAGCAACACCAGCTGCTCGAAGGCCAGCGCTGCGCTGGAGGCGTGTACGCTGGTGATCGACCCGGGGTGTCCGGAGTTGACGTTGCGAAGGTAGTCGAAAGCCTCCTCCGCCCGCAGCTCCGCCAGCAGAATGCGATCCGGCTTCATCCTCAGGGTGGCCTCGAGCAGTTGCTTCGGCGTGACGCGCGCCAGCCCCTGATCGTCCTTGCTGTAAAAGAGCCGCACGTGATTGGGATGCGATTCGAGCACCAGCTCTGGCGCATCCTCGATCGTGACCAGCCGCTCATGCGGCGGAATCTCTCGGATCAGCGCCTTGGTCCAGGTGGTCTTGCCGGAGCCGGTCGCACCCGAGACCAGAATGTTGCGCCGGCTGCGCACCGCAAGACGCATGAAGGCTTCATATCGCCGCTCGGCGAGAAGACCGCCGAGCTCGACCTCGACCTCCTCCGGGCCGGCGCCAGCGGCCCGGGTGTGGCGAAATATGCCGCGTCTCGCAAGCTCACCGACCGACCAGACTTCCTCCGAAGGAAGCCGAATGTTGACCGCCACGCATCCCCGGGTGGTTGCGGGCGGCAGCGCAATCTGCACCCGCTGGCCTCCGGGAAGCGAAGCCGAGAGTAGGGGCGAGGTCTCATCGATTCGCTGCCGGCTGAAATTGGCCACCAGCTTGGCGAATCGGCGGCACCAATCGAGGTCTGCGTAAGCGGCAGACTCACGCTGCCAACCGGTGCGGGTCTCCAGAAACACTTCCAACGGCCGATTGATGCAGATTTCCATCACATCAGGCATCGTGAGCAGTGGGCGCAGCGGACGCAGGGTGAGCTCCAGCGCCGAGGCGTACTCACCGGGGCTCGAGCTCATAGACGGACCTGAAATCGATATCGCGCGCGACCAGCACCTGGATGCGCGCGCCGTTGTGTATTCGGATGGTGGGCGGAATATTGACGGTGCCGCGCAGAATTTCGGTGAGCACGTCCTCTGATCCGTTGGGATCGAGAACGACCGTGCCGCCGCGGGACGACGACTGCGCCTCGGATTGCACGACACCATCGATCGTGGATACCAGCGCGGCTGCTCCAAAGCGTTGCCAGAAATGCCGGTTTACCCGACCTTCGAGTCCCGAGCGCCCCAGCGCGTCGGTACCGGGCGAATCGAGCTGCACCACGACTCCGGAGGGCGTCCGTGCCTCCGCCCACACGACAAACACACGTGCCTCACCCTGGCGAGCCTCGCCGCGGGTTTCCCCGATCAATCGGGTGCCACGCTCGAGCAACACGATCGTCCCATCAGCACCGAACGTGTCGGTGGCTGTAACGCAGGTCGTCATCCCTGGCAGGGTCGAATCGATCCCAGTCTGCAGGGTGCAGTCGATGAAGGTCCCTTTGGGAAGCAGCAGGCGCTGCGTGGGAAGTACTTGCGGGCGTGTCGGGTTGAGGACGCTCGGCCGCAGCAGTGCTTCCAATGCACTCCCAGGGTGACCTCCCACCGGCATCTGTGCCGCCGCGCTGCCCGGGAGAGCCGCCGCGACTGCTCCCCCACCAACGTCCGTTGCCGCTGCATCGGATGACGTGTCGCTCCTTCCGCTTGCAAACACCTCACCGGATAACCGGCGATCGAGTGCCCGTTGACGCGGCGACGGCTGTGGAGGATCGCCATAACCGGGCGGCAGTCCCCGCGGAGCCCGACCCAGCGATGGCTCGGTCAGGGAATCCGGCAGCCGTGTGGACAGCGGCGAGGATTGTCCGCTGGTGGGCGACAGCAGGGCTGCGATAGTCGGCGGCGGCACTGGCAACGCGCCTGGCACCGAAACAGTAGACCGCGGCAGGGCCGGTGAAGCAGCAGGCTCGAACGGAGGCAGAGTAATCCCTCCTCCGGCAGCCTCCCGCAGCGAGGTGGCTGCCGGCAAGCGTGCCGCAGCCGGCCGGGCGAGCGCTTCGGTGTAGTACCAGGCCAACATGCCAGCGCCCACGCTGAGCATCAGTCCGGCCGCGAGTAGACTGGTCATTCTCGACTGCAAGGACCGCGCGCCGTCCACGATGAACCTGGCCCGCTCGCCGCGGACCGCAGGTACATCGGATTCCACCGATAAGGCCGTCGTCGGACTGCTCGGTTGTGCCTGAAGCGGCTTTCTCCATCGAAAGCGAATCATGGCGCGACTCCTCGGCCGCCTGTTCGCGTTACGCGCTCCACATTCGGCGCGATCGTTCCGGAAGGCAGGCGCTCCCCCCGTCCGGCGAAAGCCCGGTCCACGATGCAACCGGCCAGCTTCCCGCGCCGAAGGATCAGCCGCCGTGCAACCCGCTGAACTACCACGCGACCCGCTTGCACGGCGAAATTCACCAGGGATTCGCTCCCGTCTTCGTTCAGGGCGAAGACGGCAGGCAATTCGGCGCGGGCGCCGAAGGTCAAGATCGTCCGGACACCATCATCCCAGGCTGCCGCGGGCTTCAAGGATGGGTCACCGCAGTACCAGTAGTCGTAGTTGCGGCGCCGGGTATTCCTGGCAGCCGCAAGATCTGTCTCGACCCGTCGCCGCTCGCGAGATGCGACGCCAACGGGAACGGCCGGATACTCGAATCGCAAGGCATAGATGACATCCGCGCCGCTCGGGTCCGGCGCGGCGCGCTGCGCCTCATAGTCGAAGAGATAGGTCCGGCGACTGGTCAGCACTGTGAGGTTCGTGGCCACGTGGACCGCCTTGGGCTTGATAAACAGATGATTGGACGCAGCCGCGAAGGTAAGGCCCTTCGCATCGCCCACACCGAGCCCCACGAAGCGCTCTCCGGAAGCGAAGGTGATGTCTATCTGATAGCCGACATAGCCTCTCAGCCGATAAACGGCATCCGCGCGATAGGGGACGACTCGTATTCGAGCATCAGGCCGCAAGGCGACTTGCAGAGGCTCCGCGCGGACGAGAGTGGCCGCGAGACAGCAGATGCAGCAGACGGAAAGAGACAGAAACGGTGATCGACTCTTCATGAGCCCTCCACTATCGGCCGGCCGACCCGTGAGGCGTACCCAACACCTCGGGCTCGATGCCGAGGTCCATCACCTCGAATCCCAGGGGATTCCAGCCACGCGTCCGTGGATCATCCGGTGGCGCCCCGTAGCGGTACCCGATGCTGGCGATCCAATGCGTGATCCGTCCGGGGCCTTCGTTTTCCAGCCGCTCAATGCGTGCGTAACGTACCTGAGCAAGCTCGGAAACTCCGCTCGCGCGCTTGAAGAAGCTCACCGATTGAATGCGGATGGTCTGCGTACTGCCGTCCTTGTGCACATTGAGCGGCGAGCTCGGATTGGCTCTGCTCCAGTTCACGTACATCGCCTGGTTGAGCCGCGGGGAGTTGAACGCGCCGCATTCCTCGTAGTCACTTTCCGCCATCGCGGAGTCGTACCGCTCGCAGACCGTGATGTAGTGCGTCAGGAAATATCGCGTAACGGCCTCGCCCAGCGGAACGTGTCCCGTGTATACAGGCACCACATCGACCGCTCCCGTGGAGTTGTCCACCCGAATCAGGTACGGTTCGACCCGCTTCAGTGGCATGAGAACGGTCAGTGCCGCAGCGCTTGCGACCGCGCACAACCAACCGGCCGCCGCCACACGCCACGCCGCCGCCGCCGCCCGGCCCGCTTGCGCGACTCGGTCCGCATCCCAGGATGCGGCTTCGTCCAGATATCCCTGAAGCGCCCGATCCGTACTCATGGTCCGACCCCCCGCGCACGTGGAATCGCTCCGGAGGGCGCATTGATCGGTGTGAGTCGCCGATCGCAGCGTGGCGGCTGCGAGGCACAACCTGCGAGAACCAGCAAAGCGATGACCCAAGCGCCGGTTTTCATGACGCACCTCCGGACGGCCCCGCCGTATTGATCGGCGCGCCCTGCTGCTTCGCACCTCGAGCTCGGTTCGCAACGTGAGCGGCCGCAGCCACTCCGCCCATGAGGGCTTTCATCGGAGCTCCTATCGCCCGACTCGCCGCCCCTAGGGCTCCCAGACTATTGAGCGCCACGCCACCCGCGAGTCCCGCGGCCATGGGCATGACCTGGCGCAGGAAGAGAAACACCAGCACGGTCGCGAGCAGCATGTTGATGGCGTCAACGGTGCGGATGGCCGTGCCCAGCGCCTCCGTCTGTTGCGCGTAGGACTGCACGAGATGCAGCATCAAGACGTCGACCATTACGGTGAGAATCGTGATCAACGCGTAATTGGCGAGCTGCGCGAGCCACGCCTCGAAGAACCGGCGTGTCGTCTCGAACAGCAGGAAAGCCACGAAGAGCGGTCCGAGCGCGAGGAGAATGGAGAGCGCGACACTCGACAGCGCCAGCAGGAACATCGTGTAAATGCACAGCAGCCCGACGAGCAGCCAGACCACCACCCCCGCGAGCATGTAGCCGAAGTGGCTCGCATTGAAGCCGCTGCCGTCGCGATAGAGCTGATCGGCCACCGCTCCGCCGGCATTCCAGATCGTATCGATGGTCTGGACCGGATCGGAGGCGCCCACGACCGCAGCGGCGAATTCGGTCGGAGCATCGTAGAAAGTGTCGACCACCAGCGTGTTGTAGAGCCACAAGTGCAGCCCCACGCCGAAGACTACCGCGAGCATCATGATGCGCTTCAGGCCCGCGACGAAAGGCTCCTCGATGCGGCCGGTGAGCTGCAGGTAGCCCCAAATCATGACATACACCGTACCCAGCGTGACGACCGCTGGTTCGAGAATGGAAGCCACCCGCGCGGTATTCTGGCCGACGTAGCTCGCGAGCTCACTGTTGAGCCAAGTCCAGAACGTCTGGAAGAAGTCCATGACAGGGCCGCCTGCGATCAGGGCTTCGGCTGGAATCGCGTCGCGAACTCGCCCTGTCCGGCGATGGCGTGCTCACGCTCCTGCTCCTCATCGGCCCAGCGCTGCGCCTCGGCGGCGGCAGCGAGCGTAGCGAGCTTGGTCTGCTCGTTCTCGAGCATGGCCTGCTCGGCTCCGATGCGCGCGTTGAGGTCGAGGATGCCCTTCTGGTCGCTCGCCGTGGCGATGGAGTTGATGAGCTGCTGCAGAGCGGCAAAGCGGTTGCTGGCGTTCGCAAGCGCCTGCCGCGATACAGCCTGCAGGAGGGCGGCGGTGCCGCGATCGGCGGCGAGCTGCCGTTGTGCGTCCGGAGAGAGTGTGTCGAACTGCTGCGGCGTCAGCACCCTGTCCTCGGTGAGGGCTTGCTGAATGCCGGCCGAGAGGGCCGAGTAGGCGGAGCTCGTGTCATTCACGGTGGCCACGATCTGCGCCCAATCGGCGGGCAGGTAATTGCGATTGGTGTTGGCCAGCAGCTGCTCCATGCCGCGATCTCCACTCATGGCGCGCAATTCCGTTTGCGCCTCCGCGAGATGCTCGCGCGCGACGGTCAGCGCCTGCGCCATATTTTGCACCTCGGTCACCAGCTGGGTGACCGCTGCAACGTCGATCACCGCGAACTGGGCGCGCGCCGCGGGAGCGGCCGCGGCGAGGCAGAGAATCAGGACCCACAGTGATTTCTTGGCGAAAGACATGACACACTCCTTGCTCAATGGCCGCCCGCGCTGGCGGAAAGCACCTCGAGCTCCGATTCAAAACCCCGGAGATCCAGCCGGCACACGACACTCTGATGCCCCTGCTTCACGAGAAAGGCGCGGGCACCCGGCTCGAGCTCTTCTTTGATGAGGGCAAACTCACGCTGCGTCAGGCCGAAGCCGGCGGTATATTCGTCGAGCGCAGCATCCGCGTTGGGGAAGAAGATCTTCGTGGGCGTCTGCTCGATGATCGTCCGGCTGATGGGGCTCTCGAGGACGTCACTGGCACTTTGTGTCGCCAGACACATGACGCCGTTGAGCTTCCGCCACGTCTTCGGTCCGTCCTTGGCAAAGCCCTCGAAGGCGCGATCCTCGAGCAGGCGCCAGAACTCGTCCATCCAGCACACGAGGCGGCGGCCATCGAGAAGCTGACGCACGAGATGAAAGAGATACATCGTGACCGGGGCCCGCACGATGTCGTTGTCGAGAAACTCCGTCACGTCGAAGCCGATCAATGACTGGCAGTGCAGACGCCCGATCACCGAGTCCCCCGCGTTGTCGAACACCCACGCGTAGGCACCCTCCCCTGTCTCGCACCAGCGGCCCAGGCGCCCGTGCAAACCCTCCGGATCAGTGGGATCGAGAAACTCCGCCAGCCGTGAGAGACGCCGCGTCTCCGGGGCAAGTGACAGGACGCCACGCAACGCCTGATCCAAATCGCGTTGCTCGCGCACATTGAGCGGACGAGTACCGGATGGCCGCGCAAGAAGCTGCAGCCAGCACCGAAGGAATTCCAGATGCGTTGCGCTTGCCGGCAGCTGCAGAGGATTGAAACCCGTGGCGAGGCCATTGCGCAGGGTCAGGTACTCGCCCCCGAGTGCCCGCACCAGGCGCTCGAGCCCGCGATCCTTGTCGAGCACGACTTGGGTGGCGTTCTGGCGCGCCAGCATCGCCACGAGAAATCCGATCAGTACGGTCTTGCCCGATCCGGTCGGACCGCAGATGAAGGTGTGGCCTGCATCGCGCCGGCTATTGCCGTCGGACGGATCGCTGGCGTGCAGAGAGAAGTAATACGCCGATTGAGCGCGGGTCGGAAAGAGGGCCAAGGCTTCGCCCCAATGGTTGCCCGTCGGACGTCCCGGCGGGAAATTATGGAAGGGGACCATGGCTGCGAAGTTGCGCGAGGTGATGGGCGCCTTGCGAGGTCGCAGATGGAAGCCGCCCGGCAGTTGTGCCCAGAAGGCAGCCTCGAGCGCCAAATCCTCCCGTGCCACGGTCATGCCAGTGTCCGCAAGGATGGCGCGCGCGTGCGCCACGCAATGGTTCAGCGTGCGCAGCCGCTCCTCCTGAGGGCGGCCTTGCGGGACCTCGTCAGGAGCGGCGAGCACTTGCAGCGTGAAATGATGATCCCCCATCACGAACTCATTACTGGTCAGCGCATCCAGCGCCTCCCCCAGCTCCTGCGCCTGTGAGACCGCGAAATCGCCGGCGTTGGCCATCCGATTGATCTGGCGCGTGAGCAGCGCCTGGCCGCTTGCCTTCGAGAGAAAGACGAAGGATTGCGTGAGAACGAATGCGAACGGAGCGCTGAGCAGCCGGTCGAGCATGCCGGTGACACTGGGTGTCGGATACTCCTTGATCCCGAGCATCGCTCCGACGCGCGTTCCAGTCGCCCCGCGGTACTCCATGACTTCCCTGCCAAAGCAGAGCCGCGTCGTTGCAAGCGCCGGGCCCAGAGGGCCACCGGGCAGCGGCATCCGCTGCCGCTCACCGTTGATGAGCATGGCGAGATATTCGAGCAGTGATGAGTACCAGCGGCCGGCGTCCTGATAGCAACCGAGACTTTCCGGCTCATATCGCTGCAACGAGGCACAGAGCGCCTGCGCAAGCTTGCCGCAAGCCTCCAGGGCATCGACCGTCTCGAGGCGGGGACTGGCGGATTTGAGTCGGCTGACGGCACGCGAGAGCACGCCCGCGGTCCTGCCGGCCGCCGGCCGATAGAGCACCGCCAGGTAGATCTCATTCAACATGAGGACCTCACCCGCGAGCCGGCGTCCATATTTCTCATGCAACGCGGCGGCGAATCCGCTCGACGTGGCTCCGGAGGGCCGCAGAGTCTCACGGCGGCGGATGATGTGACTCCAGAGCGCGATACCGGGCGCGGCGACGTTGCGCCACAACACATTCAGCTTCTCGTGCCAGACATTGAGCTGATCGACATCCGCGCTCTCGAAACTGATCCCGCCTAGTCGAAACACCTGCAGGTAGTCGCCGAAGGCCGTCTTGACGACCTCCGGCGCCACGTGCGCCGTGTAGGGGACATGGCGATCCACCATCAGCTCGTGGCGCATCGCAGACGCCCGCATTGCGCTCAGCACGAGCGCAACTCCGATGGCGGACGGGTAGGAATTACAACAGCAACGTCGGCCCGTCGCCGCCCCGACGGCCGCGGCGGGTCAAGAGGGAGCGGGCTGTAGCTGCTTGCACCCCACCAATGCCCATTGGCCAGCAACGCCGGCAGCCGTGTCCGCCCGCAGAGGAGAAGGAGATCGAAGTAGCGCGGGTCACGCCCGCAGAGCAGCACGCTAACTCCGTGGATCGGCAACGCGAGAAGGAGCGTCAGTAAATTCCTCGTGACCAGAAATGCCTCGAGGGTGAACACCAGGTTGAATAGAAGCGCGGAATAAGTGACTCCCCAGCGCATGGGTGGGCGAGTCGCGCCGACGAAGAGCGGGTCTCTTGCGAGTCCTCGAGTTCCCCTGTCCATACCTGGTCCTCCGTCAGACGCCAAACATCCCGCGTACCCAGGAAACAATCTGCGGAGCGCCGAATGCGATCGCGATGCCCAAGATTGCGCCGAGACACCAGCCCCAGGAGATTCGGTTCGCCATGGCCATCCCACCGAGCACCATCACGAGGATGATGGCGATCGGGGTGAGCCACGCCAAAATATTGGTCTCGAGAGCGGTCGCGCCCGTTAGGAACGGTGACGCCTGTGCAAACGCCGGCTGTGACACGATCAACGCCACGGCCAACGAGAGAGCCAGCGTCATGGCAGCCGGTGACCCTGCGCATGCCACGCTTCGTGCAATTCGATGTAACATGGTTCCTGATCCGTTTATCGCTTTGCGGATTCGATCTTCGCTGCACTGGCCCGGCGGCTGACGATGCGAGCCCCCCGTCTGTCCGCCGGCCGGCACCAGCTTCCTACGCACTGGCCGCGAGACGCTGCGGCTCCTCGGGCTTGCGGGATGCGCGCTCCTCGCGTTTGGCCTTGCCCGGGGCGCCGAATCGAAACCCCTGCACGATGAAACTGTAGCTGTAGTGCCGCTCCCCGTCCTTGTCGGTCCAGTTGTCCGCGCGCACCTGCGCATCGACTATGAGCTGATCGCCCTTGCGGGCCGTGCGCGCGATCGTCTCACCAAGCGGGCCGAACGCCGTGAACCAGATGCTGGTGGCGACCTCCCGCGCCCCGCCCTCCTCGTCTTTCCCGGCGTAGTCGTTGCCGATCAGGCAGAACTTCGCGTAGGTATGGTCTCCCTTGGCGGTGAGCTCGGGATTGCGGGAGAGATTGCCGATCGCGGTGAGGGTGAAACTGTTCATGACGGGCTCCTCGTGTTGGCCCAACGTGCCGGATGGCACGATGATCAGTCTAGAGACCCCCGCGGTGATTGGAATCCGATTTGCGTGCGTGTTTGTACAGAAATGCGCATCCCTCGCGCCCGCCGAGACGCGCTATTCTTGATTGATCGCCAACAGCAGGGGACTTCCATGTCTCTGACCGATGAATCGGACGATGAGGCGGTTGTCGAGGAATGCATCGAGGAGCTCGACGAGCTGATCATGGGCCTCGACCGTTTCCCGCCAGCTGCCGTTGCGGTCGCGATGGGCACCTATCTCGAGGGTTTGCTCGGCGCTCTCCTCGATGAGCGCCAATGCACGGCGAAGGAGATCCGCGAGCTTCTGCGCGAAATCGAGTGCGGCGTCCTGGAGGAGCAGTCTCCGGACGAGCGGTGAGCGCCGTCAGGAACTTTTATGCCGTACTCTTTGCAAAGTCAGTTGCCAAGCGTATCCGTAGAAATCCACGTCGGCACCCAGGTCTTGCCGCCATCCGCGGAAATGGCCCAGTCCTGATTGCAGGCGTTGGAGGTAATGTTCGACCAGGTGTTTCGGGTCAGCACGGTCTTTCCCTCCTGCTCATCCAGGAAGATGAAGGTTCCGACACCGTTCTTGAACTCCCCGATCATCGGCGGTAGCAGAGTGCCGGACTCGCTGTTCGAAAAATAGACCCGCCACTGTTGTGTCTTGCGGTCGTACAGCCGCAGCGCCAGGTCCTCGATGTGTCCGCTCGGGCCGTCGACTTCCAGCTGGCCGATATCGGCCCAATCGCCCCAAACGCGATAGACCACATGCGTTCCATGCAGATTGCTCCATACGCCAGGGGCGGACAGGGGGTTCTCCGCTGCGCGTATCTGCGTGTTCCAGTGCCCCATGTTGAAATCGAACCCGTGCTCTGGCCCGCTGCCGGGAGCGTAGGCCGTGTCGTAGGCGGGATCTTTCCTCAGCCGCGTGAGCTGTGCGATAAACTCCTTGACCCAGGTCTTGCCGCCGTCAGTCGAGGATGCGATTTCGTAATGGTAGGAATTGGGCGTCACGTTCGACCATATGCCCCGCTCGAGGATTTTCTTGCCCCCGGAGCTGCTCCAGCCGTAAAACACGCCGCGCCCGTTGTTGAATTCGCCGTACTCGGGTTCGTCCATGATGCCGTCATTGCTACTTGCGAAGGTCTGGCTCCACTGGCCGGACTTCGGGTCATAGAGGAAGAGCGTCAAGCCCTGAAAATGGCTCCCCGACCCGGAAGCCTCAATCTTCTCGATATTGGCCCGCCCGTTCCACAGCGGCTGATCGATCACCGTTCCGGTCATCTTTTCCCACTTATCCTTCGATATGCGGCTCTGGATGTGTGTCCGCCAGGTGCCGAAGTGAAAATCGAAGGCATGCTGTTGATCCACGGGCTGCGCGGAGCCTTCGGCCAGCGCAGGGTGCGATCCCAGTATCGCGGTGCAGGTCACCCCGCACAGAGCGGCGGCTAGCGTGCCGGCGCGGCAGTTTTTACGGGTCATTTCGGCCCTCCGTTTACAATGGCCATAGAGATACCGTGCAGGCCCCGGCATCTGAAGGGCCGGTTGGGGAAAAAAGCAGTGGGCCAACGTTCCGGAGCGCCGCGGGCCAGCGAGCCCTTGTTCGAGCTGGGGCTGGATCTGCCCGCACCGGGCTCGCGGGATGCCTCCCGCAGGCTCTATGAGCAGCTCAAGGAAGCCATCCTCGACGGCCGGCTGCCGCCCGGCGCCCGCCTGCCGGCCTCTCGCCGCTCGGAGGCGTTTCTCGGCGTCTCGCGCAATACCGCCGCTGCGGTGTACGAGCGGCTCGCCAGCGAGCGGCTGGTCGTGAGCCGGCCGGGATCCGGTGTCATCGTCGTCCCCCGTCCGCCGGCTGACCGCCAGCTTGCGCGTCCGGTGCTGCTGCGGCCCGCCGCCAGGCTCAATCCCATCTGGCTGCGGTCCGATGTCGCCGGCGCGATCGGCTTCTGGCAGGAGCCCCCGGGCGAAGAGCGTCGGGCTTCGGGGCACATGGATTTCCGACCGGCGCTGGTGGATTCCCGGCTCTTCCCGTTCGAGGTGTTTCGCCGTCTCAGCGCCAAGCAGCTCCGCCTGCTCGAGCGCCGGCCGGCCACGTTCCGCAGCCCGCAGGGCAACCAGGGCAATTATCGGCTGCGCGAAGCGATCACGCGGCACATAGCCGTGACGCGCGCTGTCGTCTGCGAACCGGAAGACATTCTCGTGACCTCGGGTGCGCAGCAGGCGTTCGACGTGTTGGCGCGCACGCTCGTGACATCCGGCCGCACCGTCGTAGCAGTCGAGGATCCCGGCTATCCCCCGATGCGTGCCGCATTCCTCGCCGCTGGCGCACGCGTTGTGCCGGTGCGGGTGGATACGGACGGAATCGTCGTCGAAGCCATTCCCGCTGACACCGAAGTGATTTGCGTTTGCCCTTCCCACCAGTTTCCGCTCGGCACCGCGCTCTCCGCGGCACGCCGCCGCCAGCTCATCTCGCTGGCGCGCAAGCGCGGCGCCCTCATCATCGAAGACGACTACGACGGTGAATTCCGGTTCGAGGGCGGTACGCTGGAGGCGCTGCGCACCCCTGATGCCGCAGATCTCGTCTTCTATGTGGGTACCTTCTCGAAATGCATGCTGCCGGCGCTGCGGCTGGGATACATCGCGGCGCCGGCCTGGGCGATGCCGACGCTGGTGGCCGCGAAGAACTGCATGGATTGGCACAGCCCGGTCCCGATCCAGGCGAGTGTTGCCGGCTTCATTGCCGAGGGACATCTGACGCGCCACGTGCGCAAAATGCGCGAGATATACAAGCGCCGCCGCAAGGCGCTCATCGAGGCGCTGACCGGGGAGCTCGATGAATGGCTGGAGCCCGTTCCCTCCTTCTACGGCATGCACGTGGCCGCGATTGCGAAGCCCGGCGTCGACGCGGAGGCCGCTGCGGCCGCCGCTGTGGCGGCAGGCGTGAGAATCCATACTCTGTCACGCTACTTCCTTGGCGAGCCAGACCGCTCCGGCATGGTGTTCGGCTATGGCGCCGCCGATCTCCCGCAGATCGCGCACGGCGTACGCAAGCTCCGCGAGGCCTTTCGGGGCGCGCTCCAGGCTCCGCGGCGCGCGCAACGGCGGGGATGAGCTGCCCAGGACCTGGCTCGACGGCCCGGTTTGATGAGAAGATAAACTGTTCAGTTTATCTGTCTATCTGCTATGCTGCGGGCCATGGCAAGGACCCGGGACCTCGACGTCGGTGAGTTCGCGCAGACGATCGGGCGGGTCGTGCGGCAGATGCGCGCGGCGGCCGCACAGCATGAGCTGTCACTGACCGAATCGGCGGTGCTGGCGCGGCTCGGTAGAGAAGGCCCGGCGACCACCGCGGAGCTGGCACGCGCCGAAAACATGCGGCCGCAGTCCATGAGTGCCGCCGTCGCGACGCTCGAAGAGCGCGGCCTGGTCGAGCGCAAGCCGCACCCCAGCGACGGCCGCCAAACGAACATCGCCCTCACTGAGAAAGGCGCCGTGGTCCGCAGCAGCACCAAGGACCTGAAGCGCGCCTGGCTCGCGCAGGCGACGGCGCGGCTGGCAGACGAGGAGCGCCAGATCCTCTCCAGGGCCGGCGACATCCTCAAACGACTGCTCGAGCCGTGAGCCCCGGAACGGACGCCCGCAGCGGTCAGCCGGTGCAGATCCAGACATCACCGCTCACGGGGGTCTCGTACACCTGGCGGGCGCTTCGCCACCACAATTTCAGGTTGTTCTTCTTCGGCCAGAGTACCTCGCTGATCGGGACCTGGATGACGCGCCTCGCGACAGCGTGGCTCGTCTACCGGCTCACCCATTCCGCCCTGCTCCTCGGTGTCGTGAGCTTCTCCGGGCAGATCGTCTCGTTCCTGCTCGGACCCTTCGCCGCTGTGTGGGTGGAGCGGTTGGAACGGCGCCGGCTGCTCGTCGCTACGCAGGCAGCCGCGGCCCTGCAATCCCTGGCTCTCGCGGCATTGACGCTCGCACATGTGATCACCCTCGGCGAGATCATCGCGCTCATGATGTTCCAGGGTCTGATCAATGCCTTCGACATGCCGGGGCGGCAATCTTTTCTGGTCCAGATGGTGGAGGATCGCGGCGATCTCGCCAACGCCATCGCCATCAACTCCTCGATGGTCAATGGCGCGCGGCTCATCGGCCCCGCAATCGGCGGTCTCATCATCGCGGGATTCGGCGAGGGCTGGTGCTTCCTCGTCGACGGCGTCTCCTACTTCGCCGTGATCGTCTCACTCCTGGCCATGCGGCTGCCGAAGCTGAGCGGCCGCGGCCAACCGGGGCGCAGCCTGGTGGAGGAGCTGCGCGAAGGCTGGGACTACGTCCGCGGATTCCGGCCGATCCGCACCGTCCTGCTCATCCTGGCGCTGACCTGCCTCATGGGGTGGCCCTACTCGGTGCTCCTGCCCGTATTTGCCGGCCAGGTGCTGCACGGCGGTGCCCATACGCTCGGATGGCTCACCGCCGCATCGGGTGTCGGAGCCTTCTCGTCCGCGCTCGCCCTCGCAATGCGCAAGTCCATCGCGGGGCTCACCCGCACGCTGCTGGCTGCGATCGCCCTGCTCGGGGTCGGCCTCATCCTCTTCGGTCTGTCGCACGTCCTGTGGCTGTCGCTCGCCCTCATGGTGATGGTCGGGTTCGGCCTCATCCAGGCCGCGGCAGTCTGCAACACCATCATCCAGTCGCTCGTGCCCGACGACAAGCGCGCACGCGTGATGGGCTACTACACCATGGCGTTCTTCGGCGCTGCGCCCTTCGGCAGTCTCATGGCCGGCGCGCTCGCGCAACACATCGGTGCTCCCCACACGGTCATGCTGACCGGCACCTTCTGTCTTGCCGGTGCCGGCTGGTTTGCCGTGCAGCTGCCGAAAATCAGGCCCGCCATGCGCGCCGCTTACCGCGAGAAGGAGCTTGCGAGTCAACGAGCATCGGAAGCGCTGAGCCGCAGCGCAGCCGGCACTACACCCTCGGGTGCAGCACTCAGCGCCCGCAGAATCTCGACCTCGCGGTGAGGAGTACCGTCCGGGCGAAGCAGATCCTGATGCCGGATAGGCGGCTGAATGAGGATGCACGGTCGCTGCCAGGAGTCCCCCGGAAAGTGGGTCTGCGTCTTGCGTGACCGCTTCCGGCGCGATCAGGCGCGACGGCGGCTCGCTCTCGGCCTGGCGGTGCCGTTGCCCGGTGCGGCGGCCGAGATCAGCACGAGCACATCGAGGATGAGCTGGCGCATGGCGGTGGCCGCGCGCTCGGGATCGCGGGCGCGCACGGCATCGAGCACTTCCTCGTGTTGCGGAATGCTCGCGCCGCGCCCCTTGGTGCTGTTGGTGAAGCGGATGGAGATCCTGAGCGCGGTATTGACGAGCTGATCGAGGTTGGCGAAGAAGCGATTGCCGGCCGCCCCCAGCAGCGCCGTATGGAACGCGATGTCGGCTTCGACGGCATCGCCCTCGCCGCGGTCGGCCGCCTTCATGCGCTCGAGGCTCGCCTCGATCCTGGCCAAGGTGGCGGCGTCGCAGCGCGCGGCGGCCAGCGCCACCGCCGCCGGCTCGACGGCGAGGCGCATTTCCGTGAATTCCTGCAGCAGCGACAGGGAGAACTTGCGCTCGAGCAGCCAGCGCAGCACGTCGGGGTCGAGAAGATTCCAGTGTGACTCCGAGGTCACACGGGTGCCCTGGCGTGGCCGGGCACGCAGCAGCCCTTTGGCCGTCAGCATCTTCACCGCTTCTCGGGTCACCGAGCGGCTGGTCCCGTGCTGGCTGGCCAACTTCCCTTCCGTGGGAAAGGACTTGGAATCGAACCTGCCGGCGACGATGGACCGGCCGAGAGATTCGGCCAGCCCGTAGGTCAGGTTGCGATCGCCGGGAATGCGCAGACTGGACATGTTATCTCTCTCGGCACTGGGACGGCGGAGCTACTCCGAGGCCGGCGTGGTATCGGACTTGCGGCCCGTGCGCGCCCGCGCCATGGCGGCCCGCCAGGCGAGCGCCAGCATCGCCAGCCCGAAGGCAAGCAGCGCCCCGCCCCACCAGAGATTGACGTCGACACCCAAGGAGCGCTGGTAGATCGCCGGATTGCTGAAGAGTCCGTAGCCGGCGAGCAGGGCGCCGAGGATCACGAAGAGGCTGCCGATCGGAATGCGGATATCGAGTCCCATGACATTCACCGGAAAATGAGGTTGAGCACGATCGCGCCGGCCAGCACGCAGGCACCAAGCACGGCCGGCCGTGCGTACCACCGCTCTCCCACCGCGCTCAGCCGAGGCGTGAGCGAATAGACGAGTCCCTTGAGCTCGTGCTCCGCGCGCGGCCGCGTCGCGAGGCTCACCGCCACCGTGATGAGGAAGCAGACGCCAAAGGCATAGATCGCCGTCCAGAAATTTTGGGCCATCTGGCTGGGGTAGGGATGCAGCACCGCGATCCAGCCCCCCTGGATGCCGGTCGCACTGCCCACGGGGAGCGTGAGTCCATGATGCGCGGCGGCAGCGGCGGTACCGGCGAGGAGCCCAAAGAAGGCTCCGTGCCCGCTCGTGCGCTTCCAGAACATCCCCAGGAGAAAGGTGGCGAAGAGCGGCGCATTCACGAACGCAAACAGCAGCTGCAGCAGATCCATGATGTTGTTGAAGCGATTGGCCGCATAGGCGGCTGCGATCGACAGTCCAAT
Organism: Steroidobacteraceae bacterium; assembly: GCA_025451845.1. Taxonomy (GTDB): domain Bacteria; phylum Pseudomonadota; class Gammaproteobacteria; order Steroidobacterales; family Steroidobacteraceae; genus 13-2-20CM-66-19. Next base: position 25,999 of record JANWJS010000012.1, read on the forward strand.
CCCGACGACCGTGGCGATCCGTCCCATGTTGAGGTAGTGCCGGTCGCTCGCCCCGTGACGGATGTAGGCCTGGTAGATGTCGTACGTCCACACTGTGTTGAAGGCAGTCACGTTGCCCGCCATGCCGGTCATGAAGCTGGCCATCAGCGCCGTGAGCCCGAGGCCCAGCATGCCATTCGGGAAGTAATGCCCGAGCATGAGCGGGATCACCATGTCATAGTTGAGCGCGCCGTCCGCTTTGTGCGGCAAAGCGAGGCCGCTCGCCCCGCCGTGCAGCGTCGAGGCGATGGCGATCATCCCGGGAAGGATGACGAGGAAGGGAAAAAACATCTTCGGTACCGCGGCGATGAGTGGCGTGCGCCGGGCCGACTGCATGGAATCCGCGGCGAGCGCCCGCTGCACGACCAGGAAGTCCGTGCACCAGTAGCCGAAGGACAGCACGAATCCGAGCCCCATCGCGATGCTGATCCATTCGACCCCCATGGGGTTCGACGCGGGGCTGCTCATCACGCTCCAGGTGCTCGTCCACGCATCCGGCGCAAACCCACGCGCCGCGGCCACCTGTCGCAAACCCGCAGCGAGCCCGTGCCAGCCGCCCACGTCCTTCAGCCCGAGGAAGACGAGCGGCGCGAAGCCGAAGACGATGAGGAAGAACTGCAGCACTTCGTTGTAGATCGCCGAGGTCAGGCCGCCGAGCAAGATGTACACCAGCACGATGAGGGCGGAGAGCAGCACGCTGGTGGTGAAATCCCAGCCGAGGAGCAGCTTCAGGAGCAGCGCCATGGCGTACATGGAGATGCCCGAGGAGAACACCGTCATCACCGCGAATGAGATCGCGTTCAGCCCCCGGGTCTTCTCGTCGAACCGCAGCTTCAGGTACTCGGGCACCGAGCGCGCCCGCGAGCCGTAGTAGAACGGCATCATGAAGACGCCGAGGAACACCATCGCTGGGATGGCCCCCACCCAGTAGAAGTGACTGGTGGCCATGCCATATTTGGCCCCGGAGGCGGCCATGCCGATCACCTCCTGGGCGCCCAGGTTCGCAGAGATGAAGGCGAGACCGGTGATCCATGCCGGAATGGCGCGGCCGGAGAGGAAATAATCCGTGCTCGTGCGCATGTAGCGCTTCAGCGCCACGCCGACGCCTAACACGAAGGCGAAGTAGACACCTAAGATCATCCAGTCGATCGCAGCCGGATGCACGGTCACCCCCAATGAAAATATAAATCATACCAATTGCCCGCGGCGGCGGTTCGGGGAAATGCTGCGCTCGAGTAGGGGCGGAATCCCGCTGCCTCGGGAATGAATGGCTGCTGCGCCGTGGTGCGCGGTCTGCTGGGCGTCGTCCTCTCAATGGAGGCCGGACGCGAGCTCACGATCCTCGTGGCGCTCGCCTGTTACGTTGGGGCCATGCCGACATTCACACGGGCGCGCGATGTGGCCCCGGTGCGTGCCACACGGGGCTCGCGGCCGCGGCCCCCGAAGATAGCGGCCGGTACGCGGGCAGGCTCACGGATGCGGCGGTGACGGCCGTCCCCGCTCCGGCGCCCGACTGGGCTCCGCGCGCGGGACCGGTGCACTCTCGCGCATGGGCGCTCGCTGGTAGCTAGGCGGTGTGAAGCGTTGCTCCGGCATTTGACGCTCAGGCGCCCTAAAGCGCTGTTCCGGGACCTGACGCTGCGGCGGCGTGAAGCGTTGCTCCGGCATTTGACGCTCAGGCGCCCTGAAGCGCTGTTCCGGGACCTGACGCTGCGGCGGCGGCGTGAAGCGCTGTTCCGGGACCTGACGCTGCGGCGGCGTGAAGCGTTGCTCCGGAGCCTGGCGCTCCGGGGCTTGCGGCGGCGCAGTCATTCGCTGCGCCGGCGCTTCCCGCTCCGGCGCAACCTGACGCTGCGGCGGCGCGTGCCACTCCTGTGGAGCCGGCCGCGGTTCCGGATTCGGGCGCTCCGCGGGTGCCCCGGACTGCATCGCTCGCCCCTGTACCCAGGGCGGCCGATCGTTCCTGGACGGCGGCAGAGTCGGGTGTTGCAACGCGCTTTCGCGGGCCGACATGTCGGAGCCTGCCGGCGCGCTACGACGTTCCGCGGGCGCCGCGAGACGCACCCGCACGGCCGGTGTATTCGGACGCATTCGCGACAATTCCGTCACGGGCAGCGGCCGGCCGCCATTCGCCCGGATGGCGGCCTGCTCCCGGACGAAGGAGACGGGCGCGCGCGGCGGAGCGAGTCGCGCCACCACTGGACGATCGACGAGCGCGCGCGGGGGTGCCCTGACGGCCCGCCCCCCACTGATCCCAAGAACACTCTCCCGCGCGGGTACGATGGCCGGTGCTGCGCTCGTCGGCCGCAGGCCCGCCATACTCTGCTGCGACAGGCTAACGCGGTGCGGCCCTATGGGCTGCGCGGATGTGAACACGTTGCGCGGGACAGCGGTCACGGCGCCCGGGACGTCGCTGTTGGCGTACCGGACGTTCGCAACACGCCCCTTATATGCGTTTCCTATCTCCGTCGTATTGATAAGCCGAGAATTCGCGAGATTGACGTTCCGGACGTATGTAGGGCTCGTACGGTAGCCAGGAACATATACATCCCGCGGCCCGAGCGGGAACCAGCCGACACGTCCTCCGGCCCGCACCCTGCCGCCGGCATGCGGACCGCCGACCCACGCTACCAACGCGGGGGCGTAGACCGGACGCGTCGTGCGGGGTCCAGGAACCCAACACCAGCGCCGATGCCGGTAGCCCCACCGTCCGTAGTGAAAGGGCGCAAAGCCCCACGGCTCCTGATCGACCCAGGTCCACCCCCACGGTGAGACCCACGCCCAAGACCCGATGGTGTACGGAGCCCAGCCCTGCGGGACGGCCGGGAACCATGCGTAGCCCCAGTCCGGCGTGCTCTCCCAGCCGCCATAGGTGCTCAGATCATCCGCCCCCACCGTATCCGGCGGAACGTACTGCTGGTTGGCGGCGGCCTGTTGCTGCTGCTGTTGGTCGCGCTGCATCGACCAGTCGTCGAGCGAATCCGGAGCGCCGACGCTCGCATAATCCGCAGTGAGTGTGCTCGTGCCGGTGAACGTGATGCTCTGCTGCGCCATGATGGGGTAGGACTGTCCCCCGCCCGTCGCCAGCGCCTCACCCTCGTCGACTTTCACGATGGTCGTATCACCGCTGTCGCTCACCTCGATCCGGTAGGTGCCCGCCTGCTGCAGTGTGAGGGCTAGATTGGGAGTATCGATCTCATCCTGCTCGCCGCTCGACTGCGAGCGCACGTGCACGATGACCGTCCCGGCGGTGACCTGCATTTGCGCAGTCTGCTCATCGAGGTTGAGGAAGGAGAATCCCGTCGTGCTGCCGAGCCGGATGACGGCATCGCCGATGTCGAGCTCAGCGCGGGAATTCTGGTCGGTCCAGAGCCTGTCGCCGAAAGTCAGCGGGCGGTTGACGACGGCGCTCGTCCAAGTGTTGGTGCCGGCCGGCTCGAGCGACACAGTACCTTGCGCGTCGCTCAGCTGCGCCGCGCGGCCGGGAGGATTGGACGCCTGACCCGAATCTTCCCCCAGCTGCTCGATCATCTGGGTGTCGTCCCCCTGCGGCTGATCCTGCGCCAGTGCTGCGCCCCAGGAGCCGAGGGAGATCAGCATCCCTGCCGTGATTCCGCCGAAGACCGCTAGAGGTCGCATGGTCATACCCATTGGTTCCGCTTCCGACCCTGAGAGAGTCGCACACCGGCTCCGCTCAAGGAATAGCCTATAATCCGCTTGTGACGGCCTACCCATTCGACAGAACGGGGGAGGATCCGTTTCGCCGACCTCACGACGCTATTTATGGAGGCCAGGCGCTGAACCCAGAGTGAACTGCGCCCCGAGTCCGTGCCAGGATGCGTGCATGTCCAGCGTAAGGGTCCAAGAGCTCAACGTTTACCCGGTCAAATCGATGCGCGGGATACCGAAGGCCCGTCTGCGCTTGAGCGCCACGGGATTCGAGTGGGACCGCCACTGGATGGTGGTCCGCGCGGACGGAATGTTCCTGACGCAGCGCACTCACCCGTCACTCGCCCGGATTGCGACGGAGTTATCGGACGAGGAGCTGATCCTGACATCGGAAGGATCGGAGCCACTGCTGCTGCCGCTCGCGGCGCAAGGACCGGGCCGGCCGGTACGCATCTGGAAGGATACCTGCGAAGGGTTGGACCAGGGCGATGAAGTCGCGGCATGGGTCAGCCGAGTGGTCGCAGAGCCGGTGCGGGTCGTGCGCACACCGGCGATCCCCGGCCGCAGCGCCCATCCGGGCTATGCCGGCACGACCCCCTCGCCGCTTGCCTTTCCCGACGGCTACCCGGTCCTCGTCTGCAATCGCGCCTCGCTCGATGATCTGAATCGCCGCCTTCCCGAAGCACTGCCCATGGACCGCTTCCGTCCCAACCTCGTGCTCGAGGGCCTGCCGCCGTTCGCGGAGGACCGGATCGCATCGCTCGAGATCGGACAGGTCGGTCTCACCTTGGTCAAGCCTTGTACCCGCTGCATCATGCCATCGACCGATCAGCGCACCGGCATCCGCGGGTTCGACCCGCTGCCCGTGCTGCGCACGTTCCGCTTCGACCGCGAACTCCTCGGTGTCACCTTCGGTGAGAACGCCGTCATCACCCATGGGGTGGGCGAATTCCTCGAGCGCGGCGCGCAGTGCCGCGTGACCTACGACAATTGATCTTTGCCGCCCGGCCCGATACCGTGCACCCCGCCTGTGAAGGAGTGGGTCCGGAAGATGAAGAAAAGTGCGCTGCTGCTGGCGGTTACCTCTATCGCATTCCAGGGAGCGGCGCACGCCCTCGGAGTGACACCCTACCTGCCTTTGAATCTCGACCCGGACATCGAAAGCCAGGTGGAGCGGGTCCTCATTCTGGGTGACGAGCCGGTCATGACCCGCCCGATCCCGGCGGCGCTGGTCCTGGAGGCGCTTCCCAAGGCCTGTAAATCGGACCGCCCCCTCTGCGAGAGCGTTCAGCGCTATCTCAACCGCTATATGCAGACCACCGGGGTCGAATTCACCAGCCTCTCGGCCGCCGCAACCTCCGGCTCATCGCGCATCACCCTGCCGAACGAGCACGGCGAGAAGGCGCAGAGCCCGTACGAGGTCGCGGGGGCCGCCTATCTGCAGCCCAATTCCTACATGCTGCTGAATGTCGGTGGTGTGGCGCACCAGGGCCGCGCAACACCCACCGGGACGATGCTCAGCCTCGGTTTCGACTGGGCACAGCTCGATATCGGCTGGCGCGATCACTGGTGGTCGCCCATGACCGACAGCTCGATGCTCATCAGCACGGAGGCGCCGACCATGCCCTCCATCACGCTGTCGAATTACCGTCCGCTGACGCGCCTTGGGCTGCAATACGAGGTTTTCGTGGCCCGCATGTCGGAGTCGGATCGGATCGAGCTGCCGCTCACGGGCGCGATTCCCGAATTCACGCGGGGCTACCCCAAAATGGGCGGCTTCCGCGTGGGCATCGAGCCGGTCAGCGGCTGGGCGATATCCGCGCAGCGCATCATCATCTGGGGCGGCGGCGGCGCCGGCGGCCAGTCCTTCAGCGATATCCTCAAGGCCATCTTCAAGCCAGGCCAGGCGCAGACCACGGGGTTTGGCAGCGCCAGCTCGGCCATCGGCAAGCAGGATGCGTCGATCACCAGCCGCCTCATCTTCCCGGGCCGCGTGCCCTTCTCCGTGTACTTCGAGTACGCCGGCAACGATACTCTGTCGGGACACTCGCCTCTCGTCGGCAAGCCCGCTATTTCCGCGGGAATCGACTTTCCGCGGATCGGCCCCTTCAGCCTGACATATGAGGTATCGTCGTTCTCGCCCACGTGGTACGTGCACACCGCCAGCAATGTCCAGACGGGATACCTCGACGGCATCACCAACTATGGCAACAACATCGGCAGTTGGGTCGGCGACCAGCGTGTGCTGGCGGGCCGCAACACCATCGCCGACGAGGTGGGCGGCCAGAGCAACATGCTGCGCATCGGCTGGGAGCCATCCTTCGGTGGCCTGATGCAGCTGCAGCTGCGGGAACTCGCCGACGAGGCTCGGACGGTCTATGCGAGCTACCCATACAAAAACGAATTCATGGAGTCGCTCAGCTACTCTTACCCCTGGAAGGGTTACTCCGTCGGGGCGCAAGTCGATGCCGGACGAGACGTCTTCGGGTCGAATTACACGCGCGTGGAAGGATATCTGCGCGATGGCGACGCCCTCCTCGGCGGCGGTGACGATGCCGAGACGGCCGCGTTCGCCGGATCGCGTCCGGAGGGCGATGAGCTCTACGTCAGCGCGGGCGCGAACTATTACCGCACCCAAATCAACCTCAATGTGCCTGCCTTCCCGCGCTACTACACCAAATATACCGCCGGACCCCACATTGCTCTCGGCGCCCGCCGCCGCGTCTCGGCTCACCAGGACCTCGGTGTGGCGCTCGAGGCGGACGACATCAGCGGGCGGACCCTGCTCAGCGTCCGCATGCTCGACTACCGCTATCGGACCAACTGGCCGCTCGCTTTCAACGTGTTCGTCGGCGGCTCGCGGTACGCCGAGGCAACGCCAGCATACGGAGCGTACTTGGGCGGGGGACTCCAGTGGCGTAACGCGCTGCCTGGCTGGGACATCGGCGTTGACTATCGCAACGTCTTATACGCGCAGCGATTGCGAGATCTGCCCACCGATCCGCAGGCGCCGAACGACCCCAAGCCCGACGAACTCACCAGCATCAACATCTGGACGTTGTACATCTCACGAAAATTCTGACGGCGGAGCCCAGCCTATCTCGAGGCGAGTGGCTGGAAGCCCCACTTGCGGAAAACCCGCTGCGCGGCCGCGCCGGTGATGAATGTGAGGTATCGCGTCGCGTCCGGGCCGGCCCTGTGAGTGAGCGCAACCGGATAAACGATGGGTGAATGGCTGGCGGCGGGAAGCACCCCCACGACCCGCACCCGCTTCTCTACCCGGGCGTCGCTGCGATAAACGATCCCGAGCGGCACGTCACCTCGTGCGACATACTCGAGGGCCGCTCTGACGTTCTCGGCGCGAACGACTTTCGGCGCGACGCCCTTCCATGCTCCAAGCTTCCGCAGCGCCTCGCGCGCATAAATGCCGGCCGGCACGGAATCCGGATCGGCGATCGCCAGGCGTCCGCCCCCGAGCAGTCGCAACAGATCGAGCCCCGGCCCTATGGTCACGCGCAGCGAGCTGCTGGCCGGCGCGATCAGCACGAGGGAATTGCCGACGACATCGTGGCGGGAACCCGCGCGCAGCAACCCGCGTTGCTGAAGGTAGTCCATCCACTGAAGGTCAGCCGAGAAATAGACATCAGCGGGTGCTCCCGCCTCGATCTGCTTGGCCAGCAGGGAAGAAGCCGCGAGCGAGGCCGTGACGTGAATCCCGGTTCGCGCAGTGAAGGCCTTGTCGAGGTCATCCAGTACGTTCGCCAGCGAGGCCGCCGCAAACACCTGTACGCCGGCGGAGGCATTCGCAGCCCCCGCGCCCGCCGCGCCCACTGAGAGCAGCGCCGCCATCGCCCATACCATCCACCGCCGTCGGAGCATATCGGAACCAGTCGTGATTTTTGAATGGACATAGCGATAGCAGGACCCGGCGCACTTCGCAACTATCGCCCTTGCAGTATCCTCCGGGGCATGCGAGCGGACTCCCTCGCGCCGTTGCTGGCCGCACTGCTGCTCTTCACGGCGCCCCAGGCCGCCGCGGCGGCGCATTCGCCTCACAAGGTGACTCAGTCCATTCCCTCCGATGCGCAGCTCGAGCGCTCGCACGCGGTGGTCGGCCACATCGACATCCTCAATCAGAACATTTTCGATCTCGCCAACCCGAAGGACAACAATTGGCTGTTTGGACTCGCCGACCGCCTCCACCCGGTGACCCGCAAGCACACTATCCGCGAGCAGCTGCTCTTTCACACGGGCGAGCCCTACTCGGGCCACCTGCTCGAGGAGTCCGCGCGTATTCTGCGCGCCAATCCCTACTTCTACGACGCCTCGATCCGGCCGGTCGCCTATCACGACGGTGTGGTGGACATCCAGGTGGTAACGCACGACGTCTGGACACTCAATCCCGGATTCAACTTCTCGCGCAGCGGCGGCAAGAGCACGACCGGCGTGCAGCTCGAGGAGATCAACACCCTGGGCACGGGCACGGACGTGAAGTTCGAGCACTCCAGCTCGGTCGATCGCACCGAGTCGGACATCATGGTGAGGAACCCGCACACTTTCGGCACCTGGTTCACGACCGACATCGCGTACGGCACCTTGAGCGACGGCAAGATGCGCCAGGTCATCCTCGACAGGCCGTTCTATGCCCTCGAGACGCGTCATGCGGGCGGCATCGCCATCAACGACAGCACCCAGGACGACTCGCTGTACGATCTTGGGCAGCAGATCGACAAGTTCGCCGACCACAGCCGCTTCTTCCAGATATACGGCGGGTTCTCGGACGGCCTCGCTAACGGCTGGACCCGCCGCTACAGCGCGGGACTTACCTACGATCAGCACGTGTTCGCCGACTCGACTCTCTGGACGGGCCCCACCGTCCTGCCGCAGGACCGCAAATACGTCTATCCCTGGTTGCGCTTCGACCTGGTGCAGGACGAGTGGCTGAAGCTGCACAACCACAACCAGATCGGCCGTACCGAGGACTTCGACATGGGCGCCTATGCCACGGTGCAGGTGGGCTGGGCCGACGCGGCATTCGGCTCGAGCCGCGATGCGATTCCTTTCCAGCTCGCTGCGGGCGATGGCTATGAGCTGGCCCGCGGCAACACGCTGCTCGTCTCGAGCGTCTATACGGGCAGAGTCGAGAAAGGCACGCTCGACAACGGCGTGCTGAGCAGCGCCGTGCGCTTCTATGACCAGCAGTCGGGTTATTGGCCCTTTCGCGAAGGGAACTGGCTTTTCTTCTCGACTCTCGCCGGCTCGGTCGGCACGCGGCTGGACCTCGAGAACCAGATCCTCCTCGGCGGTGACAACGGCCTGCGCGGCTATCCCCTGCGCTACGAGGACGGCACGTCGCGCGCGCTCCTCTCCCTCGAGGAGCGCTACTTCAGCGATTGGTATCCGTTTCGATTGTTTCGCGTCGGCGCCGCCGTGTTTTTCGACATGGGCCGGACGTGGGGCGCGGCGCAGCTGGGGCAGCCGAGCAGTCTCGGGATGCTGAAGGACGCAGGCTTCGGGCTGCGCTTCGGTAATGCGCGTACGGGTCTCGGCAACGTCATCCACGTGGATGTGGCCTTTCCCTTCGACTCGGGCCCAACCCACATCAGGAAGGTGCAGTTCCTGGTGCAGACCCAGCAGGAGTTCTAGCCGTGATCCTACTTGCGCTTGGGTCCGCCGAGACCCGGTGGCGCGAGGATAGTGCCATCGGATAGACGAATGCCGCTGCCGCCGGGCGGCGGCGCGGGGCGCCCGGGAGGCGCTTTGGCAGTCTCCGCATCGGGCGCCTTGCCGCCACCGGCGGCTGCGGCCGGGGGCGCCTTGGCGACGGGCGCCTTCGCCGCGGCATCAGCCCGTCCCGGCTGCATAGCCGGCTCCTCTGGCGGCGCGTGCGGCGGGAGAACCTCCACCGAAAGCGTGAAGGTGCGCTTTTCCGCACCCTGCAGAGCGCCCACATTGACCACCTGGCGGTCGACCTCCTCGCCGCGGTCGTTGCGGATCGAGATGGTGACGTAGTACTCCCACGCCTCCTCGACCGCTGGATGGCGGATCATGGCCTCCACTTTGAGCGCCGAGGTGGCAGCCACCTGGCGCTTCGCCGCTTCCGAGTCAAAGCGCAGGTGATGCATGCAGCCCGGGCAAATGCTCAGGCTTTCGAGGATGACCGCCTTACAGTGCGGGCAGGTGCGCGTCTTGCCCGTCGGGGACGGGCGAGAAGCGACGTTCATCAGCTGCCGTATCCCTTCGTCTCAGCCTTGGCCCGCGTCTCGCCTTCCCAGCCGAACTCGACCTGGCCCCGCATCCGGGAGCCGGCGGCCACGGTGAGAGAGCCGGCCTTCACGTCGCCGCTGATCACACCGCCTTCGAGGAGCTCTACGCGCCTGGCGTTGTCGATGTTGCCGGTGAGCTCGCCGCCGACCACGACCACACTGGCCTTCACCTGGCCCTCGAGATGCGCGCCGGTGTCGAGCGTCACGTTGCCTTCGACCTGCACGTCACCCTTGAACCGGCCAGCGATGCGCACGTGGCCGGAGCCTACGATCTTGCCCTCGATGGTCAGGTCCGAGGCAATGACGGATTCTTTCATGTCTGAGCGCTGCTCCTTGGCGGGACGGCGGGCGATTTCCGGGGTGAGCGGGGCGACATTGCTCTTTTCCGGCGATGCGGCCGGCGGCGGTGCGCTGCCGAAGGTCGGCGAGGCTCCCGCCGAAGGGGTTGCGGTTCCGGTGTTCGTATCTTTCCAAAGCGCCATGGGATGGCCCCCGATCAAAAATGGTGTGAGAAGAACGTCGAAAGGTACTCGTCGCCGAGGCCAAGAGCCAGTGTCTCTGCTAGCCGACAAACCGCGGTTAAGCCCGCGGCGACGCCTTGAGCGGTGCTTGCGGGGCGACGAACGGTAGCGCGGCTCAGGCGGCGTGCGACCCGCGCCGCACGGCGCTGAGGAGTACTTCAAAATCTGAGCCCTTGGTCACGAAAGCGGCGGCGCCCCGCCGCTTGGCCTCACGAGCGATTTCTTCGCTGAAGGCGAGCCCGCTGAAGACGATGATGCGCAGTGACGGCAGCGCCTGAGCCAGCTCGGCGATGAGCGGCATGCCGCTGCCGCCCTGGAGCATGAGGTCCAGGATGACGGCATCCGCTTCCGTCCGCCGCGCCGCGGCGAGCACATCGCCCGCTTCCGCCACCTGTCCCACGCAACACATGTCCGGCTCGGTATCGAGCAACTGGCTCATGATGTCGCTGAGATCCCGGTGATTCTCCGCGATCAGCACTCGCAAAGGGGGTGTCTTTTCCTGCAAAGGGGTTCGCTGCCGAATGGGGATCTCGCTCGCGCGCACTGAGCAAATCACATGCCCGGCCTCACGCTTCGATCAGGCGCAGCAACTCCTCGGTCCGGTCCCGCATCAATGCCTCGCTGCCCCGGGTCTCCACGTTCAACCGCACCAGCGGCTCGGTGTTGGAGCCGCGCAGATTGAAGCGCCACTCGCGGAACTCCATCGAAAGTCCGTCGGTGGAGTCGACACTGAGTGCGCTGCGCTCGTACTGTTGCCGCACCCTCGCCAGGATCGACTTCGCGTCGGACTCGAGGTGACGGTTGATCTCCCCGCTGATCGGGAAGAGGCGCATGCGCTCACCGACCAGTGTCGAGAGCGGCCCGCGCTGCGCGATCACCTGCAGCACGATGAGCCACGGGATCATGCCGCTGTCACAGTAGGAGAAGCTGCGGAAATAGTGGTGCGCGCTCATCTCGCCGCCGTAGATGCCGTCGACCTCCCGCATCCTCTGCTTGATGAAGGCGTGCCCGGACTTGCAGAGCACCGGCTCGCCGCCATGCTGGCGGACCAGATCGATGGTATTCCAGATGAGGCGCGGATCGTGCACGATGCGCGCGCCTTTCTCCCGCGCCAGGAAGACCTCGGCGAGAAGCCCCACCAGGTAATACCCTTCGATGAACTGGCCGTGCTCGTCGAAAAAGAAGCAGCGGTCATAGTCCCCGTCCCATGCCAATCCAACATCGGCGCCCGAACGGCGCACGACATCCGCCGTCGCCGCGCGGTTCTCCTCCAGCATCGGATTGGGAATCCCGTTGGGGAACGTGCCGTCAGGGGGGTGATTCACCTTTACGAATTCGAAGGGCAGATGCGGCTCGAGCTGATCGATCACGAGGCCCGCGCCGCCGTTACCCGCATTCACGACGACCTTGAGCTTGCGTAGCTTCGCGCAGTCCACGTATCCCAACAGGTGCTCGAGGTACTTCGCGCGAATGTCGAGCGGGCGGTCGCTGCCCGGCCGCGCCGCCTTCGCCGGCAGGCGGCCCGACTCGATCATGGCGCGCATCTCGTTCAGTCCGGTATCGCTGCTCACCGGCCGCGCCTGCTCGCGCACGAACTTCATGCCGTTGTAATCGGGCGGATTGTGGCTGGCGGTGACCGTGATTCCGCCGTCGAGGGATTCGGCGAAGGTGGCGAAGTAAGCCGCCTCCGTACCCCCCAGGCCGATGTCGAGAACGTCGGCCCCGGAGTCGGTGAGTCCCCGCTTCACCGCGGCTGCAAGCTGCGGGCTCGAGAGGCGGATATCGTGGCCGACCGCTACGCGGCGGGGCCGAACGAGCGCCGCAAACGCCCGCCCGATGTCGTACGCCAGGGCCTCATTGATCTCGTCCGGGATGCGGCCGCGGACGTCATAAGCCTTGAAGGAGCTCAGGTTCGTCATGGTCCCGTTAGTATCGGCCATTCTTGGCTGCCCGTGGCAGCGCTCTGCCGCCACTCCAGGCTACCGATGATCGATACCGTGCTCCAGGCCAAGCTCGAGCGCGTGCGCGTCACCCAGAACGGTCCCAAGCCCACCCCGTGACGTCCGCAGCACCCCGATCAGGATAGGTCGGCGGAGGCGACGATCCCCGTAACTGTCTTCAGGTGAGACCGGGCGGTTTCGCGGATCCTGCCGTCTGCGGGACCCGTAATGCAGATCGGCTGAACCATCCTCATCGGGTGGAGTACCCACGGCAACCAATCGAAAAAAGCCGTGCTCGACCTCAACGACACCAAGACTGCCGCGGAAAGAGCGGTCGTCCTCGAGAGCATCGCACCCGGCACCGCCTCTGGAGCGCCGGAGCGGTGGTATTGGGATCCGTCACGTGGGCGTTCCGGCGTAGAGCGGCCTGCGCCCGCGACTGCCTACTTTGCCGCCAAACGCGCCTTGGACCTCGCCGGTACCCTGGTCCTCGCAGCCGTATTCGCCCCTTTGATGCTGGTTATCGTATTGCTCCTGCGCAAGGATGGCGGCCCGGTGATTTACCGGCACTGGCGAATCGGACGGGCCGGCCAGCCGTTCCAGTGCCTGAAGTTTCGCACCATGATTCCCAACGCTGATGAGGTCCTGCGCGAGCTCCTGGCGCGGGATGCGGGGTTGAAAGGCGAATGGGTGCACCACCACAAGCTGCGGTGCGATCCCAGAGTCACCGGGCTCGGCAGGTTCCTTCGGCGCACCAGCCTCGATGAGCTGCCGCAGCTCTGGAACGTCATCCGGGGAGAAATGAGCCTGGTGGGCCCACGTCCGGTCGTCCGCCAGGAGTTGCTGCGCTACGGCCGCAATATCCAGGCATATCTGTCGGCCAGGCCCGGGGTCACGGGATTGTGGCAGGTGCAGGGTCGCAACGATACGGACTATCGGCGACGCGTGGTGCTGGATACCTACTACGTGAAACGGCGAAGCCTCCTTCTGGACCTGTACATCCTGCTGAAAACAGCGCGCGTAGTGCTCGGCGGACGTGGCGCGTACTGATCGAGGAGGCGAATGCCCCGAAGCTCACGAGTGCAGCGGCCCCGCCAGAGGGGACCGAGAGTCCTGGTCCTGCTCGCCTGCTACAACGGCGCAAGGTGGATTGGCCAGCAGCTCGAGTCCATTCTCGCGCAGCACGGCGTGGATCTGCATATCGTTGTCAGGGATGACTGCTCCTCCGACGCTACGATGGCTGAGATCGCCCGCTTCCATGCAGACGGCCGGATCGACTTATGGGCTGACCGCCAACCGACCGGCTCGGCCGCCCAGAACTTTTTGGCTCTCATCCGGGACAACCCCGCGGATGAATTCGACTTCGTCGCGTTCGCGGATCAGGACGACAGCTGGTACCCCGACAAGCTCGCCACGGCATGCCGCATGCTGACGAACAGCCGCTGCGCGTCCGGTTATTCCAGCTCAACGCTCGCCACTTGGCCGAACGGTCGAACGGCGCTGCTGGCTCATTCCGCCAGGGTGACCCCGGCCGACTTCCTGTTCGAAGGCGCGGGTCAAGGATGCACTTACGTCATGCGCAGCCCCTTCTACGCAAGAATGCGCGCTTTCGCCATCCGCCACCGATCGCTCACCGACCCGGTGCGCTATCACGACTGGATGGTGTACGCCCTGGCGCGCTCCTGGGGGGACTCCTGGCTCTTCGATTCGTCGCCGTCGATGTGCTACCGGCAACACGAGCAGAACGATACCGGCGCACGTTGGGGTTGGACGGGTCTCGCGAAGCGATTCGACCGGATGCGGCGAGGGTGGTATCGCGATCAGCTCAAGGCAATCGCCTCGATATGCGCTGTCGCCGCGCCGACCAATGCGACGGTACGGAGGTGGACGAGAATGTTCCTCGCAAATGAGTTCCGGCACCGAAAGGTGAGGATCGCGATTTTCTGCCTGCAAGGCGCCAGGCGCAGAAGGCTGGATAACGTGTTCATCGCCGCAGCGGCGCTGGCCGGATGGCTCTGATCGTGGACGTCAGGGCCCGGATTCCCGTTACTCGCGAGCAAATCAGCCTCAAAGAGGTATTGCAGGTCCTCTGGATGCGCAGATGGCTCGCCACCGGCTTCACGGCGACGCTGGTCGCGGCAGCGTTGATCGCTGCCTGGCTCGCTCCGCGGAAATATGAAGCGTCGGTTCTCGTCGCGCCCGTCACGGAAACCCCAGGCAGTTCGCAGATGGGAGGAATGCGCTCCATCATGTCGGAGTTCAGCGGCCTCACGGCCCTGGCGGGCCTGTCGATCGATGCCGACTCCCGCAAGGCTGAGACGATTGCCGTCCTGCAGTCCCGCCAGCTGACGGAGCAATACATCGATGGCAACCATCTCCTTCCCGTGTTGTTTTCGAAGCTCTGGGATGCCAGGCTCGAGCGATGGAAACCGACCGACCCGGACAAAATCCCGAACCTCTGGACGGCGAACGAGTACTTCAAGCGTCAGGTCCGCTCCGTAACGGAGAGCAAAAAGACCGGCCTCGTGACACTCACGATCACCTGGACGGACCCGCAGCTCGCCGCCGCGTGGGCCAACGGCCTGGTCAAGGCAGCGAACGATTATCTGCGCGCGCAGGCCATCGGGATAGCCGACCGCAACGTTGCTTATCTCGAGACTCAGGCCGCCAAGACGGATGAGGTCGGCATCAAGCAGGCGATCTACTTGATTCTCGAGAACGAGATCGACGATGCGATGCTCGCCCGGGGAAAGGAGCAGTACGCGCTCAAGGTGCTCGATCCAGCTGCCCCGCCGGCCAAGCCCTTCTCCCCGCGGCCGAAGCTGTGGAGCCTGTTTGCGCTCTTCTCGGGGCTCGTCCTGTCCTTGTTCGCGGCGTTCGTGAAAGTCGCGTGGCGAGCGGCGTGAACCGCTCAGCCAGGGACAATCGCCGCGGCCGTCTCGTCCTCATCCCGTTGCTCGATGACGATCAGCAACGCTACCGTCGTCAGATAGAGGTAGAAATAGGGCTTGTTGTGCAGGCTGTAGAAGCTCGAGGCCAGGAGAAAACCGCACGCGAATGCGAGATCGGTCATGTTCCGCCGCAGGATCAGGAAGCGGAAGGTGCGTACCAGAAAGAAAACGAACAGCAGGAAGATTGCGATATTGTAGTCCAGCAGGATCTGCATGGGCGTCGAGTGCAGGGGCGCCTTGCCGAGTTGCGCGAATGCTACGAGCTGCGGGTCGAGTCCCTCGAGCTTCTCCTCCGCGGCGGGCATCATGGAGAGCGCCTTGGAAAAGTTGTCCGGACCCGTGCCGAAGACGAAGGCCAGGGGCTGCGTGAACTTGATCTCGAATGCGGCCTTGAGAAGCTCGAGATGCGCCCCGGTCGAGTCGGCCCCTTCAATCACTTGCACCGACGACAATCTGTTGTAGACGAGAAAGGTGTCCTTCACGAGGTTGTCTGCTGCGACCGCCATGTACATCGCGGCACCAGCGGCGCACAGCGTGATCACCGCGCCGAGACGGGAGCGTCGCATCAGTCCCAGCAGGATTGCGGGCAGGAAAAAGACCGGGAGCCGGGAGATCGTGAGGAACGACGCCACATATAGCGCCGCGCCGGCGAGCCGCCCCAGCTTGCCGCCGAAGAAGCGAATCAGGACGTATGCCTCACTGCAGAGCAATACGGCGCCCTGAGATTTATCATCCATGCCGTCCGAGAACCAGAACGCCCCGCCATGCAGATCGTGCAGTCCGTACGCCACTGACACGGGAATCGAGGCGAGGATGCCCATCTTGACCGCAGCTCGAAACGCCTCGGGACTTTCGCTGCCGAACCACCACAGGAGCAGGCAGAACGCGATTTCCACATCCTCGAATAGCAGCACCGGCAGATTCGGCAGCCAGCCGTACTCCACCAGAAAGATGAGGAAACTCACCAGACAGGACAGATTGAACAGCAGCACGAACCAGGCGAGCCCCGCATCGATCGATTCCCTGCGGCTGAAGAAAAGGAGCGCCGCCGCCGCGATGAACGGCAGCGGCGTCAGATTTGACATCGCAAGCTTCCCCTCTTCTACCAGAGGCTGACCCATGCCGGCGGTGATGAACACGACTGCGAGCAGGAGTGCCAGCGGCGTGGATTTACGCATCGGCACTTAGCTCATGGCTGATTCGCCGAGCATAGCGGTCATCATCGTGGCGTATGACAGCGCACGCGTACTGCAGCGATGCCTGGATTGCCTGCTCGCCCAGACCCGGCGGGCGGACCGGATCGTGATCGTCGACAACGACTCGCCCTCTCCTTCCTACCTGGATGAGATCCATTTGCCGGCGGCAGCGCGTCTCATCCGTCTTCCGCACAACGAAGGTTATTGCAGGGCAAACAACCTGGCGTATGCCATGGCGCGGGACTGCAGGTACGTGGTTTTTCTCAACCCCGATGCGTTCCTGTCGGAGCGTTTCCTGGAGGAAGCTCTCTCGTGGATGGAGCGACCCGACAACACCTTGGTGGGTTGCCTGACCGGGACACTGCTCGGCTTCGACATCGAGCACGACCGTCCGACGGGAGTGATCGATTCGACCGGCATCTTGCAGAAGTGGTATGGACGCTGGTATGACCGCGGACGTGGCACGCCGAGCCGGCACCTCACGACCACCGCTGCCGAGGAAGTCCCCGCGGCTTGCGGCGCGCTGATGTTCTGCAAGACGCAGGCGCTCGAGGACGTATCGCTGCGCGCCGGTGAAGTCTTCGACCCGGCATTCTTCATGTACAAGGAAGACATCGACCTGTCGCTGAGAATGCGCGCCAAAGGTTGGCGCATCCTGTATGTGCCCGGCCTCCTCTGCCATCACGTGCGCGGGTGGCAACGGCGACGATTCGTCACGCACCAGGCTCGGTATCTGTCGGTCCGCAACGAACTGCGGCTGTGTCTGCGCAACGGCGGGCGCGGCCTGCCGTACGGCCTCGCCAAATACGTGTACGTCGTTGCGATCGAGCCCATCCTGCTCTCGCTTCACCGGCATCTTACCCGCCCTCCCGGAAAGGCCCGCAACGATGGCGAATGGCGTCCCCGATACCGCGAATGATCATGCGCAGCTTTCCTCCGGTCTGCCTCTCATAGAGCACTATGCAAAGGCTCTCGGACAGGAACCGCCGCAGGTCGCGCAGGACCCACGCTGGCTCCTGCCGCCAGTGCCGGCGCCACAGAATGATCCGGTTGCGGCTCATGTAATAACGCCGTATCGCCGGATGGTGGGTGACATTGACCCGCTTGAAGGCGAGGAGCCGCCGCTCCATCGAGCCGAGAGAGTGGAGCAGCCTGGCGCGGGTCGCCTCCAGCACCCGGTATCCATGCCCGCGCAGGCGCAGACAGAAGTCATGATCGACGAGATCGATGAAGAGGGACTCATCGAAACCGCCGATCGACAGGGCGGCAGCTACGCGGACGAGATTGCCGGAAGTCATCGCCGAACGGATCGTGCGCCAACCATCGCCCGCCGCCTCGCAGGCACGCTCTCTCACCGTGAAATTCAAACGCTGATCGACATGGCAGGGGGTGATGACAGCCACTTCCTCGGGCCGCGGATAGGAAGCGAGTGCGCACGCCATCTCTTCCAGCATCCCCGGAGTCGTACGGCTGTCCTGATCGAAGGTCCCAAGCCATCGATAGCCGTGCTCGTGCGCGAACCGCAATCCGACATTGAGCGCTGCGGCTATGCCGAGATTGCTCCCCAGGCGCAGGATGACCGTTTCGGGCGGCTGCGCAGTCCCTTCCAGTAAATCGAACGATGATGAGCCCGATCCGTTATCGACGATCAGCAGCCTGCCGACCTGTTTGGATAGGGCGGGCAGGTTTTCAACACTTGACGCCTGGGGAAAGTACGTCACCACGACGGCGCAGATATCCTGTCTTTTGATCAGGCCGCCGTTCTGCGCGACGGCTTGTTCGCCTTGGGCGCTCACGCTGGATTCACCTGCGGGAACCAGGCTCGCCTGATCACGCCCGCCATCAGCACCGGCCCCAGAGTTTCGACGCTCAGCAGCGATATCGCGCCTCCACTCGCTCCCAGCCGGCTCGCCAGAAGCGGCAGCATGACCAGATTGAGCAGGCCCATCGAGACATATATTCTGCTCAGGCTTCGGGTGAGCCCCAGGTTGATCATGACGATCTGCGCCAGCAGCGTTCCCGCGGTAAGAGCGAGCGGCAGCAGCGCCAATATCCTCAGCACCGGAACCGCTCCGCCATACTGAGGGCCTGCCAACAGACGAACGATTGGACCGGCAAAGAGCAGCAGGACGATGGAAATGAGCGCGGCGAGTACCACGAGAGGCACCGAAATCCGGCGAACGAAGGATCTTGCGTCCTCGAGCGAGCGGCCAAAGAGAAGACTGGCTCTGGGAAACGACGCCTGCACTACGGGACTCAGGCAACCGAATGCGGCCAGGGCTGCTTTGTTGGCGAGGCTGTAGAGCGCTACGGCGCGATCTCCCGAGATGAGCCCGACGATGAATGCATTGCTCGTCACATAGGAGCTGGTGGCCACATTGGAGACAAAAAAATCCCGGCCGCCTGTCAGCGCGCCGGTGATGTCGCTCCACGAAGGCCGATAGAATCGGATTGGAGCCAAGTACCTGACACTGAGCAGACATGAGAGCCCCCCGAGCAGGGCGGGTACGGAGAGGACCGCGGCCGCGAGCAGCTCGTCCGCTTCCGAGCGAACGAGAACGAAGGCGGGGGCCAGTATGAGAAGCTTGCTCCAGGCCTGGATCCAAGCCATCGCCCGCATTCGCTCGAGGCCCTGGAAGTACCACTGCGGCAGGAGGACAGCGCCTACGACGGCCATTCCACAGACGCCGATCACGGCCGCGTGTTCGCGCAAGGTCGGGAAGAGGAGCACTGCAGCGAGAATGATCGTGGACGCGACGAGCAGCAGCACTCCCTTGGCGGCAAGCGTCGTCCAGAATATTCTCGCCAGTCGATTCGGATCGTCCCGAGCCAATGCGACGGCGCGGGTTGCGCTGAAGGCGAACCCGAAGTCCGTCAGGACCACCGCATAGGCCATCAGCGACTGTGCAAAGGCAATCCCGCCATAGCCGCGCGGGCCAAGAACCCGTAACAGGTATGGCGCCAGCGCGAGCGGCAGCAAGTAATTGAGCCCCTGCGTCGCATACAGGGAGATGATATTCCCGCCCAACTTCGATACCAGGGCGGCGCGAAGCGGCGGCAGCCACGCCGAAGGCCGGCGCAGGGCGTTGCGCAAGACAATCATTTGACGCGAGGCACCGCGCCCGAAGGCCGTGTAGAGCTATGTCCGTGTCTGTTCCGATCCGAGCGTTGCAGGTTCAGATCGGTTGCGCTGCATGGCTAGGTCGTCGTTCCCTTGCGGCCGTAGTGATCTTCGAGCCGCACGATGTCGTCCTCGCCCAGGTACGAGCCCGACTGCACCTCGATGATGTGGAGCGGGATCTTTCCCGGGTTCTCGATCCGATGGCGCACCCCGATCGGGATGTAGGTCGACTGGTTCTCCTCGAGCAGAAAGACCTCATCCCCGCGGGTGATGCGGGCGGTGCCGGACACGACGATCCAATGCTCCGCCCGATGGTGATGCAACTGCAGGGACAGCACCGCACCGGGCTTGACCTTCAGCCGCTTCACCTGGAAGCGCGGGCCGTTCTCGATGCTGTCGTAGCTGCCCCAGGGCCGGAAGACCTCCCGATGCAGGGAGTGTTCGTATCGCCCCTGCTCCTTCAGCTTGAAGACCAGTTTCTTCACGTCCTGAACGCGGTCCCGGGGCGCGACCAGCACCGCGTCCTTGGTCTCCACCACCACATGATTCTTGAGGCCCACGGCCGCGACGAGTCGGCTCTCGGAGTACAGGTAGCACCCTTGCGAGGCCTCGCAGATCACATCTCCGCGCAAGACGTTCCCACGAGCATCGGCCTCGCTAGCCTGGTACAGCGCCGCCCAAGAACCTACGTCGCTCCAGCCTGCGCTCATCGGCACCACCACGGCGTCGGAGGTCTTCTCCATCACCGCGTAATCGATGGAATCGGCCGGACACGCCTCGAAGAGGCGCTTATCCACACGCGTGAAATCGAGATCGGCCTTCGCAGCCGTAAATGCCTCCGCGCAGGCACGCGCAATTTCCGGCGCCAGCCGCTCGAGCTCCTCGAGGTAGCGGCGCGCGCCGAAAAGGAACATGCCGCTATTCCAGTAATAGTCCCCCGAGGCCAGGAATTCGCTCGCCAGAGCCGCGCTCGGCTTCTCGACGAAGCGCGCGATCTGGAAGAGCGCGCCGCTGGCGGAACCGCGCTGAATGTACCCGTACCCGGTCTCCGGGGCGGTGGGCACGACCCCGAAGCTGACGAGCCGTCCCTCTCGCTGCGCTGCTCCCAGTGCCACGTGGACCGCTTTTTGGAACGCCCCCACGTCCCGGATCACGTGATCCGCGGGGAGGATCAGCAGCAGAGGATCGGCGTCGGCCGTCGGACCGGCGGCCTTGAGGGCGGCATGCGCCGCCAGGGCTATGGCGGGCGCCGTATTGCGCCCCACCGGCTCGAGCACAACGGCCTGAGGCTCGATGCCGAGCTGGCGCAACTGCTCCGCCACCAGAAAGCGGTGGGCCTCGTTACATACCACCACCGGTGCGCCGGCCGACAAGCCCACCAGGCGCAGGGCGGTCTCCTGGATCATGGTGCGCTCCCCCGTGAGGGCGAGGAGCTGCTTAGGGTAGAGCTCGCGCGAGAGCGGCCAGAGGCGTGTGCCGGCGCCACCGGAGAGAATGACCGGGATGAGCATGGCGATTACCGTTTCAGCGCTGCGTGACCGGCTGGCCGCGCCCGATCGCATAGTAGGTCAGCCCGAAGCGGCCGACCGTCGCCGGGTCGTAGAGGTTGCGGCCGTCGAAGATGAGCGGCGATTTGAGGGACTGCTTGAGGCGATCGAAGTCCGGGCTACGGAATTCCTGCCACTCCGTCACGATGGCCAGGGCATCCGCACCCTCTACCGCCGCGTAGGCGTTGCGGGCGAGCTCGAAATCTCCGCGCCCGCCGTAGAGGCGTTTGGCCTCCCCGGCGGCCACCGGATCGTAGGCGCGAACCCGCGCACCGCACTGGAAGAGCCTCTCGATGATGGTCCGGGAAGGCGCCTCCCGCATATCGTCCGTATTCGGCTTGAAGGCGAGGCCCCAAAGGGCGATCGTGCTTCCCTTGAGCCGCTCCCCGAAGTGCTGCCGCATCTTCTCGACCAGCACCTCCTTCTGCCGGGCATTCACAGACTCCACGGCCGCCAGGATCTGCGGCTCGTGATCCACCTCATGGGCCGAGCGAATGAGCGCCCGGACGTCCTTCGGGAAGCAGGAGCCGCCATAACCGGTGCCGGGGTAAATGAAGCTGTAGCCGATCCGTGGATCGGAGCCGATGCCGACCCGGACCTTCTCGATGTCCGCCCCCAGCCGCTCGGCAAGGTTCGCCAGCTCGTTCATGAAGCTGATCTTCGTGGCCAGCATGGCGTTCGCGGCGTATTTGGTGAGCTCCGCGGAGCGGATGTCCATCACGATGAGGCGATCGTGATTGCGGGTGAAGGGCTCATAGAGCGCCTGCATGAGCTCCGTGGTCCGCGGACTGTCCGTCCCGACGACCACTCGGTCCGGCTTCATGAAATCCTGAACAGCTGCGCCTTCCTTGAGGAATTCAGGGTTCGAGACCACGTCGAACTCGACCATTGCCCCACGCTCCCTCAGGGTCGCCTCGATCTCCCGGCGCACCTTGTCCGCGGTACCAACGGGCACCGTGGATTTGGTCACCACCACGCAATAGCGGCTCATATGGGTGGCGATGGTCCGCGCGGCCGCGAGCACGTACCGCAGATCTGCCGAGCCGTCCTCTTCCGGGGGCGTCCCGACCGCAATGAGCTGAAACAGCCCGTGCTCGACGCCGTGGACGGCGTCGGTGGTGAACTCGATCCGACCGGCTTCCACATTGCGGCGAATCAGGGCATCCAGGCTGGGCTCGTGGATAGGAACGTCGCCACACTTCAGCCGCTCGATCTTGCCGTCGTCGACGTCGACGCATACGACATGATTACCGGCGTCCGCGAGGCAGGCTCCTGTGACCAAGCCGACATATCCGGAGCCAAAAATCGTGACACGCATCGCAGGCAGCGTAACGGAAGGCTGGACCGCTCTCAAGCACGAAGCTTGCCTAGGCTGACACCAGGCCTTGGCGGCTGCCGCGCGAGTCAAACCCGAGGCGTCAGAGTTGACTGAAGTCCTTATCAGACTTGAACTTTATGTTTTAAACCGCTCAAGGTCTAGGTATACTCCGGCGCGCGACCTGAGAAGAAGCACGCTGACGAGAAAGGGTTACCTCAACCGCGCACGCGGTTGCTTGGCTGGGACAAGCTGATGCACGGTCTCTCGAGCAACGCCCGAATTTCCTCCTCGCGCCGCACACGCGGCGCCATAGGCCGCCCATCTCCCGCCCCGGTTTTTTTCTTCTAGGCCATGGATCCTGGGCAGGAAGTCCGCAGGCTGGACCTGCATGGAGTTGCGGGTCGGTCACCTGCCAGGCGCACAATTTGCTGGATTCGCAACAGTGTGAGCCACGCTCGCCACTTGCGCGACGGCGGGGGACAGGAACCGGAGCATAGTGGTCAACTTCTGCAGAATTGTGCCGTTAAGGCCGTGAAATCGCGCCGGCGCGCACACGAGCCTGATCCAAGGCTGTCGAACGTTGCGAGGCCGGCCGGTACGGCAAGCGCTTGTCGGGGTTCGGCGACGGGTACCAACGATGATCACTTGAAGGAAGGAGACTCGATCTTGTCGACGCAGCAGACGAACGAGACGGCTTCACTGTGTCCAGCCCCGGACTTGCGTACGGCAATCCCTCGGCATGAGGGATGGCCGTGACAGCCTCGACCTTCGCCATCGCCGCAGCCGCTCTCGGTGTCTCGTTCTTGTTGACGCTGGGCATCAGGCGAGCGGCCAGGGGCTTGGGCCTCATCGATATCCCGAATGAGCGCAGCTCTCATGCAGTTCCGACCCCCACGGGCGGAGGACTAGCCATCGTCGTTTCGGCGACGGCGGCCTTGGGGCTGCTGGCGGCGGTGGGACTCGTCCCGGCTCGGCTCTTTCTGGTCCTCGGGCCGGGCGGGGCCGCCGTCGCCGCGGTGGGATTCATTGATGACCGCAAAACGCTGTCTGCGCGCATCCGGCTGTTCATTCACTTCGCAGCGGCGGCATGGGCGGTCGCCTGGATCGGGCCAGTAGACCTTTTCGGCACCGCCGGTGAGGCAAGCGGGCTCCAGTGGCTGAACTACGCGGTGTCCACGGTCGGAATAGCGTGGTTTCTCAACATGTTCAATTTCATGGATGGCATCGATGCGATCGCCGCCTCGGAAGCGGTATTCCTCTGCGTCGGAACCTCATTGCTCGCTCTGTATTCGGCGGGCGTGTCCTATATCGCCGCGAGCGTGGTCGTGATCGGGGCAACTTCCGCCGGATTCCTCATGTGGAATTGGCCGCCTGCAAAGATCTTCAT
Organism: Steroidobacteraceae bacterium; assembly: GCA_025451845.1. Classification (GTDB taxonomy): domain Bacteria; phylum Pseudomonadota; class Gammaproteobacteria; order Steroidobacterales; family Steroidobacteraceae; genus 13-2-20CM-66-19. Next base: position 49,954 of record JANWJS010000012.1, read on the forward strand.
GGGAGATGTCGGTAGCGGCTATGTGGGATTTGCGCTCGCCGTGCTGGGACTCGCGAGTGGTGCGCACAGTGGGTCCGCCTTATGCGCCTGCCTCATACTGGCCGGGGTATTCGTCGTCGACGCGACTTTCACGCTCCTCAGGCGCTTCGTGCGCGGCGAACGAGTCACGGAACCTCACCGGACGCATGCCTTTCAGTTACTGGCTCAGCGTGTAGGGCACAGGAAGGCGACTATGACCGTGGCGCTCGTCAACCTGGTGTGGCTGCTCCCGTGCGCTCTGGCGAGTGTGCTCATGCCTGAGAATGCGCTCTGGATCACCCTTCTCGCCTACGGTCCGCTGTTGGTGGGTGCATTCGCGCTCGGCGCAGGTCGGCCGCAAGTGCTACCGGTCACGCAACCATCTGCTGGCGTCGTCATCCAGTTCCGCTTCGCGAGGACGTCTGAGCGCAGTGTTTTTGCATCCACGCAGGAACATGGCGTGACGGAGCGCAAGGTGCACGACGTTGGATGATGGAAGGCTGCTCGCGCCGCCCCAGCGTTAGACCAGCGCCGGCTGCCTGCGAGGAGTCGTCCGTCACGTAACCGCGGTTGCGATTTCCGCGATGGCGCGCTGGCAGTCCGCCGGCCGCAAATGGACGCGCTCTACAGCGCGTGCACTGCGGCGGCAGCAATAGCCACGTTGTACATGATGCCCGTCACGGCTTCCCAGAACGGCAGCGGCAGCATCTGCTCGGCGTTGATCGGAACCACAATGGTGTCCCCCGGCTGCATCTGAACGTTGGAGCCGCGATTGAACCACCGGCTGCCCTCATTCGCGATGACACTGCCGTCGGCCCTCACGACATAGATCCGCTTCGCGTCGGCTTGCGCAGTGAATCCACCGCTCTGCCGAATATAGTCGTCGCGTGACAGATCTGGATTGTAGAGGTGGGATGTCGGATCCTGGACCTCGCCTATTACGGTCACTTCCTGCTGGTACTTTGGCACTATCAGCTCGTCGCCGCTTCTCAGCACGACGTCGTACGTGGAGTTGGCGGGCTCTGTCGCGATCCGGCGCAGATTGATGACCAACCGCCCGACTGCCTTTTCAGCTCGCAGTTGCGCCATGAGCGACTGCCCGATCATCAAGGCGCTCGAGGCATTCCCTACTCCGTTGCCCTGGGTCGTGGCCACCGCTCTCAGCGCGAGCACTCCGAGCTCGACCTTCATGCGCTCGGCAAGCTGATCCATCTGCTCCTGCTCGCGCAGTTTGAGGTCGACGCGGGTGAATACGGAACCTTGCGGAAAGGCGTACGGGGTGAGGCCGCCGGCGCGCTCGATGACGGACTTCAGCGTCTCACCGGGCTGAATCGTATAGGTTCCCGGGAAGCGCACCTCGCCGCGCAGGGTAACGTTCTCCTGGTTAGCCCATTGTGAAATCTCTTTCACGCTCAGCACGTCATAGGGCTGAAGCGGCATGTTGGCGCCGGAGTTTGCGCCCGAGGCCCCGGCAAGGTCGATGTCGAAAATCTCAGTCTGCCGCGTCCCGTCCCTACCGACCACGTAGCGAGTCAGCTCGGCCTTCCCCGGGTAGGCTGCGTCGGCGAGACCGCCGCCCGCGCGGACCAGGTCCGCGACGGTCATTGCCGGTTCCAGGGGATATTGGCCCGGAACATTGACTTCCCCCTGCACCGTGACGATCTGCTCCGGCTGCCGGGCGGTTGACTGAGCGCGCAGCTCCGTGAGGATGGGCTGGAGGATCTGGTCTCGGCTCGAGGACAAGTCGAATACCGTGATCTGATCGCGTGGCATCAGCACCGGATCGGCGCTCGTCCCGGTGTGGGCAAGAGCCGCTGCGAGGTCGGCAGAGATCGCCTGGATCCGCCGATCGGGCGGCAGCTCGCGGCGTATGAGCACGTAACGCAGGTCCGAATTCGGCTTGAGCGTACTTACGGATCCGAGCACGTCGGTCAATCGCATCCCGGAGTGGTATTCGTAGGTACCGGGCGTGTAGACATTCCCCTGCAGCACGATGGAGGAATCCAGTGCCGACCTCAGGCGCGGAACATCGATGTAATCTCCGTTCCTGAGTCCCTCCGTCCGTCCATCGGCGGTCGCGATGTCCAAGGGCAGCACGACCCGCTGGCCGTTCGGCTGAATCCGGGTAAGCGTGGCCCTGGACGCATCCGCATCGGGCGTGAGCCCCCCGGCCAAAGCGATGGCCTGCGCCGGCGTGTCCTCGTTCTTGAGCTCGTAGACGGCGGCCCGCTCGACCTCGCCTCCAATTGCGACGGTCGGGCCCACCGTGGGAATGAATACGACATCCCCCTCCAGCAGCTTCGCATCGTTGGCGGTGCTGCCATGGATCAGAAGATCATAGAGATCGAGTTTGTCCACGAGCGCGCCGTTGCGCTTCAATTCGATATTGCGCAGCGAACCTGTCCTGCCGATGCCGCCGGCGGCGTAAAGGGCGGAGGTCATCGTCCCGAGGCCACTGATCGTGTAAGTGCCCGGCAGAAAGGCATCTCCCATCACGAACACCTGGATCGAGCGCGCCTGTGCCATGGTGACGCTGGCGCGCACACCTATCATCTGATGCTGGACTCGAGACTCGATTTCCGCCTGCACGGCACTGAAGAGCTGACTGCCGACCTCGAGGGGTCCCAGTTGCGGGAAATTGATGCGCCCGTCGCCACCGACGACCATCCGGTAGGAGTGATTGTCGCTACCGTAAAGCAGCACATCGAGCACATCGCCCGGACCCACGATGTAGTTCGATGGCACCGGGATGTTCGTGGGCGGCTCAAAGGCTGCGGTGCTCTCGGAGAAAATGTCGTAGCCGAAGGGGTTCAGCGCCGCTTGACCCGTCTTCTTGAGGGGCAGCAGGGTGAGCCTGACCGCGAGATTCTGGAACGCCGGGACCACCGAAAGTCTAAGGGTCGCCTGATCCTCATTGAGTCCGATCAGGGGGATCGGCGCAAAACCCGGAATGATCAGCTCACCGCCGGGAGAAAGCTGGTAGGGATTGTGGGCGCGGATGATGTCCATGAGCGCCTTTAAACGCTCCTTGTCCGCAGTGCTGAGCTCGGGCGCTGGGCTCATCGGGATCGAAGCTTGGGCGGCGGCCGCTCCCTGACCCCCCGGGGCCCCCTGCAGTGACTGCAAAGTCTGCAATTCCTGTGGCGATAGGGCCGTTCCCGATGGGGAGCCGGCTCCCTGGGCCGCGAGCGCCCGCTGTAGCGCCGTCGTCGACTGGGCGCTGAGCTGGCGTCCAGGCAGTGTGAACCCGATCTCGACGATGACCCAGTCGCCGCCCTTGAGCATGGGAACGGAAGGCTGCAGTCTCTCCTGCGCCTGCTTCTCCCGCACGGCCATCTGCTGCTGCAGCGACTCGCCTCGGTTGGAACTCTGTGCGAATCCCGGGTTGAGAGGCGTGGTGCCGGTGCCGAGCGCTCCGCCCGACCCGAGCTGATTCATGATGGCCTGCTGCTGCTCGGGCGACAGGCCCTGGAACATCTGCATGAGACCGCCGCCGGCGCCGGAAGCGGGGAAAGTTTGGGCGAGCGCGGTGCCTGCGAGAAGCCAGAAAGCCAGGATGGCAAATATCGGGCCGACAATCAGCCCGAGTCGTCGTCGCATCAAGCGCATTAGCAACCCTTCTTTACCCAATTCGTCCGGCGGCGCACGCTCGACCCTCACCCGGCCGTCGGCCGGATTGTCTAGGCCCGTTCGCCCCTGGGCTCGCCGCATGCGAAACGTCAATTCTAGCGGGACAGATCGCGATTGGGAGCGGAATCTACCGCTGAACGTGCACGGCTGGTCGTCGGATGACGTATTGCCCGCATTTCGTGCCGAGAGTCCCGGTCAAGCGTCGATAGCCGCTTGTCCAAAAATTGCATCCGGCGCGAGCAGCCGCCCCGGTCGGGCGGCCGGAAGCGCCGCACTCTATCGGGTTCCGCGGAGATGCGCTCTATCGGATTCCGTCGGAGAACCTCCTCGGCCACCGCTCAAAGTGGTCAGGCGCGCCGGGATGGAGTCAGCCTGACGAGGAGAGGTCACACGACCCTAACAGCCATGAGACTCTCTCTCTGGAGACCCGCCCAAGCCGCCCTCACAGAGGCAGAGGCGAGTGATGACAGGTGTAGGATACAAGTCGGATTGGGCCGGCAGACGGCTGAGGAGGCTTTGTGGTGATATCCCTTAGGAACGTTTCGGTATTGCTGCTCGCATGTCTTATTGGCGCCTGCGGTGGCGGCGAAAGTGGAACCGGCGCAGCACCGCCTTCTCAGGACAAAGTGACTTTCGCCAGCTCGACTACGTTGACGGTGGGCACCACCGCGAATATCGAGCCACAGTGAGCGGCAGTGCGGCCATCACTAGTTGGTCCATCAGCCCGTCCTTGCCGGCCGGTCCTTTACCTAATTCGACCTCCGGCGTCATAGGTGGGACACCGACGGGGGTAGCGCCCGCCACTACCTACACGGTGACGGCTACATATCAAGGCGGAAGCGCCTCCACGACGCTGTCTATACAAGTTAAGGACGTCGCGCCTGCGATCTCGTACGCCGAAAAAAGCGCGACATTTGCGGCCACCGCCCCCGCTCCGACCCTGATGCCGGCCAACACCGGCGGCGCGGCGGTAACCTGGTCGGTGAGTCCTGACCTGCCTTCTGGGCTGACTCTCAACGCCAAGACCGGCGCACCCAGCGGTAAGCCTTCGTCGACAAAGCCTGCGACCTCCTACACGATAACTGCGCAGAATTCCGGCGGCAGCTCCACGTTCTCTCTGACCCTCTCCGTGGGAACCCTGGTACTCGATCTGGGCAATCAGTGGAATCCAACTGCTGCGGCTGACGGGCACTAGGGTGCTCAGCTACGATTCGGCACACTTCTGGACCTTGTGGGACTACACCAGTGGTAACGAGATCGCCAGCGGCCTCGCCTCGTGCATTCCATCGGAATGCAATCCTCTCGTTGATCTCGAGGGCGAGACCCTTGCAGTCGAGACCTCGGCGGGACTCGAGGTGTACTCTGCAACCGACGGGTCGCTCTCCACGCTAATCACGTCCCCGGCCACGTGGTGGGAAGTCGCCACGGATGGCAGTTATATCTGCGGGGGCGGCACAGCCGGCCTGACCGTCTGGTCGGCTAGCGGCGCTGTCATCGCGTCACTGCCGGGAGACTACTCCCACGCCCAGGCGTTCGCCGCTCCCGGACAGATTCAGGTGGCTGCAGGGCCGGCGGGAGCGAATGTCATCCAGACGGTGATGCTGCCATCCGGCACGGCTACGGTGAGCGCTGCCTTCCAGGGCCAATTCAACTCGTGGTTTCGCGATGGCGCGCGATTCCTCACCAATACCGGAGCTACGGTTTGGATTTATTCCAGCAGCGCGGTGCAGCAGGACATCATCTCGTTCGCGGGCGGCATTAAGGATCTGGGGGGAGAGGGCACCTGGTTCTGGAACTGCGAGCAATCCTGCCACGAGCTGGATGTGTATAAAGTGGGCGCGAGCAGCAGCGCGACGGCGGCCTACCCCGTCGCGACGGACACCTCGATCCTGCCCTCAGGTCCGACGATCGGTCTGCTTGCAAGTGGAAACGGCACGGGTGTCATGGTTGATTTGTGCGGCTCCAGTCCGGTCGCCACCAATTTCACCACGCCGGTTCCCGTCTTGTCGGCGTACGCGGCAACGTCCGCGTCCCAATGGGTGGTGGGAAACGGCGACGCCGCCCTTCTGGATGGGGCAAGCCTCGGCGGTGCGCCGCGCTACTTCGGGTACGGTCGCGCCTTGAGCATTGCCGGTAGCGACCAGAGATTGGCGCTGGCGGCTGCCTCGGGACAGATTTTCGATGGCGGCACGCTCGCTCAGGAGGGCACCATCGGCTTTCCGGCAACCGAAATCGCTCTATCATCTGACGGCAGCGTACTCGCCGCGGCGGGGGATCTGGAAGACGACCAGTATGCACCGATAGTGGCGCTCAACGTGTACTCGCTCCCGTCCGGCACCCGGAAGTACACCTGGCCTTATACAGTTGGAAGTCCGCCGTACCTCGAGGATTTCACACTTTCGGCTTCAGGCACGACGATCGCCCAGGTGATCTACGATCCCACGAACACTAGCCTGTGTACACGGCAGGTGACCGCCGCCAGCGGTGGTTCCGTTCTGTGGTCCGACTCCCTCTGTTCCAATTTCAACATATCAGACGACATATTCCCGATCCGCCTCTCGCCTGATGGGACGTGGGTGGCCGTTTCGCAAGCCGACACGAGCTCGTACACGACGAATCTCTACCACAACGGATTGCTGGTCACCGCGGTATCAGGTTGGGTGGTGGGATGGCTCGATGCCACTCACATCCTCGTGAACAACTACACCCTGCGCAGCGCGGCTACCGGCGGGACCAACGAATACGTGAACAGTACGGTGTATGACACCAGCGGCACGAAGGTCACGGATCTGCCGATTCCCGTCGAATTGAAGGCGCTGCAGGTCGTGAGCACTGGCTCCATATACGATCCGGGCTCCAATGCGATTTATTCGACGACGACCGGAGCGGCCACTTGGACGGGCTCGCGGTCGACTGGCGTCGGCGCGGTGGCCGGAGCGAACGTCGTCGCCGTATACGGCACGCAGGCAATCGCGGTTCCCTATTGATGGCGGTCGCGGGCCGCTGCCATGTATGAGCGGCCTGCCGCGCCGTCAGCGGGCGCAGAGATTCCTCCTTCCGTTTTGGTCATGGATGATCGAGAAAGAATGCACTCGACGCGTTCGGATTATCTGTTTCGCTGACATTATCGCGAAGGACGCCGCCACCGGCGCCCTGTCGCACCATACCAAGGCACGGGGAGTGATTGGAAAATGCGTTCGCGAACCGGTTATCCGCAATCGTGGAGTCAGCCATGAATTGGATCGCCGCCTCTCGACCCCCGCTCAATGCCCAATCCTCCACCCGATTGCCCACGATAGTCGCATGTGGCACGGCAACATAGATTCCGCTGGAGTGGGTCGATCTGACGACATTGCCGGATATGACGACACCTCCCGGTGGGTCGCTGCTCACGCCGATTCCGACTCCGCCGCACATTTCCACGTGATTGCCACTAATGGTGCCGGCGCGCATGTTCCGCCCGGGAATGATCGACCCTACATTCAACGCGATCTGCCCCGAATACGGGGAAAGCCCGCCGTTGTAGATCACATTGTGGCTTACATCGTAGCGAAAGCATGCCTCCACCTTGATCGGGCTCTCGTAATCCGAAGCATGGTTACCGAGAATTCGGATGGCAGCACATCCATACGCCTTGAGCCCCCGGACTGACCGCGGCGGCACGACGCCTCGCGCCGCCTCCAGTGCACGCTGTCCGTGCAGCGAGTTATTGGCCATGAGCCCGTAGTCGACCCGAGTAACATTGCAGCCGAAATGCGATCCTTCGATGAAGTTATCGATGAAGTGACCGAACCGGGCATCCTGAACGTCACAACAATCGAACTTGCTCACGCCACCGACGAACCTGCACTCACGAACGAGGGCATCGATGACCGTGAAGATCTCGACCGGGCAGGTCAGGCGTCCGGCATGCGTGAAATTTTGGAACTCGCAGTGCTCTACCACGACCCGCTCGAAACCGGAGACCCGGATCGCCTGCCCGGTATCGATGTCGAAAGTGCACTCCGTTCCGTCGAAAATCCCATTACGACACTCGAAACGCGGCAGAAACGCCGTCTGGTCGTATGCGAGCGCAGCAGTGGGGTCGCCTCCTTTGGCGTAGTCGATCTGCAGCGGCGTACCGAATTCGAGAGTATTTCCCGACACGGCAACGATCCGGGTCCACGATGGTGGATAGGATGATGCGTCGTGCTGCGGAAAATCATTGAGCGAGAGCCGAAGCCATTGCCCGGCCTGGAATCCAGACACGCTCCCTACGTCGACGGCACGGCGACCCTGCATCGCGCCACTTAGTACTACGGCTCGCGCCGTCGGTGCCGGCGTATCGCGCACGAAAAGCTGCGTATCGCCTACGGGCTTGATCGTTGCGTGCTGCATGTCGATTACCGTCGCACGCGCAATAGGGACTGACATATGCACGGCATAGATACACTCGGGCCCGCCGCCGAGGACTCGATGCCCGGTCAATACGGCGGCTCGCCACGCGGCCGAGTCATCGGCACTTCCATCTCCCCGCGCACCATACCGGCGCACATCGCCGGGCGGATACGACGGGTCCACCTTGGCAATGCCCGCGGCGCGCTCCAGGGAGGTCGCTGCGGCGAAATTCCACGAACGCGCCGTTCCCTCCTTGGGCTCGATCGGCTCCGCATGCGTTTGCGGATCAAGAGCGGCAAAACCGAGAGCTGCCGCTATCGCCTCGCGTCGTTGCATCTGAACTCCTCACTGCGGCCACCTTGGAAGAAGAACGCCGCTAATTGGCGCCAAGCCCCTGCGACATAGCTTAGATCAGAAATGACTCCCGGTGATGCGTCGATACAAATGGCTCGCGCCGCGCGCAACACTCTCTGCCAAAGCCGCCCGCTGCGCTCGAGTCGGACACTCGGTAGTTTCAAGGCCGACCAAACGGCGGCCGCCTTGCAGAAGGCGTAGGTAAGCACGACAGCGGGCGCTCCGATTCTGGCGCGCCAGCAGGCCGCCCATGAGGCTGCCAAAAGACGACGCACCCAGGAAGGTCATCGCGCTATAGCCCAGTTGGGACGCCAGCCCGCGACAGTATTTCACGGAAACCGAACCTATGGTTTATCGGTAAGCGAGCCCGGACCATCCTCGGCCCCGCGGCGTGAAATATACTCTCTGCGGGACAGCTATTTTCTCTGGCAACAGCCTCGATGACTATACCAGCCCAGTAAGAGTCGATCAGGGATTCCGCGTTATATGTTCCGCTAGCTCAATACGTAACGCAGGCTGGGAATCAGGTACAAACACTACTGATGCGGCGATAGAACTCACTGCGACAACCCTTTCCAATATGTATGGAATGATGGTTCAGGGAAACGTCATCGAGAGCTCGGGCGGAGCAGGAATCATCATCGACAACGGAAGTTCCACCGCTTTGGTACGCGCGACCGTTTGCGCCAATTACATACGACGAACCAATGCGCAAGGGATTTATGTCAGAAACCAGGATGTTACAGTGACAGGTAATATCATCGAAGATTGGGACTTATCGAACGGAGGGGTTGCTGCAATCGACTACCCGCAAGGCGCGACAATCAACGAAAATGCTTTCTTCCATTCCATCAATATAACGAAGCCTTGCATAGCGGTCAGCCTCGTCTCAGCATACAAGTACACATTCCGAGATAACAGGAGTCCATCCGGAAACCCAATTTTCAGCAGCGGGAATCTGGTAGAGAACGCCGGTTCCGCAACCATTGCATCCGGCTCGACCTCGATAACGGTCACCCATGGCCTGTTGCGAGCCCCCAGTGCTGATGAGTTGACCATAACGGCGACTGCCCAGACCACGTCGAACGTGAGTTGGTGGTGGGTGAGCGGAATCTCTGCCACACAGTTTGCCTTGAACGTCTGGGGCCAACCCGGGCGCGGGCGGCTTCCAGTTCGCCTGGAGGGGATCTTTGAAGATGCCGTTTACCGCTTGATCGGTAATTTGCCAAAATCGCCTGGACTTTAGCGGGCAGCGGCTGGCGGGAGTCATAAGTTGAGGCCTGAACCATGAGGGATTGCGGCATAGTTTAGCATTCCAGTGATTTATCACGCTGCATGAGCGCCGCTGTCCAGACCTGCGCATGACCCAACCAGCCCTCGCCCCGGCGATAACGCGAGGATCGCTCGGCTACACACGCCTCACCGAGAGAAGAAAGCTGTCTCGACGAATCTCGCGGATCAACAAGGCCCGCAGGGGGATAGCCACGTGCTCTCTCTCACCATCGATTTTTTGAATCACATCGAGGCCACATTCTTCAAAAAGGCGGCACCATTCCTTCTGCGATCGGAACCTCACTCCCACACCGAACGTATTCGCATTGAAAGACGCGATCAGCTTGCTGACCATCTTTCCAACTCTCGACAGGAATCTGCTTCTGGTGATCTCGAATATGATCCTTCCGCTGAGACCCATGAAGAGTGACTCGTAGATATATTCGTGTACGAAAATATACTTGCAATTCCCCATCCAGACGGACAGTGCTTTTTTTTGCAGGTTTCTCGTTTCAGCATCGCCGTTGCCGATCAAGTGATGCAGGATCAAATTGAAACATACTACGAACTCGTCTCCGACGATTTCCGGAGACAGAGCATCACCCACAGTAGCCTGGATTCTGTGATCGCGCAGTCGCAGGCATGCATCGACTGACGTTTCATCGGAATCGATGACCCGAACCCGCAACGCCGAACGGCTCACCAATTCCCTGGCGAAATAGCCGATCCCACCGCCGACGTCGACGACCATCGATCCGTCGGGAACGTTCAACGGATCGGTGATTCGCTTGAAGTGATCGACCTGACTTTTGGCGAAGCAATCGACGTAAAAGGCCGCTATTTGGTGCTGTTCGAGTTTCCTTTGCTGGTCCGGTTCGTTCTGCATTGATGATGAACCTCGGAAACTGAGTTCGAGTCAGTCGCGGGCTCGCGCCAGGGCTATCACATCGTCAGCCATCGACCGCGCGATATTCGCACGCGAGTACTTCGCGACGAATGCGGGGCGCAAGCTTTCTCTGATGTCGAGCGCCCGGAACGCACGAACGCCTGCGGACACATTGCATGGAGGAAATACGGCGGCATTGTCGACCTCCTCCGTGATGAATTTTGCGGCATATCCTGCAGCACCGGCAAGCACCGGCTTGCCGAGGGCCGCGTACTCAAATATTTTCGACGGCAGCACTCGCTCGAGCGCCCGATGGGATCCCAGATGCAGGAACAGCACATCGGCCCGGCGATATGCCTCGAGTAGTGCGCCTCGAGTCATCGGCGGCTCGATCATGACGTTGTCGAGCCCTGCCCTCTTCAGGGCCGATTCGAGAGCCGCGCGCCGCGCCCCGTCACCGACCACGACGAACCGGGCGCTCCCGCGCAGTGCCCGCGCCAAACCCGGGAGCACGTCATGGAGCCCTTGTCCCTCACCGATATTGCCGGCGTAGAGGATGATGGCCTCCTCGTTGGTCTTGGATGCCGGCTGGACGGGCTTCTGGGCGAGAAATTCGTCATCGATTCCGTTGGTAAACCAGGCGAGAGAGGTACCCGCATAGCGCGAATGGAAGTATTGCTCGAACCCGCGCGAGACGAGATTGATCCGATCGGCACGCCTGAACGTCCAGCGTTCCACGGGGGAAAAGAATCGGCGCGCCAGCCAAGCCAGGGGCTTCGGCAGCACGTCCCCGATGGTATCGACGAAGAGATCGCGGATGTCCAGATACAAAACCGCGCGCTTGCGGCGTGCGATGCACGCTCCAAGGCAGGCCGTCATCAACCGGGATGATGTGGCAAACACGATGTCGTAGTGCCTGTCGCGTACCAACCGCAGGACGCTCCATGAGAACTTGAGGAAGGCCCGCGACTGACCCGCCATATCACTTCGGTGTGGCGGTAACTTGATGCGGTGTATTTCGACGCCTGCATCGATCTCGATTTCAGCCGCTTGCTGGGTAAAGGTGCGATACCGGTTCGGGAGTGTCGTAATGACGTCGATCTGCGTACCGGGAGGCGAGCGCTCCCGCAAGGCGGTAACGAAGGCTGTGGTGCGAAACGAGCCTGCGGAAAGGTCGGGCCGGTAATAGAAGCTCAGCACCAGGATTCTCAAAGAGCTCCTCCCCACTCGAGTCGCGTGACCAGGGAAGAGCCCTCGAGCCGGGCGACGATGCACTGGTTGGGGAGGGTAACGCCGAACTCCGGGTGCCAGGTTCCCGCCCGGATGTCGATCCGACGCGCGCCCTCGAACGTCATATGAGTCGATTCAGCGCCGGGCCATGAAAGGGCGAGGCAGTGGTCCGTCTCGAGTCGAGCGGTCACTTCCGGGTGCAGGTGAAAGTACGCATCGGCGATCCCGAAATTGCCGCTGACTTTGTCTTCAACCCGCAGGCTTCGGTCGTCGAGAACCCAACATCTGGTGTGCAGATTCCTTCCCGGCAATCTAGCATACCCATCGTGTCTGCCTTCGATCGCAATATGTCCAGCAGAGGAAGAAGCTGCGAGAATCTGCACCCGAGCCCGCCGCGCAACCCGAAAGCCGCTCCAGACCTCGCTGGAATTCTGCTCGTCCACCGTGAGCGTATTGTGAGCGGCGGTACCGCGCTGGCGATGTCGCTCGCCATCGACTCCGTACCGCGAGGTCCCTGAGTTTACGAACAGGCGTTGCCGCCCGAGACTCATCTCGAAGCTCAGCGTGTCCGCATGACCATGACCCAGGAGGTAATCGGGGCCGAGTGGCGCACAGTCGCAGATCACGTACGCGGGTCCCCGGGACATAGCGCAATAGCCGCTCGCCTCGAGGATTTCGAGCGGTCTTCGGTCGAGCCGCGGTGCGGCCAGATTCAGCCGGTCGGCATATCGCTCCAACTCCGCCAACTGCGGCGCCATTCCAAAGGCTGCGTCGTTGAAAAAGGAGATACCCCCATCGGGATGGCACATGATTTGCGCCCATCGCCACATCCGTTGCTGAGCTTCTATCCAATGCGCCGGAACCGGATGTCCGAATGCATGCCTTATGTTTATAAGGTCGAGCAAGTCCTCGAGCGCCGATGCATGGTACATCGGACTGCGCTCGAAGTGGCCGCCGTCCGGGAGAACCTGCTCCCGCAACTCTCCCTCGATGATTTCGAGTCCCCGCCGGTACCAGCTTTCGGCTTCGCGGCCGTCAAAGTAAGAGCCGACGTAAATCAGCGCCTTCCCATTCGCGAAGAGGTGATTCCCGAGCAGGTGGTATTCCAGGCGTCGCATGAGCCAGCGCGCTTGCGTCGCGAGGCTTTCCCGGCAGTTGGCCGGCAACACGTTTCCACCCAGTGCCCATTTGACCCAGTTCACGATACGGCGCGATACCGGGTAGGGCTCCCAACCCGGACCGTCGCCCGGTGGGTTCTCCGCGACCCAGCGATCGAGGATGTCCTTATGCCACGCTCGTCTGCGCGGCGCATCGCGGGCATTCAGGTCATCGAAATAGTGTAGTTGATAGAGCCAGAGTCTCGTGACATCGCCGCGCCGCCAATCCTGAGCGAGTGCGCACCTGCGCTCGACATTGAGCATCCTGAAGACATCGGGTGCGACCAGGGTCTGTCCGCAGGCCACAGGCATCATCCACGGACCGATCAGCGTCCTGGGCGGGGGCGCCGTTCCCACACGGGCGCGTGGTCGCGGAAGAAGGAGCCGCGCGCGTCCGGCGAGCTGGATGGGCCTGAGGTGGCGTACGGTATGGAAATACCGCGAGAGAACTGTCAATGTCGCGCCGCCTCGGCCAGTGTCACCGTGACTCGCGCTACCTCGATTATTTCCTCGAACGGAATGGGCACGCCTTTCGCGGTCGTGAGCGCATCGACGAAAGCTCTCACGCACGCGGCTTGACCTTTGTCCTGCCGCCACAAATTCATGTTGCTGAACTTGCCCCAACCGTAGCCGCGCAACTTGCGGAAATTATTGAGCTGCAGTATGCGCCCGCCACAGAACACCTCGATGCGCTCCTTCGGGAAGCTCCGATGTCCGTTGGCAAGGTAGTGAATCACGCCCCACGACCCGTCCTCAAACGCCAGCGTCACAGTCGCCTTGTCGTCGGATCTGCCGTGTGATTCTGACGCCGCTCCAAGGGTCTGGATCCGTGCTTCGGTGATGCGACTGCCCGCCAGAAATCTCGCCAGATCGATGAAATGGCAAACTTCCCCGATGATCCGCCCGCCACCCGAGTTCCGATCCTGGGTCCAGTGTTCCTCGGGAACGGCGCCAGCGTTGACAGTGGCAACCATGCACATCGGCTCACTGACGGTGCGCAAGAGCTGCTTCATTCGCACGATATGTGGCGCGAACCGTCGATTGAACCCTACCATGACCAAGGGCCTGGCTGCCGGATCGGCAGCGAGCCAGGTCGCTTGAATCTGCTCGATTTCCTGCCCGGTCATGGCGAGCGGCTTTTCGACGAAAACGTGCTTTCCTGCGCGCAGCGCCTGCGTTACGTATTGCGCATGGCTCTCGTGCCGCGTCGCGACAACGACCGCATCGATATCGTCCGCGGCGAATACCGCGTCGAGTTCCGTCGTGACCCCTGCAAAGCCGTACTTGCGTCCATAATGGGCGGCGCTACGGCCGCTGTTACTTGCAATACTTCGCAAGCTGACTGGGGACGACGCAAACGCCGGGATGAGTACACGACCCGCGTAATTCCCGGCACCAATGAACGCGATGCCGGGATTGCCGCGCACCGCGCGCCGGGAATCACCGGATGGCAAATTGATGGTTCGCGCGGTGATCTCGTGCTCACCGCTGGAATACTCGAGGAGGATCCCCAGGTAGGGCTCCGATCGTCCGGCAAGGAGCTCGTAAGCCCTGGGTGCTTCTTCGATTGGATACCGGTGGGTGATCAGGCCCTCTGTCTGGAGGCGGCCGCTGGCCATCATGTCGAGAACGGCCTCCAAATTGCGCTGTTCGGTCCAGCGGACGAACCCGACCGGATAGTCGTGACCGGCTTGCTCGTAAGAGGCATCATAGCGGCCCGGTCCGTAGGAGCAGGACACCTGGAAAGTGAGTTCCTTCTCGTAGAAATCTGCGCGATTCAGCTCGAGCCCGGCAACGCCAATCAGTATGATCCGCCCGCGCTTACGGCACATGTGCGCGGCCTGTGACACCGGCTCATTACTATCCGTAGCGGCCGTGATAAGGACACCGTCGAGACCCCTGCCTCTGGAAAACAATTGCGCTGCGGCGAGGGGATCCTGCCCTTGCGCGAGATCGACGACTTCCGCTCCAAGAGCCCGGGCGCGAGAGGCTTTGTACGGATCGGGATCGATACCGAGCACCCTGCATCCGCTCGCGCGCAGCAGCTGCACGGTCAGCAGTCCGATCAGCCCGAGGCCGGTGACTGCGAAACATTCCCCCAGTGTCGGCGCGGCAAGCCGCAGTCCTTGAAGAGCGATGGCGCCGAGCACGCCGAAAACCGCTCCGTCGTCCGAGACCCCTTCAGGCAACCGCGCGCACAGATTCATCGGCACCGCGACGACTTCGGCATGCGGGCCGTTGGAGAGCACCCGATCGCCGACTGCAAATCCGGTCACCCCGGAACTCACTTCGAGCACCGTGCCCACATTGCAGTACCCGAGCGGCAGGGGCTCGTCGAGTTTGCTTCGCACTGCCTCCAAAGTCGGCATGAGACCGTCGGTGCGGACTTTATCCCATGCCTGACGCACCTTTTCGGGTTGCTGGCGGGCCTTCATGAGCCATCCTGCGCGGCCGAAGTCCACGAGCATCCGCTCGGTACCTGCTGAAATCAGCGACCGGTGCGTGCGGACCAGTAGGCCGTGCGCAGGCGTCCGGGGGACCGGCACACTGCGGAGCGTCGTTGCGCCCGTGAGGAGCTCTTGCAAGACTTGACGCACTTGATCGGGCCTTCCTCACCGATCTGCCGCAATGGCGGTCATTCGTTTCCTGGTTCGCAATGCAGAACCCGACACTATGCCGACGGCGGCCAACAGGAATCCCAATAGAGCGCTCACCAGGGTCATGTGTGCCCGGCGAGGATAGTAGCGTTCAACCGGTAGACTCGGCGGGTCGAGCACCTGCACCGCGAATTCCTGACGACTTTCCGCCACCACTTCCCGTCGCAGCTGCGCTTCGAGCAATGCGACGGCGGCCGACCGGATACTTTCTTCGTGTTCGGTGGTTATGTATTTCGTCAACAGGTCGACCGCCTTGCGAGCCTCATCGAGTGTTCGATTTCGCATCGACTCGTTCAGCTGAGCGATCATTGCCGTCGCCCAGCGCTGCGCGACTTCGGGCGTCGGCCCGCGCACCTTCAGTTGGATGAAGTCCGTTCGGCGATCGACTTGCGCCACCCGGATCAGATTCAAGCGCTTCATGGCATCATCCGTCGAGGGGCCTGGCTGCCGCGACGCGAATTCCGAATCAGGAACAGGCTCCAGCCAATCCTTCAGGCGCGCCACAATTCCAGGCGGCTGCCCACTCGAGTCAACCCATCTGTGCTCCTTCGCATTCCATAGATCGGGAAAGAGATACTGCAGCACACCATTCTGGCTCATGAACTGCAGTGAAAACTGCCTCGAGTCGAGCACGGCGACCGACTCGTTCAGATTCGATCCGACGGAAGCCAGGCCGGAGAGGCCTGCCACCCCGGCGACTTCGCCGACCAGCCCACTGAGAGCGCCACCGCCCAGATCAAGGTCACCCCCTTGCTTGACCGGAGCGAGCAGGGCCTCCGACTCGAAGACGGGCTTGCGTGTCAAGGAATAGACGGCGCCCACGACCGCGCCGAACAACGTAGCGAAAACCAGCAATTTCCACCACGAGGTCAGAAGACCTATCAGATTACGCAGGCTTACTCTGGGCCCCATCACGACCGACACCCCCGTATATTCGCCTCTGCATGCCCGCCATCGGTCGTCGGCAGCGCCAGCTCCAGGATTCGTTGTACGCCGATCAGCAGAATCAGGCCCGCCAGCCACCATTTGTAGCCGTATGAGACTTTGAACGCGCCGACCAGGTCGACCTGGCTCATGTAGTAGCACGTGACGATTGACCCGATGAACGCCGAAAACACCACTGGATTTCTCGCTATTCGCCCCAGCTGTCCGCATGCCGCGATCCACACTCCTACGATCAGCATCGTCGCGAACGACCAGGGATATCCGCCCTGGGCGTATGCCGATATCTGGGCTGCGGCGGGGGCGGCGCCCTGCGCCCAGGTGTCGTGCGGAAACATGAAATTGGAGACGATGAGATTCGTCGTAATCTGCGGGCCGATCCCGAATCCTGCCAGGCCAAGATCGATGCCGGAGAATGGCACCTGATGTGGGAAAACGGCCATGTAGAAAGGGACTGCCGAGGCGTCCCGGAATATGATGTTGTATACGCTGAAGGCGACGTCGAGCATGCTCGTTCCTCCGAGGAGCGAAGAGAGAACCATCAGGACGAAGATTCCCGCCGCGCCCGCCCCGATCATCGTCGGGACGCCGATCAATCCGAGCGCGCGCGCCGCGACTACCAATTCGAGCCCGAAAATCAGCATATTGCTCTTGGTGAAAGTGGCGAGGTAGAGGTAACAGAGCAGCCCGGAGAGACTCATCATCAACGTCCACCAGGCACTGCTCTTCTGGCGCACTGCCCTATGAAATGCAACCATGATGATCGAGGGGATCGCCATGTAGATGAAGGCAAAGTGGAGGGTGCCCAGGTCTCCGAACAGTTCCGCGCGCATCTCGATATTGAGCTTGTATGAGCCGGCCGTGTCGGCGTTGAATACGGCGAGGCCGAGATAACCTCGAGATGCCAAATTCACGAAGCAATAGGCGCAAAAGCCGAAGCCGACGATCCCGGCAGCGAGAACATCGACACGCGCCCTAAGCAACCGCGCGCCAACGACCGCCGACTTCCGCACGTGCCTGTAGGTCCCAACTGCAGCCAGGTTCGTGATGACCAGAGGACCCCACAGCTCGAACCAATATCCCCAATCGGCACCCGGGGTGAGCCACGTCTCGTCCATGCTTGGAAACATCAACGCCCAGACGCTTCGCACCGAGGGCCAGGTCAAGATCGTTGCGCCGATCGCCGTGGTCAGGACGTATATGCCATTGAATACCACCATCGGCACTCGTAATGGCTTGGGCGCAAGCCATATCATCACGATCGCGCAAATCAGTGCGATCACGCTGCAGGCCAAAGCTTGGATCAGCATTTCAGATGCCAGCTTTCGGGGTCGTGGCTACCGGAGATCGCAAGCCCAGCCGATTCATCGCGGAAAGGATCGCGGCCACATGATGCTGCCAAGTATACCGCTCCCTTGCGAGCTGGTAGGCATTGCGGCCCAGCGCCCGGCGAAGCGCTGCGTCGCGCGCCAACAGCTCGACGCCGCAGATAAGTTGCTCCACATTTCCGGGCTCCACGAGCACAGCGACCGCTTGGGACTGCGCCGCGCCGAGTCCTCCCTGATCGCCTCGGTGCAACTTGATGGCCGGCTGCAATATATCACCCAGCTGATCGAGATCGGAAGCCACGATTCCCCGCCCCATGGCCATGTATTCGAAGAGCTTCGTCGGGGATCCGAAGAATCGTGATCCGTCGGCATTCGCAACGTGCGGCGAGAGAAGAATGTCCGATGCGGCCAGAAAGCGAGGCGCTTCACGCTGGGCGACGAGGCCCGTCAGGTGCACGTACGGCTCCGCGCCGATGCCGCTCAGCGCGGTACGCACCGTCGACATCTTCAAGCCATCGCCGACCAGAACGAACCGCAGCCGCAGCGCATCGAGCAGATCGCGCCGCTCCAGCACCATTTTCCGGATCGCGTGGGCCAGCACGTCAACGCCGTGCCATTGTCCGAAAGTTCC
The DNA here is from genome assembly GCA_025451845.1 of Steroidobacteraceae bacterium. Classification (GTDB taxonomy): domain Bacteria; phylum Pseudomonadota; class Gammaproteobacteria; order Steroidobacterales; family Steroidobacteraceae; genus 13-2-20CM-66-19. The sequence continues at coordinate 68,436 of JANWJS010000012.1, forward strand.
CACGAACGTGGCGACGACGTCCGTCGGGTCGAGCCCGAGTTGCTTTCGCAGTGCGGCATTCTCCTCGGCGGAGAACCGCGCAGGGTCGTAGACTTTGGGATCGACGCAGTTGGGGTAAGTGACGATGCGGTCACTCTCCACGCCGCGGTCGAGCAACTCGCTCCGCAAGACATCCGAGACCGTCACGATCACGTGGGCGTGGCGCAGTGCGACCTCCTCTGCCAGCACGGCCGTGACATGGTAGCGCAGGGGCCTGCCCCAGTTCTTGGCTACCCAGGCTTCCGAGCCGTTATACTCGAGGACCAGAGGCACTCCGAAGCGCCTAGACAGCGCCACTCCCGTGTAATTCCCAATCGACAGGCGCTGATAGATGAATCCGACATCAGTCTTTGCAAGCTCCCGCCCTACCGAGAACACACATTTTCTATTGAAGCGATAGTGGGTTCTTTCGATGGGGAGCGCCGGAATACGCGGCGCTGCAAGCGGAACCAGCCGTGCTCGCTCGTCCACCAGGAGACGGCCGCCGACGGTGAACAATCTCACTGACAGTCCATGGTCCATCAGCGAATTCGCTACCCCCGAAATATGCCCGACCGAGCCGCCCGCCTTCAACCCGAACCAGAGATTGCAGTTGAGATAGGCGACGTTCGGTATCACGACCGCTTGCGGCACCGTCCGCGCGGCCCGCTTCAGTGTGTGCAGCTCTCTTCGGCACCTGTGAAAGTCGACCGCACCCATGAATGATTCGGCAAGAATGCGCAGCCCATACACGGCCGCCCGAAGCCGGCTCATTCTCGCCATCGTGAGCTGTGGGCCGACCCACTGCAGCCGCCTCGCCCGGGTGACCGCGGCCATGACGGCAAGCATGGGCAGCGTCGCGTTTCCTGACTCGTCTTCAATGGCAATCGATAGGAGTTTCGCGCGGACCGCCCGCAAATCCCGGAACAGTTGCCCTAGAGAGCTCCGGCGCAGCTCCACGACATCGAGAAAGCGTAGCGTGGAGCCGAAATACCCTGTCAGCCTGTCGCGAAAATCGCGCGATAGCGGATAGTTGGACAGAATCACCTGCTCTGCGTCGTCGCTCATGCCTCGAACCGTAGTACGCGTGGATGTAAGCGGTAGCCGATGATTGCGAGCACGCCGGCACAGACGAATGCCGCACCAAAGGACTGCCCAAGCGCAGCGCCGGTTGCGCCGTGGACCCGCGTTAGTGCGGCGGCGGCGCCGTACGCCAGGACCACGCCAATCGCCCATACGATCACGAGCGACCATGGAAAGTCTCGAATCACCAGATACTGCGAAAGTACACTGACGACCGTATAAGCGACGACCGCCGGCAGCAAAGCCCAAAGAACGGGAACCGCGGCTGCATACTGCTTACCGAACAGAAGGGGTACCACCCAGGGCGCTGCAATCGCGGTGGCGGAGCACGCCGCAAACATCAGTAGTACCGTATATCGTGCGGCTTGCCTGACTTGCGGCCACGAGGCTTCGCCCGTGCGGACGAGAAACGGAAACAAAACGGTGCTGACGGAGGCTGGAATGATGAGCAGGACGTCGAAGGCCTGTGAAGCTATCGAATACTCCCCGAGCGCGCTCGCTTCCCCGCGTACGGTCATTACGGCCGCGCCGGCGCGTTGCAGAAAGTACCCGAAGACCAATGCCAGATATGCCCGCGACGAGAAGCCGAGACCCAGGCGAACCAATTCCCACGAGAACCTCCATGACCCCTTGTTGTCGGCAGTCATGAAGCAGAAGAGGCCGATGGCAGTTGAAGTGGCGGCCAGCGCCGCGGCAAGTACGAACCCCGGCGATCCCGCCCGGTAGAGAGCGCAGGCCGCAACACCCGCGAGGCTCACCAGCGCGTTCACGAGCTGCCAGACGTTCATCGTATGAAAGCGCTCCACGCCCATCAGCAGACTTCCGGCGAGATTCCAAAACAGTATGGTTGCGCCGATGGCACATACTGCGAGGAGAAAGCTCGCCGGCAGCGCCACTCGCGCCGCCAGGGGCCGCCCCCACGCGAACACGATCGCGACCCCCACGAGCCCGAAGAACGCGGCGACGTATAGACTATTGACCAGCAGCGGCCGCAAGCGGCCATGATCCTGGGCACCCAGCAGGACATTGCTCGAAGTCAGGCCGAGGTTCAGCGCTTGGCCAAACAATGCCCCCAGCGTCATGACGGCGAAATATTGACCCCGCCCGGCCGGCCCGAGCACTCGAGCGCTCACGATGCTGGTGGCAAGGCCGCAGACCACCACGGCGAAGCGCGCCGCAATGGTGCTCGACACACTGCTCGCGACCCGTCGCTTCTCCGTCTCGGAAATCATCCCGCGGCTTTCCGCGCCCGAACGATCACATACCAGCCGCCGAATCCGAGCCATCGCTCGAGTGTGGGTCGTGAAAACGGCCGCAGCAGCCAGGAAAACGGCGGCGGGAAGTGCCCAGCCTCCACGTGATGTACGCTCGTGCGTACGTCCTCGAAGCCGGTGAATAGAGCCGCTGCGCCTGGACGGGAGTAGACCTTCACCAGCGGCACCGCCGGATTATCCGCGCTCCGGTATTCGATCTCCGATAACAGCCGTCGCCATCCCTTTTTGGGAATTCCGCAGCGCAGCACCCCTCGAAATAGCACCGTCCACAGCCAGAAGAACCAGGAATCGCGGTGATACAAGCCGATGAGGGCGGTGCCTCCTGGCCTCAGAACTCTCAAGACCTCCCGAACTGCCCGGGCGGTGTCCGGCGTGTGATGCAGTACACCGAACGAGTAGACCAGGTCAAAGCTCGCATCCGGGAACGGGTTCGCTTCCGCATCCCCCAGCACACCCTCGGTTTGCAGAGCGTGGGCCGCCAGATGTTTGCGCGTGTGCCGCAGGTGTTCCGCGGAGAGATCGAGCGCATGCATCCTCGACCCGGCGAGCGCGAGGCTCAAATGATCGCTCCCCAAACCGACTCCTATCTCGAGCACGTCACGCTCCTTCCAGTCCTCGAACCGCATCGCTCCCGGCATCCAGGGCGCGTACACCTCGTAACGGTGCCGGCGCACGGATTCGTACCAGGCTGCAGACTCCGCCTCCGCGTTATCAGCCGTTACCGCGCCGCAAGGATCGCGATCCCATTGCTTTTGGATCTCGGCCTTGTCATCTATGGTATGTGAGCGATTCATGGCGTCACTTGCAGAGTTACTGTCAGATGCGTTGGCACCGTCACGTCTTTCGTACTCCATTCCAGCCGCGGCGCGGTAATGACGATTCCGTACGAAGGAGCAATTCTCCCGGGCGTCACTCCCAGTTTCCACTCCGGCGTGCCGTGCCATGCGATGGACATACGTGCGCCGGAACCGTGAACGCAGCCCGCTCGCGCGCCTATCACGTCCTCTATCTCCCATCCGCGAGCGAGCTGAAGCGGTATCTGGATATCATGCGTCCCCTCTCCATCGAACGAATCGTGGATGGATACCTGCGCACCATCGCGGTGCAGTTCGATTCGACGCCGAGGGAATACTGGAAACGGCAGCCGGCTATACCCGCTATGCGCGCCCTCGAAGATGACGTGCCCGGTCTCATGTCGAATCCGGGCGTCCATCGGATGAGCATCGTCGCGCAGATACCAGAGAAGTTCGGGATCGACGAATCTGTTGATCTCTTCGTCATCTATGCGCGGCGTGTTGTGCGCCGCTGTCGAGCGGAAGTAATTGCGCTCCGCAAAGGAGGCCGTATAGACGAAGCATCCGCCCTCCTCCACGACCTTGATACCCCTCAGCACCGCCTCGAATGACAGTGCATCGTTGTGGCCGTGGCCGCCTCGCCCGCCAAAGCCGACGTCTCCACAATCTATGAATACGTGCGCATGATCGGCGCGCAAGATGTACGCGCCCCCAGAGGGAAACGCGGCAGGCTCAGGCTCGATTCCTTGCCGACCGGTGCGCGCATCGTCGGCATATGACGGCCCCAACAGCCAGAACAATTCCTCCCGCCCTCCGTCGGTCATCGATCCAAGCGCGGCGTCCTTCACGTACGCAGCCACACACGCGATCAGATGACGATGATCGTTTATCGGACCCGTGCCGAATGGCAGCACGCGCGCGTCGTCTGCATCGCCCCAGAGCGGCGCACTTCCGTCGGGCCTCGAATAGGCGGCCGTAAACCTTGCCGCCGCAACGAGACGCTTCTTATATGAGTCGCTTACCTTCAGGCCACGCGATTCGGCGTGAAGTGCCGCGACCAGGAACAGTTCGCTTACCAGTCGGTGATAGGCCGAGGATGCCTCGATATCGACTCCGTCTTCGAGAATCTGCGTTGCGACTTCCCGCTCCAGCTCTCCCATCGCCGAGCCGAGCCAGCGCTGCCCGTCGCGCCCGCCGAAGAACGCGCCCGCGACGACGAGAGCGGCGCAATCGGCGGTGAAGTGATTCCCATTGAGGTCGGCTCTCTCGATGTATCGAGATATGAATTTGCCGTGCTGATACAACGAGCACAGGAATCGCCCGCGAAAGGACTCGTCCGCCCAGCCGGCGGAACGCGCGAATACCCGGAAAAGCCATGTCCAGCTGAAAACGCGCATGGCGGGCTCCATGGCGATCGCCCAGTTGACAGTCCGCCCCACGGGATTTGCCGCGATCCACTGCTCGAGCACCGCTCGCGCCGCCTGCGCGTAGCGCTCCTCCCCGGTGAGCAGGTACGCCTGCCCCACCGGCAACAGCCACTGCAGCCGCGAAAGCTCCCACGGTACCTTTACATCGCTCGGGCGGCTCTGGTCGACGATCTGTATGTCGCGAAAGTATCGCGGAAGCCAGCGGTCTCCCGTTTTGAAATCGACATCCCAGACGATTTCATCGCCGAGCGCCGTCGGACCGGACCCCAGCAGCTCCACCTCGTGCCGGCAGGCCCGCTCGGCGCGCATGATGATCGCATCCCACGCGCCTGGAGCAATCGCGTCGAGGCGGGCACGATGGACCGGGGAGGCAGGCACTGGCCAAGTTTGCGTTGCGAGTCTATTCCACAGCTGAGCTGCATCGCCATCCTCAGTGCGGACCAGGAGCGCCGGCACGGTGAATGCCTTCGCCCGCCTCTGCCAAAGAAGGCGATCCAGTTCTGCTCGGGCTTCGGCGGCGACTCGGCGCGCAACGTAACCGGGAGGCCGACCTAGGAAGCGCCGCAGGCGAGCGACGTGAGCATTCATGCCGCTGCAGAGCTCCGTTGGCCGTCAATCCAGTAATCGTGCCACGCAGTCAGATTGTACAGCGTCCACAGATAGAGGCTGTTGTCCCGTCGCTGTGCACGATGATCGCGCGACAGCGCCTGAATATAGCTCCGATCGAACCACCCCCGGTCCAACAGCGTGCTCTTCATGATTGCGCTTTCCACCTGGCGCCCGAAATCACCACGCAACCATTGCGACATAGGAGCGCCGAAGCCCATCTTTTTGCGGTGAATGATCTCGTCCGGGATCAGGCCTGTGACCGCCTTCTTGAGAAGGTGCTTAGCGACGTTGTTGCGCACCTTCATGGACATGGGAATATCCAACGTGAACTCGACTAGCTCGTGGTCCAGGAATGGCACCCGAGCCTCGATTGTCGCGGACATGCCGATCTTGTCCACCCTCATCAGCAAGAGCTCCGGAAGGCGCAATTTGAACTCGCTGTAAATCATTCGCGCGAGGACGTCCTGTCCGCCGAAAGCGCGGTCGAAGGGCTCGTAGAAGGAGCGCACCACATTGTAGGAGTCCGGCTCCAGGTAGGACTCCGGCAGCAGACCGCTCTGCAGCAGCCGCCCGTCACCGCCTCCCTTCGGCAGAAGCTCCGAGCGAAGGAGTTGGCGCTTCTGGGTGTCCCAGAAGGCCATCGCGCCGCTCCAGAAGTGCTCCCGGCCCCGCGCCGCCCGCTCCACGATATCGGCATAGACCTCCAGCGATGGCCGCAAGCGCGCGGCGGCGGCGATTCCGCCTGCCATGGCGTGCTGCACGACACCCGGAAGCCATCGCCGGAACGGACTCCAGTAGCGCCTGTGCAGATCCAGATAACCCATGTAGCTGGCATACCCGCTGAATTGCTCGTCGGATCCCTCTCCTACCTGGATGACGGTCGTGCCGCTGTCACGCGCCAGCTTCGAGACGAAATAGAGCGGAATGCACACCCAGTCCGCTATCGGCTCGTCCTGCGAGTGAATGAGCCGATCGAGATAGCCCGTCATATCGCGCTCGTCAATCATGACGACGTGATGATTGGTTCGGAATCGCTTCGCGACGAGCTCCGCATACTCCAGCTCGTTGAGGTGAGTATGGTCGCGAAATCCCACGGTAAACGTGTCCACCGGACGGTCCATGAACTCTGTCATGAGCGCCACGTTGGTCGAAGAATCGATGCCGCCTGAAAGAAACACGCCGAAAGGAACGTCGGACATCATGCGCCGTTCGACAGCCGCACGAAGCCGCCGGCGGATGCCCTCGACGTAGTACTCCTCTTGGGCGTCAACGCTCAGCCCTGACAGGTCAGTCTCCGCTGTTGCTCGGCCCGGCGTGGCATCCCAGTAGCGGCGCGCGCTCAGATCGCCGCGTGCTCCAATTTCCAGGATGAAGCCCGCCGGGACCTTGTAGATTCCCTTGAACATGGTCATCGGCGCCGGTGTGGTCAGGAACGAGAGATAGTGATAAAGGGCGAGCGGGTCGACGTCGCGTTCCGTGGACGACAGCGCCAGAAGGGCCTTGATTTCCGATGCGAAGGCGATTCGGCCGCGTGCGTACACGAAATAGAGCGGCTTCACCCCGATGCGATCGCGAACCAACGATAAGCGTCGCGCCTTCACGTCCCATATTGCGAACGCGTAGTCCCCCGCGATGCGCGTGACCAGGCCGTCGATTCCCCATTGCTCGTACCCGTGTACCAGAACCTCCGTGTCCGAATGGTCGGTGCGGAATCGATGCCCCGCTGCGAGCAACTCACTTCTCAGCGCTCGATGATTGTAGATCTCACCGTTGAAAGTCACCCAAACCGTCTCGTCTTCATTCGGCATCGGCTGTGTCGCGGAACCGCTCAGGTCGATTATCGCGAGTCTTCTGTGAGCCAGTACGGTACGGCCATCGGTCGACCGCCACATACCCGCGCCGTCGGGCCCGCGATGGATCATCGTGTCGCGGGCACGTATGACCTCCTGATCGCCGGGTGGAGGTCCGCCGTCGAACTGGTACACGCCGAAAATTCCGCACATATTCGCTTACCTTTCCGTACCGCCGTCCGGCGCTTGCGCCGCGGAGCATTCAAAGAGGTGATACCATCCCAGCGCCGCTCCGCAGGCATTGAGGGTCACTCCGTCCGGCGAGAGCCACCGCCCCAACACGGGTATGTACGCTTGCACGAATCCGCGCTTCCCATAGCGCTTCACCGCGAATCCGCAGTCTCTCAACAGCGACTGCACCTCTCTGCGCGAACGAATTCGGATCGTTACCGGGTCGCGTAGGGGGCTCAATTCCGCGCAATGGCTGCGCCAATCGTCGAGCGTCACACCCCGACCGGCGCGCAGACCCCACGTGGCCAAAAGGTACGCATTGAAAAAGCTGTACTTCGAATAGAGGCCGATGAGTAGGCGCCCTCCAGGCGCAAGCAGGCGGCGCGCTCTGCTCAAGTAATCCGCCTCCGGTCCCACGTGATGCAAGACACCGAACGAGTAGATGAAGTCGAATGGGCCGCCGACGTCGGTTTGCAGCAGATCGCCGCAGAGAATACGCGACGGTGCCAGTCCGCTCACGGCGAAATTCTGTCGTGTCAGCTCTATGTGCCGGACTGTGATGTCAATCCCTGTATAGATCGCGCCGTGTCGTGCCATCTCTACCGCATCGATACCGTTACCAACCCCAATCTCGAGCACCGTGCGATCCTTCATCCGCGGAAAATCGAAGAATCGCGGGATGAACGGCGTCTCGTAACCGTAGCGGTACGCGCGCAGATCGGCAAAATACTGGGCATCGCCAGGCTGATGATTCGACCGTGAGCTTCCGACCGGCGTATGACTCCAAAGCCGCCGCGCGGCTCCTTCGGCCCCGCCAGACATATGCCTTACCGGACTCTCGCGCATGAGATGACTACGAGTTGCTTGACTCTTGCTCGCGACGGCAGCTCCCTTTCAGCTTCTCCTCGACGGCAAAACTCAGTCGCGTAACGGCAAGTTGATCTTCGAGGGATATCGGCCAGGGCGCGGAACCTTGCAACGAGCGTGCGAGCGCCTGAAGCTCCTCCAGCTGCCCCTTGTGCGCTCCACTCGCCGACCACCCACCGCTGTTGCGGCCGGCCACCCGGAGCTCCTTGTAGTCATCCAGGCCGAGGACCATGCCGTCACAGAACACGTCCATACGCTCCTTCGGAAAGGATTTGGCCCCCAGGGCGGTATAAGTCAGCGTGCATACCGAGCCGTCGGAGTACGTCACGCTCGCGACAAAATTGTCGTCCGACCTGAAATGACGGGATTTGGGGCTGATACAGGAAACTGACACACCGGTCCAGGTGGAGCCGGTAAGGAACTGGAAAACATCGTAGATATGGCATGCCTCTCCCACGTTCCGGCCGCCGCCTTCCGCACCGTGGACCCAGTGAGCGCTCGGGATGTGCCCGGCGTTCATCCGGTAGTCAATCAGCATGGGTCCGCTGCGGTCCGACAAGATCCGTTTGGCGGCTGCAATGCCCGGGGAAAACCTCCGGTTGAAGCCAGTCATCAGCAGCGGACGCTCGCCTGCTCCTTCGGCGAAGAAGCGCTCCAGGTCGTCCAATTCGCCTACCGTAAGCGCCAGCGGCTTTTCCACGAACACGTGCTTGCCCGCCCTGAGCGCCCGCAAAGCGAGATTCGCGTGCAAATGGTGTCGCGTGGCGATGATTAACAGGTCGATTTGCCCGTCGGCGAGCACCGCGTCGATATCTGTCGAGGCGTAGTCGGCACCATAACGCTGTGCGACGGCGCGCGCGTTGCTCCCGGTTCGGCTGACGATTGCCCGTACGACGAAGCTATCGCGCAGCTTTTGCAGATTGGGCAGGTGCATGCCCTGGGCGAAGCCGCCCGCCCCCACGATTGCAATGCGAATTCGATCCTTGTGCGCCGCGACTCGCGGGGAGAGGCGGGCGATGCGCTCGATGGGCGCCTGTTGCTCGGGATATTGGAGCAGGGCGATGAGCGCGGCGCGCGACCGGTCGCGCAGCGCGCCATAGGCGGCCGCAGCCTCTTCGACCGGGTATACCTGCGGCTCGAGCGGCTCCAGCCGCAGCCTGCCTTCCGCCAGCAGATTCAGGTATGCGGACATGTTGCGATTCTCGGTCCAGCGTACGTAGCCGAGCGGATAATCTTGCCCCCCCTCCTCATAGTGCGGATCGTATCGGCCGGGCCCGTATGAGGCGGAAATGAACAGATCGATCTCCTTGGTGTAGAAATCCGCTCGTCGCAGCTTCAGCCCCACATCGCCCACGATCACGACGCGCCCCTTTCGCCGGCAACAGCGGAACGCCTCGCTGATCACTTCGTCGCTTTGAGTGGCTGCCGCGATGATCACCCCATCGGCTCCATCGCCATTCGTCAGCCGAATGATCTGATCGACGTGCTGGCCGTCCACGGGGTCGAGTATCCGCGCGCCCAGCAACTGAGCAAGATCTCGCCGACGCGCATCCGGATCGACGCCTATGACGGAACTCCCGTGCGCGCGCAGCAGTTGAACGGTAAGTAGGCCGAGAAGACCCAGGCCAACGACGACGAACGTTTCACCCAGGGTGGGCTGCGCCCTGCGCACGCCCTGCAGTGCGATGGCACCCAGGGTCACCGTCGAGGCGCTTTTGACGTCCAGCCCATCCGGAACTCGCGCCGCGAGATTGACGGGAACGTCGATCAGTTCCGCGTGATTCGCGATACCGGCGCCGGCGCACGCAACGCTGTCCCCAATGCGAAAGCCCTCCACTTCGCGCCCCACCTCGACGACCGTGCCCGCGGCTGAGTAGCCTGTAGGCGATCCGCTCTCGAGTTTCCCGCGGACCCGCTCGAGAGTGTGCTGAATCCCGTGTTCGCGCATCATCGCGACGACGCGCCGGACATTGTCCGGCTGGCGAAGGGCGCGGCGATACAGCGGTACGCCCGAAGTCTGCACGCTCGCCATCTCCGTGCCGGTGCTTATGCAAGAATAAGCGACCCGCACCAGGACGTTCTTCGGACCCACGACGGGCGCCGGCACATCGACGACCACGACCGAGCCGTCCTTAATCAGAACTTGTTTCATCTCACTGCGTTCGAGGCCTAAACAGGAATCCGATATCGTACAGCACGTGCTTATTCCCGCACAGCCGGCCGGGCAGCCGGCTAGTGACCTGGGAGCCGGCCGTCGCGCCCGAGTTCAGGCACATGCGGCGGCCCGTACGCCCCAAACCCGTCCTCGACCTCCGCCACCCGGCCAGCAGCTCATCTCGGCTCCCCGACCACCCAAACCGGGGCTGCCGATCTACCTGCCCTCGCGCCCCGCCTCCCGCCTCATCTGGTCGATCTCGGCTCGCAGCGCTTCGTATTCCCGCACCTTCAAACGCAGGAATTTGAGCGTGAGCCTGCCCTTCTGTTCCACGCCCCTCGCCGTCAGGAGATACATGTACGCCGCCTTGTTGTGACTGTTCTTGAAATTGACGACCTTGAGCCAGCCCTTTTGGACCAAAGCCCCGACGCAGTAGTTCACCGTGCCAAGGCTGACGCCAAGCTTCCGGGCAACGTCCCGCTGACTCAACTCGGGATTGCGATGAAGGAGCCGCAGGACGTGATAACGAGTCTCATCGGGGCGCCCTGAAGAACCGCTCAAATTGTCGTGCATGAGGCGATCTCCGGCCGGGGCTGCGTGCACTCGGGCCTTGAAGCTCGTGCGTTCAGTAACTGAACTGATCGAGTTTAAGATACCGTTTCCGGCACTGTCAACGCAACCCGAAGCGCGATTTGACGATCGATGGGCCCACGCGCCTTCCGCCCTCGCTCCCGGAGCAGGTACACTACGACATTCAATCTGCGGTCCAGAGGAGTAGCAGAGTCCGTGTCACGAAAGATTCACCTGATCGCGGCCGCGCGGCCGAACTTCATGAAGATTGCGCCGCTGCATCACGCACTGGCGCGCGAATCCTGGTGCGACGCCAGCATCGTGCACACCGGACAGCACTACGACACGAACATGTCGGATGCCTTCTTCCGCGACCTGGGGCTGCCGGAGCCGGCGTTCCACCTCGAGATCGGGAGTGGTACGCACGCGGAGCAGACCGGCAGGACGATGATCGCCTATGAAGCGGTCTGCCAGCGAGAGCGGCCGGACGCCATCGTGGTCGTTGGCGATGTCAATGCGACGGCCGCGTGCGCGATGGTTGGCGCGAAGTTGTGGGTTCCGGTCGTCCATCTCGAGGCGGGCCTGCGCAGCCGCGATCGGCGCATGCCCGAGGAGATCAATCGCCTGGTGACGGATGCCATCGCGGATCTGCTCTGGACCCCGTCGCCGGACGCAGACGAAAATTTGCTGTCGGAAGGAGTGTCGGCGGAACGGATCGAGCGGATCGGCAACATCATGATCGATTCCTTCGAGATGCTGCGCGCCCGAATCGAGCAATCCGATGTGGTGAGCCGGCTCGGGCTCGAGGACCGCAGCTTCGCGGTTGTCACCCTGCACCGGCCCTCGAACGTGGACGACCGCGATAAGCTCGCGAACCTCGTGCGCATGCTCGAAGAGCTCTCGTCGCTGTTACGAGTCGTTTTCGCGGTGCATCCGCGCACGCGCCGACGCCTGCAGGAATCCGGCTTGGAGCGGCGAATTGCCACCAACCAGCACATCCTGGCCACGGAGCCGCTAGGCTATATCGAGTTTATGCGCCTCGTTCAGCGCTGCTCGATCGCCATCACGGACTCGGGCGGCCTACAGGAAGAGACCACGTACCTCGGCATTCCCTGCGCAACATTGCGCGAGAACACGGAACGGCCGATCACCCTGACCGAGGGAACCAATCGCCTGCTCGAGCCGGTGGACGTGCCGGCAGCCGCAAGAGACGCGTTGGACGGCTCCTGGCGCAAGGGCCGTCGACCGGACCTGTGGGACGGGCGGACGGCGTCGCGGGCAGCGAAGAGCCTCGAACGGTTCGTAGAGGACCGCCGCCCCTGAGTGCACGCCGGCACCGGCTTCTTTCTATTGGAACACGAACCTGTGCAGCCGCCATACGGCAGCTGCCGACGGATCCCCGGTCGCTACCGCTAGCGCCCAGAATACAGGCGTGAATCCATCGGTGCAGGTGTAGGTTTTCGCGGCCCCGTCCCATATCGCGGTCGCGCTGCCAGACCCGGACGCGCACTGAACAGCATAGTAGTTACTGACCGGAGCAGCCACCGACGTGCCCATCAGGTCGAAATAAGGCTGCACGGAAGGCTGCGGCTCCAGGAGCTGTTGCGAGTTCGACTGGTATACGTTCAGGAAGAGCAGCGGATAGTCGATGTAATAGGCCCGAGCATACGCGTCCTTGCTGGGCGTCAAGTATTGGTAGCTGATCTCTGCGAAGTTCATGCTTCGAGCCGCATCGGAAATTTCCTGAGCGGTCGCCGGCTGCCCGGCCGAATCGACGGCATACAGGCCGAAGGTCGGGTCGAGCGTCACCCAACGAGTGGAGTCGGGATCGTAGATTTCGACCAACTCATGGCAATCGTAGGAATTTGTATTGAAGCAGACGGAAAGCGAACGCGATTGCAATGTGATGTTGGCGTCCGCGAGCTGCTTTAACAGGGTGTTGGTGAACGCAGTGCAATCGGCGACTGCATCGCCTTCGGAGGCGACCGACGCAACCAGCGGCGTCAAGTCATGCGGTTGATTGTCGGTATCCGCCATTTCCCGGACGTTTGCAGCCAGAGTCCTTGCGACCGCCACGATGTCGGCGCTCGAGATGCTCGGATCTCCCACGGTGAAGGTGATCTTCTGCTGGTGTTGGATGTTATTCGCGTAAGCCGTGTAAAGGGTCGCGTAAATCGTTATCCCGGCCGGAAGCCCCGGCGCTACGCGCAGAGTTGTATGGATCCAACCGGTATCGAGCAGATCCAGGCCACCCGCGGTGCTGCCCAACGTCAGCCGGTAGCCCTGTGCGACCGACTCGTCGGTCCACGAGATGGGGGTTGCTGCGTTGGCCATTCCGGCGTTGGCCGGATAGATGAAAGTAGCGCCCTTGACGTCGGAATCCGTCCGGAAAGTAGCATACTCCGCACGCGAGAAATCCGTGCCGGAATCCGGTGACCACCCTTTGGGAACCGCCCGCACGCGGGCGTAAAGCACTCCGGATTGAGGCAGACCTGGGACGGAGATCGACGTTGACGCGATCGCACCGGAATCGAAGACGTCGTTTGCTCCGGGAGAGGTGCCTATTTGCAGCTGGTAGGCATAGGCGTTGTCGACCTGCGACCACTGAATCGGGTGACTCGGATCGACCGAGAGTTGTCCCGAAGTCGGGTAGACGAACTGCGGCCAGCCATTGACTGCTGGTAGGGCCGCTGCACCGGAGGAAAGGCCTGCCGCTGTGCTGAATGGCGAGTAGGCGGCAACCGGCCCCGAGCCGGAACCGTCAGTCGAACCTCCACCACCACACCCGACGAGCAGCAGCATCGTGATTGCGGCGAAGATGGAGCTTCGTGCTCTTTGTGTAGTCGAGTACCTCGCGGTCATCGAATTTTGAATTTCGCACGGCCGGGCTTTACCTTAGCAGGTTTCTCTCCCGGCTTCATCCCGAGGCGGGGTTCGGCTCACAATCGGTTACAGTCCTTTCGTCTACCGGTAGTGTGTCTCGATCCAGCGCTGATAACTTCCGTCCATGACCGCGCGCCACCACCATTCATTCCGCACGTACCATTCGAAGGTGTCGTGCAGCCCTCGAGCCAGCGAGACCTGTGCTCCGTAGCCCAACTCGCGCTCGATTTTCCGGCAGTCGATCGCGTAGCGCCGGTCGTGGCCGGGGCGGTCTTTCACGAACTGAATGAGACTCGAGGACTTTCCGCCCTGCGCCGCGGGACAACCGGGAAACCGGGAGCACAGGTCCTGGTGCGATCCAAAAGCTGCATCGGCCACCGCGCACAGCGTCTCGACCAGTTTCAGGTTCTCGCTTTCGGCACCGCCTCCGATATTGTAGACCTCTCCAGGCCTGCCCTTCGACAGGATCAGATCGATTCCGCGGCAGTGATCGCTGACGTGCAGCCAGTCTCTGACGTTGCGTCCATCACCGTAGACGGGCAGCGCCCGTCCGTGCAACAGGTTCACGATCATCAGCGGAATCAGCTTCTCGGGAAAATGGAGGGGGCCATAGTTGTTCGAGCAGTTGCTCGTCGTGACCTGAAGGCCATAAGTATGATGGTAGGCCCGCACCAGGTGATCGGAGGCCGCCTTGCTTGCCGAGTAAGGTGAATTCGGGGAGTACGGGGTGCGCTCGTGGAAGGCGGGGTCCTCCGGTCCCAGAGAGCCGTAGACCTCATCCGTCGAAACGTGATGGAAGCGGTGCGATGCAACCCGCTTCTGCTGCAGCCACACCTCACGCGCGGCCTTCAGCACGGAATGGGTGCCCTGCACGTTGGTCTCGATGAAGGCATCGGGCCCGTGGATCGAGCGATCGACGTGCGACTCTGCGGCGAAGTGCACAATGGTGTCGATTGCCTCCTCTCGCAGCAGCCGCTGTACGAGCGGTGTGTCGCAAATATTGCCGTGCACGAACTTGAGCTCGGGGCGATCCTTGACCGGGTCGAGGTTGGCGAGATTGCCGGCGTAGGTCAGGGCATCGAGCACAACCAGGTGCTCGCCAGGATGGGCATTCAGCCAGTAATGCACGAAGTTCGCGCCGATGAAGCCGGCGCCGCCGGTGACCAGGAGCCTAGGCACGGGAGATCTCTTTCAGGACAGTACGCAAGCCCGTGCGCCAATGAGCGGGAGAGAGCCCGTGGGGGGCGAGCGAGCGCTTGTCGAGCACGCTGTAGGACGGCCGGCGCGCGGGTGTTGGATAGTCTGCGGTGGTGATCGGTACGACAGCGACCCCGGGTGGCAGAAGTCCCAGTTGCACGCTCTCCTCCGCGATGGCTACCGCGAAGTCGTACCAGCTCGCCACCCCCGCATCGGTCCAGTGGTGAATGCCGTGAATATCGGGATTAGCTGCGATTCGCCAGAGCGCTCCCGCGAGGGAACGCGCCGCGGTCGGCGTGCCTACCTGGTCCGCCACCACCCGCGCCGCGCCATTCGCCCGCATGATGTGCAGCATGGTGCGTACGAAGTTGGCGCCCGTTGCGGCATAGACCCAAGCGCTTCGCACGACCGTGGACCGCTGCGGCAGCGCCTGCAGAACGGCGAGCTCGCCATCCCGCTTGGTCCTCCCGTAGACGCTGAGCGGATACGTGGCGCAATCCGGCCGATAGGGAACGGAGGCGGTGCCATCGAATACAAAATCGGTCGAGATGTGAATCAGCCGCGCATTGCATTCCCGGGCTGCCGCAGCCAAGTGAGCCGGCCCCTCGGCATTGATACGCCTGGCGGCGTCCGGCTCCGACTCGGCCTTGTCCACCGCGGTATACGCCGCAGCATTGATGATGATCGCCGGCCGATGGCGCGCCACGCCCTCGCGGACGGCGTCACGCGCACCGACATCGAGATCGGCGTGCGTGCAGGCAATCGCCTCGAAGTTGTCGGGTCGGATTTCGAGCAGCATTCGTCCGACCTGCCCTCCGGCGCCAGTGATCAGCACTTTCGTCGCCGGGAGCGCGCTCGCCGTCACGGATAGACCTCGGCGGCGCGAAAACTCTCTGCTGCGGCGTCCTTGCCTGAAAGAATGGGCGCGATTCCTGATGGCAGCGGCCAATCCACGCCGATGTCGGGATCATTCCATCGGATCGCGCGCTCATGGGTGGGCGCCCAGAAATCCGTGACCTTGTAGAGAAAGTCGGCATAGTCGCTGAGCACGAAATAACCGTGTGCAAACCCGGGCGGCACCCAGAGGGCGTCGTGGTTCTCCGCGGAAAGCACCACGCCCACCCATTTGCCGAAGGTCGGCGAGCTGCGGCGAATGTCCACCGCAACGTCGTACACGGTGCCGGTCACGACGCGTACCAGCTTTCCCTGCGGCTGCTCTATCTGGTAGTGCAGTCCCCGCAGGATATGCCGTGCGGAGTGGCTATGGTTGTCCTGTACGAACTTGAGGTCGAGTCCCGCGGCGGCGAACTTGCGCTCCTCCCAGGACTCCATGAAGTAGCCGCGCGCATCGCCGAACACTTTCGGCCGGATCAGCACGACCTCGGGGAGGTCGGTCGGGACGAACTCCATGTCAAACCCGACCCTTCAGGATCTCGAGCAGATAGGTGCCATATCCGGTCTTGGCGAGCGGCCGCGCCAGCTCCTCCAGCTGATTGGCTGATATGTAGCTCTTGCGGTACGCGATTTCCTCGGGGCAGCACACCTTCAGGCCCTGCCGGGTCTCGATGGCCTCGATGAACATGGACGCCTGCAGCAGCGACTCGTGGGTGCCCGTATCGAGCCAGGCCACGCCGCGGCCCAATTGCTCCACTCGCAGGGCGCCGCGTTCGAGGTACTTGCGATTGACATCGGTGATCTCGAGCTCCCCGCGCGCGGAGGGCCTGAGGCCCGCCGCGATTTCGAGCACCTGGTTGTCATAGAAGTAAAGACCGGTCACCGCGAAATACGATTTGGGTTTCGCGGGCTTCTCCTCGATATCGAGCGCGTGCCCCGCCTCATCGAACTGAACGACGCCGTACCGCTCCGGGTCCCGCACCCGATAGGCGAACACCGTAGCGCCTGCACCCCGCTGGGCGGCGGCCTCGAGTTGCTCTGGCAACCCATGACCGTAGAAGATGTTGTCGCCGAGGACCAGCGCGACGCGGTCATTGCCGACGAACCGCCTCCCGATGAGGAATGCCTGCGCGAGACCCTCCGGCCGGGGCTGCTCTGCGTAGGACAGTGAGATTCCCCATTTAGCGCCGTCGCCCAGCAGCCGGCGAAAAAGCGGCAGGTCCTCCGGCGTCGAGATCAGCAGAATGTCCCGGATCCCCGCCAGCATCAGCGCCGCCAGCGGGTAGTAGACCATCGGCTTGTCGTAAATGGGCAGCAACTGCTTGCTGATGCTGAGGGTCACCGGGTGCAGGCGGGTACCCGCGCCGCCGGCCAGAACGATGCCTTTCAAGTGCTTGATTCCTCTGGGTTGGCCTGAGCGAAAGCTTGCCACGACAATCCCGCCGCGTCATGTGCAGGCTGCACGAATTGCGCGGAGCGGATCCATGGCACCGCCGGTTCGCGGATCACCGCGCAGACAACGCGGACCTGGCACAAGAGAGCAAATCATCGTACACGGCATCCGCTCGCGCCACGGCCTCATCGGGCAACGCATATCCCGTCCGGACGAGGAAGCAGCGGCCTATTCCTGCCGCGCGACCGGCGTCGAGGTCCGACATCCGGTCACCCACCAGCAAGGACATCCCCGGGTCGATGTCCAGCGCCCGGATGGCCCGCCTCAGCATGCCGGGCTTCGGCTTGCGGCAATCGCAATCGATGCGATAACGCTCCACCGGGGCGTCGGGCAGGTGCGGGCAGTGCTCGACCGCATCGAGGGGGGCGCGCGCGGCCGCGAGGCGCTCGCGCATGTGGCCCGTGACCGCGAGGTAATCGGACTCCGGGTAGAGGCCACGGGCGATTCCGGACTGGTTGGTGATTACGACCAGCAGATACCCCGCGGCCTTGAGCAGACGCAACGCCTCGAGCGCGCCGGGCAGCAATACGAAATCCTCGACGCGGTGGACGAAGGCCCGCTCTTCATTGAGCACGCCGTCGCGGTCGATGAACGCCGCCTTGCTGCTCATGAGCCGCCACGGATGCGTTGCACGAGTACGCTGGTCGAGTAGCCCGGCACGAATGGAATCGACACGGAGCGTCCACCCCAGGTGCGCATGAGTTGGGCTTCTTCCAATGTCTCCATGTCGTAATCACCGCCCTTGACATACACCTGGGGCCGGCAACTCTTCAGCAATTCGCACGGAGTCGACTCTTCGAAAATCGTGACGAACGATACGCTCTCGAGCGCCGCGACCACGAGCAGGCGATCGATCTCCCGGTTGAGCGGCCGATCCGGCCCCTTCCCGAGCTGCCGCACCGAGGAATCACTGTTGACTGCCACGAGCAGCGCTGCACCGAGCTCACGGGCGGCGTCAAGGTACGAGACGTGCCCACGGTGCAGAACGTCAAACACTCCATTGGTGAACACCAATGGACGAGGCCAGTCCCGGCAACGGACTTGCTCGGCGGGCACCATCTTGCGAATCAGAGGCGCGGGAAGATCAGCCATCGGATTGCGCTCACGCGGCTGCGCCGCAAGCATTCAACCAGTCCGCGTAGCGCCGCACGCCCGTCGCCACGTCAGCGAACTGCACGTCGCAACCCGATGCACGCAGCGACGTCAGGTCTGCCTGGGTATGGCATTGATACTTGCCGACCAGAGCCTGCGGGAACGGGCCGTACTCGATCAGGCCGCGGGAGACCTGCTGTTCCAGACTGAGGGGCGCCTCGCCGCGCTGCGCTCGCGAGGCGTTGATCGTCGCGTGAGCGACATCGTTGAAGGGCTGCGCCCTACCTGTGCCGACGTTGAAAATCCCGCTACGTTCCGGATGCCGCAGGAACCACAGATTCACCGCGACGACATCGTCCACGAACACGAAATCGCGCGCCTGCTGTCCCGGACCGTAGCCTCCATATTCTCCGAAGAGCTTGACCTTGCCGGACTCGCGCAGCTGCCCGAAGTGGTGGTACGCAACGGAAGCCATGCGTCCCTTGTGCTGCTCCCGCGGCCCATAGACGTTGAAGTAGCGGAAGCCGGCTACCTGAAACCGCGCGGTGGCAAGCATGCGCCGCACGATGTTGTCGAAGAGGAGCTTCGAATAGCCGTATACATTGAGCGGCCGCTCGTGCTCCGCCGCTTCCCGAAACACCGTGCTGTCGCCGTAAATGGCGGCAGACGAGGCGTAGAGAAGCCGCGTTCCCCGACTCTGGCAGATATCGAGAAGGTCTTTCGAGCAGCGGTAGTTCGCCTCCAGCATGTACCTGCCGTTGTGCTCCATCGTGTCGGAGCAGGCTCCTTCGTGCAAGACCGCATCGATACGCCCCAGCTCGCCGAGCGCGAAGCGGTCGTAGAATTCGTTCCGATCGAAGTAGTCGCTCACCCTGGCGCCGAGGAGATTGCGGAATTTCGCGCCCTCGGTGAGATCATCGACGGCAATCACGTCGTCGATGCCCATTGCATTCAGTCCATGCACCAGATTGCTGCCCACCATCCCGGCGGCGCCGGTCACGACGACTCTCATCCGAACAGCTCTTCGTAACTGACCGTCGCCGTGCCGAACTTGCCGACAACGATGCCGCCCGCGCGGTTGGCGATGGGCAGGGCCTCCCGTAGACCGATCCCACAAGCCAACATCGCGGCAAGGGTGGCAATGACGGTATCGCCCGCCCCGGTCACGTCGAATACCTCTCGTGCCTGCGCCGGCACCTGAAGATGTCCGGAGGCATCGAAGAGCGACATCCCCTCTTCGCTGCGCGTGAGCAGCACGGCGCCGAGCCGATTGCTCTCGCGCAGCCGCTGCGTCCGCTCCTCGAGCTGCGCCTCCGTCTTCCAGCTGCCGATCACCTGCGCGAGCTCCGCGCGATTCGGCGTAATGACCGTGGCACCGGCGTACCTGCCGTAGTCGTCACCCTTGGGGTCGACAAGCACCGGCTTGCCGGCCGCCCGCGCGAGCTCGATCATCCGCGGAATATGCGTGAGCCCGCCCTTGCCATAATCGGAAAACAGCACGGCGTCGTGCTGCGGCAGTGCTCGCGTGAAGTCCGACAGCATGTCCGCGAGCACTTCGTGATCCGGCTGATTCTCGAAATCCACGCGGACCAACTGCTGCGCCCGCCCGATGACTCTCAGCTTCACGCAGGTGAACAGCTGCGGGTCCCTCCCCAGAATCACCTCTACGGCCTGCGTCTTCAGCAATGCCTCGAGCTTTCGCGCCGGCTCGTCCTCACCCACGACTGTGACCAGCGTCACTCCCGGGCCGAGCGCCTTGACGTTGAGCGCCACGTTCGCCGCGCCGCCCAACCGATGCTCCTCCCTCGTGACGCGCACGACCGGCACGGGCGCCTCGGGAGAAATCCGGTCGACTTCCCCAAACAGATACCGGTCGAGCATCGCATCTCCCACGACCAACACCCGCGCCTTGCGCAGCCGCGCTTTGAGCTCCGGCCTCGCCTTGACCGCCTGCCCCTGCGCGCTTGTTGTGCTGCCCGCGCTCATGCCAATCCCAGTGACTCCTCGACGAGAGCGCACAGCGTATGGCCGATGAAGATGTGCGCCTCCTGAATCCGGGCGGTGATCTGGCTGGGCACGACGATCGGCACGTCGCAAAGCTCCCGCAGCGGCCCTCCGCCCTTTCCGAGCAATCCGACGACCTGTATTTGCGCGGCTCTGGCCGCTTCCGCCGCGCGAATCACATTTCTCGACTTGCCCGAGGTCGAGATGGCGAGCAGGCAGTCCCCGCGGACCCCCAACCCCATCACTTGCCGGGAAAACACCTCGTCAAAGGTGTAATCGTTGGCGATGCAGGTCATGGTCGAGGTATCAGTGGACAATGCCACGGCAGCCAGCGGCCTGCGATCCTTCACGAACCTCCCCGCCATCTCCGCCGCAATGTGTTGGCTATCCGCAGCAGACCCGCCATTGCCGCACAACATGAGCTTGCGCCCGTTCTCGAGCGCGCCGGCAAAGAGGCTCGCGGCGCGCTCGATTTCCGGCCCCAGTGACGAGAGGCTGTGAAACAGCGCCAGGTGCTCCTGCAGGCCCCGCTGAACGATGTCGCTCAAATGATTTCCCGGCAGAGGTTTTGAAGGAGACGTCGGGTCGGATCCCCGCTCAGTCTCCCTGCTTCCAAGCCGTCAATCGCGCGATGATCTTTGCCACCCCCGGCGCCACCGCGTGTCCGCCATTCGGATCCCTCACTGCCGGCGCCAACTGATCGGTCAACCTCTTGCCGAGCTCCACGCCCCACTGGTCGAAGGAGTTCACGCCCCAGACCACGCCCTGCGTGAACACCTTGTGCTCGTAGAGCGCGATCAGCTTGCCGAGGGTTGGAGGGTCCAGCTTCTGAAATGCCACCAGAGTGCTCGGCCGGCACCCCGGATGCACCTTGTGCGGAACCAGCTCCTCGATCCGCTCCTTCGGCAGCTGCTGCTGCGTGAGGTCGGCGCGTACCGCTTCGGCCGACTGTCCGTTCATGAAGGCCTCGGCCTGCGCGAGACAGCTCGCGATGGCGAGATCCTGCTGCGCCTGATTGCCGCAGGACGAGCGCGCCGGCAGGAGGAAATCGAGCGCCGCCCGTGGCGTCCCCTGGTGCAGCAGCTGGAAGAACGAGTGCTGCGCGTTGTTGCCAGGCTCTCCCCAGATTACCGCCGCCGTCTGCCAGTCCACCCGCCGCCCCTCGAGCGTAACCGACTTGCCGTTGCTCTCCATCTCGAGCTGCTGCAGGTACGCTGAGAAGCGCTTGAGCCGATCGTCGTACGGCAGCACTGCGAGCGTCGGCAGACCCTCGAAATTAATGTTCCAGAGTCCGATCAGGCCCATCAGGGCCGGCAGGTTGTCCGCCCAGGGTGTCTTGCGGAAGTGCTCATCCATCTCATGGCCGCCGGCGAGCAGCGCCAGGAACTGATCCTTGCCGATGGCGATCGCAAGCGATACCCCGATCGAGGACCAGAGGGAGTAGCGGCCGCCGACCCAGTCCCACATCTTGAAGCGATACTGCGGATGTACGCCGAACTCGTCCATGGCGCGGTGATTCACCGACACCGCCGCGAAATGCTGCGGCACCGCCTCTTCGCCCAACTTCTCCTTCACCCATGCCCGCGCAGTATTCGCGTTGGTCAGTGTCTCGAGTGTCGTGAAAGTCTTGGAGGAGACTATGAAGAGTGTCGCGCGCGGGTCCGCGCTCTCGAGGATGTCCGCCAGATGGCAGCCGTCGATGTTGGAGACGAAGTCGCACTTCGGCGCATCGATGGTGTAGGGCCGCAGCGCCAGGACCGCCATCGCCGGCCCGAGGTCCGACCCGCCGATCCCGATGTTCACCACCCGCGTGAAGGGCTTGCCCGAGCTGCCCACGATGCGTCCCGCGCGCACGTTCTCCGCGAAGGTGAGCATGTTCTCGCGCTCCGCCATCACCACCCGCGCGATGTCCGCACCTCCGATGTTCGCTCCCGGGGGCTGCCGCAGCGCCACGTGCAGGACCGCCCGCCCTTCGGTGGAGTTGATCTTCTCCCCGCGCCACATCGCGTCGCGGTAGTCCTTGAGGCCGACCGCCTCGGCAAGCTCCAACAGCTTGCCGAGCACCATCTCATCGAGATGCTGGCGCGAGAAGTCCATGAGCAGGCCCGCGCCCTGGCGCGAGAAGCGCTCGAAGCGCCCGGGATCGCGAGAGAAGAGCTCGCGCGTCGCGACGGTATTCAGCCGTGCGGCATGAGTCGCGAGCTCCGGCCAGAGCGGAGTACGGGGACCTGTGGCCTTCGGCATGGGGGTGCCTCCTCAGAAGGAATGCTGGGATGGGGCCACTGCGGCCATGTAGAAGCGCTGGATTGTACCGGCCACATGGTCGATTTGCGCCGGGGTGAGCTCCGGGAAGACGGGCAGCGCCAGCACCTCATGGGCGGCACGCTCGGCCTCGGGGAGCTGTCCGGTCCGGTAATCGAGGTAGGCAAAGCAGCGTTGCAGATGCAGCGGAATCGGGTAGTAGACCTCCGTCCCGACACCCGCCGCCGCTAGGTATTGGCGCAGCTCATCCCGCCGCTGCGCGCGGACCACATACTGATTCCAGACGTGGTGCCCGCCTTCGCTCGCGACGGGAAGCACGACGGCACCCGCAGCCGCGCTCTTCTTTAGCCGCTCGGCGTATTGCCGGGCATGAGCCTCTCTTCCGTCCCGCCACTCATCCAGAACCTTGAGCTTCACATTGAGCACGGCTGCCTGGATCTCATCCAGCCGGAAATTGCCGCCGATCAGGCTGTGGTGATACTTGGGCTCCATGCCGTGCACTCGCAGTATTCGCATGCGCTCTGCAAGCCCTCGATCGCTCGTGGTACAGAGCCCGGCATCGCCGAAAGCGCCCAGGTTCTTCGTGGGAAAGAACGAGAAACAGCCGATGTGTCCGATGCTGCCGGCCATCTGCCCTGTCCCGTCCCGCGCGCCGATCGCCTGCGCCGCGTCCTCGATAACGTGCAGGCCGAGCCGGTTCGCGATATCCATCAGGGAGTCCATCTCACAGACCTGTCCGTAAAGGTGTACGGGCATGATGGCCTTTACCCGCCCGCCGGTGCTGCGGTGAATCACCTGTCGGACCGGGCCTTCGCCGCGCACCTCGCACTCCCGCGCGATGAATTCTTCCACCCGTGCGGGTGAGAGGTTGAAGGTGTCACCATCGATGTCGCAGAAGACGGGCCGTGCACCGACCCGAGCGATCGTCCCGCCCGTGGCAAAAAAGGTGAAGGCGGAGGTGATCACCTCATCGCCCTGTCCGATACCGAGCGCCATGAGGGCGAGGAGCAGCGCATCCGTGCCGGATGAGACCCCGATCCCGTGCTCACACCCCGTGTATCGCGCGAGACTCAGCTCGAGCTGCCGTACTTCAGCGCCGAGAATGAATTGCTGGCTCCGGCATACCCGGGTGATGGCCGCTTGGACCTCGGCCGCGATCTTTTGGTACTGCTGCGTCAGATCCAGCATCGGGACCTTCACGGCGGACGGCGGAGACGGTTTCGTCACGGGCTGCCTTTGGGTGGGCCAAAAGAGCGCAGTTTAGCCCGAAAAGCAAATCACGAAGCGGCCCAGGACCGCCCTTGGTCCCCGGGCCCAATCAGGAGGGGCCGCATCAGCCGGTCTTGTAGCCGTAGTACTCGCAGAACCAGTCGACGAACCTTCGCACGCCCACCCCGACCGGTGTCGCCGGGCGGTAGCCCACATCCCGCGCGAGATCCTCGATGTCGGCGAAGGTATCCGGCACATCGCCGAGCTGCAGCGGCAGGAAGTGCTTCTCGGCCTTGCGGCCGAGGCACTGCTCGATCACCTCGATGTAGCGCAAGAGCTCCACCGGCTGGTGATTGCCGATGTTGTAGAGCCGGAACGGCGCACGGCTCGTTGCCGGATCGGGCGCGCCGCTGTCCCACGTGGACGAGGGCTGCGCCACCTGCTCACAGGCGCGCGCGACTCCCTCGGCGATGTCCTCCACGTAGGTGAAATCCCGCCGATGATGTCCGTTGTTGAAGACCTCGATCGGCTTGCCCTCGAGAATGTTGCGCGTGAAGAGAAAGAGCGCCATATCGGGGCGCCCCCAGGGACCGTACACCGTGAAGAACCGCAATCCGGTGGTGGGCAGATTGAAGAGCGAGGAGTACGTATGCGCCATCAGCTCGTTCGAGCGCTTGGTGGCGGCATAGATCGTCAGCGGGTGATCCGCGATCCGGTGCGGCGAGAACGGCATGTCGGTGTTGGCGCCGTACACGGAGCTGGTCGATGCGTACACCAGGTGCTCGACGCCGTTGTGGCGGCAACCCTCGAGGACGTTCAGCGTGCCGGTGACGTTGCTGTGAACATAGCTGTGCGGGTTCTGCAGCGAATAGCGCACCCCGGCCTGGGCGCCCAGATGCACGACACGCTGGAATTTCTCACGCGCGAAGAGATCCTTCATCCCGCCGTCATCGGCGAGGTCGAGCTTCACGAAGCGGAACCCGGGCTGCTGCTTCAGCCGGTCCAGCCGGGCTTCCTTCAGGGTGACGTCATAGTACTCGTTGAGGTTGTCGAGCCCGACGATCTCATGCCCGCGCGCCAGCAGATTCAGCGAAGTGTGATAGCCGATGAACCCGGCCCCGCCCGTGACGAGTATTTTCATAACCGTCCGTCGGCGTCCGCGGCGCGAAAGAGGTGCTTGATGTCGTAGAGCACGTGGTTCTTCCTGCAGAGGCGCCGTACTCCCTTGGGCCCCATCTCACGGAACTGCCGATGGGCGACGGCGACGACCACGGCGTCGTAGCGCTTGGAGTCGAGCTTGCGGATAGGGCGCACGCCATACTCGTGGCGGCATTCCTCGCCGTCGGCCCACGGGTCGTAGACGTCCACTTCGGCACCGTATCTCTCGAGCTCCCGTACCACGTCGATGACCTTGGAATTGCGGATGTCGGGACAGTTCTCCTTGAACGTCATCCCGAGGACCAGCATGCGCGCGCCCTTGACATGGATCCGTTTCGAGGTCATCAGCTTGATGACCTCGTCGGCAACGTAATGCGCCATATTGTCGTTGAGCCGCCGCCCGGCGAGGATCATCTCCGGGTGGTAGCCGATCGCCTGCGCCTTGTGCGTCAGATAGTAGGGATCCACGCCGATGCAATGGCCGCCGACGAGCCCCGGCCTGAAGGGCAGGAAATTCCACTTGGTCCCGGCGGCCCTCAACACCTCCTCGGTGTCGATTCCCAGCCGGTTGAAGATCAGCGCCAGCTCGTTGATGAGAGCGATGTTGACGTCGCGCTGCGTGTTCTCGATGACCTTGGCCGCTTCGGCCACTTTGATACTGGAGGCCTTGTGCGTGCCGGCGGTGACGATCCTTCCGTAGAGCTCGTCGACGAAGTCGGCCGCTTCGGGTGTCGAGCCCGACGTCACCTTCTTGATGGTGGTGAGCCGATGCTCCTTGTCGCCCGGGTTGATCCGCTCAGGGCTGTAGCCGACGAAGAAGTCCCGGTTCCACTTCAGGCCCGACTCCCGCTCGAGAATCGGGACGCACACTTCCTCGGTGCACCCGGGATAGACGGTGGACTCGTATACGACCACCGCACCCTTGGTGAGGGCCTTGCCGACCGTCTCGCTCGCCTTGACGAGCGGCGTGAGATCCGGCCGCTTGTATTCGTCGATCGGCGTAGGCACCGTGACGATGAGGACGCGGCAGCGCTTGAGGCTGGCGACTTCAGTGCTGAAGGAGAGCCGAGTGGCGGACTTGAGCTCCGCCCGCGAGACTTCGAGCGTGCTGTCGCGGCCGCTGGCGAGTTCCGCGATGCGCTGGGGCTTGATGTCGAAGCCGACGGTATCGAAGTGCTTGCCGAACTCCACGGCGAGCGGCAGTCCGACATAGCCCAGGCCGATGATGCCGAGGCGGCACTTGCGCAGATGAAACATGAGATCCACTCAGGCGAGGTGGGCTTGGGGAACCGGGTCGTCGCCGGCGGTGGGCCAGAGACAGTGCCCGCCGCTCGCCTTGGCGATGTGTGCCAGCATGTCCCGGTGGGCGCGCAATTCCTGCTCCGTGGCGGTGATGACCCGCAGCGGCGCGGGCGGGCGCACGAGGGCGCGGATCTGGCCCGCGCCGAGGGCGGCGGAGCCGGAAGCACTCTCCGTGAGGGCCAGTGCCCCCTGGCCGCCCGTCATCGCGAGATAGACGTCCGCCAGGATGCGCGCATCGAGCAGCGCCCCATGCAGCTCGCGGCGCGAGTTATCGACGTTGTAGCGCCTGCAGAGCGCATCGAGGTTGTTGCGCTGGCCGGGATGCATCTCCCGCGCGAGTACCAGCGTGTCCATGACGCGACAGAGCTCGCTCATCATCACCGCGCGGCCGGCAAGGCGCAGCTCCGCATCCAGGAAGGCGATGTCGAACTCCGCGTTGTGGATCACGAGCTCCGAGCCACCGATGAACTCGAGCAGCTCGTCCGCGATCTGCATGAACCGCGGCTGGCGCGCGAGGTCCTCGCGCTGCAGGCCGTGGACCGCCTCCGCGCCAAGGTCGATGTCACGCTCCGGATTCAAATAGCGGTGGAAGGTGCGTCCGGTGACTCTCCGATTGAGAAGCTCGACGCAGCCGACCTCGATGATGCGGTGCCCGAGCGAGGGCTCGAGACCGGTGGTCTCGGTGTCGAGAACGATCTGTCGCATGGAATTTGAGTCTACAGACTTTCTACGGGCTAGTGTGACGCCATGGCGTCGATCGCCTCGTTGGCGAGCCGGTCCACCCGTTCGTTGCCGGGCACGCCCGCGTGGCCAGGCACCCAGTGCCATTCGATCTCGTGGCCGGCGGCGAGCTCATCGAGCCGCTGCCAGAGATCCTGGTTCTTCACCGGCTTGCGGTCGGCAGTGAGCCACCCCCTCGCCTTCCAGGCGCGCACCCATTCCGTGATGCCGCGCCGCACGTATTCCGAGTCGGTATACACGCGCACGCTTACGCGACGCTTCAACGCCTCGAGCGCGCGGATGACGGCCGTCAGCTCCATGCGATTGTTGGTCGTCAGCGCCTCCGCGCCCGCCAGCTCTTTCTCACGGCCGGCGAAACTCAGCACCGCCGCCCAACCTCCCGGCCCCGGATTTCCGCGGCACGCGCCATCGGTATAAATGTCCACCACTGCCGCGGTTCCATCGGCCGTCATGATTTCATTGGCTGCAAGTCGCCTGCGGCGCGTTGCCCGGTGCAATCCAGCACCGAGCCCTTCGGGGCGGCTGGGCATCGGCCAAAAATCGCTGCCGGCGATCTTGTCAGCAATCTCTCCTCTGATGTGTTGATCTCGCGGGTAAAGAAGCAGCCTTTGCCCGCTTACTAACATTATGCATCACGCGCGCTCAGCGCGGGGTTGGTTTGATGAGGCCACCGAGCACCGTCGGACGCTCGCGGAATCGCGGACGGATGGGTGTCAGGGTATAGATGCGCTTGCGCGCCTTGAGCAGGTACGCATTGGCCGGCAGCGGGTACGTGAGCCCCCGCCGCAGCATGCGGCCCGCGCCCGCCCCCGCAGCGAGCCCGCCACTCCAGGGGCCGTGGAACAAATAATGCTGGGCAGATACCACTTCATACCCGAGCAGCACCAGCCATTCGCGGATCCTTCGTTCGGAAAGTATGCGGCGCGTGCCCGGTGGAAAGCCGCTGCGGCTCCAGCGCCCGCGTATGCCCCAGAGGCTCCATGGCCGAAAGCCGAGCACCAGCAACCGGCCCTCGCCGACGAGCACGCGATCCGCCTCGCGCACGATGGCATAGGGATCGGTGGCGAACTCGAGAATGTGCGGCAGCAGGATCGCATCGATCGAATCGCTGATGATCGGAAGCTGGGTCGGCCGCCCGCGGATGTCTGCGCTGGACGACAGGCCCGGCGGTGCGAGGATTGCCTGATGGCGCGTGCGCGCACCGGACAACAACTCGCGGCCAGCGCCCCAGGCGCCAATCTGCAGCAATTCCCAGCCAAACACGTCCTCGAGCGCCTCGCCCAGCAGCTGCGATTCCGCTGCGACGAGCGCGCTGCCGAGGGGACTCGCCCACCAGGCGAGTCGCGCGGAGTGCGGCTCCTGGAATTGAGATTTGTGCGCGGGTGCCATGAAGTACTGGCAATAGTGTGAAGTTACCGGTTAAATTTCGCCGCCTGGATAAAGTAACGTCGGAAGCATTGAGTCTGAGACCCACTTGCGTAGAGGCGAGGGTCCCGGGAAACGGCACCCGCTTCGGTGCCATAAGAAGTTAACACGCCTCCCAGAGGGTCGGGAACTTGCGGACGGAATCACTTCGAGCCACTCGCTTTACGCTGCTGTTCGCTGCGCTTGCGGCGCTTGCCGCCTGCGCGACCCGCCAGCCGCTGCAACCGCAGCAGCCCGAGCAGGCCGTCGTGCCACCGCCTCCCGCCGCTGCCGCCACGGCCGAGGCTGCGCCTCCGCCAGCGGCCGCGCCGGCGCAGCAGGAGGCCGCCCCCGCCCCGCCGCAGTATGCCGATCTCTTCGCCCGGATCCGTGGCGACTTCGTGATCGAGGATCCCGATGAGGCCCCGATCGATCAGCAGCTCGACTGGTACGCGTCCCACCCCGAATATCTGCAGCGCGCCTTTGGCCGCGCGGACATGTACCTCTATTACATCGTGGCGCAGCTCGAGGCGCGGCACATGCCGGCCGAGCTCGCATTGCTGCCGGTCATCGAGAGCGCCTTCGAGCCCTACGCCTATTCCCGGGCGCGCGCCGCGGGCCTCTGGCAATTCATTCCCGGCACGGGCTCACGCTTCGGCCTGAAGCAGGACTGGTGGTATGACGGCCGCCGCGACGTGGTTGCGTCCACCGGCGCGGCGCTGGATTACCTGCAGGCCCTGCATAACGAGTTCAACGGCGACTGGCTGCTCGCCGTCGCGGCCTACAACTGCGGCGAGATCGCCGTCGAGCATGCCGTACAGGTGAATCAGGCCGAGGGACGCCCGATCGACTTCTGGCACCTGCGCCTGCCGCGCGAGACCGAGGCCTACGTGCCGAAGCTCCTCGCCATGAAGCGCCTGGTGGCGGATCCGGCGAAGTACGGGCTCGTCTTCACCGCGATTCCCAATCAGCCCTACTTTGCGCGCGTGAACCTCGAAGGCCAGATCAACATGCAGGTGGCCGCGCAGATCGCCGGCATCACTGCGGATGAGGTCTTCGAGCTCAATCCCGCCTTCCACCGCTGGATCACCGATCCCAGCGGTCCCTTCTACTTGCTGATGCCGGTCGACGCAGCACCGGTGTTCGAGCAGAACGTCGCCGATCTCACGCCCGATGAGCGCATGGGAATCGAGCACTACGAGGTCCGGCGGCACGATACCGTGTACTCGATAGCGCGGCATTTCAAAACGAGTGTAGAGATCCTGCGCAAGCTCAACACGCTGCCCTCCGGACGCCTCACCGTGGGTGCGGATCTCGAAGTACCGGCTACCGTCTACGCGCTGCCGGAGAATGTGAAACTCGCCGCGGAGCGGGTGGATGGCCGCTACCGTTGGACGCGCCATTTCCGGTTTCAGGTCGTGCGCCGGGGTGACTCGCTGTGGGCGATTGCTCGCCGGCACGGCATGAACGTCCATACGCTGGCGCGGCTGAACGGCCTGTCACCGGGGCAGACGCTGCATCCGGGGCAGCGTCTGCGCCTCGTGTCCAGCGCGCCTTTCGCGACTCACGGGCGCCGTCACTCCCGCCATCATT
Source organism: Steroidobacteraceae bacterium (assembly GCA_025451845.1). Classification (GTDB taxonomy): domain Bacteria; phylum Pseudomonadota; class Gammaproteobacteria; order Steroidobacterales; family Steroidobacteraceae; genus 13-2-20CM-66-19. The sequence goes on from JANWJS010000012.1 coordinate 98,446, forward strand.
CGCGCTACTACTCCGCGGGCAGCGCACGCCGCGTCGTCTATACCGTGCGCTCCGGGGATACGCTTTGGCGGATCGCACGGCTCTTCCAGGTGAGAGTGGCACAGATTCTCGCCTGGAACGCCATGAGCTCGCGCGCGCACATTCTCGCGGGCCAGAAGCTCACCATCCGGGTCGCATCCGGCAGTTGATCCAGGCCTGACGGCCCGGCCCCGAAGCAAGGTACACTGCCCGTTTACTCACTGCGGCAGGGCTTCGGCATGGGATTTCTCTCCGGCAAGCGTGCGTTCATCGTCGGCGTCGCGACCGACCGCTCGATCGCATGGGGCATCGCGCAAGCGATGCATCGCGAAGGCGCCGAGCTCGCCTTTTCCTACGTCAATGACAAGATGAAGGAGCGCGTCGAGCCTCTGGCCCAGTCCGTGGGCTCCCGCCTCACCATGCCCCTGGACGTGACGATCGATGGTCAGATCGATGCCTCGTTCGACCTGCTGAAACGTGAATGGGGCAGCCTCGACATAGTGATCCACGCCGTGGCGTTCGCTCCCCGTGAGGCCCTCGCCGGCGGCTTCGTGGAGAATACGACCCGCGATGCGTTCCGTATCGCCCACGACGTCTCCAGCTACAGCTTCCTTGCCCTCGCCCGCGGGGCCGCGCCGCTGATGGCCGGCAGATCCGGAGCTTTGCTCACCCTGTCCTATCTCGGGGCAGTCCGGTCAATCCCCAGCTACAACGTCATGGGTCTCGCCAAGGCGAGCCTCGAAGCCAATGTCCGCTTTCTGGCCGCCGACCTGGGGCCGCAGGGGATCCGGGTCAACGGCATTTCCGCCGGCCCGATCAAGACGCTCGCCGCTGCAGGGATCACGGGCTTTCGCAAGATGCTGAACCGGGTAGCCGAAGTGGCACCGCTCAGGCGCAACGTCACGCACGAAGACGTTGGCAACGCCGCGGCGTTCCTCTGCTCCGACCTCGCCGCCGGCATCACCGGCGAGATCCTGTACGTAGATAGCGGCTTCAACACCGTCGGGATGAGCTTTCCGCAAGAAGCGGAAACCTGACGGCCCCGCGATCCTCGCAGGCCAGCCGCCCACGGGGGGCGCGGCAGCGATGCCTGTTACTGGAAGGCGTCGGGGTTCTTGCGGACCTTCGCGGTCGCGCGCAGCTCGGCGATGTAGCCCAGTGCGTCGGCGTTGCCCTCGCGCTGCAGCTGCGACTGCTGCAGATACTGCTCCAGGTACTTGTTGGTTTGCTTGCCGCTGCGGATCTGCGTGATGGCGATCAGCGCGGCGCCGCCGTTTTGCAGGGTCACCGCCTGGTACACCGGACCATGGACCGGCTTCGCCGAGTCGAACGCGACGGACAGGATTTCCGCCGGTATGGATGGATCGCCGCGGCCGACGAACTTGGGCGGATCGGCGGTGACCTTGAGGCCTTTGGCCACCTGATCGAAAGACGTGCCTGATGCCAACTGTGTGCGCGCGGCATTCGCAGCGGCCAGCGCCGCATCCGACTCCCGCTGCTTCTGTAGCGCGGCGACGATGCCATCGCGCACATCCGCGAGCGGCTTCACGTGCGGCGGATGATGGGCTGCCACCTCGAAGATCACCATCTTGTCATTGTCGAGGATCACCGGTCCACCGATCGTATCGGCCGCGACCGCGTTACCGCCGAAGAGCTGGCTCTGCAAGGGCTTCGCCGCACCGAGCGGCGGGCCGCCGACTCCCTGTAGGAACTGCGGTACCTCACCGTTCGTCAGGTTGAATTCCTTCGCCAGGCTGGCGAGCGTCACTCCCGGGTCCTGGAGCCTGCTCTGCAGGGTGTCCTCGATGTCGCCAAAGCGATTCTTGGCCTGGTTCTGCTGCAGTTGCGCCTGCAGCTCCGGGCGCGCCTCGGACAGGGTCTTGGTCCTGCCGGGTTGGATCCCATCGAGCCGGATGATGTGATAGCCGTACTGTGTCTTCACCGGCCCCACGATGTCGCCGATGGACTTCATGTTGAAGAGCGCATCAGCGAACGGTGCGACGAAGCCACCGCGGTCCATCCAGCCCAGACTGCCGCCATTGCGCGCGGAGCCCGGATCCTGCGAGTACTGCTTGGCGAGCGCGCCGAAGGTCTGTCCCGACTTCGCCAGCGCAAGGACTTTGTCCGCCTGCTTCAGCGCCGCGGCCGGATCCTTGCCGAAAGGAATGAGGATGTGGCTGGCCTCGCGCCGCTCCGGCTCGACGAAGCGGCTCTTCTCCTTGTCATAGGCCTTCCGCAGGTCGGCATCGGAGATCGTCTCGGTGCTCGCAACCTGCGCCAGGGTGAGCTGCGCGTAGCGCAGGTCGACCGATTCCGGCACGAGGTAATCGGAATGATGGGCCTTGTAGTACGCCTCGATGGCCGCGGGCTCGATCGGCGCATCGCTCTTGTAGCTCTGCGCCGGAAGGATGGCGTACTGAACCTCCCGCTCCTGGTCGCGCAGTGACTGCGCGCGGTCGGCTTCCGCGGGTGTCACGAAATCCGAGGTGGCGATGCCGTCCAGGAGCTGCATGCGCCGCAGCTCGCTGCGCTTCTGGTCTTCGTATTGATCCTCCGTCAGCCGGTTCTCGGCCAGCGCTTCCCGCGCGACCTCGGGCGAGTACCGACCGGCGACCTGGAAGGCGGCCTCGTTGCGGATCGCCGCCACCAGCTCCGGCTCGCTCACCCGATAGCCGAGCTTCTCCGTATGCTCGGACATCAGTGCGTCACTGATCAGGCTCTCGAGCACCTGGTCCTGGACGCTCTTTTGCTTGGAAACCGGAATATTGCCGCCGTACTGCTGCTGCAGCTGAGCCTGCTGGCGCATCCAGACGTTATGCGCCTGGTCGAGCGATATCGTCTGACCCCCAGCCTCGGCCGCGAAGCTGGAAGTGCTGAAATTCAGGTTGACGATGCCGTAGGCGCCCCAGGCGGCAAAGACGAGCGCGAGCGCACCCAGGATGCTGTACCACAGCCACTTGTGCGTTTCGATGGTATCGGTGATTTTCTGCAGCATGATCTGATCGGGAGGGCCTCCGGCCCGCACTTTTTAAAGTACCCCCGCGTGCTCATCGGCGACGCTGGTGAATCGTGAAGGATACCAAATCCGCGGCTCAGCCTGCTGCTCCCGGCGCTCCCACCCGAGGCGAGCGTGGCGGAGCACCCCGACCGGTGCGGGTCCTGGCCGGATGGCGTGCCCGAAGAGGCCCGCATCGCGGCGGCCCATTCACCACGGAGCGGAGCTGTGGGGGCATCTCAGCTGCACGGGATCGAAATATTCCGTCTGTCGCTTTATCGACATTCATTGGCACAATATCGAATGCGTGCCGCACGGACCCCTGCGTAATCTGTGACTGTCGCAGTGCTTTGCAGGAGGTCTGGAGATGCTGGGCTACAGAGGGGTCGAAAAATTCCGTGGGTGGACGGGGCTGCTCGCCGTCGCTTGTGCGGGCATGTGGCTGGGGAACTCGCCGCCGGCATTGGCCGCGCCAATGGCACGGCCTTGCGCTTCAAACCGCGACAACCGGGCCCTGGATTTCTGGTTGGGCCGGTGGACGATCGCGGCCCCCGGCGGTACGCGGTCGGCGTCCAGCAAGGTCACTGTCGACCTCGATCAATGCCTGGTAGTCGAGCGCTGGGATGGCGGCCATGGCCACATCGGAGAGAACCTGTTCGCGTACAGCGCGGATGACGAGGGCTGGCATGGCCTTTTTGCGGACAACGAGGGGCGCGTCCATGTATTCCTCGACGGCAAAGCGTCGCCGGGACTGTTGCAATTCACCGGCCCCAGCCGCGGCCCCGGCGGAGAATCCGTCCTCAATCGAGTGACGATTCGCCGCCTCGGAGCGAGCCACGTCGAACAGCAGTGGGAAAAGTCTTCAGACGGCGGGAAGACCTGGACTACGGCCTTTCGAGGAGAATACACGCGAAAGCAGCCTTGAAGCGCTGCTGCCGATGCCGGCCTGGCCGGCGTTCACGGTACGTTCCAGCCGCCCGCGCCACGCACACTGCCGCTGCGGAGTCGTCAAAAAGCCGCTGTCGGTCAGCGGCTTGCGGTTCGTAATGGCTTTGGCAGCCACTGCGGAAAAGAGACTGGCGGAGCGGACGGGACTCGAACCCGCGACCCCCGGCGTGACAGGCCGGTATTCTAACCAGCTGAACTACCGCTCCGACTTGGGGGGGCGAATGCTATAGGACGCCCTCGCCGCTGTCCACGAGAGCAAAGCCCCACCGTTGCCCCACGACGCCCGGAAAACGGGGTCCGATGGACGGTCTGTGATTTACGACAATCGCGACTGCCCGTCGGGCGTGGTAGCGTCCGAGGGCTTTGGCCATGGGGCGCCCGGGTCAACCCAGGGCCCGCCGAAGCGCTGAATGGAGGCCCCCACGCCATTCCTTCCGAGAGGCGAAGACAGATGAAAGCATTCGGTTCGGGCTGGCCCTGTGCCCTCGCGCTCGTAGCCGTCCTGCTAGGCGCGGAGACCGTAGCGCCCGCCGAGGCAGGCCTCGGCCAGACAATCGTGTCCGTCCAGGCCGACCGGGTCAGCATGAAGGGGCAGCTGCGCGCAACGGCGCAATCCGGCTACAGCGTTCAGCAGATCACGACCCCCGCAGGGACGGTGGTCAAGGAATTCGTCTCCCCCGCCGGAACCGTCTTCGCCGTGAGCTGGGGAGGGCCCGTGATGCCGAACCTGCAGCAGCTCCTCGGCACGTATTTCACGCAGCTCCAGGTTACCGTGCGGGCGCGTCGGGCCGCGGGTCCCCACCTTGGGCATAACCGTCTCGACGTACGCGAGCCCTCGCTGGTCGTGCACGCCGGCGGCCATATGCGGCAGTACTTCGGCATGGCGTACGTGCCGTCGCTGGTTCCGCGGAATCTCTCCCTTTCCGACCTCCACTAGCCCGCAGCGAGGGACACGTGCGCAAGCTCATTCTCATCGGCCTCGTCCAGGTCTTGCTCGTTCTCGCCGGCTGCGGCGGAAGCTCGGGGTCCATCGCGACTTCTACGCGCGGCAGCGGGAGTGGGGGTGGGGGCGGGTCGGGCAGCGGCGCAACGGGCCCAAACGTGGTCGCGATGACGGTAAATGCCGGGCCGGACGGCAACCAGGTCGATACGCCCTACATCACGGTGACGGTCTGTCAGCACGGAAGCACGACCAACTGCCAGCAGATCCCCAACGTCGAAGTCGACACGGGCTCCTACGGTCTGCGCGTCATCTCTTCGGTGCTCAACTCCTCGCTCGCCACCGGGCTGACACAGGAGGCCGACTCCAGCGGTAATTCCATCGTCGAGTGCACGACGTTCGTCGATGGCTTCAGCTGGGGGCCGGTCAAGGTGGCCGACGTGAAGATCGGAGAAGAGTCGGCGAGCAGCGTTCCAGTGCAGGTGATCGGTGATCCCGCATACGAGCAAACCAGCACGGCCAATGGCACGACGACGAGCGAGATTCCAACTCTGTGCTCGGGCTCGACCACGGGCCCGGAAGAGGATACCGTCTCCAGCTTTGGAGCCAACGGGATCCTCGGCGTCGGTCCGTTCGGCGATGATTGCGGGACCGGCTGCCAGATAAGCTCGAGCAACCAGTTGTATTATGAGTGCCCGGCAAGCTCCTGGTCGCCGGGCAATCCCTGCAACGGCGCCGCCGTCGCGGAGTCGGCGCAGGTCACGAATCCCGTGGTCTACTTCCAAACCGACAACAACGGCGTCATCGTTCAGCTGCCCGCCATTGGCTCTTCCGGCACCGCGGCCAGCGCCTCGGGCTCGCTGATATTCGGGATCGGCACGGAGGGCAACAATGGCCTGGGCAGCGCCACGGTGTTCCCGGGCAGCCAGAATACGGGCGACGTCACAACCAGCTTCAACGGCCAGACGTTGCCCGATTCCTACTTCGACACCGGATCGAACGCATATTATTTCCTCGACAGCTCGATCCCGGACTGCACGAGCTCTGGCAGCTCCTCGTCGAGCTGGTTCTGCCCCGCTTCGCAGCAGACCTTGACGGCGGTCATCGCCGGCACGGGCGGCTCGCCGACCTCGCAAGTCACGATCTACGTCGGCAATGCCACCTCCTTGTTCAATAGCTATCCCAGCAACGCCGCATTCAACAATCTGGGTGCCGATAGCGGCAATCAGTCGAGCTACTGCACGCAGATCGGCGCCTCGAGCGGCCCTTGCTCCTTCGATTTCGGCCTCCCGTTCTTCTTTGGCCGCAGCCTATACGTCGCGATAGGCGGCAAGAGCACGTCCGGCGGCGAAGGGCCGTACTTCGCTTATTGATGGGCGCAAAGAGCGGCATCCTGCCGCTTTGCGCGGCCAGCCTTATGGCTCGTTTCGCCTCGCGGCCCAGAGAACGGCCCTGGGCCGCTGACTGATTTGCTTTCGAACGGGACTTCGAATTGAGTTAATCGCCGGGTTTACGTAATCGTGGGAAGTCGAGAGCGACGCAGCTGCGCATTCAGCTTGCGGATCGCTGACTGGTTTTCCTGCCACGCATGCGCGGCCTGATCCAACGCTTTCGATTCCTGCTTGAGCACCTCCTCGTCCGCAGGCGTAGGTGCGAGATCAGCCGACTCGGCGTCGGCCTCGATCCCGCCCAACCGGCCGCTGATCGCGCCCGGATCGCTGTCCTCACCGTGCTTCGCGGTGGCGTCGCGCAGCTTCTCGACGGCGCGCAGCAGCGCGGGCTTCCCGTGCCCGGCGCTCAGGCGCCGCGCCAGCGAATCGAGCTGATCGTGCGCGGATTTCTCTCCTTCGTACAGCGTGCTGGCGCGCTCGAGCGCCGCGCAGAGCGACTGGCTGAAGGTGAGGAGTGACCGCAGGTCGGCGTTGCTCGCATGAACCCGCGGGTCGAGTTGCACCACGAGGGGCGCCCGGTACTGCTGGCCGCCCACCGTCAGAACGACGCTGTAGATGCCAGGCAGCACGAACGGTCCCCCCACAGCCGTTGGCGTGTCCTCTCCGAACACTGCCCCGATGCTGTAGTCATACGAGACCGCGTGCGGGCGCGCATAGCGCAAATCCCACACGAAGCGGTGCATGCCAGGTGAGGCCGAGAGCCGCTCGGCCGGCCGCAACCACGCGTCCGCGAAGTATTGATCGGCCTGGATGTGCGGCGTCGCTTCGTCGGAGGCAAAGCTGCGCACGAGCTGACCGGTGAAGTTATAGACCTCGAGGGTCACCGGTCCCCGCGCTTCGTTGCCCAGCCAGTAGTCGATCACTGCACCCGTCGGCGGATTCAGCCCCTCCGGCGTCTCGGGCGGCAGCGGCGTGTCTTTGTTGTTGTCGGGATGAACCCGCCAGGCGACTTCCGGTGCGAAAATGTGCGCCGCCGCGCCGAGGGCGGCGCTCGAGAGCTGCCGCAGCGGCGTGATATCGTCCAGCACCCAGATCGAGCGGCCCTGGGTGGCGGCGATGAGATCATCGCCGTGCACCAGAAGGTCGTTGACTCGGGCCTTGGGCAGGTTGAGCCGTAGTGATTGCCAATGCCTGCCGTCATCCAGCGAGAGGTACACGCCTTGCGATGTGCCGGCATACAGCAGGCCGCTGCGGACAGTATCCGCGCGAACGACCGGCACATCTTCGCTCGCCGGCAATCCCGTGTCGACCTCAGTCCAGGTCTTGCCGTAGTCGTGCGTGCGCAAGACATGGGGACGAAAGTCATCCTGACGGTGGTCGTCCACCGCCGCGTACGCGGTCGCGGGATCGAGCGGCGAGGCATCGATCGCGCCCACTTTCTCCCAGGCCTTCAGCGACGGCGGTGTCACGTTCTCCCAGTTCTGACCGCCATCGCGCGTGAGCTGGATCAGGCCGCTGTCGGTGCCTACCCAGATGAGATCGGCGCTCTGCGGCGAGGGTGCGATGGTACTGATCACACCGTATCCGCACGCTCTTGCCCACTGATTGGGCTGCTCGCCGTCCACCTGTCGGTGGCAATCGCGGGCATCCGCCGTCTTGCCTGTGAGATCGGGCGAGATGACGTCCCAGTGATTGCCCTCGTCGGTGGAGCGGAAGAGCACCTGCGCGCCAAGAAGCAGTGCGTGCGGCTTGTTGGCAGTAAACGCCATGGGTGTCACCCAGCCGTAGCGATACTTCACCGTCGTCGGCCGCGCGCCGTAGCTGTTGACCGGCCATGGGGTGACGTTCGCCACCTGCCCGGTGCTGCCGTCGTAACGCGATACTCGGCCGCCCATGCCGCTGCCGATCACCAGGTCGGGATGGTCGGGATCGGGCAACATGTAATCGCGCTCATCGCCGCCGACGGGATGCCAGTCACGGAAGGTGATTGCGCCGTAGTCGCTGCGGCTCGCGGTGCCGATCGTGCCGCTGTCCTGCTGGCCGCTGTAGATCCAGTACGGAAAGCGATTGTCGGCCGCGACGTGATAGAACTGACCGGTCGGCTGGTTGTACCAGCTGCTCCAGGTTCTGCCGTCATCGACCGTGATCACTGCGCCCTGATCCGATGCGGTGATCCAATGATCCGGATGCTGCGGATTGATCCACAGGAAGTGGTAGTCGTCGCCCCCGGGCGCGCCCTTGATGACGGTCCAGGTCTTGCCGCCATCGCGCGAGCGGCGGATCGATTGGCCCGCTGAGTACAACGTGTCCGGGTTACGCGGGTCGACCGTAATGCGGGAGAAGTACCAGTTGCCGAAGGTGCCCTGGTCGGTATTCACACGCTGCCAGTGATCGCCGCCATCGTCGGAGCGCCAGACGCCGCCTTCGCTCTCGGACGCAACGGTCGCGTAGACGCGCGTGCCCTGCGCGGTGTGTGCGACAGCGAGTCCAATGCGTCCCAGGGTGCCGTGCGGCCAGCCGTTGCCGGCCAAGCGAGCCCAGGTGGCGCCGCCATCGGTGGAGCGATAAATGGCGCTTCCGGGACCCGCCGGGGGCTCGAAGTAGCTCATCCAGGGACGGGCGCGCATCTGCCAGGCAGCAGCGTAAAGCAGGCCGGGGTGGGTCGGGTCCGCCGCGAGATCGACGACGCCGGTGTCGTCATTGATCGCAAGCGCGTGTACCCAGCTCTTGCCTCCGTCCGTCGAGCGGTAAATGCCGCGCTCGGGATTGGGCCCGAAGAGATGGCCCATCGCCGCGACCACCACGACATCGGGGTTGTGCGGATCCACCCAGATCCGGCCGATGTCGCGAGTAGCAGCGAGACCGAGCGGCTGCCAGGTCTTGCCGCCATCCGTCGACTTGAAGACACCACGGCCCGCTGCAACGTCATATCGCGGTGCGACCTGGCCGGTGCCGACATAGATCGTGTCCGGAGCGGATGGCGCGACCGCGAGCGCACCGATGGCCGGGGGCAGGCTATCGCCGATCGGCCACCAGGTTCGGCCGGCGTCGCGGGTCTTCCAGATTCCGCCGCCCGCGCCCGAGAAGTAGAATGTGTCCACCTTCCCGGGCACCCCTGCGGCCATCGTCGCCCAGCCACCGCGGAAAGGGCCCACGAGGCGCCATTTGAGCTGCGCGTAGGCGGCGACCGGTAAATCCCCCGCCATAGCGTTGCGCCCGTGCGGGAAAGGCACCTCCGCTGCAGCAGCGACGCCCTGCGCCTTCGCTGGCGGCCCAGCGGCGAGAAGCACGGCGCCCAGCAATGCCGCCGCGGCTGAAAGAACGGAAAGCCGCGCGGTCCGCGGCGCGCACGGTCGGTGATCGGTTGCGCTCATTGGCGACCCCCAGCAATGAAACTGGCAACCATACCGGATTCGGTCGCTGGCCTGTGTTAATTGGCGCAAATCGCTCCAGGTGATTTGCGCAGCCGGCCTGAAGACCTCGTCCATCCCGCGGCTCTGGCCCGCTGCATTTACTTTCGACCCGTGCGGGCGCCGCACATACAATGCCGGGCTTTACGCTGCCGGAGCGCGAAAGGCGCCATGTTCCACATCATCATTCTCGCCATCGTTCAGGGGCTCGCGGAGCTTCTCCCCGTGTCCAGCTCCGCGCACGTGATCGTCGCCGAGAAGCTCATGGGCATGAATCCCGCGGCGCCGGAAATGACGCTGCTGCTCGTCATGCTGCATACCGGAACGATGCTCGCCGTCATCGTCTATTTCTGGCGGCGGTGGCGACAAGCGTTCTTCAGCTCGGTGCCGGAGCTGAAGAATTTCATCGTCGCGCTGATCGTCGCCACGTTCCTGACCGGCGTCGTCGGCGGCGGCATGATCGAATTCATCGAAAAAGTCCTGATGCGCCGCCAGGCGCACGCCTGGGTCGAGCAACTCTTCAACCGCCTGGACTTGATTGCCGCCGCGCTGGCCATGGCCGGCGTGTTCATTCTCGTAGCGGGACTCGTGGAAAAGCGGCGGCGCCCGGCAGCCGCCCCGCACGAACTGACGGCCGCGCAATATTCGTGGATCGGCGCGATTCAGGGACTGTGCATTCCTTTCCGCGGCTTTTCCCGTTCCGGCGCGACCATTTCGACCGGCCTGTTGGCGCGCGTGGCGCGCGGCAGGGCGGAGGATTTCAGCTTCGCGCTCGCGGTCGTGCTCACACCTCCAGCGGACGCGCGCGAGATCTGGCGCCTCTACCAGTCGCAGCACCATCAGCTCGCGGGGATGGTCCCCGCCGCGACGACCAGTATTCTCGGAGTGGTCTTCGCGTTCCTCGCCGGGCTCCTGGCGCTCAAATGGCTCAGCCGCTGGCTGGAGACGGGGCGGTGGCATTTCTTTGGAATCTACTGCCTCCTCGCCGCGATCGTAGTCGCCTACCTCCACCACTCGGGCTATTGACCGCTCAGCCGAACCAGCCTGCGGCGCCTACGCTACGGCCTATCCGGCTTCGCTGACATCGAGGCCGCGGCGCGTGTGAGAGAATCCCGCGTTCCACACCGACACGGATGGAAGCGCACATGCCAGATCTGTCAGCGTTCCCGATCACCCGCAAATGGCCGCCGCGATTTCCCGATCGCCTGCAGCTTTACTCGCTGCCGACTCCAAACGGGGTGAAAGCCTCCATCATGCTGGAGGAAACCGGCCTGCCGTACGAGCCGCACCGCGTAAGTTTCGATTCGCACGATCAGCTCTCGCCGGAGTTCCTCTCCCTCAATCCCAACAACAAGATCCCGGCGATCATCGACCCCAACGGCCCCGGCGGCAGGTCGCTGCCGCTCTTCGAGTCGGGCGCGATCCTCATCTACCTCGCGGAAAAGACCAGCCGCCTCCTGCCAAGCGACCCGGCGGAACGATACCTCACGATCCAGTGGCTGATGTTCCAGATGGGCGGCATCGGCCCGATGTTCGGCCAGGTAGGCTTTTTCAACAAGTTCGGCGGCAGGAATTACGAGGACAAACGCCCGCGTGACCGCTATGTCGAGGAGGCGAAGCGCCTGCTGCGGGTGCTCGACGCTCAACTCGCGAAGCATTCCTGGATCGCCGGCGAGGAATACACCATCGCGGACGTCGCCACATTCCCCTGGGTGCGCAATCTCATCGGCTTTTACGAGGCGGGCGATCTCGTCGGCATCGGCGACTTCGCCAACGTGACACGCGCTCTCGAGAGATTTCTCGCCCGTCCGGCGGTCGCGAGAGGACTCGCGATTCCACAGGACGGCTGAGCCGCGGTGAGCGCCCGCAGTTTGATGGTGCAAGGCACCACGTCGGATGCCGGCAAGAGCACGCTGGTCGCGGGACTCTGCCGCATCCTGCGGCGGCAGGGAGTTCGCGTCGCGCCGTTCAAGCCGCAGAACATGGCGCTCAACAGCGCGGTCGGGGCCGACGGCGGCGAGCTCGGCCGCGCCCAGGCGCTGCAGGCGCAAGCAGCGGGCATTCTCCCCACGTCCGATCTCAACCCGGTGTTGCTCAAGCCGAGCACGGACCAACGATGTCAGGTCATCATCCACGGAAGAGCGGTTGGAGAAATGGGCGCCTGGCAATATCACGAGTTCAAGCGGCGCGCCCGGGAGGCGGTGCTGGCTTCCTATCGCCGGTTGGGCGAGGCATACGACTTCATCGTCGTCGAGGGCGCCGGCTCGCCCGCGGAAATCAACCTGCGCGAGGGCGATATCGCCAACATGGGATTCGCGGAGGCAGTCGACTGCCCGGTGGTTCTCATCGCCGACATCGATCGCGGCGGGGTGTTCGCGCATATCGTCGGCACGCTGGCACTGCTCAGTGAGAGCGAACGGAATCGCGTCCGGGGATTCGTCATCAATCGTTTCCGCGGCGACTCGTCGCTGCTCGAGCCCGGGTTGAATTGGCTGGAGCAGCACACCGGCAAACCCGTGCTCGGCGTTCTGCCCTATCTGCACGGCTTCCATCTCGATGCGGAGGATGGCATCAGCCGGGAGATCGTGGACAGCGCTGCTCCAGCGAGCGACAGGCTGCGTGTGGTGCTGCCCGTGCTGCCGCGGATCAGCAATCACACTGACTTCGAGCCCCTGGCGCATCATCCGCAGGTCGAGTTGCATTACGCGGACTGCGGCACACCGCCGCCGCCGGCCGACCTCGTCATCCTGCCCGGCTCCAAGGCCGTGCGCGCCGATCTCGAGTGCCTGCGCGCGGGCGGGTGGCCGGAATACCTCGAGCGGCACCTGCGCTACGGCGGCAAGGTGCTCGGCATCTGCGGCGGCCTGCAGATGTTGGGCAGGGTGATCGCCGATCCACAGGGCGTCGAGGGCAACGCTGGCGAGAGCGCAGGCCTCGGTTGGCTCGATCTCGAGACCGTGCTGTTGCCGGGCAAGCGGTTGTGCAATGTCGCCGGGCGCCTGCAGCCCGGGGGGGCGCGCGTGCGCGGCTACGAGATCCACATGGGCCGCACGCATGGGCAGGCGCTCGGACGGCCCGCCGTGCTGCTCGACGACGGCACTCCGGACGGCGCTATCTCTGCGGACGGTAAGATCATGGCCACTTATCTGCACGGCGTCTTCGATGAGATGGCGGCGTGCACAGCATTGCTGCGCTGGGCGGGCGTCTCTCAGCCGCTCGCCATCGACACCAATGCGCGCCGCGAGCAGATGCTCGACCGGCTGGCGGACACGATTACGAGCCAATGCGATCTCGCGCGCCTGCTGGCCGATGTGCGGTAGCGCACCGTTCGCGCCGGCGGCCTGGTTCTATACTGGGGCGCAGCGGGAAATGCATGACGTGGAATGAGCCGGAACGACGTAGCGAGTACCCAACGGGATTCTGCAGCGGTGGGTCAGGACAAAGGCGGCGGCCTGAAGGCTGAAAGCGAGCGGCGCTACCGCGCGATCTTCGAGAACCCATTTGATCTGATCGCAGTCCTCGACGCGGTACGCAACGACGATGGCGCGATCGTCGACTGGCGCTACAGTGACGCCAACGCCAACTGGCTCCGGTCTCTCGGCCGCCGGCGTGACCGTGTTCTGGGCAGGACGGTGGGCGAAATCATGCCTGCGCGCGCAGCCGAGCTCATCCCACTCTATGCGCGCGTGCTCACTCAGAGCCGGCCGGAGCAGCACGAGGAGCGGATGGGCGAAACCGACCTGCTCACGAGCCTGTTTCCCATCGGAAAAGACTCCATCGTCACATCCGGCGTCGATATAAGCGCCCGTATCCGCGTCGAAGCTGAGGTCAACCGCTTGCTGGAGGTCAATCGCGCCGAGCGCGAATGGCTGTCAGCCCTCCTCAACTCGATGACTGAGGAGGTCTATTTCGCGGACCCGCAGCATCGCTATACCTATGCCAATCCGGCGGCCCTGCGCGAGTTCGGCCGTGACACCGTGCAGGGTGTGGACATCGAGAAGATCGTCACGCAGCTCGAGGTATTCCGGCCAGACGGAACGCCGCGGCCGTTTGCCGAAGCCCCGCCCGTGCGGGCGCTTGCCGGGGAGATCGTACGGGACGAGGAGCAGATCGTCCGCGTTCCGCGCACCGGGGAGCTTCGCCATCGCCAAGTGAGCTCGGCCCCCGTCCGCGATAGCAGCGGTCGAATCATCGGCTCAGTTTCCGTCGTGCGCGACGTGACCGACAAGCATCTGCGGGAAAAGGAATCGCAGGCGGCGGAGCGCCGGCGCCGGAAACTGATCAAGACTCTGGCGCACGAGCTGCGCAACCCACTGGCCCCGCTGCGCACTGGTATTGAATTACTGCGCAAGGTGCGTGAGCAGCCGCAGCTCCTCGACACCGTGCCGCCAATGATGGAGCGGCAGATTCGCGAGCTCGTGGCGCTGATCGACCGGCTGCTGGACGTCTTTCAGGACGCCCCGCCAGCCTAGGGCTTGATTATGCATCGTATACAATGCATAATTAACGTAACCACCAATATGCATTATATACGGTGCATTTGTGACGCTTCTCGAAATGGGCCAGAAGCTCCGGCAGGCCCGCAAGGCGCGCCATCTCTCCCAAGCTGACCTGGCGGCTTCCTTGGGGATGAGTCGCGCCACTGTCTCAGCCATCGAGAACGGAACGATCGGCGAAATCGGCGTGCGCAAATTGATGGCCTTGGGCACGGCGCTAGGTCTCGAGTTGCTGCTCGATAGCCGGCACGAGCGCCCCACCTTACAACAGCTGAGAGAGGAGCGCCGTGCCACCAAAGCCGGCGCTTGACGTTTACTGCGCTGAGCAGCGCACCGGCGTCCTTGCCCGGAGCGATGTACACGAAGGCGATTTTCTTTTCGGCTACGTTGCCGATTGTCCGACGAAGAATGCTGTCTCGCTGACTATGCCGGTCGTACGTGATCAGTACGACTCGATGAATACGGTTCATCCCATCTTTGAGATGAATCTCCCGGAGGGGGCGCTGCTGGAGAAACTGCGCCTGCGCTTTGCGAAGGCTATTCCAAACTTCGACGATCTCGCACTCCTCGAGATAGTCGGTCAGTCGCAGATCGGTCGCCTCCGCTACGCGCGCGCTGGCACAAACCTCGCCGAGCCAGCGACGGAAAGCCTGCACAAGCTCCTCACCTACAAAGGCGCCGAGGAGCTCTTCGCGCGGCTGCTGGAACAGTATGCGAGCCATTCCGGCGTCTCAGGAATCCAGCCCAAAGTGCTCATCCGCGCCGAGGAGAGCAATCTGGATCGCATCACTCACCGCAGTACCACGCACATCGTCAAGTCGTTCGATCCGAATGAGTTCGCGGAGCTGGCAGCCAATGAGTACTTCTGCACGCGTGCGGCGATCCACGCTGGCCTGCCAACCGCGCGCCCTAGGCTCTCGGACAATCGCAGACTCCTGGTCGCGGAGAGGTTTGATCTGCGCAAGGATGGTTCCTACCTCGGCGTGGAGGACTTCTGTGTTTTGAATGCGCTGCGCTCCCATGGGCGCTATGACGGTTCCTACGAGCTCATTGCGAGACGAATCCGACAATTCGTGAGCCCAGAGGAAGTCGCACCGGCCCTGGAACAGCTGTTCCTGACCGTCGCACTGTGCAGTGCGATCGAGAACGGCGATGCACACTTGAAGAACTTCGCAATCGTTTATGAGAACGCGGGAAGTACGGTACGTCTGGCTCCTGCTTATGACCTTGTTTGCACTACGGTATACGTATCAGATGATTCGATGGCTCTGACACTCGATGGGTCGAAAGCGTTTCCAACAGTCAAGGAGCTCGAATCGTTCGCCCGCCTGCATTGCGACTTGCGGCCTGCTCATGCAAAGAAGGCTCTGCAGCATGTCGTTGCCGGCGTAACGCGGAGCGCCCAGGAGATTCGTGAGTATGCGAACCGGCACGCAGATTTTGAGAACGCGGCCGGTCGACTCATCGCGCGATTCAATCACGGACTACGGCGGATCGGTATCAATGAGTGCTGAAGGGATCGAACCGCCGACATTCGCCGTGTAAGGCCCGGTCCGAACTCGTCGCTCAGATCCGATTCGTGGATGGACCCGCGCTGCGACACGCCGCATTCTTAGGTCTACGATCGGACAAGGATGCCCGCGCGGTACGCGGTCGGGGTCAGCGAAGACCCAAGGCTTGGCCGTGGACGCGGTTGCCAGCAGGTGGCTTTGAGTCGCGTCAGCCAGCATCCGCCGGTGCGTTTACGGCCACGCTCAAGTACGCAGCTTCGCACGATCTGAGGAGCGTGGGCACTTACTAGACGTCGTCGTCCTCAACTCCGCCCCGCGGGCAGATAGGCGTGATCGCTGCCAACGGTGCCGTCAATCTCGGCAAGCTTTTCGCGCTGCGCCTGAACTCGCCTCTTGGCGGAGCGATGTCAGATCAAACGGCTGATCATCGGGGGTACAACGGCATCGTTCTCGCACGCGTGCGCAGCGCTCGACGAGCGCTTTGCGGCGCGCGTTTGTGTGGACCAGGCCTGAACTCGTCGCTCCGGTCCGGTTCGTGAAATGGACCGCCGCAGGCCGGCTGCGTCACGCCGCATTTTTAGATCTGAGCTCGGAACTGCAAGGGTTCGGGAACGGCCGCCATCGGGCAGCAATGTAGGGAGCTGAATTTCCGCTCTCTGGCCGTATCCGGCCCATCGGCGATCAAGGATCACCGGATAGGTGCGCGAAACTCGCCTTGTTGACCGAACTTTCCTTTCAGCGGACCATGAGGCCGGACTTTCGGCGTCAACCGATCAGTAATGCGGCCTGCATGGCCCGTGCGCTAGCGGGCCTCTCGGCCAACGATTCTGACCGATCGCCGTCTGGGTTCAGGCAGGTCCCACACCAATGAGGCCCCCAATGAACGAGGAAGCCTTCAATCTGAGCGTGCGCAAATTCCTGAAATCATTCGGGCTTAACGCCCAACGCGAAATCGAGCAGGCTGTTGCCAAAGCGCTGGCGAGCGGCAAAATCAACGGGACAGGGTCGCTTCCCGGAAAGGTCACACTGGAGATTCCAGGGCTGAGCCTCAATGTGGAATTCAACGGGGAGATCGCCCTGAAATAGTCCCCGGGGAAATGCTCCCGACTGATTTTATGGTGGGTGCTGACGGGATCGAACCGCCGACATTCGCCGTGTAAAGGCGACGCTCTACCAGCTGAGCTAAGCACCCTCGTTTATTGGCGGAAATCGTCGAGACGATTTCCGCGAGACCCTACACGTTTTCCGCAGGCAAAGGGAACGGCCCTTTGCCCGCTATGCCCTGCCACTGGCGCTTCGCGCCGGACGGACGATTTCCGCGAGACCCCAAACATTTCGCCTCGGGGCCAGGGAACGGCCCTGGCCCTGTCTTTTTACTGGCGGAAATCGTCGAGACGATTTCCGCAAGACACTACACATTTCCCGCGGGGCCAGGGAACGGCCCTGGCCCCGCTATTCATCAGTGGGCGGGGACGACCTGCTTCAGGCGCCGGCCGTTACGCCGGCCGCGCTTCTCCTCCTCGGCCGAAGGGGCGGGAGCCACAGCCGTTGCGGTCTCGGGCTGCGCCAAAGGGACCGGTTGCTGTGTCAGCGCGAGCGCCAGCACCTCATCGATCCACTTGACGGGCTTGATCAAGAGATTGCCCTTGATGTTGTCGGGAATCTCGACCAGGTCTTTCTCGTTCTCGTCCGGGATCAACACGGTCTTGATGCCACCGCGGTGAGCGGCCAGGAGCTTCTCCTTCAAGCCGCCGATGGGCAACACCTCGCCGCGAAGCGTGATCTCGCCCGTCATGGCCACATCGGAGCGCACCGGGATCTTGGTGAGCGCCGAAACCAGCGCCGTGCACATGCCGATGCCCGCGCTCGGCCCGTCCTTCGGAGTTGCACCCTCCGGGATGTGCAGGTGGACGTCGAGCTTCTGGTAGAACTCCCCATCGAGGCCCAACACCGGGGCGCGGCTGCGCACTACGGTCATGGCGGCCTGGATGGACTCCTGCATCACCTCGCCGAGCTGGCCGGTGTGCTGCAGCTTGCCCTTGCCGGGCACCACTGCTGCCTCGATGGTCAGCAGCTCGCCGCCGACTTCCGTCCACGCGAGGCCCGTGACCTGACCGACGCGATTCATGTCCTCCGCCTTGCCGTAGCGGAAGCGCCGCACGCCGAGGAACTTGTCGAGGTTCTTCGGTGTGACGGAAACGGAGGTCTCGTCCTTCTTGTGCAGCAGCATCTGCTTGACGGCCTTGCGGCAGATCTTGGCGATCTCGCGCTCGAGGTTGCGCACGCCGGCCTCGCGCGTGTAGTAGCGCACGATGTCGAGGAGCGCGGCATCGGACATCTTGAGTTCCGAGTCCTTCAGCCCGTTGTTCTTCATCTGCTTCGGCACCAGGTAGCGCCGGCCGATGTTCATCTTCTCGTCCTCGGTGTACCCCGGGAGGCGGATCACCTCCATGCGGTCGAGGAGCGGAGCCGGGATGTTCATGCTGTTGGCGGTGCAGACGAACATGACCTCGGAGAGGTCGAGATCGACCTCGAGATAGTGGTCGTTGAAGGTCGTGTTCTGCTCCGGGTCGAGCACTTCCAGCAGCGCCGAAGACGGATCGCCGCGGAAGTCCATCGACATCTTGTCGACCTCATCGAAAAGGAAGAGCGGATTGTGTACCGCGGCCTTGGCCATGTTCTGCACGATCTTGCCGGGGAGCGAGCCGATGTAGGTGCGGCGGTGGCCGCGGATCTCGGCCTCATCGCGTACGCCGCCGAGTGACATGCGCACGAACTTGCGGTTGGTGGCGCGCGCAATGCTCTGGCCGAGCGAGGTCTTGCCGACACCCGGCGGCCCCACGAGGCAGAGGATCGGGCCCTTGAGCTTCTCGACGCGCTGCTGCACGGCGAGATACTCAACGATGCGCTCCTTCACCTTCTCGAGCCCGTAGTGGTCCTCGTCGAGCACCTGCTCGGCGCGGGCGATGTCCTTCAGCACCTTGGTGCGCTTCTTCCACGGAACCTTGACCAGCCAGTCGATGTAGTTGCGCACCACGGTGGCTTCCGCCGACATGGGCGACATCATCTTCAGCTTATTGAGCTCGCTAGTGGCCTTCTCCCGCGCCTCTTTCGGCATACCGGCGCGCGCGATCTTCTGCTCGAGCTCGGTGACCTCGTTGCCGCCCTCGTCCATCTCGCCGAGCTCTTTCTGGATGGCCTTCATCTGCTCATTCAGGTAGTACTCGCGCTGGCTCTTCTCCATCTGCGCCTTGACGCGGCC
>JANWJS010000013.1 GCA_025451845.1 Steroidobacteraceae bacterium
GCCGCAGCTCAAAGTGCTGGCGATTTCCAACCGGACGGGAGGGCAATGCATCCCCTACACCTTGACGACGGTGCGCGACCGCCTGTATCCGCTCATCAGCCAGATCTATATGTTCGCCAACCGCGATCAGGGCGGGGCGGTGAAGCCGTTGGTACGGGAATTCCTGCGCTACGTGGTCAGCCGCCAGGGACAGGAGGCAGTGGAGCGCGACGGCAAGTATCTGCCGCTCACGGCGAAAGTGGCTGACGAGCAGGCGCAGAAGGTGAAGTGAGGGCCGGGTAGCTTCCTGGAGGGGCGTCGTCGGCGAGGTTTCTCTATACTTTGCCGATGACCCTGCAGAAGCTCTTCCCGACGCTCGTGTATTCGGCGCGCCTCACGGGCGCGGCGCGCAACGGGCTCAACGAACGGCTCCTGCGCGAGTGCCGGCAGCTCAGCCTGGATGATGCCGCCGGCCGGCGCTGGTCGGCACAGAGCTATCCCGGAGGCTATACCTCTTACGGCTCGGCGCATCGCATGCATCGGATGTCACCGACGTTCGCCGCGCTCGAGCGCGCGCTCGATCGGCACGCCGCCCGCTTCGCGAGCTCGCTCGAGCTCGACCTCGCCGGACGCAAGCTGGCCATGACGGACTGTTGGGTCAACATCATGCCGCGGGGTACCGCTCACGGGCTGCACCTGCACCCGCTCTCCACCATCAGCGGGACCTACTACGTCAAGACCCCGCGCGGGTGCCCGGGACTGAAGGTCGAAGATCCGCGGCTCGAGAGGATGATGGCCGCACCGCCGCGGCTGGCAAAAGCCGCGCCGGAGAACAAGCCCTGGGTCGTGCTGCCGGCCGAGGCGGGCGGCGTGCTGCTCTTCGAAAGCTGGCTGCGGCACGAGGTGCCGGCCAACAGGGTGGCCGGCGAGCGGATCAGCATCAGCTTCAACTACAGTTGGTTCTAGGCGGCGGCCGCGGAGCCCACAGGGACATGCAGAAGTTGCGCCGCTCCATCATCGGATCGTCTGGGAGCGGTACCAGTCGGGTTGGAGTATCGGCGCGGCTTTTACGCACGGTCAAGTCAAAGCGGCGCGAATACACCGTCAACGGATCATGCGAGGCACCGTTGCCTGAAGCAACCGGAGCGGGTCTGCAAGACTACGCGGGCTCCGGGACAGGTTCAGCGACGGTTCAGCGCCGCCGATCCACGCTTCAGGTCCAAGGAGAACCTCATGCGCATCCGATTCCTTCGTGGTCTCATCCCTGCGCTCGCGCTGGCGGCGCTGCCGACCGTATCGTCGGCCGGCGTATTCGTCGGTGTGTCCGTCAATCTTGCGCCCCCGCCGCTGCCTGTCTATGAGCAGCCGGCCTGCCCGGAGGAGGGCTATCTCTGGTCGCCGGGCTATTGGGCCTGGGATGATGATGCTGGCGCGTATTACTGGGTCCCCGGAACGTGGGTTCTTCCGCCGGAGGTGGGCATGCTCTGGACGCCCGGCTTCTGGGGCTGGGGCGACGGTGCCTACCGGTGGCACGAAGGTTATTGGGGACGGCACGTCGGATTCTACGGCGGTGTCCATTACGGTTTCGGGTATGACGGCGACGGCTTCGAGGGCGGCTACTGGCGCGGAAGCCGGTTCTTCTACAACCGAGCGGTGGTCCATGTTGGGCCGACGTTCGTGACCAACGTGTATAACCGTCCGGTTGTCTATCACAACACCTACGAGCACGTCAGCTTCAACGGCGGCCCGGGAGGCACAGTAGCCCGCCCGGACCACGAACAGATCATGGCTGAGCACGAGCACCACCATTCCTTCACCTCCGTGCAGCAGAGACAGGAGCGGATGGCGTTCGCCGATCGTTCTCTGCGCGCGGACTACAATCACGGCCGGCCGCCGATTGCTGCCACGGCCCGGCCGGCCGAGTTCCACGGAAATGGCGCGTTCGCCGCCCGTGCCGCCGGAGGCCCGGTACACGCAGCTGCTTTTTCACGCGGCGCCGAGCACCGTGCAGCGCCGATGCGCTCCGATCGGCCGTCCTGGGCGACAGGCCAGCCTCGCGCAGGTCATTCCATGGAGCGCGGTGCCCCTGCCCACGGGCAAGCGGGGTTCTCACGACCGGAGCCACGGCACTTCCAGTCGCGTCCCGAGCCGCAGCACTTCCAGTCGCGTCCCGAGCCGCAGCACTTCCAGTCTCGCCCGGAGCCGCAGCACTTCCAGTCTCGCCCGGAGCCACAGCACTTCCAGTCTCGCCCGGAGCCACAGCACTTCCAGTCTCGCCCGGAGCCACAGCACTTCCAGTCGCGTCCCGAGCCGCAGCACTTCCAATCGCGTCCGGTGCCACAACACTTCGAGCCCCGGCCGCAGGCCCACTTCAGCCCGCAGGGGGGTGGACCGGGCGGACACGCTCCTGCGGGCCGTCCGCAGGAGCGCGGTGGCGACCGCCACCCGCCGGGACACAATCGGTAGTAGGCTGCCGGACCGCCGTTCCCCCGCGAAAGGCCATCCGCGGGTCGACGGACAAGCGGCGCGGCGGTCCGGCTCGCCTTACATGGAACCGGCACGCGGTCACCGGGCGCTTTATTCCGGCAGTTGGATCCGGCCGGCCATCTGAAAGGTTCCGCTGACTGACGGCGCGCCGCTCCCCGGCTGACCGCCGCCCACCGATACGGTGTATGCGCCGTTGGCAACGATTCTGTCGCCGGCCTCGGTGACCATGCTGAGGTCTCGCGGGCTCAAATGGAACTTGACCCACCGAGTCTCGCCCGCGCCCAAGTGGATGCGCTGAAAGGCGCGCAGCGCGCGCAACGGCGCCCCCGGAAGGTCGGGAAACCGCAGATACAACTGCACGACCTCATCGCCGGGCACCTGGCCCGTGTTGGTCACTCTCACTGCTGCGCTGAGCGGCGCGCCGGCGTCAATGGGTGCCTGGGGAAGGGTCAGGTCGCGGTATTTGAACGTTGTGTAACTCAAGCCGTAGCCGAACGGCCAGAGCGGCTCTCCCTTGAAGTAGCGGTAAGTGCGGCCCTTCATCGAGTAGTCCTCGAAATGGGGCAGCTGATTGACGTCCTGGTAGAACGTCACCGGCAACCTTCCCGCCGGGTCATTCTTGCCGCTCAGGGTGGCGGCGATCGCCGCGCCGCCTTCCTCGCCGGAATACCACGATTCCAGAATGGCGTTTGCGTGCTCCTTCTCCCAGGTGGCCGCCAGCGCGCTACCGTTCATCAGCACGACCACCAGCGGCTTGCCGGTCGCGGCGACGTCCCGCAACAGTGCCTCCTCAGGCTCCGGCATTTTGAGATCGGTGCGATCGCCGCCGAGGAATCCGGGATAGTGGACCGGCATCTCCTCGCCTTCGAGGCGGCTGGTAATCCCGACGGCTGCGACGACGACGTCCGCATCTTTTGCGGCCGCGACCGCGGCTGGATCGGGCGTGTTGTCCACCGGAGCCCAGATGAGCTGCGCCTGGGGCTCATCACCCCGGCGTCCGTAGACCACATCGAGCTTCACCGGATGCCCCTTCTCGAGGTGCACCGGGCTCATGTTGGAAGCCGCAATGGACATCCGCACGACTTGCTCATCACCGATCGTGACCTGAGCGAAGCCATCGGCTTTGATGCCGAGGAGATAGTCGCCGCTCTTCGGCGGGTCGAGGAATCCGGTCCACTCGACCGTGAATGCAGCGTTGCTCGCCACCCCCGCGGGCAGATTCGCCGGCGCGAGATCCACGGCAGGCTCGAGACGCGAGGCGAGCGGCGTGGCGGCAGTAGCCATGCCGACGCCGGAGCGATACTCAGCCTGCAGGCCGGGCTTTCCGTCCGGGGAAGTGAGCGCCGAGGTCGGCACCGGAGTGCCCTGGTTGGAAAGGAACTGCGTTCCGGGAACGTAGGTGATCTTGGCCTGCGGAAAAGCGGCTTTCATCCCCTCGAGCAGGCTCACCGTGTGCGTCGGGTAGCCGGTGTAGTTGCCGAGGAGAACCGGCGTCTGATCCGCCAGCGGGCCGATGACCGCGATGTGCTTGACCGACTTCAAGGGCAGCACACCGTCGTTCTTCAACAGCACCATGGATTCCTCGGCTAGGCGCAGGGCCAGCTGGCGATGGGTCGGGCTGTTGAGCTCCCTCTCGGGAATCCTGTCGTAAGGAACCATCGATGGCGGGTCGAACATGCCGAGGCGGATGCGCGCGGTGAACAAGCGGGTGAGGGCCCTGTCAATGGCGCTCTCGGGAAGGTACCCCTGCTGCACTGCAGTGAGGAACGGCTTGTAGTCGCTGTCACCGCTGCTTTCGCCGAAATCCGCGCATTCGTTGTCCATGCCGCGCTCGAGGGAGATCGCCGAGGCTTGCGGCTGGCTCGCGCGGTAGTGATGCCCGTTGAATATGTCGCGCACCGCGTCGCAGTCGGACACTACATAGCCCTGGAATTGCCAAGCACCGCGCAGAGTGTGATCCAGCGTAAATTCGTTGGCGCAGGCCGGCTGCCCATTGATGCCGTTGTAGGCGCACATGATCGAGCCGGCGTGACCCTCCACGATGGCGGCGCGAAATGCCGGCATGTACGTGTCTTCCATGTCATGTTTGCTGACATCGACGTCGGCGAAGTGACGCGTGGGCTCCGGGCCGCTGTGGACGACGAAGTGCTTCGGCGTGGAGATAGCGAGATAGTAGCGCGGGTCCGGGCCCTGTAGGCCGGTGACGAAGGCGACCGCCATGCGGGCGGTGAGAAAGGGGTCCTCACCGTAGGTTTCCTGGCCTCGGCCCCAGCGCGGATCGCGGAAGATATTGATGTTGGGCGACCAGAAATCGAGGCCGTGGAAGATGGTCGAGCCACCTGCGCGCACCGCCTGCGCGTGCACGACCCGCCCCTCGATGCCGATGTCGTGGGCCATCTCGTGAATACCCGGATCGTCGAAAGTGGCGGCGAGGCCGATCGGCTCCGGAAATTCGGTCGTACCGTCCACCGCAACGCCGTGCAGAGCCTCGCTCCACCAGTTGTATTTCGGCACGCCGAGCCGTGGAATGGCTCGGGCTCCGTTGACGAGCTGCGACACCTTTTCCTGCAGCGTCATGCGATGCACCAGATCCGCCGCACGCGTTTCGGGCGCCAGGCTGGTATCGAGGTACGCGGGTTTCGCGGCGTCTGCGGCCCGAGCGCTGCCGGCGAGAATCGCTACGGTGATAACCAACGCCGCCAGCGGCCAGGCGCGGAACCGGTCAGTCATGCGCGCTCTCCTTAGTATCAGGCTGTAAAGCCTATGATACCAGAAATGGTAGCGCTACCGCTCCCGGGCCGAAGCCCCGGCGGGGCGAACCCCTATTTCTTCACCGAGAACCGGTACTCGATGACGCTGTGGTAGGCGGCGCCCGGAGCGAGCGCCGCGGACGGGAAGTTGGAGTGATTGGGCGCGTCGGGAAAGTCCTGCGGCTCGAGCACCACGGCATCTCCCTGCCGATAGACGATGCCATGCTTGCCGACGAAGGCGCCGCCGAGGAAATTGCCGGAATAGTACTGGATGCCGGGTGCTGTGGCGTACACCTCTAGTATCCGGCCGGACCGGGGATCCGCGACGCGCGCCGCCAAACGAAGCGTGCCGGGGCGCCCGTCGACAACGAAATTCATGTCATAGCCGTGGCAGTAACGGATTTGTGTGTCATTGCCGTCGCGAATGCGTTGCCCGATCGGGGTCGCCTTACGAAAGTCCATGGGCGTTCCGGCGACGGGTGCGATGGTGCCCGTGGGGATGAGCGTGTCATCGACCGGCGTGTAGTGCGATGCATTGATCTGCAGCAGATCATGCATCGTCGAGAAGTCGGCGGGGCTCGATGCAAGATTGAAGTAGGAATGCCCACTCAGATTCACGATCGTCAGCTTGTCCGTGGTCGCACGGTAGTCGATGCGCAGCGCACCGCTATCGCTCAGCGTGTAAGTGGCCGTTACATGCAACGTGCCCGGGTAGCCTTCCTCCCCATCCGGACTCACGTACGACATGACGACCGAGGCGCTGGGGCCGCTGTGGGTGGATTCGATCTTCCACACCCGCTTGTCAAAGCCGGGCGTGCCGCCGTGCAGGCTGTTGCCATGGTCGTTGACGACAACCTGATAGGCGTGGCCGCCGAGCGTGAAGCGGCCCTTGCCGATGCGGTTGGCGAAACGACCGACGGTCGCGCCGAAGTAGTTGCCGTCATCCAAGTACTGCTGCGGGGTGGCGAATCCGAGGACGATGTCGCCGAGCTTGCCGGTCCGGTCCGGAGCATAGAGCGACTGGATGCGCGCCCCGAGGGTGATGATTCGCACCCGGATGCCTGAGCGGCCGGTGAGGTCGACGGCTTCGATGCGGGTGCCGTTCGCGAGCGCGCCGAAAGCCGCGCGCTGCGCCTGCGCGGCGCCGGCATCCGGCATTGCGGCAAAAGTGATGACGCAGAGCGTCGCGATCAGGGCCGTTCTGAGCAATGACATCGTGGTGGCGCTCCCCTCGTTGGTGGCAGCCACCGCGCCGTGGCGTGCCTGTTTGTCAATACTATCGCGGCTGCAGCCGATAGAGCGCCGCTCCGTGGGCGTCGAGGCGCACGCTCAGCGTGCGGGCGGTGCCCAGCTCGCGATGTTGCCATAGATCGCGCAGACTGTAGCGCGCCTGCGGCAGTGCGAGCGTCTGCCAACTGACTGTGAGCGTGCGGGCGAGTGGCTGCGTGTTGAATGCCGCGAGATACCAACCGCCGCCAGTGTCCGGCTTTGACAACCAGACGACGAACCCGTCGTGCGCGAAAGCCTGATGGTCATCGGAGGCGTGCTGGTCCACGGCGATGACCTCGGGATTTTCGAGCAGCCCTTCGGTCCAGCGATCCATTCGGGTCAGATTGCCGCCCATGAAAAGCGGCGAGCGTGCGATGCACCACAGCGTCAAATAGGTCAGCTGCTCTGCGTGGGTGAGGCGCGTCTCACGCGGCTTGCCCAAACCCGGGGTGGGACCGAGATAGCCCAGCGCCAGCATGTCCGCATCGGGCCAGTGACCAGGCTCGGCCAGAGGCGCCCAGCGCGCGGCCCGCGCAAACTGCTGGCTCACGCCCTGCGGATAGTCCGGCTTGCCGAGCCAGAGGTCCCAAACGTCGTTGGAGATGCGCCACATGGTCGAGTACCGCCGGAAGGCGGCAGCCTCACGGAACGACGCCGGGCCTGGCGAGAGGCTAAGGACCATGTCGCGCCCGCTTGCCGCGAGCGCAGTGGACAGCATCCGGATCTCTTCCCCGGCATACGGATGGTTCGCGATGCAGTCGGCCTTGATGAGGTCGACACCCCAGGAGGCATAGAGACGAGCGATGGAGTTGTAATAGGCCTGGCCGGCGGGCCCGTGCGGGTCGACGCCGTAGTTGTCGGGATTCCACGGGCAAGTGGAACGGACGTCGGCTGCCTCCGCGGCGGTATAAGGCGTGCCCGCGATCGGCAGATTTTTCGCCACCGCGCTACGCGGGATGCCACGGAGGATATGGATACCGAATTTCAGACCCAGGGAATGCACGTAGTCGGCGAGTGGCTTGAATCCCGCGCCGTTCGCAGCGGAAGGGAAGCGGTTGGGCGCAGGCACATACCGGCCGTTCTTGTCCAGCAGGAATTCCGCACCCGGAGCGCCGCTGCCGGAGGCCATCGGGTGAGGCACGAACCATTCTGCGTCGATGACGGCGTACCGCCACCCGTACCGAGCCAGATGCTGGCTCATCCATCGAGCATTGGCCCGGAACTGCGCCTCATTGATGGTCGTGCCGTAGGCATCGTAGCTGTTCCAGCCCATTGGGGGCGTCGCGGCCACATCTGCCGCGCGGGTGACCTGGGGCAGGCAGGCGAGGGCGCCAGCTGCGAGGAGAGAGGCGGCGACACAACGCCCAGACGGCAATCTCATCCGCGGCTCCTGACTACAACGAACGAACGGTGAAGGTGTGGGAAGACGCGCGCGCGAGGCGATTGCGCAGCGGTAGCAGAAAAGCATCCGCGCTGATTTCGAATAGGTCGCCCGGCTCGACGCGCACCTGATCGGAGAACGACAGGGTGGCGGTGCCGAAAAAATGCACGTGCACGTCGCCTGGGCGGCGGAAGTTGCCGTACTTGAAGTGGTGGTACTCCAGGTTGGCGATGGCGTGCGACATGTTCGACTCACCCGTGAGGAAGGGCTTCTCCCAGACGACCTGCTCGCCGCGCAGCACACGGCTGTTGCCACGCACGTCGGCGGGTAGCGGCCCGGTCAGGATCTCCGGGCCGAGCGCGGCGGGGCGCAGCTTCGAGTGCGCGAGCCAGAGATAGTTCTCCCGCTCGGTGAGGTGATCGGAAAACTCGTTGGCCAGACAGAACCCGAGACGCCGCGGCTCGCAGTGCGAGTCTATCAGGTAGATGCCGGCGATCTCCGGCTCCTCGCCGCCGTCGAGCGCGAACGCCGGCATCTCGAGCTCCGCTCCGGTCCCGACCACACTGGATCCATCGCCCTTGTAGAACCACTCCGGCTGCGAGCCGATGCCGCCGCCCGCAGGCTTGCCGCCCTTCAGCCCGTCGAGAAACATGCGCATCGAGTCGGTTTGCGCACCACCGGCAGCGGCGAGCGCATGCATCTTGTCACGGCTCTGCGCCGATCCGAGATGCGTCAGGCCCGTACCCGTGAGGTAGAGATGCGCCGGGTCCGGATGGTCGATGGGCGGCAACAGTCGAATGGTTGGGCTGGCGCCGCTGACATCGACGCTCTCGGCGGTCATGCGCCTGCGCGCCGCCTCCTGCAGCGACACTCCCTCCGCGAGCGCGGCGCCGGCGAGCTCGTAAGTCGAGGCGATACCGTCCACCCGCACGGCGCGGCGGTCATCCTCCAGGGCCGCCAGGGCTCGTTTTCCGCCCGCCAGCGCCACCTGCAAGAGTCGCAACGACATGGAAAGTTCTGCCCGAGTCACCTGGATCGCCGGCGCGCATGATAGACCAGGCAGGATCGTCTTGTCTGAGTAAATCGCACGTCGTGCTTGACAGCCGCCGACCCCACCGATATCTATGGCCTACCGGCCCCAGGAGCCACTCCCCATGGCAGTGCAATTCGGCAGCGATCCCAGCCTCGCGCATGACAACGCGGGTCCGCGGCAGAGCTACACCGCGGCCCTCGTGGTGCTCACCTGCGTGTTCTTCATCTGGGGATTCGCGACAGTACTCAACGACACGCTCGTGCCGCACTTCAAGTCGGCTTTCGACCTGGATTACGCGCAGTCGCTCCTCGTGCAGCTCGCCTTCTACCTCGGCTACCTCATCATGGGATTGCCGGCGGCCAAGGTGCTCGAGCGCACGGGCTACAAGATGGCAGTGGTGCTCGGGCTTCTCGGCATGGCGGCGAGTGCGGCGGCGTTCGTCCCCGCCGCGATCCTCGAGTCCTACGATATGTTCCTGGTGGCGCTGTTCCTCCTTGCTTCGTCCATTACGTTGTTACAGGTGGCGGCCAATCCCTATGTGGCGGTGATCGGCTCGCCGCAGACGGCTTCCAGCCGGCTCAACCTGGTGCAAGCGTTCAACTCTCTCGGGACCACGCTCGCTCCGATCTTTGGCGCGTATCTCATCTTCGGCCGCAGCGCCTCGGGCACGGCGCACGGTGCCGTGACACTCTCGATGAGTCAACGCGCCGCCGACATCCACACGGTGGAGCTCCCATACGTTCTCATCGCCGTCGTGCTCCTTGCGCTGGCGTTGCTCGTCTGGCGCGTGCGTCTGCCCGACCTGGGCAAAGAGACACGGCGCGCGGCACGTGCGGAGCGGGCCAAGCACAGTCTCTGGCGACACCGAAATCTGGTGTTCGGCGTGGTCGCCATCCTGCTCTACATGATTTGCGAGATCGGCATCGGCTCGACGCTCGTCAACTTCATTTCCCGGCCCGATATCGGCGCCATGACGCACGAGCAGGCCGGGCGGTATACCGTGCTCTATTGGGGCGGCGCCATGGTCGGCCGGTTCGTCGGAGCGTGGCTGCTGCGTTGGATACCCCCCGGCAGACTGCTCGCGGTGGTCAGCATCGGCGCGTTGGCTCTCGCGGGAATCGCCATCACCTCGAGCGGGCATCTTGCCATGTGGTGCCTGATCGCCGTGGGACTGTGCCACTCCATCATGTTCCCGACCATTTTTACCCTCGGCATCCGGGGCCTCGGCCCGCTGACGGAGGAAGGCTCGGGATTCCTGATCATGGCCATCGCGGGTGGCGCGCTGGCGGAGCTGCAGGGCAAGCTCGCGGATCACATCGGCCTGCAGCTCTCGTACGTGCTGCCCTGGGCGTGCTATCTCTTCATCCTGTTCTACGCGCTCTGGGGCTGCCGCCCGACGGGCGCTTTGCACGACGAGCCACTCGCGAGCTGACCGGGCTCTGGCCGGTCGTGTCCAGCAGGGCGAGATGCACCAGCCGCGCCATCGCCACGCGCGCCGCCGCCGCATCGCCTGACGCCACCGCTTCGTAGACCCGCTCATGATCCGGCAGAGGATCTCGGGGCAGGGGCCGCTTGCGCTGCTTGAAGACCGTGGTCCAGCTCACCGCGGCGGCAACACCGCTCTCCAGCGAGGCGAGAAACGGATTGCCCGAGGCCTCGAGCAGGATGGAGTGGAAATTGCGGTCCGCCTGGCGGCCTTCCTCGGCGGCAAGCGTGCTCGCCGCCATCTCATCGAGCGCATGGCGCAGGGCCTGCAACTGCTCGGAAGTTCGCTTTTGCGCCGCCAACGCCGCGGCGGCAGGCTCCACGATGGTGCGCAGCTCGAACAGGGCGTGCAACAACCGCTCATCCGGGGTGTCGGTGAATATCCAGGAAATGACGTCCGGGTCGAGAAGATGCCAGGCGCGCGGCTCGCTGACCCGGGTACCGAGTTTCGGCCGCGATTCGATTAGACCCTTGGCAGCCAGAATGCGTACCGCCTCGCGATACGCGGTACGGGAGACGTGCAGGCGCTCGCTGGCCTTGATCTCGCCGCTCAAGACCCGGCCCGGAGGAACTCTTCCCGAGACGATCCGTACGCCGATGTCGCGCGCGATGGTGCCGTGCAGCCGCAGCGCGCGTCGGCGCTCGGAGTTGTTCGAGGTTGTCAGTCTCCTCGCTGGCATTGATCGCGTACTCCCGGCTCCCCCACCCGGCCGCAGTATATCGCGGCTCAGGCGCGAGGGTGGCGCCGAGCTCGAGCATCCGGTGACGGCCGCGACCGACCGTAGCGGCGGCGAAACTTGCTGGCGTGGATTCCCGTGTTCCTTCTACCGTGGCAGTTCTCGCCGACCGTGGTGGCCGCGATAGGCCTTGCCGCGGTGCTCTACCGCCGCGGCTCGAGCCATGTGAGCGTGCCGGTCCCGGTGGGCCGGCGCACCGCGTTCTACCTCGGCCTGTTGGTCATCTACGCCGCGTTGCAGACGAGCTGGGAATACTACGCGAGCCACATGATCTTCGTCCTCCAGCTGCAGCATTTCGCCTTGCACGATCTGGCGCCCGTGCTGCTTGCCTGGGCGGCGCCGCGCGTCCCATTGGCAGCGGGCCTGCCC
>JANWJS010000014.1 GCA_025451845.1 Steroidobacteraceae bacterium
CATTTGCCTTCTTACTCTCGGGAGCGGCACCGCTTGTTTTTGTATTTGCGGGTGCCTACCTGATCGCCCACCTGATACTCGCGCGACTTGGAAAACGACCTTAGGGTTCTCAGCGAAGCGGCCACGTGGAGAGCGATCCAATAGGGCTCGCAGGAGGGAGCTACTCGACGTATGCCTATGTTGGCGGGGACCCAGTTTTGCGCACTGACCCGCTAGGGCTGACGTGGGGTGACGATTGGTACATGTTCTGGGACTGGGCATTAGGCAGAGCCCCGCCGAACACTGCTTATGGTCCGGGAACCAACCAGTCGAATGACATGATGCAATCGCCAGGAGTGGCGAACACGATCAACGCTTTCAACCAGAAGAACGCTGGTAAATGCCCGAGCCAGTGGTCTCCGGTGACAAGCTACGATTACAAATTTGGCTTAAAAGGCCTCTGGAAGGCAGGATTAAACTCCACGCAGCAGTTTGTCGGAACGTACAGCGTGGATGTCTATCCGAGCTCAAACGGCACTGCCAGGGTTTATGTTTATAACACCACGAGCATGACCTCGTTCCTTTATGAGACTTATCCGAACTTTTTGAACCCACCGAATGGGTGGCCTATGGGGAATGCCTCTCAAGAGTATGAGGGAGTGGTACCAGCCTCGACAGGAGCAAATAACTGCGGCTGCAAGAATGGGGGCCAATAGGCTCGCCTTGATGGTGCGGTACAAATGATGAGGATAGCTGCTGCCTTTGTGATCGCCATGTTGACTGGCTGTGCCAGTCATTACTCTGCCGGAGACCTCGCCGGGAAGTACGCGCTCTCTGTTGACGGGGGAGTCGACACAATCCAATTGGGCACCAACGGAACATACTCTCACACCTATAAAGCAAGAGGCGGACAAACAGACCATCAGGAGGGCTCATGGTCGCTGGAAGATTTGCAAGCTGGGCCAACTGTTGTGCTTGATAACTTCCGTCCTCTTCTCTCGGAGAATGTTCGAGGACGAGGATTTTATTATCTGCTTGTTGTGAAGAAATCGTTTAGAGGCCTTTATCTGATCACCAACATTGATCTGGGCGAAGGCTACAAAAAACAGCCTTAATGTGTCTTTTTGCTAAAACTTCAGGGTGCCTTGCCGGGCGAGTTCGGTCGGATCGAGGGTCGAGCGCAGCAGGCCGATGACGATGAAGGTGCGCGGGTGGGCGGCCAGCTTCACGCACGCCTATCTATATCTCGGATATCGAGCACGAGACAGTGGTGAAGGTGGATGAGAGCGGGACAGTAGCCGCCGGCGCGACCGCGGCGGAGGCTGTCCTTCAAAGCATGCCCATCGGCATGATCATGAATCGCCCATTCTTCTACGCGATTGTGGACGGGAAGACAGGCGCGCTGCTCTTCATCGGAACATTGATCGACCCAATCCAGAGTTCGAGCTGAGTAACCAGTAGGTCGCATCACGTGCCGCGGGCTGCGCCATGTAGGCTCAGGCGCGCAGATGCTTCCGGCATGCCGTCTGCAGATTCTCGGTTGCGCTGTTCTGGTAGCGGCATACCCGAATCGGCCTTTTTTTTCATACCGATTTCGGTATAGGCGTGCGCGGATCTCAAAATCTCAGAGCAATTGGCTCAGGAACGTCCGCGCGGGGACAACAGCCGGATCAGTCCTCGTGAAGCAGTCCACGGCCGCAAATGGCCGATCCAGCACAACCTGAAAAGCGTGGCGAGCCTGCGTTTGCGTCTGAAAGTAGCCCAGCGAATTGGAAAGCTTGTCATCGCCGTTCTTGGCCTCGACCAGGAACCACGGCTTACGATCGCGCACGACTAGGAAATCGACCTCTCGCTTCAGCTTGTCGCGAAGATAACGAAGCTCGAAATTCCCGAGCCCAAGATCAGTCCACCCCTCGACGGCTTTTAGCAAATGGCAGGCGATAAAGGTCTCCGCCCGCGCTCCGGCATCATCGATGCCAGACCAGTCACGCAGATACCACTTCGGCTCCTTACGGAGAGACTTGGCGACGTTTTTGAACCATGGGCGCACCAAGAAGCCGTAGTGAAGGCGGACGAGCAAATCGATCCACCTTCTAACTGTATCGACAGCGTTGCCGATCTCACTACTCAGGTTCGAATAGACCAAATGTTGAGCAGAATTCTCCGCCAAAATCAATGCTAAGGTTTCCATCGCAGCGATGTCTTGTAGTCTCGACACCTCCCGCAAGTCCTGTTTGGTCAGCTGATCTTGGCGTAGAGTCCTCCAGCGGCGCGTGAACCTCTGATCGCGCTTGAGGAATGGTTCAGGGAATCCACCGTGCTCGATTAGCGCCTCCCAATCTGCATCAGAGAACGGTGTGGGCGGTTGCACGACAGAGTCGGGTACCGATTGACGCGCGCACTCCCCAGCGCTCCACGGGTGCATGCGAAACAGGAAGTACCGGCCCATCAGACTGTCACTGCCGCGGCGCGTGATGTCCAATCGTGAGCTTCCGGTGACGATGATTCGCGTGCGATCGGCATGTACGTCGAAAAATCCCTTGAGGAAATTCTTCCACTTCCTGTCCTTGTGAAGCTCATCGAAGACCACCACAGGCAGCTGCTCCCGCAGTTCCGCGAGTCCGATATGCCGCGCAACGGCTTCGGGTCCGCGCAGGATGATTCGGCGATCGTCGACACTATCCCAGTTCAGATAAGCGGTACTCAGGCCACGGCAAGTAGTCGTCTTGCCTACTTGGCGAGGTCCGCTCACGAAGGCCATCTGGCGATGCTCCGCCAAGTGACCTTCAAGAATGTGATCGTACAGCCTAGGTCGAGGTGCCATGGACCGTTTTACGGTGTATCGTAAATTGGTACGGACCATTTTACGATATATCCCTAAATAGTCCACCCCTTCCTCGCGGTAGCCGTCCACGCTGCCGTACGGCCCCCTACGGCGAAACGACGCCTCCATTCGCGTGCTCGCTGTCGGGTGCCAAACTCAGCGCTCACCCTCCCTGCGCCTCAACAAGCAGGCCATCGCACGCCGCCACCGACTTCCTGTACCGCCCACCTTTTCGGCGTGCACGGCGACGGCAAGTCCCCTGGCTGGCCCGCTTAGCGGCGGGGGCAGTCTCCTCTAACGGATTGAACAGCTTGACCCCGGATCGCCGAAAGTCCTTCTCGTTCCCGATCGCCACCGTCAGGTTATGCCGAATCGCGATCGCAGCGATGTAGCTGTCTTCCACCGGCATCGGCTGGCCGATTTCTTCCAGTTCATGCTGCTGCTTGGCAGAGACATGCGCCACGGAGGCGCTAAAGCCGAGAATGCGCTCCACCTAGCTGTGAGTCGAGATCTGGGCACGTCAGCTCTATGGAGCGGCTAGAAGACGGCCCGGCTCTCAGGCAATCCAGCAGGCTAACACCCGCTGCTCTCCTCAGTCCTTACCTTCCGCCTTTGGGACAATTCGCGCAAACTGCCGCCAAGGGAAATCCCGATAGCGCCCAGTCTCCGTAACTACCGCCGTATACCATAGTTGACATTCGCGCATCCTACATGAAGCGGCGTGCTCCTCAACACGGCCAAGCCTGCAGGCCGCGGCTTCAAACCCGCGCCGGTAGCGAGTGGAATTCCACCGCCCACGATGGCCGACTCACCGATGATTCCCACCTTGCGATCGGCGAGATGCATCGATCCGCCCCGGCCTTTACAGAGGCCGGTGGCCTTGCCGTAAAGCTCCGCCATCAAAGGCTTCAGGTCCGCGCCTTTACCTATGGGATGGCCATGCGAGCGGTGAGTGCCCGTGATGTAGTCATCATCGCGCAGCGCCAGACAAGCACCGACGATTGCTGCCTCCTGGCCGCTGCTCGAATGCATGCCGGAGAACTCTCCTGCGGTCGCACGGCGCATCGCTTCTTCCTCGAAGCGGCGAATCCGTACCATGCGGCGATAGCCTTCGAGCGCTGCCTCTCGGGTGAGTCGCGCTTGACGCTGATCCGACGCTGAAGGCTGCTGCTCGTGAGGCATGATCACTTGGCGGATGCGGCTGGGGGCTCGCTATACATGTATTCAAAGAGCAGCGCCTCGATCAGCCGAGTGAGCCAGGCCTGCGGGTCCGAAGATCGTGACGTATCTCCACGAGGCCTCTGCGTGCCCGCCTTGATCGCGAGGAGCACTCGCGAACGCTGCTACCAGCCGCACGCGCTGATCGTATCGCGATCACGAGCTCATGCAATGACAAGGCTCGTCGGCGAAGCAGAATTGACCAGCAACTCGCGGTCCCGCTACTTCGACACGTAAATCAACAGACATGTTGTAGTTCACCGACACCGAGGAGTGAACGATCGTCGATCCGCACGGTCTCAGACGGAAATGACATAAATTACGGCGAGAATTCATGAGAGCGCAAGACAACGATCCGGACTGGATCCGGACTCAGTTGACGTTGGCGCGGTGGTATTTGGACGCCGCGGCGAGTTCCGCCGCCGAAGAGGTGCGCCACCGATTGCAGCAGGCTCGAGAAGTATGCGCGGCGACGAAGCAGGCTCTTTCCGGCTTGAAATTGAGCGAGGAGCAGCACGCCTGCGTCGCGCGCGAGTTGTCGGTGCTGCATTCGAGGCTCGAGGCGGCCTGGAGCCGGCTTTGATCTGGCCGCGGCGACCGCCCCGCTATTCGCTCTGGGCCGCATGCAATCATCGCTATCGCTCGCGCCCAGCTGTGGGTGACTGCACTACTTCGGTCACTGCCGCTTCGAGCCGCGCGGCTTCGTGCCGGGCCTGCGCTGGATGGGCACCGACGAGGCCTCTTCCGGCCGCCAGGGCGCGCCCTGTCTCTCCTCTATGTAGGTGCGGATCAAGCGTCGGACTACCTGCGAGGGCGTCGCGTCTTCCTCCGCGCAGAGCCGCTCGAATACAGCTTTCTTGCGCGGATCGATCAGGATGGTGAGTCGGGCGGTGCGCTCTTCGAGTGGCACGGGTGCGATCTGCTTCACATTCGAGGTGCGTACCATGATAATACGATGCACCATCGGTTTCACCTTCCGTGACCACGATTTTTTCATCGCCGTTGACTGGCTGCGCCGGACTGCTCGCGGCATGGGGTCTTATCGGCCTCGCGGGCCTGCTGCGGCCCGCGAGCGTGCGCTTCGCGGGACGGACGCTCTTTCCGCTCGGGGCCATGGCGGGGCTCGCTCTCGCAGCAATCGCGGGCTCGAGTCTCCTCGCCGGCGGCACCGAGCAGCTCGTCCTGCCCTTCGGGCTGCCGGACCTGCCCTTCCATCTGCGGCTCGATCCGCTCTCGAGCTTCTTTCTGCTGCTCCTTGGCGCCTCATCCGCGGGTGTCTCGGTGTTTGCGGGCGGTTACTTCAGACAGGGTGAGGGGACCGCGCCGGGGCTGCTCTGCCTGCAGTACCACCTGTTCCTCGCCAGCATGGGATGGGTGCTGCTCGCGGACGATGCCTACGGGTTCATGGTGGCTTGGGAGGTGATGGCGCTTTCCTCCTATTTCCTCGTGACCACGCAGCACCGCATTCCGGAGATCCGTCGCGCCGGATTCATCTACCTGCTCATGGCTCATCTGGGTGCAATCGCGATCCTGCTGTGCTTTGGAGTTTTGCAAGGCGGCAGCTGGCAGTTCACGTTCGATGCGATGCGCGCAGCACACCTGGCGCCCGCCTGGGCGGCCGCCGCATTTCTCCTGGCGCTCGCCGGGTTTGGGCTGAAGGCGGGCCTCGTACCCTTGCACGTCTGGCTGCCCGAGGCGCACCCCGCCGCGCCCTCGCCTGTCTCGGCGCTCATGAGCGGGGTCATGCTGAAGACAGCCGTCTACGGCCTTCTGCGAGTGACTCTGGATCTGCTCGGCCGGCCGGTCTGGTGGTGGGGTCTCGTACCGCTGATCCTCGGCCTATTTACCGCTTTCTACGGTGTCGTCTTCGCTGCCGTGCAGACTGACATGAAGCGCCTGCTCGCATACTCCTCGATCGAGAACATGGGGATTGTGTTCACCGGTCTTGGGCTCTCGGTCATCTTTCTCGGCGCGGGGATGCAGGCGGTGGCGGCGCTTGCGCTGCTGGCCACGCTGTATCACTGCCTGAACCACTCGTTCATGAAGAGCCTGCTGTTCCTCGGGACGGGCTCCGTGCTGCATGCGACCGGGGAGCGCAACCTCGGGCGCCTCGGCGGTCTGATACACAGCATGCCGTGGGTCGCGTGGCTGACACTCATCGGCGCGCTCGCCATTGCGGGGCTCCCACCGCTCAATGGCTTCGTGTCGGAGTGGCTGCTGTTGCAGTCGTTCCTGTTCGCGGACCGTGTGCCGCATGAATTCGTGAACCTCCTCATCCCGATGGGCATGGCGCTCGTGGCGCTCTGCGCCGCGCTCGCCGGCTATGTCATGGTCAAGTTTTTCGGCGTCATCTTCCTCGGTCAGCCGCGCGAACCCTCGCTTGCTCACGCGCACGACTGCGGGCGGCTGGAGCGCCTGGGCCTCGCGTGGCTCGCGCTCGGCTGCGTGCTGCTCGGACTCCTGCCTTTCCAGGTCGTCGCGGCACTCGGAGCCGTCACTCGCCAGCTCGTGGGGGCGGCAGTACCGCAAGCCGCATCGCATTGGTGGCTGCTTGCGCCCGTGCCTGGCCGGGCGGTCTCTTATGGACCCATCATTTTCCTGGCAGCCACGGCGGGCGTGGTGGCTCTCACCGCACTCGTCGTGCGCCTCGCGTACCACCAACGCGTGCGGCGCACACCCGCTTGGGATTGCGGCTTCGGATCACTCACCCCCCGGATGCAGGATACGGCGGAAGGTTTTGGTCAGCCGATTCGCAACATCTTTCAGTCGTTCTTTCAGATCGAGCGGGAACTGCCGGCGCCCTCCGATCGGACGCCCCGCTACCGGATTGCCATTGCGGACCGGTTCTGGCGCACGGTGTACGAGCCGCTTGGGAGCTCGGTGCAGCGGTTGGCCAGCGCCGTGGCATTCCTGCAGCAGGGGCGGGTCTCCGTCTATCTGCTCTACAGCTTCGTGACCCTCATCGTGCTGCTCGCCCTGGCGCTCTTCGCATGAGACCCGAGGACTGGCTCACCCAATTTATCGAGATCGTGGCGGCCCTCGCGGCGGCACCGATCTTCCTCGGTTGGGTGAGCCAGTGCCGCGCCTGGCTGCAGAATCGCCGGGCACCGAGCCTCTGGCTGCCCTACCGCAACATCCGCAAGCTCTTCCACAAAGAAGCCGTCATCGCGCAAAACGCCTCCCGCCTCTTCCGCCTGGCGCCTTACGTGGTCTTCGGGACGATGGTCCTTGCCGCCGCCATCATCCCATCGATGGGAACGCGCCTGCCGCTCGTCGTCTCGGCGGACGCGATAGCGCTCGTAGGACTATTTGCTACGGCTCGCGTGTTCATGGCGCTAGCGGCGATGGACATCGGCACCGCGTTCGGAACATTAGGTGCGCGCCGGGAGATGATGGTGGGGTTTCTCGCAGAGCCGGCGCTGCTGATGGTCATCTTCGTCGCCTCGCTCCTCTCGGCGAGCACGGCGCTGCCCGCAATCACCGAGCACCTCGCAACGCAGACCTTAGGGTTGGATCCGGCGCTCGCCTTTACCGCAGTCGCCTTCACACTGGTGCTGCTCGCGGAGAACGCACGCATCCCCGTGGACAATCCGAGCACGCATCTCGAGCTCACGATGATCCACGAGGCGATGCTCCTGGAGTACTCGGCGAGGCACTTGGCCCTGATGGAGTGGACCACGGCGCTCAAACTCTTCAACTACGCGTGCATCGGGTTTGCGCTCTTTATTCCCTGGGGCGTGGCCACCGGGCACATCGGACCCTTGGGTCTCGCCGTGGCCATCCCGACGCTCGCAGTGAAGTTGGCTCTCGCCGGCGGCGGACTCGCCTTGATCGAGACCCTCTGCGCCAAGCTGCGCGTCATGCGCGCGCCCGAGTTTTTGGCAACCGCATATCTCTTCGCGGTGCTGGGCCTTCTGGTGCACGTGATGTTGGGAGCTCGAGGGTGATGCCCCAAATAGCCCTCGATCAGCAGCTCCTTGATGCCTGCGCGGCCGTCATGCTGCTGCTCTCGTTCGCCATGCTGTCACAGCGGCGCATCGTCTCGCTCGTGAATCTCTACGCCGTCCAGGGTGGCGCGCTGGCGACGGCGACGCTGCTGGTTGCTTGGCGGACCGGTGAGGGGCATCTGTATCTCTCCGCCGCCCTCACGATCGCCCTGAAGGTCATCTTCCTGCCCTGGCTCCTGCACCGGCTCATCCGCAGGCTCGAGGTCTACTGGGATACCGAACCGCTGCTCAACGTCTCGGGGACGATGCTGGCCGGGCTCCTCATCGTGGTGTTCGCCTTTGGCCTGGCACAGCCCATCACCCAGCTCGCGAGCACCGCCACACGCAGTGCGATCGGCATTGCGGTGAGCGTGGTGCTGCTCGCCTTCCTCATGATGATCACCCGGCGCAAGGCGATGTCCCAGGTCGTGGGATTTCTATCGATGGAAAACGGCCTCTTCTTCGCCGCCATGAGCGCCACTTACGGCATGCCGATGGTGGTCGAGCTGGGCGTCGCCCTCGATGTCCTGGTCGCGATGCTGGTCCTCGGCGTGTTCTTCTTCCAGATCCGCGAGCAGTTCGACAGCCTGGACCTGCACCACCTCGAATCCCTCAAGGAGCGCGACTAGGATGGAGCTCCTCTTACTGCTGGGCCTGCCGCTTGCCGGGGCTGCCGTGTTTGGTCTTCTCGGTGCGCGCCGCGAGGCTCCCGAGATCAACGTGGTATTTAGCCTCGGGACCTTCCTCGCTGCGTGCGCGCTCACAGTGCGGGTGATCCGCGAGGGGAGCCTCCTCCTCTGGCATGAGCAGTTCTTCATCGATCCATTCAACCTCTTCCTGGTGACGCTGACGGCGTTCGTGGCGCTCACCACTTCGCTCTTCTCCCGCCCCTACATGCGCATCGAGTCCGTCCACGGCCGGGTGACGCCCGGGCGACTGCGGCTCTATCACAGCATGTACCAGCTCTTCAGCTTCACCATGCTGCTCGCGCTCACCACGAACAACATGGGGCTGCTCTGGGTGGCGATGGAAGGTGCGACGCTCTCGACGGTGCTGCTCGTCACGCTCTATCGCACCCCCGGGAGCCTGGAGGCGGGCTGGAAATATTTCATACTGTGCGGCGTTGGTATCGCCCAGGCACTCTTCGGGACGATACTGCTCTACTTTGCCGCCGAGAAGGTGTTGGGCGCGCAGGGGGTGACGGCGCTTCTCTGGACGCACCTCGATGCAGTCAAATCCACACTCGAGCCATCCGTGCTCGCGCTCGCATTCGTGTTCCTCCTCGTGGGCTACGGCACCAAGGTCGGCCTCGCGCCGCTTCACAACTGGCTGCCCGATGCGCACGCGGAAGGGCCGACGCCGATCTCGGCGGTGCTATCCGGTCTTCTTCTCAATGTTGCCCTCTACGCAGTCGTGCGCTGCAAGATCCTCGTGGAAGGGTCGCTCCACTCGACACTCCCCTCGCGCATGCTCATGGGCTTTGGCCTCCTGTCGCTCGTGCTGGCCACCCTCTTCCTCTGGCGGCAGCGGGACATCAAGCGCCTCTTCGCCTATTCCTCGATCGAGCACATGGGCATCGCCACCTTCGCCTTCGGGATGGGCGGACCCGTCGCCAATTTCGCGGCGCTCCTGCACATGACGGTGCACTCGCTCACCAAGTCCGCGATCTTCTTCACCGTCGGCCATGCGGCGCAGAAGGCGGGCTCACAGCTCATGGACGACATCCGGGGCCTCATCACCCTCTCTCCAACGGTGGGCTGGGGACTCATGATGGGCTCGCTCGCCATTCTCGGCATGCCGCCCTTTGGAGTATTCGCCAGCGAGTTCCTCATCCTGACCACCGCCATGCGCGAGCAGCCTTGGGCAACTCCCATTCTGCTAGCCGCCCTCGGGATCGCCTTCGCCGCCATCTTCGGCCGGGTACAGCCGATGGTATTCGGCGAGACCCGCTTGCGCCGGCTGCCGCACGCCCCCGCGTTGCTTCCGGTCTTCACGCATCTGGCCATCGTGCTGCTCCTCGGCCTCTACATCCCGCCCTATCTTGCGGACTGGTACCGCGCCGCGGCCCGCCTCATCGGAGGGCCATGACATGGTGAGCCGGACTCCCCGAGGGTCGCCGCCATGCCGATGAGACGCTGGTGGGATCGCGCGCAGGCCCTTGCGGGCGCGCCCTCGCTGCGCGGAGTCGGCGTGTGCGCGGAGGATTGGTTGCAGGCGGCGCGCGATGTCGCGGCCGCAGGTGGCCGCCTGCTCTCGCTCTGGGGCTCCGGGGAGCCACGCGACACGGAGAGTGCGGCCATCTATGCCGCGTATCTCAGTGACCTCGGTGTGCTCATCCTCCAACTGCCCATCGAGCGCAAGACCGGCGACGAGTCCGGCGATTATCCGGGGCTCGAGGAGATCTTCCCGGCCGCCTCGCGCCTGCAGCGGGCGGCATTCGATATCTCCGGTGTCAGGTCGAGTGATCCGGACCGACGTCCGTGGCTGCGTCACGGCAAGGACTACGACTTCGTGCGCGTCGACGGCGAAGGCGTGCACGAGATCGCGGTGGGCCCGGTGCATGCCGGCACGATCGAGCCCGGCCATTTCCGCTTCTCGGTGGTCGGTGAGAAGGTGCTGCGGCTCGAGGAGCGGCTGGGCTATACCCACAAAGGCGTCGAGCAACGCTTCACGGAGCTGCCGATCCTCGAGGCGCACCGGCTTGCCGCGCGCGTATGTGGCGACTCCGCGGTGGCATACTCCTGGGCGTATTGTCAGGCGCTCGAAGGGATCAGCGGGTGCGTCATCCCGGCACGCGCCGCGTGGCTGCGCGCGGCATTCCTCGAGCTCGAGCGCGTCGCCAACCACTTGGGCGATTTGGGCGCCCTCGGCAACGACGCCGGATTCGCCTTCGGACTCGCACAGTTCTCGCGCCTGAAAGAGGAGCTGCTACGGGCTGTGAGCGCAGCACTCGGACAGCGATATCTGCTCGACGCCATCGTTCCCGGAGGAACCACTGTCGACCTGTCGCCGGAGGCGGGGCGCGCGCTTGCTAACACCGTTCGCAAGGTGTGCGAGGAAGCGACGGAGCTGCGTGCCATCTATGACGAGCATTCCGGCGTACGAGATCGCTTCACCGGGGCGGGCCGACTGGCGCCGGAGCTCGCGATTCGGCTCG
Source organism: Steroidobacteraceae bacterium (assembly GCA_025451845.1). Classification (GTDB taxonomy): domain Bacteria; phylum Pseudomonadota; class Gammaproteobacteria; order Steroidobacterales; family Steroidobacteraceae; genus 13-2-20CM-66-19. The sequence goes on from JANWJS010000014.1 coordinate 11,165, forward strand.
GCGTGCTGGGCCTCGTGGGGCGAGCGAGCGGGCAGCCGCTCGATGCACGCGTGGACCTTCCGTGTGCACCCTATACGGAACTCGCGGTCTCAAAGGTCGTGCAGTCGGGAGGCGATGTCGCGGCGCGAGTGGCCGTGCGCTTCGAGGAGCTCGCGGTCTCGGCCCGTCTGCTCGAGCGCATGCTCGAGGGACTCCCGCCCGGAGGGCATGTCGAGAACATCGAAGCGCCGACGGACGGCACCTTCGGAGCCGGATTGATCGAGGGCTGGCGGGGACCCGTGCTGATCGCGCTCGAGGCCGGACCCGGCGGCTCGATCCGCCGCTGCCATCCGCACGATTCCTCCTGGCAGGGCTGGCCGGCGATCGAGCATGCCATCATCGGCAACATCGTGGCGGACTTCCCGCTCATCAACAAATCCTTCAATCTCGCTTACAGCGGGGTGGACTTGTAGCCATGCTCAAGACCTTGCGCAAGATCGGCTCCATCGGCCTGGTGTCTGAGCCGGCACCCGCGCCGGACGAGTTGCTGCGCTTGCGGCGCACGCTCGATGCGCGCGTCACGGAGGTCCTTGGGCGGGCGCTTTGCATCCGGCACGTCGACGCCGGCTCCTGCAACGGCTGCGAGCTGGAGATCGTGGCGCTCAACAATGCGTTCTACAACCTGGAAGGCTGCAATATCCGCTTCGTGGCAAGCCCACGGCACGCAGATTTGCTCCTCGTCACCGGCCCCGTTACGGCGAACATGGAGGCGGCGCTCAAGCGTGTCTACGATGCGATGCCGGGCCCGAAGCTCGTCGTAGCGCTCGGGGATTGCGGCTGCACGGGAGGCATATTCGGCGAGCGCGGCGCCTCCCGCGGACGGGTAGCGAACGTGATTCCGGTCGACGTCGCGGTACCGGGCTGTCCGCCGAACCCGGCGCGGATCCTGCAGGGCCTGCTCACGGCGATCTCGCCGGGGGTCGCAACGTCCGAGCGATGAAAGGCGACCCCAACACGAATCGCAATCCGCGCCTGATCGAGGTTCCCAACCCCTTCGCAGACGGCGTACTGCGGCTCATGGAACCCACGGGAGATTCGGTGCCGAGTGCAGAACCGTGCGCTGCCTCCGCCACGCTTGATGGCTGTCAAGGCGATCGGATCTTCAGGTGAGTAGCCTTCCCGAGGCAAGGTTGCGCGCCGCGCAAAGAGGGAACCGTGACTCACGTCGTCACCGAAAACTGTATCAAGTGCAAATACACCGATTGCGTCGAGGTCTGCCCGTCGATTGCTTCCATGCCGGACCCAACATGCTGGTGATCGACCCCGACGAGTGCATCGATTGGCTGTCGCAGCCACGGATGAGACTCTGAGCACCACCCCGCGGATTCGCGGCCTCGCCCTGCGAACCCTCGTCTCATACGGCTTTCGACCCTTCTTCCTGGCTGCTGGGCTCTGGGCTGCGGCCGCGATCGGGCTGTGGATCGCGGTATTGGCGTGGGGACTTCGACTGCCGACGCGCTTTGATCCCCTCACCTGGCACATTCACGAGATGCTCTTCGGCTTCGTGTTGGCCGCCATCGCGGGATTTCTCCTCACTGCGATTCCCAACTGGACGGGCCGGCGGTCCGTGAGCGGGCCGCTGCTCGGCGCTCTCGTGGGTCTCTGGGCCCTGGCACGCATCGACTCCCTCGCTTGCGAGTGGATTCCCCCCTGGCTCGCGATCGTGGCGGATATCGCCTTCCCGCTGGCGCTCGCCGCGGTGGTGGCCCGGGAGATCATCTCCGCCCGGAACCGGCGCAACCTGCCGATCATCGCTCCCGTGATCGTGCTCGGCGCGGCCAATCTCCTCGTGGACCTCAGCATCGAGGGCTTCGGGACCCTCGCCGGCTATGGCTGGCGGGCTGCGCTCGCCGCCATTCTCATCCTGATCTCGGTGATCGGCGGACGTATCGTGCCGAGCTTTACGCGCAATTGGCTGGTGAAGCGCAAGGTGGCCGCGTTGCCTGCCGCTGCAGGGATTCTCGACCGCGGGTCGCTCGGAGCGCTTCATGCGGCTCTCATGATCTGGGTGTTCTTTCCACAAGCCCGCATTACCGGCATCGCGCTGCTCGCCGGCGCCGCGATCCATCTATGGCGACTGCTACAGTGGCGCGGGATTGCCACACGCTCCGAGCCGCTGTTGCTCATCCTGCATGTCGGTTACGGCTGGCTGGTGATCGGCGTCGCCGCCCTTGGTGTCGCGACACTTGATGTCTCATTTCCGCTAGACGCTGCCATCCATACGCTCACCGTCGGTGCCATCGGAACGATGATCCTTGCGGTCATGACGCGCGTGACCCGCGGCCATACGGGACATGAGCTTTCGGCCGATGCTCCAACCAGCGTGACCTACGGCCTGGTGATGCTGGCGGCGGTCGTGCGAATCTCCGCGGAATTCGCGGTCGGCCGGCGCGAGACTCTCCTCGTGATCTCGGCGGCGCTCTGGATCGGAGCATTTGCGCTCTTTGCGCTGCGCTACGCGCCACTCTTCATCAGGCCGCGCGCCAGCTCGTAAGTGACCGGCCCTCGAGTTCTCGAGCGGCGCGATCATCCGATCAGGGAGCCAACGCGCACTGAGCGTCTCGTTTGATCGCTGGCCGCCGGCCTATCTCACGGGATGCCTCATCCGTCCCAATCCCGTCCTCCAGAAACTCCGGAGCCGCCTCAATGCAGAAGCGCCTCGCGGAGCACGACGGCTTGATTGTGCGCCTCGTCACGCGCGGAATAGACCAGCGTCAGGCGCCCCTTTCTCGCGAGCACTCGCAGCTCTGCCATGAGCTCCCGCTTCTGGGCGAGCTCCGCCCGATAACGGCGGCAAAACTCCTCCCAACGCTCCGGGTCGTGTCCGAACCACTTGCGCAGCTCAGTGCTCGGGGCGATCTCCTTCATCCATTGAGCGATGTGGGCATCGGTCTTCGTCACGCCGCGAGGCCACAATCGGTCGACGAGAATCCGGGTGCCATCGCTGGGCCCGGGCGGCTCGTAAGCCCGCTTGATACTCACTCCCGATCGTGCTTTGGACTGGCTCATCGGTACCTCCAAGGCGACAGAGCTTCAGAGCTTCTTCGTAGGTATGTAGGTTACATCCGCGGGAGTGGGTATCCAGCCGCTTCTCGATACGTACAAGTACGGACCTGTCTGGAATGCACGCTCAAACCACCGCCTGGCCTCCCGGAGAGCACCCCTGCTCCATGGCGAGTTCCGCTTGGAGGCTTTCGCGGCCACGGAAAATCGTCGAGACCGCGAGCGTGCGCCCGCTCCTGCGGAACCAAAGAGCGACATCGCGCGCGGCAGGATCGCCCTGCTGGTCGATCTTGTCCCATGCAGTAGCATGCCCGACGTAGTCGATCGACACGTCGTACTGCTGAGTCCAAAAGAACGGCACGCCCGCAAAGGGCTCATGACGCCCGAGCATATTGCGGGCGACAGCTTGGCCCTGGCGCTCCGCGACCACCCAGTGCTCGATGCGAAGCCTCTCCCCGCTCAGGGGGTCGGGCCAGCGGGCGATATCCCCAGCCGCGAAAATGCCCGGGGCGCTCGTCTCGAGGTACTCGTTGACTAAAACGCCATGGTCGATTGCGAGGCCCGTCCTCTCGGCGAGTGCGAGGCGCGGACGTACACCGATCCCGATGAGCACGAGGCCGGCATCGATCAGAGCTCCATCGTCGAGCTTGACCCGCCGGGTATCTATCGCACTCACTGTGTGCCCAAGATGAAACACAACGCCGTGCGACTCGTGGAGGGAGCGAATGAAGTCTCCCATCGCGGGCCCGAGGACCCGCTCCATGGGCCGGGCCTCCGGCGCCACGACGTGGACCTCCACCTGCCGCTGTCGCAATGCCGCCGCCGCCTCGAGCCCAATGAAGCTTGCCCCGACGATCACCGTGCGGCTGCCCGGCTTGGCGTGCGAGATGATCGCCCGGCAATCGGCAAGTGAGCGCAGCGTGAGCACATGCGGCAGCTCCGCACCCTGACATTTGAGGCGGAGTGGCTCCGCGCCCGTGGCGAGCAGCAATTGGGTGTAAGTGATCGAATCGCCACTGGCGAGCTTCACGCTCCGCGCCGCGGGATCGATGACCACTACTTCCGCCCGAAGGCGCAGATCGATGTTGCCATCGACATAGAACTCCGCGGGCCTGAGCGGAATCCAGTCCTCCGATGCGGTGCCGGCCAGATAGTCCTTGGAGAGGTTCGGTCGGTCGTAGGGCGCGGAGTCGTCTGCACTCAGCATGGTGAGCGCTCCGTCAAAGCCTTCGCGACGGAGCATCTCCGCCGCCGCGAAACCGGCCGCGCCGCCCCCGATGATCACGATACGCTCCGATTTGCCCGAAGAAGCGGTGCGTGAGTCAACCTTGCGCTTCCGTGCTTCCTTCATTCTCTCCCGGACGATGTAACGGCCGTCAGTGTGTTCCACACGCCAACAGTTCACGGGCATGAGTGCGGGCGCCTCGAGTGCCTCGCCCGTACGGAGACTGAAGCAGGCGTGATGCCAAGGGCAGCGAACCGTCTCGCCCACCATCAGTCCTTCGCCGAGCGGGCCGCCGTAGTGAGTGCACTTGGCGTCGACCGCAAACACCTCCGATCCGCGGCGGGCGACGAGAACCGGTTTCGACCCCACGTGCCCTACCAACATAGTGCCTTCCGCAAGAAGGCTTGCGGGAACTCCGGCCGCCAGATCCGGGCCGTTGGCGGGTTGCGATGCATCACTCATGGCAAAACTCCCCGTGTACTCCGCGCCACTATCCGCCCCCGGGCCGAGAAATGCCACGGGCACCGATTAGGCATGGACGGCATGCCGTGATCTTGAGCCGCGCCGGGGCTGCTTATGCTTGCCCGACGCAATGCGCGCACGCATCTTACGCAGGGTCACTCGTAAATAGCGCTGGTACTGATGCTGCCCCTATGTCTTTCCTATGATCACCGCGTGATTGACGGCGCCGCCGCGGCGCGCTTCGTGAGATACCTTGCAGAGACGCTCGCAGACATGCGTCGACTCATTCTCTGATGCGCTGGAGATCAGCCAGGCAACATGCCGCGGGTGCGGCGGTAATCATCGCTGCCCGCCCAGAGGCGGAAAACCGCGCCCTATTCGCTTTGCTGAAAGGCGGGCGCGAATACCTCCAGTTCTGCATCGGTAACTCCCACCTCCTTGGACGTTGCGATCTCGGACCAGTTCGCAACGACGGCGGCCATCGCGCTCGCCTCTTCCCGAGCCTCGCTCGGCTGCAGCCCGAAGTAGGTGCTCCCGTTGATGAGTTGCTCCAAGGAGGTAATGGGCCCCGTGTCCTCCGACAGCCAGGTCTTGGATTCCCTTACCCGATCCGGAAACGGGTTGACATCGAAGGCGGGCGCGAGCCGCCACTGACCGTTGCCCGCGTACAGAACACCCAGGTTCCACAGATGATCATCGACATTGTTGATGAGGAAATTGAAAACGAGTCGACGCCACAATTCGCGCACATCCTCGGAAGGCCTTACGCTGACCCGGCGCAGCGCATCGGCGAGCTCGGTATAGGCGCGGTCCTCATCCCGTCGGGCTTGGAGCAGCGAGCCTCCTGAGAGGTACGCGATGCGGGCTCCCTCGGCCGTCCGGTCGAACCGGCGGATGATCGCGACAGGCGTATCGTCCATCGTTTCAACTCGCGCCTGAGCGACATCGAGCTTGGCGAGTGCCGCGAGCTTGAGCGCGAGGACCTCGCCCCGCACGACCTGGCGCGTATCAGTTACGCTTGGAAACTTGCCAACTGCGAGTGTTCCATCCGTATCCAGCACGGTACACTTCGGCCGCAGGCCGCCCAGGGAGGTGCCCTTCCCCTGAAGGAAGCGAAGATCTGCCTCGGTCTCAGTACCCTGCTCGACGGCGCGGGTTGCGGCATAGATCTTTTCGAGCTCGATGAATTGTGGAGTGCGAAACTCGGTGTCCGATCGCAGGAACTGACCCTTCGCATCGCGCAGGCGCAGCGCTCCCATGCGACTGAAGTCATCGACCGCAGTGAGGAGATCGAATCGTGTCAGCGCTCCAAGAGTGGGATCGCGTTGCCGGAGTTTCGCGTGCGCGCGCTGTATGACGCGCTTACCCCACGCATCGGGTTCGGTGTCGGCCAAGGCAAAGGGAAATGGCGAATTCTCGCCGACCGCACGGCGCGTGAAATGCCCCTCGTGGAGCGGCAGATCCGGGGAGATTTCGAAGCCTCCGGCATGGGCCAGCCAGGACCTGCTGTAGCCGAAGGCGCAATACTCGCGGCGGCCATCGCGTATGAGCGCGAGCTCGCCGACCTCGAGTGCAGCGCGCCCTACCCACACGCTCGCCGCCTGCCGGGTGTTAGGGCGCGCGTTCACATGGCTCCCGAGCTTTTCCGCGCGCGCACGCGCTTCGGTAGCTGCTCGTCCGCGAGCTGAATGCCGAGCTCGTCCGTGGCCGCGTCGAGCAGTCGTTCCAGCCGACCGAGCTCGCCGAGCACATACAGCGTGCGAGCGAGATTCTCGAGCGCCACCGCTCCGTCGCCTCTCTCCAGCCGCTTCAGCGTCGCCTCTGAGATTCCGCTGCGCTCGGCGAGAGAAGCCCGCGAGAGGCGCCGCCGCCGGCGCGCCCTGGAGACGTCCTCACCGACCTTGGTGATCGCGCGACACACCGGAAGCGGCGTCGGGGGTC